>QKED01000029.1 GCA_003252455.1 Gammaproteobacteria bacterium
CGATGTATTCCTGTGCGGCTTCGGTATCCATTATTTTTGGTCTAACGTATTTAGGCTTTATACGCTGTGCGCCAGCATGGCGTATAAAGTCCTGTTGGACTAAGCCGCCCATCCGGTTGGCACGTGCTCTGCTATAGGGGGATTGTATTTTCAGCCTTCCTTGGTCGATGCCCCAGACGGGACATTGGAAGCCGATCTTCATCCTCTATCGGTGCATCGGGCTCGGGAGTTAGGGTCGTCAGTGACCCCAATCTAGCGCCATTACCGCTCATTGACCAGCCTCTGGCCGAGGGTGGCCCCAGCCTGACGACTGTCCTGCGTCACGCTATCGGTATCGCCTCTCAGTCAGGCATCATCGTCGGCCTTCGCCTATCAACGCCCGTGCGACAAAGTCGGGGGCGATGCGTCCGATGGGGTGGAGGTGCCCTTGTTGGCACTCGGTGCAGGGATGAACCTGTGTGCGTTCTCTAGCCGGACGGGGCTTGCAGCCCCGTCTGCACCCTTACCAAGCCACGCGCTAGATGGTAGACACAAACCGAACGATGAGACCCTTCAACATAAAAACAGTGGGTTACACCATAAAGAGGGTGGTGTGTATGGTTCTCTAGGTACCCAAGGCCCTGGCCACCAGCCACGCCTCACCGAGGTTGCTACAGGGGGTGTAATGCAGGGGTTGGAGGTCGGGGAAGAGCCCCGGCAGCTCGCCAAGCGCGAGGCGGTAGGCGGGGTTGCTCGGGCCGCCCCGGCCCGGCGGTCCGACCCAGGTCTGGTAGTAGAGCAGGCCACCGGGGGCGAGGGCGGCGACGAGCGCCGCGCTGCGCTCTCGCAGGAGGAAGCGCGAGACGACGATGAGGTGGTAGCACCCTTCGCCGAGTGGCGCCTCGGCGAGGTCGCAGAGGTGGGTGGTGATGGACGCGCCGAGCCCCTCGGCCTGCGCCTGACGGTCGAGGGCGGCGAGCGCCTCGGCACTGATGTCGAGCGCATCGACCCGCCAGCCGCGCCGTGCCAGCCAGAGGCTGGCGCCGCCCAGGCCGCAGGCGAGATCCAGTGCACGGCCCGCTGCGGGTAGCAACGCCGCATGGGCAACGAGGATCGCCGGGGGGGCGGCCTCGGCGCTGTCTGCCTGCTGGTAGCGGGCGTTCCAGCGTAGGGCGTCGGGGTGCTTGTCCACCGCTACTTACGCCAAAAATCGGGCGTAAACAGCACCAACAGGGTGAAGATCTCCAGGCGCCCCATGAGCATGGCCAGGGAGAGCACCCACTTGGCCAGGTCGGAGAGTTCGGCGTAGTTGGAGGCGACCGCGCCGAGACCGGGGCCGAGGTTGTTGATGCAGGCGGCGACGGCGGAGAAGGCGGTGACCTGGTCGAGGCCGTCGGCCATGAGGATGAGCATAAAGAAGGTGAAGACGCCGACGTAGGTGGCGAAGAAGCCCCACACGGCATCGACCACGCGGTTGGAGAGGGGCTTGCCACCCACCTTGATGGTGATCACGGCGTTGGGGTGGATGAGGCGGCGCACCTCGCGCATCCCCTGCTTGAGCAGCAGCACCACGCGGATCACCTTCATGCCACCGCCGGTGGAGCCGGCACAGCCGCCGATGAAGCTGAGAAACAGCAGCAGCACGGGCAAAAAGGTCGGCCAGTTCTCGTAGTGCGTGGTGGTAAAGCCGGTGGTGGTGCCGATGGAGACCACCTGGAAGATGCCGTGCAGCAGGGCGCGCTCGGCGGGGAAGAATTCGTAGAGCCAGAGCAGCAGGCAGGTGATGGAGGAGACCGCCACGAGGATGAAGAGGTAGGCCTTGAACTCGCTGTCTTCGCGGTAGATGCCGAGGTTCATGCGCCGCCAGGCGGTGTAGTGCAGGGCGAAGTTGACCCCGGAGACGAGCATGAAGACTACGGCGATCATCTCGATCAGAGGGTAGTCGGCGAAGTAGGCCATGCTCGCGTCGTGGGTCGAGAAGCCACCGATGGCGACGGTGGAGAAGCTGTGGCCGATGGCGTCGAACAGGGTCATGCCGGCGGCCCAGTAGGCCAGGGCACAGGCGATGGTGATGGTGAGGTAGATGTACCAGAGCGCCTTGGCCGTCTCGGTGATGCGCGGGGTGAGCTTGCTGTCCTTCACCGGGCCGGGGGTCTCGGCGCGGTAGAGCTGCATGCCACCGATGCCGAGCATGGGCAGGATGGCCACCGCCAACACGATGATACCCATGCCGCCGAGCCACTGGAGCTGCTGGCGGTAGTAGAGGATCGACTGCGGCAGGGCGTCGAGACCGACGATCACCGTGGCACCGGTGGTGGTGAGGCCGGAGAGGGACTCGAACACCGCGTCCGCCAGGTCCATCTCCAGGGCGTGGTCGTGCACGAAGGGGATGGCGCCGAAGGCGCCGAGCACGGTCCAGAACAGCACCACCACCATGAAGCCGTCGCGCAGGCGTAGGTCCTTACGCACCCCGGCCACCGGCACCCAGATGATCATGCCGGTCACCAGGGTCACGGCGAAGGCGTAGGTAAAGGCGAACAGGGCACCGTCGGTGTACCACACCGAGACCGCCATGGGCGGCAGCATGGTGGTGCTGAAGATCATCAGCAATAGGCCGAGGATGCGTTGAATCGCGGTGATCTGCATGGTGTTTACTTAGAAGAAGTGGAACCCGACCGAGAAGAGCTGTTCGACTTCCTTGATCCGCCCCTTGTCCACCAGGAACAGGATGACGTGGTCGCCATCCGCCACGCGGGTGTCGTGGTGCGCCACCAGTACCTCGTCACCGCGTACCAGGGCGCCGATGGTGACCCCCTTGGGCAGGGCGATCTCCTCGATGGTGCGACCGACGATGCGCGAGGTGGCGGGGTCGCCGTGGGCCACCGTCTCCATCGCCTCGGCGGCGCCGCGGCGCAGGGAGTGGACCATGGCCACGTCGCCCTGGCGCACATGCGCCAGCAGCGAGCCGATGGTGGCCTGCTGCGGCGAGATGGCGATATCGATCTCGCCGCTCTCCACCAGGTCGACATAGGCGGCACGGTTGATCAGCGCCATCACCTTGCGCGCGCCGAGGCGCTTGGCCAGCATGGCGGAGAGGATGTTGGCCTCGTCGTCGTTGGTCAGGGCGCAGAAGACGTCGGTCTGCTCGATGTTCTCGTCCTGCAGCAGCTCCTCGTCGGCGGCGTCGCCGTGCAGCACGATAGCGCGCGAGAGCTGCTCGGAGAGCAGACGGGTGCGCTGCGGGTTGTGGTCGATGAGCTTCACCTGGTAGCGCCCCTCCAGGGCCGCGGCCAGGCGCCGCCCGATGTTGCCGCCACCGGCGATCATCACCCGGCGCACGCGCTTCTCACTGCGGCGCAGCTCGCCCATCACCGCGGGGATGTCCTTCTTGGCGGCGATGAAGAAGACCTCGTCGTCCGCCTCCACCACCGTGTGGCCATCGGGGTTGATCGCCTTGCCCCGGCGGTAGATGGCCGCCACACGGGTATCCACGTTGGGCATGTGGCGGCGCAGGGTCTGCAGCTCGTGGCCCACCAGCGGACCACCGTAGTAGGCCTTCACCGCCACCAGCTGCACCTTGTCGTCGGCGAAGCCGAGCACCTGCAGGGCGCCGGGGTACTCGATGAGGTGGTAGACGTAGTCGGTCACCAGCTGCTCGGGGCTGATGATGTGGTCGATGGGCAGCGCCTCGGGCTTGAACAGGTCCGGGTAGTGCAGATAGGCCTGGGAGCGCACACGGGCGATCTTGGTCGGGGTGTGGAACAGCGAGTAGGCGATCTGACAGGCGACCATGTTGGTCTCGTCGGAGTTGGTCACGGCGATGAGCATCTCCGCGTCCTCGGCCCCGGCGCGCAGCAGCACGTCCGGGTGCGAGGCGAGCCCCTGCACGGTGCGCAGGTCGAGGCGGTCCTGCAGGTTGCGCAGCAGGACGTCGTTGGTGTCGACCACGGTGATGTCATTGGCCTCGTTGACCAGGTGCGAGGCGAGTGAGGAGCCGACCTGACCGGCACCGAGAATGAGGATTTTCATCGTTGTTCTACCTCCCGGTGGCGGGTGACGGCGTGGGCGCCGATTGTAGCGCAGGGGTTGGGGTGATGCATGACTTGAGCACCTCGTGTCAGCGCCGCCAGAAGGCGGGCGAGAGGATCACCAGCAGGGTGAAGATCTCCAACCGCCCCATGAGCATGGCCAGGGAGAGGATCCACAGATCCAGGTCGGAGAGCGAGGAGAAGTTGGCCGCCACCTGGCCCAGTCCCGGGCCGATGTTGTTGATACACGCGGCCACGGCAGAGAAGGCGGTCACCTGGTCGAGCCCATCGGCCATGAGGATGAGCATGAACAGGGTGAAGACCCCCACGTAGGTGGCGAAGAAGCCCCACACCGAATCCACCACCCGGTTGGGCACCGGTTTGCCGCCGAGCTTGATGGTGATCACCGCGTTGGGGTGGATCAGCCGGTCCACCTCACGCAGCCCCTGCTTGAGCAGCAGCACCAGGCGGATCACCTTGATGCCGCCGCCGGTGCTCCCGGCACAGCCACCAAGGATGCCCATGAACAGCAGCAGCACCGGCACGAAGGTGGGCCAGGTGTCGAACGCCGCGCTGGTAAAGCCCGCCGTGGTACCGATGGAGACCACCTGGAAGAAGCCCTCCAGCAGGTCACCCTGGGCGTTGGGATAGATGTGGTAGACGTAGAGCAACAGACTGGTGAGCCCCCCTACCGCCAGATAGAGGAAGAGGTAGGCCTTGAACTCACTATCCTCGAAGTAGCTACCCACGCTGCGCCGACGCCAGGCGCTGAAGTGGAGGGCGAAGTTGACCCCCGAGAGGAGCATGAAGACGATGGCCACCACCTCGACGGCGGGCTTGTCGTCGAAGTAGCCCATGCTCGCATCGTGGGTGGAGAAGCCGCCCAGCGAGAGGGTGGCGAAGCTGTGGCCGATGGCGTCGAACAGGCTCATACCGGCGGCCCAGTAGCCCAGGGCACAGGCCAGGGTCAGGGTCAGGTAGACATACCAGAGCGCCTTGGCCGTCTCGGTGATGCGCGGGGTGAGCTTGCTGTCCTTGATCGGCCCCGGCGTCTCGGCACGGTAGAGCTGCATGCCGCCCACCCCGAGCATCGGCAACACCGCCACCGCCAACACGATGATGCCCATGCCACCGAACCACTGGAGCTGTTGGCGGTAGTAGAGGATCGACTCGGGCAGGTGGTCGAGGCCGACGATCACCGTGGCCCCGGTGGTGGTGAGGCCGGAGATGGACTCGAACACCGCATCCGCCAGGTCCATCTGCAGGGTGCTGTCCTCGACGAACGGGAGTGCCCCGAACACCCCGAGCACACTCCAAAACAGCACCACCACCATGAAACCGTCACGGATACGCATCTCGCGCCGGGTGCGCGCCACCGGCAACCAGAAGGCCAGGCCGGTGATGAGGGTGAGACCGAAGGCGTGGACAAAGGCGTCCGTGGCGCCATCCGCATACCAGAGCGAGACCAGGATCGGCGGCAGCATAGTGGTGCTGAAGACCATCAGCAGCAGCCCGAGGATGCGCTGAACGGCGGATATCTGCATAGCGACGCAAGCTCCTTTACAAGCCAGGGTGGGCCGTCTCGGGAGCGACACACCGGCACACGGGTACAACCCCCACCCACCAGAGCGATGAGGCCATCCTAGGGGTGCGAGCGACTGCGTGGTGCGGTGCCCCCCCTTGGCGCCGCACGGCGCAGGGGAGGTCGAATTATGGTTATGGTCCAGCCCCACCCCAGCACAGGCGCGGCTGGGGGAGAGTTGGCGGCAAAGTGTAGACCAATATCCCCCGATGTATAGCGTGTTTTTTTACCCCCGCCAGGCCCGGCACCAGGCACCGCCACGCCCGCCGAAGCTCCCTCCCCTACCCGGCCCCAGACAACGGCGCCCTCATTCCAACCGCACGACCCTGGATTAAGTCCCCTCCTCGCCGGCCATCCACAAAGCGCGACCCAAAACACAAAGTGGCGGGCTTTTTGCTGACTCCTGTGCAGGGTGGGACCCAGCAGCCCAAACCCCGCCCCAACACGCCCGATCGTCGTCGCCATGTGTATCGGATGCGCCAATCGTGCGTGCTATTCGCGCCAACTTGTCTGATTCGTGCCAATCGCCAGACCGCAGAGTCACATCGAGCGAGGCCGCAGACCCGCGCTGCACTACACAGGAGGACCCCCACCCATGGTTGCAATGACAAAGGGGACTGTCGAAGAGCAGATCCTCTCCTATATCCGCCGACAAGGCGGCATGACCCTCGCTACCACGCGTAGCGCCTACCGCGAGCTGGAGTACCGCGACGGGCGCTGGTGGCTCATCACCGGCGACTCCCGCTCCGGCCGCGAACGCCAACAGCCCTGGAGCCCGGAACAGGCCCTCGGCGCCATCACCCTGCGCGCCCGCGAGGTGCTGCACGCCTTCGAGCAGGACCAACAGATGCCCATGCAGGAGGTGTTGAGCTGGGTCGAGGCGGTCTACGGCGAGGGTTGAGCGTTTCCCGCACAAACCGATGCCCCTCGATGGGAGCCGCAAAGCCCCCCTGCCACCCCATGGAGTGCACACCTCGGCGTGCGCGCGCTTAATGAGGCCGCGGCGGGGGGCCGCGGATAACCCGGCTGACGTGCTCCTTGGCGCGGGTGATCGCCACATAGCTTCAATGAGGCCGCGGCGGGGAGCCGCGGATAACGGGGGGCTCGACGGTAGGAGCGGGCCATGCCCGCGATGGGGTGGGCCCGAGCATCGCGCCCATGGGGACGCTCCTACGATGAGCATAAGGTGGGAGTGGCTGGTACCGAAGCGCTGCCTCGGCACTCTGTCCGCCGCTTTCCGTGCGTGGGCCTAGAGTCAGATGCGGGCTACTTCTGCCCCTCACCCACAATAACGCTCGGGTCCATCTCACCCATGTTGGGCAGTTGGTGGGCAATGCCTTTGTGGCAGTCGATGCAGGTCTTGCCGGCGGCGAGGCCCTCTTCGTGCTGGGTGCGGCCACGGCGCCCCTGCTTGGTGTAGTCCATCGAGCCGAAGTCGTGGCAGTTGCGGCACTCGCGCGAGTCGGTGCGCTTCATCGTGCGCCAGACGTTCTGCGCCAGCTCCAGGCGGTGGGCCTCGAACTTCTCCCGTGTGTCGATGGTACCCATCATCTTGTGCCACAGCTCGTTGCTCGCCTGGATCTTGCGCACCATCTTGTGCGTCCACTCCCTGGGCACGTGGCAGTCGGGACAGGTGGCGCGCACCCCGGTGCGGTTGGCGTAGTGGATGGTGGTGCGGTACTCGGCGTAGACGTTCTCCTTCATCTCGTGGCAGGTGATGCAGAACGCCTCGTTGTTGGTCATCTCCATGGCGGCGTTGAAGCCGCCCCAGAAGAGGATGCCCGCGATAAAGCCGATGAACAGCAGGGCGATGACGGATCGCTTGATGGCCATGTGCATGTCCCCTTGGCTTAGTGGGCGGTGATCGCTTCGACCGGCTTGAAGGTGTTCTCCACCAGCGGTTTGGCGTCGACCTGTGGGACGTGGCACTGGGTGCAGAAGTAGCGCCGTGCGGCGACATTGGCGTGCACGTCGCCATCGCGATCGCTGAAGTGGGTCTGGCTGATCTTGGTCGCCTTGGCCTGTTTGTAGTTGGCCCAGCTGTGGCAGCTCAGGCACTTGTTGAACTTGAGGTTGACCTGATAGCCGTCGATCTGGTGCGGGATGAGCGGCGGCTGCTGCACGAAGTCGCGGTCGATGGGCTCGCGGTCGGGCTGCCAGGTCTGCACCTCGGGCTCGACCGCACCACCCTCGATCGGGGTGGCACCGCGCAGTGACTGCACCTCTGCCTTGCCCAGCACGGGGAGCACGAGGCCCCCGGCGAGCACGCAGATCAGGACCGAGATCACTCTCCTCTTCATGGCTATTCCCCCTCCGGTCGTTTCAGGTTTTTTAGCGCTTCGCTGGCGACGGCGGTACGGCCACCGAAGGCGAAGACGTGTTGACTACAGACGTCGATACAGCGTCCGCAGTTGGTACAGTGGCCATCGAGGATGGCGACCCTCGGTCCCTCCCCCTTGAGCGCGGGGCGGATCACCTGCGGCTCGGGGCAGACCTCGAAACACTCCATGCAGTCGTTGCAGGCGGCGCGGTTGGGCGTGCCCACGCGCAGTGGCGCGACGCGCCCCAGCTCGCCGTAGAGCGCGCCGAGCGGGCAGAGGTGGCCGCACCAGCCCCGGCGCATCAGGAGCAGGTCGAACAGGCCGAGTAGCAAGAGCGCGAGCAGGCCGCCGTAGAGGCCGAAGATGAGCAGGCGCGAGGCGAGGGAGACGGGGTTGAGCCACTCCCAGGCGGGCTGACCGACGAACAGGGCGGTGAGCAGCACGGCGCCGAGCAGCCAGAGGCGACTGCTGCGCGCCAGGTGCAGGCGGCCCTTGAGGCCGAGTTTGCGATGCAGCCAGTGGGCGGCGTCGGTGACCACGTTGACCGGGCAGACCCAGCTACAGAAGACCCGCCCGCCGAGCAGGGCGTAGAGGCCGATTACCACAGCAGTGCCGATGAACGCCTCGGCCAGCGGCCACTGCCCGGCGGCGAGCAGCTGCGCCATCAGCAGTGGGTCGGTCATGGGGATGGTGTCGAGCAGCAGGCTCGATGAGAGGCTGCCCTTGATGAGCCAGACACCGGTCAGCGGGCCGAGCAGGAAGAGGCCGATGACCGAAAGCTGACTCAAACGGCGCAGCAGGAGATAGCGGTGGGCGTGCCACCAGCCGAATTTGTGTTGAGCCTCGACGCCCGGCCAGCCCATCACTCACCTCCCCCGCCGATGCCACGGCGTAGGGTCTCTAGTGGGTTGGCGCCAAAGGGCGTGTCGTCCGTCGTGCTGCCGGGCTCGTCGACCAGGCCGGGGCCGTAGTAGTCGTAGCCCTTGCCCTCGGGGAGGTTGAACTGGTGCTCGCGGTCGGGGGCGACCAGGGCGCCACCGGCGCGCTCCTTCTCCTCCCAGCCGAGGCGATAGTGGGCGCCCAGTTCGCCCTTGGCCAGCTGGATCGGCAGCACCTTGATCGCGGCGGTGTCGAGCACGCAGGCGTGCTCGCACTTGCCGCAGCCGGTGCAGTGGTCGGAGTGCACCGTGGGCATGAAGACGGTGTGGCGCCCGGTACGCTGGTTGTGCGACAGCTCCAGGGTGATCGCCTGGTCGATGGCCGGGCAGACGCGGTAGCAGACGTCGCAGCGCAGGCCGAGGGCGTTGAGGCAGGTCTCCTGATCGATGAGTACGGCGAGGCCCATGCGCGCGTTGTCGATCTCGGTGAGCGACGGGTCGAGCGCGCCGGTGGGGCAGGCGGGCACGCACGGAATGTCTTCGCACATCTCGCACGGGCCGCTGCGCGCGGTGAAGAAGGGCGTGCCGGGGGCGGGGCCGTCGAGCCAGTCCGCCAGCTTGAGGATGGCGTAGGGGCAGTCGCGCACGCAGAGGCCGCAGCGCACGCAGGCAGCGGTGAACTGCGCCTCGTCGAGCGCACCCGGCGGGCGCAGGGCGTGCGGCGGCAGTGCGGCCCCCTGACGGGCGATGAGCCCGAGGACGCCGCCCACCAGTCCCACCCCGAGGGCGGAACCGGCCAGCTGCTGGATGAACTGCCGCCTGTTGCTCAACTGCTACTCCTTCGATCGTTTGCCAAGCCAGGGGGCTCGGCACTGAATACTTTCACCACAGAGAACACAGAGAGCACAGAGGTATATCTGTGGGGTGTGCTTGCTGCTTCCGCTTGGGGTTCGCCCAGAGATTGAGTTCGAGCGGTTCACCAGACCTGTTCAAATACGCTCTGTGTTCTCTGTGTTCTCTGTGGTGAACAGCACCCCATCCCCAACTCCGCTCTCGCCGAAACGTCGCAATGAACTGCCGCCTGTCGGTCAACTGCTGCTCCTTCAATCATTTGCCAGGCCTGGGCTCGGCTTTGAATATGTTCACCACAGAGAGCACAGAGAGCACAGAGAGCACAGAGAGCACAGAGAGCACAGAGGTGTATCTGTGGGGTGTGCTTGCTGCTTCCGCTTGGGGTTCGCCCAGAGATTGAGTTCGAGCGGTTCACCAGACCTGTTCAAATACGCTCTGTGTTCTCTGTGTTCTCTGTGTTCTCTGTGGTGAACAGCAACCCATCCCCAACTCCGCTCTCGCCGAAACGTCGCAATGAACTGCCGCCTGTCGGTCAACTGCTGCTCCTTCAATCATTTGCCAGGCCTGGGCTCGGCTTTGAATATGTTCACCACAGAGAACACAGAGAGCACAGAGGTGTATCTGTGGGGTGTGCTTGCTGCTTCCGCTTGGGGTTCGCCCAGAGATTGAGTTCGAGCGGTTCACCAGACCCGCTCAACAATCTCTGTGTTCACTGTGCTCTCTGTGGTGAACAACAAACCCCGCCGCCCTACACTGCTCACCGAAGCGTCACCGAGGCCGAGGGGGCCGCCATTCCCCCTCATCAATCCTCTAGGCCTTGCTCACCTTCACCGCGCACTTCTTGAAGTCGGTCTCTTTGGAGATCGGGCAGGTGGCGTCGAGGGTGAGTTTGTTGACCAGGCGACCGGCGTCGAACCAGGGGATGAAGACCAGCCCCTTGGGCGGACGGTTGCGGCCACGGGTCTCGACCTTGGCGGTGAGTTCGCCACGGCGGGTGGCGAGCTTGGCGGTCATGCCGCGGCGCAGGCCGCGCGCCTCGGCGTCGTCGGGGTGCATGAAGACCACGGCGTCGGGGAAGGCGCGGTAGAGTTCGGGCACGCGGCGGGTCATGGAGCCAGAGTGCCAGTGCTCCAGCACGCGACCGGTGCTGAGCCAGAGGTCGTACTCTTGGTCCGGGGACTCGGCGGCGGGCTCGTAGGGCAGGGCGAAGATGACCGCGCGGCCATCCTTCTTGCCGTAGAAGCGTACCCCCTCACCGGCGGGCACGTAGGGGTCGTAGCCTTCACGGAAGCGCCACAGGGTCTCCTTGCCCTCGACCACCGGCCAGCGCATGCCGCGCGCGGCGTGGTAGTCGTCGAACGGGGCGAGGTCGTGGGCCTTGCCGCGCCCAAAGCTGGCGTACTCCTCGAACAGCCCCTTCTGTGCGTAGTAACCGAAGGCGTGCGACTCGTCGTTCTCGAAGCCCTTGTTGAGGTCGGAGAGGGGGAACTTGTCGACCTGGCCGTTGGCGAAGAGTACGTCGTAGAGCGTCTTGCCCTTGTACTCGGGCATCTTCGCCAGCAGCTCCTCGGGCCACACCTCGTCGGTCTTGAAGTACTTGGCGAACTCCATCACCTGCCAGAGATCGGACTTGGACTCGCCGGGCGGGCTGATCTGCTGGTGCCAGAACTGGGTGCGGCGCTCGGCGTTGCCGTAGGCCCCCTCCTTCTCGACCCACATGGCGGTGGGCAGGATCAGGTCGGCGCCCATGGCGGAGACGGTCGGGTAGGGGTCGGAGACGACGATGAAGTTGGCCGGGTCGCGCCAACCGGGGAGCATCTCCTCGTTGATGTTGGGACCGGCCTGCAGGTTGTTGTTGCACATCTGCCAGTAGCAGTTCATCTCGCGGTCGCGCAGCTTGCGCTGCATCAGCACGGCGTGGAAACCGGGCTTGTCGGGGATGGTCCCCTCGGGCAGCTTCCAGATGTGCTCGGCCTTGGCGCGGTGCTCGGGGTTCGTCACCACCATGTCGGCGGGCAGGCGGTGGGAGAAGGTGCCCACCTCGCGCGCGGTGCCACAGGCGGAGGGTTGGCCGGTGAGGGAGAAGGGGCCGTTGCCCGGCTCGGAGATCTTCCCGGTGAGCAGGTGGATGTTGTAGACGAGGTTGTTGGCCCAGGTGCCACGGGTGTGCTGGTTGAAGCCCATGGTCCAGTAGGAGACCACCTTGACGTTGGGGTCGGCATAGAGCGCGGCCAGCTCTTCGAGGTTCTTCTTCGGTACGCCGGAGATCTCGTGCGCCTTGTCGAGGGTGTACTCGGAGACGAACTTTGCGTACTCCTCGAAGCTGATCGGCTTGGAGCCGCCCGCCTTGTCGGCGTTGGCCGCCTTCTGCTCACGCGGGTCGGTGGGGCGCAGGCCGTAGCCGATGTCGGCGTTGCCCAGGGCGAAGTTGGTATGGTTGGCGACAAAGTCCTTGTTCACCTTGCCGTTCTGGATGATGTAGTTGGCGATGTAGTTGAGGATCGCAAGGTCGGTCTGCGGGGTGAAGACCATGCCGTTGTCGGCCAGCTCGAAGCAGCGGTGCTCGTAGGTGGAGAGCACGGCGACCTTGACGTGGGGGTTGGTCAGACGGCGGTCGGTGAGGCGGGTCCAGAGGATCGGGTGCATCTCCGCCATGTTGGAGCCCCACAGCACGAAGGCGTCGGCGTGCTCCAGATCGTCGTAACAGCCCATCGGCTCGTCGATGCCGAAGGTGCGCATGAACCCAGCTACGGCGGAGGCCATGCAGTGGCGCGCGTTGGGGTCGATGTTGTTGGTGCGCAGGCCCGCCTTGTGCAGCTTGGCGGCGGCGTAGCCCTCCCACACGGTCCACTGGCCGGAGCCGAACATGCCCACGGCGCTCGGCCCCTTCTCCTGCATCGCCGTCTTCCACTTGTCGGCCATGAGGGTGAAGGCCTCGTCCCAGGAGACCGGCTCGAACTGACCCTCTTTGTCGTACTTGCCGTTGGTCTTGCGCAGCAGCGGCTGGGTCAGGCGGTCCTTGCCATACATGATCTTGGAGAGGAAGTAGCCCTTGATGCAGTTGAGGCCACGGTTGACCGGTGCGTCCGGGTCGCCCTGAGTCGCCACCACGCGGCCATCCTTGACGCCGACCAGCACCGAGCAGCCGGTGCCGCAGAAGCGGCACGGCGCCTTGTCCCAGCGGATGTTGCTGGAGCCCGCCGCCTCGGCGCTCTGTAGCCCTGGCAGGGCGACGCCCGCAGCGGCGGCGGTGGCCACGATGGCGTTGGTCTTAATGAACTCCCGTCGGGTCTGTTTCATCTCTCCCCCTCCTGCGCGCTATTGGCAGACTTTTGTTATGTGCGGACGTGGCGGACGCGGGCCGTCAGGCGGCGTCCTCGTCGGTCGAATATTCGTGATAGATCATCGCCGCCGAGAGCACCCCCGGCAGGTCGTGGAAGCCGACCATGATGTCGGCCAGGCCACGGTCGCTCTCCTCCTCGATGGTCACCACCAGGCGACCATCCTCGGTGTGGGCGTGCACCTCGACCCCCACCATCGCGTTGAGCAGCGCCTCTACCTGGGTCACCAGGGACGGGCGCGCCCGGACCACTACACCTGCGATATTCATCTGGCAGTTACCTCCTGTTGTAGGGTGATCGCCCCGCTCGGGCAGGGGCCGACACAGAATCCGCAGCCGCTACAGCGCTGCGGGTCGAATTGGGGGGTGGCGACGCCACCGGCCACCAGCGGCAGGCGCAGGGCGCGCTCGATGCACGCCTCGGCGCAGCTCATGCAGACGCTGCCCCGCTTGGCGATGCAGCTCTCGGCGATGGTCAGGGTGAGTTGCCAGGGGCGCTGGGCGGCGAGGGCGTGGGGCACACAGACGGAGACACAACGACCGCAGAAGGTGCAGCCGGAATCACTGAAGCTCACCTCGGGGAAGCCGCCGTCACCGCGCCGGATGATCCCCTCGGGGCAGCGCCGGATGCAGGCGTCGCAACGGCTACAGCGCTCGATGAAGGCCGCCTCGTCGAGCGCCCACGGCGGACGCGGGGCGCCCCCGCCCTCGGTGAGGCGTCCGCGAAGTAGGAGTCGACGTGCGAGGCGCATGGCCCCTCCCTGGCGTCTGGGCGATGTGGTGGATCCAAGAATTCCACCGCACCCAGGAGGGGACCTTGATGTGAATCAAGTGATCTGGCGATCGAGCTGATCCCAGCGCTGGGCCGGGTCCTGGACATAAAAGTTCACCAGATGGTGGTAAACCTCGGGGAAGGCGTCGCGCAACGCCTGCGGCAACTCGAAGAAGTATTCACTGAAGACGGCAAAGCACTCGGCAGGGGACTCCAGGGCGTAGGGGTCGATGAGCATCTCCTCGTGTGCCGCCTCCTGCCGCGCCAGTTCGGCGTAGGCGGCGGACCAATCGGCCGCCCAGGCCGCCGGGTCCATCGCCCGGTGCAGTGGTGGCTGGCCATTGAGGCTGCCGTCGAGGCCGTCGAGCTTGTGCGCCATCTCGTGGATCACCACGTTATAGCCATCCAACCCGCCACTCACCGCCACATCGGACCAGGCCAGCACCAGCGGTCCGCGCAGCCACGACTCACCACTGCGCGCCTCGTGGATGCGGTGCACCACCCCGACGGCATCCTGCTCCTCGTGGTCGACCACGAAGGGGGCCGGGTAGAGGATCACCTCACGCCAGCCAGCGAGTCCCTCACGCCCGAGGTTGAGCAGTGGCAGGGCGATGAGCAGGGCGGTGGTCTGTGCCACCTCGTCACCCACCGTGAGGCCATCCACCCCCTCCAGCCGCTTCTCGCGCAGCACCGTCTCGGCCAGCGCCACCAACGGCTCTAGCTCCGCCTCACTCAAGTAATCGAGGATCGGCAGGGCATCGATCCGCGCACGCCACTGCGCGGCGGTGTAACGGGCGGCGTGGCGCTGACGCCACCAGGCGAGGGGGTTCCACATGCAGGGGACTCGTTGCAGGATTGAGGGGATTGTAGGCGCCTTAGAGGTGGGGACACAGGCCACACCCCGTCGCGGCCGTGACGCCCAGCCTCGCCGAGCGGCACACACGGAGCGATGTGGGGGCGATGGGGCCGATCACGAGGCACAACGCCTACGGCCCCCCCTACCAGCGGCCGCTCGCCACTGCGCCGCTCGTCGCCGCTCGACTCGCCCCCGTATAATCCCCCCTCACCATCAGGAGCCACCCCTTGCCCCACAACCTCAACAGTGCCATTCACGCCCAGCACTGGCGTCCGGTTCGGCGACTGCGCCAGGGCCAGGTGCCGATCGGGCTGCGCCCGTGGCTGTTGGATCCGGGCTCACTCACCCGACGCCTACAACGCCGTTGCCCAGAGGGCGGCTTTCGCGTCGAGCTGCTCGCCCAGCACATGGCCATCCCGCTGGCCTGCGAGCGGCAGCGGCTGGGGTTGCGGTCGGGGCAGCGGGTGTTGGTGCGCGAGGTGCGTCTCTGCTGTGGCGAGCGGCCCTGGGTCTACGCCCGCTCGCTCATCCCCAGCACGGCGCTGCGTGGGCCGCTACGCCATCTGCGCCAGATCGGTGAACGCCCGCTGGGGGCGGTGCTGTTCGCCGACCCGGGGTTGCGCCGGGACGAGTTGGAGGTGGTGCGGGTCGACCCGAGGCGGGAGTTGCCCCGGGTGCTGGTGGGGCTCACCACCTTGCGCGGGGAGTCCGAGGTGTGGGGCCGCCGCTCGCTGTTTTGGCTACGCGGGGCACCACTGATGGTGAGTGAGTACTTCCTACCCGGGCTGCCCGAGGGGCCGCAATAGGGCTCAGACCGGCTCGCTGGAGGTGAGCTTGGCGACGCTGCGCTCGTTACTACCCTGTTCGGTGCGCTCGCCGTTGGTGTAGATCTCCACGCTCTTATCTACGCTCACACTACTGATGTAGTCGCGGATGCCGTCGGCGATGCGGGCGATGGACTCCACCTTGTCCATCAGAGTGGCGCCGAAGAAGAAGGCGATGAACATATAGTGCACCACGTGCACACAGTACTCACCGTTCTTACCCCGGTGCAGGTCGAAGCAGGTCTTGTAGATCTGTCGGCTGTGATCGAGCTTGGCAAACTCGATCATGTAGATGGGGCTCTCGATACCCTTGAGGGCCTTCTCGGTCTCGCGGATCACCACACCGGCCTTCTTCACCGCCTCAGTGTAGGTCTCACCCTTCACGTCAATGTGGATAGGGAAGACCACGCTCTTGGTGTCGCAGTTGATCGGCTCATCTGCCTGGTAGGGGACTACCGGGCCATGTTTGACGTACATCCAAATAACTCCTGCGGTCGATACAAAGATCTGACTCGACCGTAAAATGTATCGCTGTAAGTGGAAATAGTAGCACTCCGTGGCTCTCTCAAGCCCAAGAGGGATTCTACCCTCCTCAATCCTGCTATTGTTGCATGGTCAAACGGGTGCCTCGACCAACGGGTGGGCGGGAGTGTGGCTTAACGCACGCAACGGGCGTGATCAGCGCCGCACAACCCGCCCGCTACGCCCGTCGCGGATCTGCGAGGGGCGCGCGTGACCCCCGGTCGGCCCCTCCAGGCGGTAATCCACCCGCCGACCGAAGTAGCGTCGCACCTCTCCCGCCGTGCGCGCCGGGGCCGCACCACTGGGGTTGGCGCTGGTCGAGACCAGCGGCCCGCCGAGCGCCTGACACAGCAGGGCGCTCTGCGCGTGACGGGTAATTCGCACCGCCAGGGTGTCGTGGTGACCCCGCAGCCAGGGCGGGCAGCGCCCGTGGGCGGGCAACAACCAGGTCACCGGATGGGGCCAGGCGGCGTGTAGCCGCTGGCGCAGCTTACGCGGGATCGGCGCCAGATAGCCGGCGAGTTGTGAGAGATCGGCGGCGATCAGGATCACACCCTTGTGCTCGCCCCGCCCCTTGAGGGCCAGCAGGCGACCGAAGGCGGCGGCGTTGGCCGGGTCGCAACCCAGCCCCCAGACGGCCTCAGTGGGGTAGGCGATGATGCCACCACCACGCACCACGCTCGCCGCGCGGCGCACCGGCCAAGGCAGCCGTCGCGCTGGCGGCAGGCAGTGGCCGAAGCGGTGCCACAGGCGGCTGCGCCGCGCCGGTGGGGGCCTGTTAGGCAAGCCCCAACTCCTGCTGCACCTGTGCGTCGCGGGCGAGGATCTGCTCGGCGTTGGCGGCACGCTCGTCGCGCAGCTTCTGTGCCAGCGCGGGGTCGCTCACGGCCATGATCTGTGCAGCCAGATAGCCGGCGTTCTTCGCCCCGGCACCACCGATGGCCACGGTGGCCACCGGGATGCCTCCCGGCATCTGCACGGTCGAGAGCAGGGCGTCCATCCCCTTCAACGGCCCGCCGTCCATCGGCACACCGATGACCGGACGCACGGTAATGGCGGAGACGGCACCCGCCAGATGCGCGGCGAGGCCCGCGGCGGCGATAAACACCTGACAGCCGCGCGCCTCGGCCCCCTTGACGTAGTTGTGGGTCGCCTCGGGGGTGCGATGGGCGGAGTGGATCTTCACCTCGTAGGTGATGTCGAAGGATTTCAGCACCTTGAGGGTGGCCTGCATGGTCGGCAGGTCGGAGTCGGAGCCCATCAGAATGGCGACGAAGGGGGTGGCGGACATGCGCTTCTCCTAGCTATCGGAAGGTCGGTGTGGTGTGGATGCGCCCATTAGACACAAGCGGGCGGCGGGGTTCAACGGCGCGTTTCGCAATGGCTATGGGCGGGCACGCCGTGCCCACGCTTCGGAGTGGCTCGGGGTGTCGGCACCGGGCGATGCCCCGACCGACGGTGCCCACACGGCGCGGGCCCGCCTACTCGCCCTCGCGCGGCTCCAGGGGCCGACACGCCTCGGCGTCGAGGGGCTCCTGATAGGCGCAATCCGCCTCCGGGCAGAGCCGCACACACTGCCCCTTGCGCGTCCGCTGCAGGGTCATGAAGGGCCAGTGGCAGCGCGGACAGGGGTGCTCGGGCAGGGGCAGCCCCCACACCTGATAGTGGCAGGCGGGAAAGCGCGAACAGGCGTGGAACAGCGCCCCCTGGGCGTGACTACGCCGGGCGATGAGGGTGCCGCGCCCGCAGGCGGGGCAGGGCAGGCCACTGTCCCCGGGGCGCGCCGGACGCTCGCTATAACGACAGCGGGGAAAATTACTACAGCCGACGAAGCGCCCGTGACGCCCATCCACATAGATGAGGGGCTCGTCGCACATGGGACAGAGGCGCCCGACCGACTCGGGCAGGGGCCTGGGGGGGCGCGGGGGGGCGCTGGTGTAGTCACAGGCGGGCCAAGCGCTACAGCCGAAAAATCGACCGAAAGGACCGGCCCGTTCGACCAGGGCAGCGCCGCAGAGGGGGCAGCGTTTGGCGCCTGTGGGCCCGCTCATGGCGGGCTCAGTGGAGCTGGCCGACCTGCTCGTCGAGCACCAGATCCTCCATCCAGGCGGCGGCGGCCTCGCGCCCCGGCTGGTTGAACAGCACCATCAACACCACCCACTTGAGCTGGTCGAGGTCGACCTCGTCGCTCTCCAGGGCCATGACACGGTCGATGACCATCTCGCGGGTGGCGTGGTCGAGCACGCCCATCTGCTCCAAAAAGAGCAGGAAGCCACGGCACTCGGTGTCGAGGCGCACCATCTCTGGCTCGGCATAGATGCGCATGGGGCGGCGCCCCAGCTGGGCGTCCTCGCTGGGCGGGGCGAGGTCGCTGAGCCCCTCCAGCCAGGCCAGGGCCTTGCCGATCTCGCCGCCGTGGAACCCGGCATCGAGGAGCTCGCGCTGCAGGGATTCGCGATCCTGCTCGATACTGCCCTCGTCGTAGAGGTAGTTTTCGAAGAGATAGAGCAGGATCTCAAAGACGTCTTGCTTCATGCATACAACCTGGCGGGAGGATGGGGATAGGACCGTGTGTGGTGGGCGGTCCCGCGAGTGGCGGGGTCACTTCTGGCCATTTTATCGCGTTTTGGCCGATGGGTGCAGGGATTCTGCCTCAATCCGACCGCTTGTGCAGGCGCATGTAACCACCGGCGGTGGCCGTCACACGCCCGTCCAGCTCCATGATCAGGAGCATGGAGGAAACCACATCGGGCGTCAATCCGCTGCGCTCGACCAGCCGATCCACCGGGGTCGGGGCGTCGTCGAGGGCCGCCATCAGGCACGCGTAGTCGGGGTCCTGCCCCTCTACCGAGGCCGACGACGGCATCTCGGGCAGGCTCGGCGGCAGGGCGTCGAGCGCCTGGCGTAGCGGCAGGGCCAGCTCTTCGAGCAGGTCCTGGGCGCTCTCCACCAGTTTGGCCCCCTCGCGGATCAACCGATGACAGCCGCGCGCCAGCGGATTGTGGATGGAGCCGGGGATGGCGAACACCTCGCGCCCCTGCTCCCCCGCCTGCCGCGCGGTGATCAGCGAGCCACTGTGCAGCGCCGCCTCTACTACCAGGGTGCCGAGGGCCAGGCCGCTGATGATGCGGTTGCGCTGCGGGAAGCTATGGCGCATGGGTGGGGTGCCCGGCGGGAGTTCGGAGACCAGCGCACCGCCCGCGGCGACCAGGGCATGGGCCAGATCGCGGTGACGCGCCGGGTAGATGCGGTCGGGGCCGGTACCGAGCACGGCGATGGTCCCCCCCTCTGCGGCCAACGCCCCCTGGTGGGCGGCGGCATCGATACCGAGCGCTAGGCCGCTGGTGATGGTGATACCGACCCGCGCCAGGCTACGGGCGAAGTCGCGTGCCGTCTCCTCGCCCAGCTTGGTCGGGTTACGGCTGCCGACCACGGCCAGTTGTGGGGTGTGCAACAGTGCCACCGAGCCCTTGACGAAGAGCAGCGGTGGGGCGTCGCGCAGCTCCGCCAGGCGTGGCGGGTACTCTGCCCCCCCGCGGATGAGCAGGTGGTGGTCGGCCCCCTCCAGCCAGGCGAGGTCACTCTCCACGGCACCCCAATCGGGGTTGCGTAGGTAGTCGCGCAGGGGCGCGGGTAGATCCTCGGGAGGGTGGCGAAAGAGGCGCGTCAGGTCGCCCTCGCGGGCCAGCAGGCGGGCGAAGGTGGTGGGACCCACACCGGGGGCGTGGAGCAGGGCGAGGTGGTGGCGGATCAAATCGGCGGTGGACATGACGACTCCTTGTCATGGTTCGGCGTCGGGCGCGGACGAGGGGCTCCCTCTCCTCGTCGGCAGGCCTGTGGACTAAGGGTTGAGGACGGTATCGCCCAGGTAAATGCTACGCGTCGCCTCCATCACCAGGGCGTAGCTGACGCGGTCGAAGACGCGGAACACCATCACCAGACCGGCACGCTCATTGGGCAGGGTGACCATGGAGTTGGTGATGCGGTCGTGCACCTGGCGACCGAGCTGGTCGACTGCAAGCACGTGTCCCGCCTCCATGCCCGCGTCACGCCCCACACTCAGCACCACCACTTGGTACTGGCCGATGTGCGAGACACCGTCCACCACGGAGATGATCTGACCCTGCACCTCCTTGTTGGGGGCGTGCGGGATGAAGTTCTGGTCGTAGCTCTCGGCATCGGCGGGGAGCAGACGGTCGCCCACCAGCACCTCGCGCTTGGAGGAGGTGAGCAGCAGGGTACTCGGGTCGCCGAAGCGCAGCACGCGGGCGTCGGCCAGGTGCAGCGCCTCGATGCCGAGCAGCTCGTTGGTCTTGGGGTCGCGATACTCCTCGCCCTCACGCACGATGACGTAGTTGGCGATGTCGGACTGCTCGATACCGCGCACATAGGCACGGTGACCAGCACCGAGCATCAGGTGCTCGTCGGGGCTGGCAAAGACGTACGGCGCACTCTCCAACTCGCCGGCGCCAATGACGCGCGGGCGGATGAGGAAGGGACGGATCGCCTCCAGCGGGATGGTCGGGATGGCCCGCTCCAGCGCCTCGTAGCGGATCTGCGGCTGCAGCTTGACGGTGCCGTAGACATCCGCCGGCTTGGGCTTGGGCAGGTCGTCCGCCTGCGGACGGGCACGGTCGAGCTGGAAGGTGGGCACGCCGCCGACGAACACCAGGGTCAGTACGTCGCCGGGATAGATGAGGTGCGGATTGATGATCTGCGGGTTGTTCTGCCACAGCTCGGGCCAACGCCAGGGGTCGCGCAGGAAGCGGTTACTGATGTCCCACAGGGTGTCGCCCTTGACCACCACATAGCGCTCCGGGTAATCGGGCTTGAGCAGTATCGGCTCGGGCTTCGGTGCCGCTGGCGGCGTTACCACGGGCTGCACGGCGGCGGGCGGCGGCGGCGTCTCGACCACGGTAGGCTTGACGGTTTTCTTGCTACATCCGGCGCTCAACCCCATGACCAGTAGAGCCAGGGTGACGGGAGCGATGCGGCGCAATCTCTTATCCATGGGGCGATCCCTATAGCGTTTTCGGCACGACAAACGGCGGTCAAGGTGGGCATAATAGGTCAGAGCGCACGGTCTCGCTCGCCTCTGCCCGAGCCTTTGGCCCCCGGAGCGCAACGTAAGCCAACCCACCCCTCTGACCGTTGCGTTAATGCTGCGACGCCCGAAGGGCAAGATTTCATACTGATCATAACTTTAGCAGCAAAACCTAAAAAATTACTATAGCTTTTCGACGGACTAGGCGCGTATGGCACTTCTTAACATTCTCCACTACCCCGATCCCCGCCTGGAGACGGTGGCCAAGCCGGTTGCACAGGTGGACGACGCCCTACG
This sequence comes from Gammaproteobacteria bacterium, assembly GCA_003252455.1. Lineage (GTDB taxonomy): Bacteria > Pseudomonadota > Gammaproteobacteria > Thiohalomonadales > Thiohalomonadaceae > SZUA-467. Next base: position 21,296 of record QKED01000029.1, read on the forward strand.
GGCCCTCATCGACGACATGTTCGAGACCATGTACGAGGCCCCCGGCATCGGCCTCGCCGCGACCCAGGTCAATGTGCACCAACGTCTGGTGGTGATCGACGTCTCCGAAGAGAAGCAGCAGCCGTTGGTGCTGATCAACCCCGAGGTCCTGGCGAAGGACGGTAAGGAGGAGTACGAAGAGGGGTGCCTCTCGGTGCCCGGGGTGTATGAAAAGGTGACCCGCGCCGCCACCGTCAAGGTGCGCGCCCTCGACCGCGACGGCAACCCCTTCGAACTCGACGCCGACGGCATCTTGGCCATCTGCATCCAGCACGAGATCGACCACCTCGACGGCAAGGTCTTCGTCGACCACCTCTCCAGCCTCAAGCGCATGCGCATCCGCAAGCGGCTGGAGAAGGCGCGCCGCCATAACCTCTGACCCCGCACGCAACCGATAAGAGCCCCATGACCCACGCCCTGCCCCCCCTGCGCATCCTCTTCGCCGGTACCCCCGAGTTCGCCGCCGAGGCGCTCAAGGCGCTACTCGCCTCACGCCACCAGGTGATCGGCGTCTACACCCAGCCCGACCGCCCCGCCGGGCGTGGCCGCAAGCTGCGCGCCAGCCCGGTGAAGGAGCTGGCGCTGGGGCACGGCATCCCGGTGGAGCAGCCGCTGTCACTGAAGAACGCCGAGGCGCAGGCGACCCTGGCCGGGTATGGCGCCGACGTCATGGTGGTGGTCGCCTATGGCCTGATCCTGCCCCAGGCGGTGCTCGACACCCCGCCCATGGGCTGCCTCAACATCCACGGCTCGCTGCTGCCGCGTTGGCGCGGTGCCGCCCCGATCCAGCGCGCCATCGAGGCGGGCGACGCCGAGAGCGGCGTGAGCATCATGCAGATGGACGCCGGGCTCGACACCGGCCCCGAGCTCTACCGCCTCACCACCCCCATCGGCGCCGACGAGACCAGCGCCATGCTCCACGACCGCCTCGCCGTCATGGGTGGTGAGGCGCTGCTCGCCACCCTCGATGGCCTCCAGGCGGGCACCCTCACCCCCAAGCCGCAGGACGACGCCCTCACCTGTTACGCCGCCAAGATGAGCAAAGAGGAGGGGGCCATCGACTGGGGCCACCCGGCCAAGATGCTCGCCCGTCAGGTCAACGCCTTCAACCCCTGGCCGGTGTGTCAGGCGCTCTACGGCGACAAGGTGCTGCGCATCTGGCAGGCCTGCCCGCTCGATGAGGGCACCACCGCCGCCCCCGGCACCGTGCTCTCAAGCACCCGCGAGGGGATCGACGTCGCCACCGGCGACGGTGTACTGCGCTTGCTTCAGGTCCAGCTGCCGGGCGGCAAGCCGCTCAAGGTGGCCGACTTCTGCAACGCCCACGACCTCAGCGGCGTCGTCCTGAGCAATGGCTAAGCCGCTCGCCCGACTCGCCGCCGCCCGCGCCGTGGCCGGGGTGCTCGCCCGCGGCGAGTCCTTGAGCGCCCTACTGCCGCGTGAGCTGAACCGCCTCGACCCCGAGCAGCGCCCGCTGGCGCAGGAGCTGGCCTACGGCACCCTGCGCTGGGAGCCACGCCTTACGCGCCTGCTCAAGCGGCTGATGGAGAAACCGCTCAAGCCCAAGGAGAGCGACCTCCAGGCACTCCTGCTGGTGGCCCTCTACCAGCTCGACCAGCTCGACACCCCGCCCAACATCGTAGTCAACGAGAGCGTCGAGGCGGTCGGTACCCTCGGCAAACCCTGGGCCAAGGGACTCACCAACGCCGTGCTACGCAACTTCGATCGCGAGCGAGAGGCCATCGAGCAGAAGCTCGCCGGCGACGACCAGGCGCGCTACGCCCACCCGCAGTGGCTCATCGAGCGCCTGCGCAAGGCGTGGCCGGGGCAGTGGCAGGCGATCCTCGACGGCGGTAACGCCCGCCCCCCGTTCACCATCCGCGTGGCCGGGGAGCGTGACGCCTATCTGGCCGAGCTGGAGGAGGTCGAACTCGACGCCACACCCGGTCGCCACAGCCCCGACGCCCTCACCCTGGGCCGCCCGGTGGCGGTGGAGCGCCTACCGCGCTTCGCCCAGGGCGCCAGCAGCGTGCAGGACGAGGCGACCCAGCTGGCCGCCTGGCTGCTCGACGCCCAGCGCGGTGATCGGGTGCTCGATGCCTGCGCCGCCCCCGGTGGCAAGACCGGCCACCTCCTCGAACACACCCCTGGCCTCGACCTGGTGGCCCTCGACAGCGACCCGCAGCGGCTGGAGCGCGTGGCCGAGAACCTCGCGCGCATCGGCCACCGCGCCCAGTTGGTGGCCGCCGATGCCGCCGACCCGTCGAGCTGGTGGGATGGGCGCCCGTTCCAGCGCATCCTGCTCGACGCCCCCTGCTCCGCCACCGGCGTGATCCGCCGCCACCCGGACATCAAGCAGCTGCGCCGCCCCTCCGACATCCCCAAACTGGTCGAGACCCAGGCGGCGATCCTGCGCGCCCTGTGGCCCCTGCTCGCCCCGGGCGGTATGCTGCTCTACGCGACCTGCTCGGTCCTGCCCGAGGAGAACCACCTGCAGGTGGCCGCCTTCCTCGCCACGCAGGCCGACGCACGCGAGCGCCCCATCGAGGCCGATTGGGGCCGAGCGCTCACCCCGGGGCGGCAGATCCTCCCCGGCGAGGGGGGGATGGACGGCTTTTACTACGCCTGCCTGCAGAAAACAGGCACGGCAGTAACGACGGAGGCGTGAGGCGATGAGGGGTCTGCTCACCCGCGGGCTGGCGCTGTTGGGGCTGCTGCTCCTGCTCGCGCCTGCCGCCGTGCAGGCCAACGACCGCTTCACCGTGACCCACGCCGAGACCCACCTCAAGGGTGGCGTCTACCTGCTCGATGCACAGATCGCCATGGAGTTCAGCCGCGACGCGGTGGAGGCGCTGAACAACGGCGTGCCCCTCACCCTGATGCTCGACATCCGCATCGACCGTCTGCGCAACTGGTGGCTCGACGCCGAACAGGCGGTGCTGGAGCAGCGCTACCAGCTCACCTACTACGCCCTCTCCGACCAGTACCTGGTGCGCAACCTCAACACCGGCAACGTCTACAGCTACCCGAGCCTGGAGAGTGCCGCCGACGCCATCGGCAGCCTCAGCGACTTCCCCCTGCTCGACTCCAAGTTGCTGCAGGACGGTGATTCGGAGGAGCAGTTCGAGGTGCTGCTGCGCATGCGCCTCGACCTGGAGGCACTACCCCTGCCACTGCGCGTGATGGCCTATGTGCAGAAGGCGTGGCGCCTCTCCAGCGAATGGTCCGCATGGCCGCTGACCCCCTGAACCCCGACGGCCTACGCGCCACCCTGCGCGAGCTGGCCTCGGGCCCGCTGCCGGTGGTACTGCTGTTCCTGCTGCTGCTCGCCTCGCTCACCCTGCTCGGCCAGGTCAACCAGAACACCGAGCGCTTCGAGCAGATCTTCTACCCGCTGCTGATCATCAACCTGATCGCCCTGCTGCTGCTCATCACCCTGCTGCTGCGCCAGCTCGTCCACCTCTACCGCCAGTACCGCGACCGGGTCGCCGGCTCGCGCCTCACCGTGCGCCTGCTGCTGCTCTTCACCGTGCTCAGCCTGGTGCCCGCCGCGCTGGTCTACACCTACGCGCTGCAGTTCCTCGGGCGCGGCATCGACAGCTGGTTCGACCTACGCGTCGAGGAGGCGCTGGACAACGCCCTGGCCATGGGCCGCCTCTCCCTCGACCAACGCCGCCGCACCCTGCTGCGCCAGACCCAGGCGCTTAGCGAGGAGCTGCGCAGCACCCCCCAGGGGCTCCTCGCCCTGGAGCTCTCCGAGCTGCGCCAGCGCCTGGGGGCCGACGAGATCACCCTGATGGGGCTCGACGGGCGGGTCGATGCCAGCAGCAGCGAGGACATCACCGACATCGTCCCCACCCTGCCCAACACCGGCATCCTGCGCCAGCTGCGTCAGGGCCACCCCTATGCCGAGGTGGAGCCACGCGACGACAACGGACTGATCATCCGCATCGCCGTCCCCGTGCCCCCGAACACCCCCAGCGAGCCACCGCGCCTGCTGCACCTGATGGTCTCGGTCGACCACCGCTCCAGCGCCATGGCCGCGAGCATCCAGGACGCCTTCACCCAGTACCGCCGCCTGCTGTTCATGCGCGAGCCGCTCAAATACAGCTTCATCCTCTCGCTCTCGCTGGTGCTGCTGCTGAGCCTGCTCGCCTCGCTGTGGGCGGCGGTCTATGCCGCGCGGCGCCTCGCCGCCCCCATCACCGACCTGGCCGAAGGCACCCGCGCCATGGCCGCCGGTGACTACGGTCGCCAACTGCCGCTGCCGGCCAAGGACGAACTCGGCATGCTCGTGCGCTCGTTCAACGAGATGAGCCACCGCATCGCCCGCTCGCGCGACGAGGCCGAACAGTCGCAGCGCGAGGTCGAGACCCAGCGCGCCTACCTCGAAGCGGTGCTCGGCCACCTCTCCTCCGGCGTGCTCACGGTGGACGGCGACGGCGTACTGCGCACCGCCAACCCCGCCGCTGCCCTGGTGCTGGGCATGGACCTGGGGCCCTGCATGGGCAAGCCGATCGTCACCCTGGAGGATTGCCAGCACGAGCTGCACGCCTTCATCGACACCCTGCGCGAACACCTCGACGACACCCGCGAGTGGCGCAGCGAGGTGGAGCTGTTCGTCTCCGGTCGGCGCCAGGTGCTGCTCTGCCGCGGCTCGCGCCTGCCCTCGGTGGAGGGCACCGGCAACGGCCAGATCATCGTCTTCGACGACGTCACCGCGCTCATCCAAGCGCAGCGCGACGCCGCCTGGGGCGAGGTGGCCCGGCGTCTGGCGCACGAGATCAAAAACCCGCTCACCCCCATCCAGCTCTCCGCCGAGCGCCTGCGGCACAAGATCCTGCGGCGCATCCCCGAGGAGGACGCGGGCATCCTCGATCGCGCCACCCACACCATCATCCAGCAGGTCGAGACCATGAAGGAGATGGTCAAGGCCTTCTCCGACTACGCCCACACCCCGCCGGTGGTGCTGCGCGAGGTAAAGCTGGCGGCGCTGGTGCGCGAGGTGGCCGAACTCTACCGTGGCAACCACGAACTCAAGCTGCGCCTGGAGCTGGAGCGCGGCTTGCCACCGCTGGAGGCGGACCCCGGGCGCCTGCGTCAACTGCTACACAACCTGATCAAGAACGCCCAAGAGGCGATGGAGAGGCCGCCGCTGACGCTGCAGATCCGCCTCACCGGCAACCCCGAGTCGCAGGAGCTGACCCTGGAGGATGACGGCCCCGGCTTCCCCGACCAGCTCGCCGCCACCCTGTTCGAGCCCTACGTCACGACCAAGCCCAAGGGCACCGGCCTCGGGCTCGCCATCGTCAAGAAGATCGTCGAGGAGCACGGCGGTATCATCCGTGCCGAAAACCACGGCGGCGGCGCGCGCATCACCCTGCGCCTGCCGCTGCACCACTAGACCAGCAACGGGAGCCCCCATGGCCAACGGCTACATCCTGATCGTCGACGACGAACCGGACATCCGTCACCTGCTCAAGGAGATCCTCGAAGACGAGGGCTACCAGGTCGGCCTGGCAGAGAACGCCGCCGCCGCCCGTCGCGCACGCGCCGCCCGTCGCCCCGACCTGGTACTGCTCGACATCTGGATGCCCGACGAGGACGGCATCTCGCTGCTCAAGGAGTGGCACGAGGCGGGCGGCGACCCCTGCCCGGTGATCATGATGTCCGGCCACGGCACGGTGGAGACCGCCGTCGAGGCGACCCGCCACGGCGCCTACGACTTCATCGAGAAGCCCCTCTCCCTGGCCAAGCTGCTGGTCACCGTGCAGCGCGCCCTGGAGGCGCGCGCCCTGGCGCAGGAGAACAGCGGCCTGCGCCGACAGGTGCAGCCGGTGTTCGAGCCGGTCGGGCGCAGTGAGGTGATGCAGCGCCTGCGCGGCCAGGTGCTGCGTATCGCCGCCCACGACACCCCCGTGCTACTGGCCGGACCCGCCGGGGGCGGCAAGGGGGTCTTCGCGCGCTACATCCACCACAGCGGCCCGCGTGCGCGTGGCCCCTTCGTCGAGGTGAGCGTCGCCTCGCTGCAGGAGAACCCCGCCGCCGAACTCTTCGGCCACGAGGAGGGCGGTGTGCACTACGGCCTGCTGGAGCAGGCCAGCGGCGGCACCCTGCTGCTCGACGACGTGGCCGACCTCGACCTCTCGCTGCAGGCACGCCTGCTCGGCGCCCTGGAGAGCGGCACCTTCCTGCGCGTGGGCGGCAACAGCCCGGTGCACACCGACCTGCACCTGATCGCCGCCAGCCGCTACAACCTCGACCAACTGGTGGGCGAGGGGCGTCTACGCAAGGAGCTCTACTACCTGCTCAACGTCTACCCGCTGCACATCCCGCCCCTGCGCGAACACGCCGAGGATGTGCCAGACCTGCTCAACTACTACGTCGACCACTTCGTGCGCACCGACAAGCTCCCCTACCGCACCTTCTCCGTGGCGGCGCAGAACCGCCTGCGTAATCACCCTTGGCCAGGCAACGTGCGCGAGCTGAAAAACCTGGTGCAGCGCCTGCTCATCGCCTCCGCAGAGCCGGTGATCGAGATGAAAGAGGTGGAGGCGGCCCTCGGCCTCGACCTCCCCGACCTCGGCGGCGGGCCGATCCCGGTGAGCTACTCGCTGCCCCTGCGCGAGGCGCGTGAGCGCTTCGAGCAGGACTATTTCGAGCACCTGCTCAAGGAGTACAGTGGCAGCGTCAACCGCGTCGCCCAACACGCCGGCGTCGAACGCACCCACCTCTATCGCAAGCTGCGCAGCCTCGGCCTCGACCCCAAGCAGTTCAGCGACTGAGCCCAAACGCGCCGTGACCTCGGTACGACGCACAGGGCCCGGTCATCTGTATCCCCCCCCGATCCGGGGCGGAGCGCCGCCCTGGCACACTGATCCGACCCACTCCACCACCAGAAGGAACCCCAGGTGCATCCCCTCCTCACCCGCATGCTCGCCCTGACCCTCCCCCTACTCCTCACGGCCTGTGGCGGCGGTGACGGCAGCACGACCCCCGCCACCCCCACCGCGAGCAGCGTACCGCTTCTGCGCCTCACACCGCCGGGACGCTCGCCGAGTGTGGAGTACTACGCCCGCAACGCCGACGGCAAGAGCCGCTACTTCGTCCGCAGCCAGGGGGCGGTCAACACCTTCGACGACGGCCTCCACTGGTACGGCTCGGACCTGCGCACCCTGCAGGCGGCACAGGACCTCACCTACTTCGCCCCCGGCATGGCCCTGGTCACCACCCCCGACTACGGCATGGTGGTGTTCGACTTCACCGTGGATAGTGGCAAGGGCTATGTATGCACCGCGGGGGGGGCCTACCGCCCCGGCGACATCTGGCGCTACGACACGGTCAACCGCCGCCTCTGGGCGCTGCGCCACACCTATGACGCCAAGACCATCGACGCCTACGACGACACCTCCTCGATCCAGCTCATCTCCATCGGCATCGACGACTACTACGATCAGACCACCCACGCCTGCAACAACACCCCGGCCTGGAGCTACTCCCCGAGCCTCACCCACACCCTGAACCTGGCCGCCCCGCACCGCTTCACCCCGAGCCTGCACCTGCTGGCCAACGGCGACGTCATCGCCACCAGCCTCTACGCGCTGGTGCGCAGCTCGAACCAGGGTCAGAGCTGGACGCCGCTGGCCATGCCCGACGCCATCAATACCACCGGCGTCGCCATCACGCCCCTGGTGACGCGCGCCGGGACGCTCATCGCCGCCCTCCCCGACCAGGCGGCGGTGAGCCGCGACGGCGGCCTCACCTGGGCGGCCCTGCACATCGCTGGCGACGCCGGGCTGGACGAGAACATCCCCTACCTGCGTCAATCGAGCGACGACGGTGCCCTCTACACCGCCAAGACCCTGCACAGCGCCCACCCCTATCTCTCCTACGACGAGGGGCGGACGTGGCAGAAGCTCGGCGACCTGAGCACGTTCGGCGACGACCCCGGCGATATCACCTACCTCTACCGCGATTACGCCGAGATCTACCTCGACGTCGAGCACTGGGGCGGCTTCCGTAGTGACTACACCCTGAGCCGCCTGGGCCTCTTCCCCGAGACCCAGTTCGACATCCCCTTCATCGCCGAGACCCACCGCTACGTGCGCGGCACCGCCATCCCCATCCGCGACCCGAGCACCACCCGCCCGGGCTTTCTCGGCATCTGGGACGGCCCCCATCCTGGGTTGGCGCGCTGGTACCAGGGCGATGTCGCGTGGCAGGTGGGCGCCTTCTACAACCAGCCCACCTTCATCAAACGCATGGCCAACGACGAGATCATCCTCGTCGGCGTCGACGGCATCCGCTTCTCCGCCGACGAGGGCCGCACCTGGAGTGACCCGGCGATACGTCTCATCGACCAGGTCGGCCTCAATCTCGCCTTCACCAACCTGCTGGAGCTGGGCGGTGGCACCCTGCTGATGGAGGCGCGCAACAGCGCCGACTGCGTGCAGAACCCGCACCTCGTCAGCCACGACTACGGGCGCAGCTGGAGCCTCTTCGCCAGCGCGCCCGTACCGACCGGCACCCTCAACGGCCAACCCGCCGCCGGCCAATACAACACCATCGAACTGCGCAGCGTGGACAACGACGGCATCCTCTTCGGCTACGCCAATCGGCTGGCGTACGACTTCGCCGATGAGAAGAGCAGCTGCCACACCGAGGCGAGCTCCCCCGTGCGCTCCGACGACGGCGGTATCACCTGGCCGGTGCAACCGAGCATCAGCGTCCCCGAGCAGGCCAACAGCCAGAACAGCCTGATCGACTACACCCTCACCCTGGACCACACCAGCGTGGTGCGCCTCTGGCGCCAAGGGGCGAGCCGCTGGGCCGAACTGGGGCCCATCACCCTGGATGGCACACCCCTCACCGACCAGGCCTTCACCTATCCCGGCAGCTTCCGCGCCACCCTCGACCCGGACGATCGCGCCTACTTCATCTATCAGGGCCGGGTGGTGCGCACCCCACCGCTCCGCTGAGCGGATACGACGGGCTACAATGGCCCCTCTCCACGCTGCCCGAAGGGGGCCCGCCATGCCCGAACTGCCCGAGGTCGAGACCACCCGCGCCGGTATCGCCCCGCATGTGGAGGGGCACCGACTGACGGCGGTGGCGGTGCGCCAACCACGCCTGCGCTGGCCGGTGCCGGTGGCCGAGTTGGAGGGGTGCGTCGGTGCCCGCTGCCTGCGCGTGGAGCGACGCGCCAAGTACCTGCTCCTGTGCCTCGACAACGGCCAGACGCTGATCCTGCACCTGGGCATGTCCGGCTCTCTGCGCCTGGTGGCGGGGGGCGACGCCCCCGGCAAACACGACCACATCGACCTTGTACTCGACGACGGCCAGGCGCTGCGCCTGCACGACCCCCGTCGCTTCGGTGCCCTGCTGCACACCGCCACCGACCCACAGCAACACCCGCTCATCGCCGAACTCGGCCCCGAGCCCCTCTCCGCCGCCTTCGACGGCGATACCCTGTGGCACGCCGCCCAGGGGCGCAAGATGGCGGTCAAGCCCTTCATCATGGACGGCAAACGCGTGGTGGGGGTGGGTAACATCTACGCCAATGAGGCGCTGTTCCGGGCCCGTATCGACCCCCGACGCCCCGCCGGACGCATCGCCCGCGAGCGTTATCAGCGCCTGGCCGAGGCGATCAAGGCGGTACTGGCGGAGGCGATCGCGCAGGGCGGTACCACCCTGCGCGACTTCGTCGGTGGCGACGGCAAGCCGGGCTACTTCGCCCAGCAGCTGGCGGTCTACGGTAAGGAGGGCGCGCCCTGCCCGGCCTGCACACGCCCACTCCAGCAGGTGACCCTAGGCCAGCGTTCGAGTTTTTTCTGCCCCCACTGTCAGCACTGAGCCTGACTTCGCGTACACCCACAATCGACGATCGCCTACATAAATACGGCGCACATACTTACGCATTTACACCTGTTCGCCTGCAGCGATAGAAGATAAACGACTTGGTCTCGTTTATCTTCTATGCTATTTCTGGGTATCACCCATACCCATCATTACCTAACAATAGGCCACGGCAGGCACGCCATAACCACATGAAATAACAACTTATTAGCAGATGCCTGCTGCACGAGACAGAAGACAGGTATCGGGAGCACAGGCCATGCCCACAGAGGAGCGCGCGTTACACGCCCAGACCCAGGTCTCCGGCATCGATATTCGTTGGGACATCGCCCGGGGCACCTGCACCTTCGCAGGCGCACCCATGGTGATGATGTGGGTCGACACCACCCTGGCGGGCCTGTTGGCCGGTGTGCAGGCGATGGTCGGCACGCAGCGCTTCAGCCTCGCCCTGCAGAGCGAGGGACGCCTCAGTGTCGAGGCGGACTGGGCGGTGATCACCGCCTACCCGGAGTTTCACGACGGCTTCAAGGCGATCGCCCACATGGCCGCCGTGGGTGGCTGGGGGGAGTGGACCATCCTCGCGCTGGACCGCGAGCGCCAGGTGTGCCGAATACGCGTGCACAACAGTTGGGAGGGGCGCTACCAGCAGGCGCTCGGGGTCAACTGGGGCAGCGCCATGCTGGCGGGCAAGTTGGCCGGGTACTGCAGTCGGCTGTTCGGGGTGAACTGCTGGGCCGAGCAACAACTGTTCATCGCCCGGGGCGACCCCTACGACGAGTTCCTCATCGCCCCCTCCAGCCGCTCCATCGAGCAGGAGATCGACCACCTGCTGGCCACCGACGAGGCGACCCGCGCCGATATGGCCGTGGCCCTGCATCGACTGGAGTTGGAGGTGCGCGAGCGCCGCCGCGCGGAGGTGGCACTGCGCGAGAGCGAGGCACGCTACCGCGCCCTGTTCGAGGCCTCCAACGACGCCATCTTTCTGCTCGACGGCACCGGTTTTGTCGACTGCAATGCGGCGGCACTGAAGCTGCTCGACACCCACGACCGGGCTACCATCATCGGCCACAGTCCGATGGACTTCACCCCCCCGGGGGCCTTCGGCGGGCAGCCGCCCCAGGCGGTGGCAGAGGCCTACATGCACCAGGTATTGCAGGGCCTGCCCCAGCTCTTCGAGTGGCCGGTGCTGCACCCCATGGGCCACCAGTTCACCCTGGAGATCCACCTCAACCGGGTGGAGATCGGCGGAAAGGCGCTCGCCCTCGCCGTGTGTCGTGACATCACCGAGCGCAAGGCGGCGGAGCAGGCGCTGCGCACCAGCGAGCAGAAGTACCGCAGCATCTTCGACGACTCGGTCGCGACCATCTACGTCTTCGATACCGACAAGCGCTTCGTCAACGCCAATCAGGCGGGTATCGACATGCTCGGCTACCGCCTCGACGAGCTGCTGCAGATGCGCATGACCGATGTGGACGCCGAACCCGCTGTGGTATTACCGGTACAGACGGGGGTCCTCTCCGGCGAGCGGATCATCAACTACGAACACGACCTACGGCGCAAGGACGGTGCCATTATCACCGTGCTCAACAACTCCCGCCCCCTCACCGACGAGCATGGGCAGGTGGTGGGGGTGGTGAGCACCCTGTTCGACGTGACCGACCGCAAGCGCGCCGAGGAGGCGCAGCAGGCGGCCAATATCCGCTACCGTTCACTGCTCGACAACCTCCCGCAGATCATCTGGCAGAAGGACCGCCAGAGCGTCTATGAGGCGTGCAACAACGCCTACGCCCACAGCTTCGGCCTCGCCCCCGAGCAGATCGTCGGCCTCACCGATTACGACCTCTACCACAAGGAGTTGGCCGAGAAGTACCGTCACGACGACCAACGTATCCTCCAACGCGGGGAGATCGAGGCGTTCGACGAGAGCTGGGTCAAGGAGGGCGAGGAGCGCTACATCCACACCACCAAGATCCCCCTGCGCAACGCCGCCGGTGAGGTGGTGAGCACCCTCGGCATCGCCGATGACGTTACCGACCGACTGCGCACCGAGCAGGCACTCCAGGAGCGCGAGGAGATCATGAGTGCGATCGTCTCCCAGGCGGGCGACGCCATCGAGATGGTGGACATGGAGAGCCTGCGCATCATCGAATTCAACGATGCGGCGCACACCCTGCTCGGCTACAGCCGCGCCGAGTACGCACAGCTCACCGTGCTCGACATACAGGGGGTATTCGACATAGCGGCCATCGTCTCGCTCACCACAGATATCCCCAACGGCCAGTCGCAGCAGTTCGAGAATCAACACCGCTGCAAGGACGGCAGCCTCATCGACGTGCAGATCAGCCTGCGCGAGATCGCCTTGCACGGGCACCGCTACATGATCTCGGTATGGCGCGACGTGACCAAACAGAGGCGCGACGCACAGGAGCTGGAGCGCTACCGCCAGCACCTGGAGCAGTTGGTCGACGAGCGTACCGACGAACTGCGGATGGTCAACCGCCAACTACTCGACACCCACGACGCCATGGACCGCGCCGGTATCGGCATCCACTGGGTCGACGGTGAGAGCGGGCGCCTGCTCTATGTCAACGACTACGCCGCCAAACTACTCGACTACACCCCCGCCGAGATGCTTGAACGCTGCATCTGGGACATCGACCCCAACTTCCCCGCCAGCGACTTTCGCCGCGCCGCCGATCACCTCTTCGCCAGCGACACCTTCCACCTGCAGACCCAGCAGCGTCGACGCGACGGCAGCCGGGTGCCGGTGGAGGTGACCGGCTTCGCCAGCCCGGCGCAGGATGGGCAATCACGCCGCTTCATCTCCTTCGTCACCGACATCACCGTGCGCAAAAATGCCGAGGACGAGCTGCACCGCGCGAAGGCCGCCGCCGAGCAGGCCAATGCGGCGAAGAGCGCCTTCCTGGCCAACATGAGCCACGAGATCCGTACCCCACTCAACGCCATCACCGGCATGGCCTACCTGATCCGCCACGAGGGGCTCACCGAACAGCAGAACCAGCAGATGCGCAAGCTGGAGACCGCCAGTGACCACCTCCTCAACACCATCAACGCGGTACTCGAACTCTCCAAGATCGAGGCGGGCAAGTTTACCCTCGACAAGTCGGAGCTGAACCTGCCGCACATCGTCACCAAGGTGATCGCCATGCTCCACGACAAGGCCAAGGCCAAGGGGCTGCAGTTACACAGTGAGCTGCACCCCATCCCCATGGCGCTGCTCGGTGACGCCACACGCCTGCAGCAGGCACTGCTCAACTACGTGACCAACGCGGTGAAGTTCACCGAACATGGGGGCGTGGTGGTGCGCATCCGTGAACAGACCTCGGATGCGACCTCGGTGCTGCTGCGCTTCGAGGTGGAGGATAGCGGTGTCGGCGTACCGCTAGAGGCCCAACCGCGCCTGTTCAACGCCTTCGAACAGGCCGATAACAGCCTCACCCGGCGCTACGGGGGGAGTGGGCTGGGGCTGGCCATCACACGCAAGATCGCCGAGATGATGGGCGGCGAGGCGGGGGTTGTGAGCCTACCCGACTCGGGCAGCACCTTCTGGTTCACCGCCCGCCTGACACGCGGTGAGGGGGTCGGGGCAGGCTATGCGCAGGGGGAGATGGCCCCAGAGGTGCACCTCAAGGCGGAGTTTGCCGACTGTCGGATCCTGCTCGCCGAGGATGAGCCGATCAACGCCGAGATCACCTCCTTCCTGCTCCAGGAGCTGGGGCTCAAGGTCGACACCGCCGAGGATGGGCTGGAGGCGGTACGCCTGGCCGGTTCGCAACCCTACGACCTGCTACTGATGGATATGCAGATGCCGGGGATGGACGGCCTGGCTGCCACCCGCGCCATCCGCGCCCTCTCTGGCTACGCCAAGACACCGATCCTCGCCTTTACGGCCAACGCCTTCTCCGAGGACCAGACGCGTTGCGAGGAGGCGGGGATGAACGCCTTCATCACCAAACCAGTGGACCCGAATCTGCTCTTCGCCACCCTGCTCCATTGGCTCAGGGCCTCGCGCCACGAGGCGTCGACGGGCTGAGCCGGGCAAGTGAGAGCTGAGGACGCCCACACCCGGCGGGCGGTCACCCTACTTGCCGATGCAGAAGCTGCTGAAGATTCGCCCGAGCAGCGCGTCGGAGTGGACCTGACCGGTGATCTCACCGAGCGCCTCCTGGGCCAGGCGCAGCTCCTCGGCGAGCAGCTCGGCGGCCCCGAAGCCCTGGAGCTGGGCCCGCCCCTGATCCAGGTGTTCTGCCGCTCGACGCAAGGCGTCGAGGTGGCGACGGCGGGCGGTGAAGCTCCCCTCACCGGCCCCGGTGTAGCCCATTGCCTGCTTGAGATGGTCGGTCAACAGGTCGAGGCCGCGTCGCTCCCGCGCCGAGAGGGTGAGGCGGGGGCGCCCCTGCGCGTCCGCATCGAGGGTCGGTTCTGCACCGATGAGGTCGCACTTGTTGTGCACCAGGGTCACCGGTAGATGGGCGGGGAGGCGGTCGAGGATCGCCTGCTCGGCGGGGCTGAAACCGTGGCGCGCGTCCAGCAACAGGAGCAGGCGGTCGGCACGCTCGATGGCACCCCAGGCACGGCGCATCCCCTCCTGTTCGATGGCGTCGCCCCCCTCACGCAGGCCGGCAGTGTCGATGATGTGCAGCGGCATGCCGTCGAGGTGGATCTGCTCACGCAGCAGGTCGCGCGTGGTGCCGGGGATCTCCGTGACGATGGCGCGCTCCTCGCCCGCGAGGGCGTTGAGCAGGCTCGACTTACCGGCGTTGGGCTGCCCGGCGAGCACCAGGGTCATCCCCTCGCGCAACAATGCACCCTGGTGCGCCTGCTGCTCGACTGCACTGAGCGCTAGCTGCAGTGAATGTAAGCGCTCACTCACTTCACCCTCACCGATGAGATCGATCGCCTCATCGCTGAAGTCGAGTGCCGCCTCCACATAGACCCGCAGATCGGTCAGCCCCTCCACCAGGGCGTGCACCCGTCTGGAGAACTCCCCCTGCAGTGAACGCAGCGCGCCGCGCGCGGCCTGGGCCGAGACGGCATCGATGAGGTCGGCGATCGCCTCGGCCTGAGCCAGGTCGAGCTTACCATTCAGGAAGGCGCGCTCGGAGAACTCACCGGGGCGCGCCGGGCGGGCACCGAGGACACAGGCGGCCGCGAGGATGGCATCGAGCAGCACCGGGCCACCGTGGCCCTGCAGTTCGAGCACATCTTCACCGGTGAAGGAGCGCGGGGCGGGGAACCAGAGGGCGATCCCGGCATCGAGCAGGGTGCCATCGGCGGCGAGAAAGGGGCCGTAGTGGGCGTGGCGCGGGGCGGGGAGCCCCCCGAGCAGGGCGGTGCCGATGGCCTCGGCACCCGGCCCGGAGATGCGCACGATACCGACCCCGCCCCGCCCGGGGGCGGTGGCGATGGCGGCGATGGTATCGGCGGCAGTGGCCAAGTCGACCATGGCCAGGATAGTTAGCGAGTGCTTACTATTCGGTGATCACCCGGCGGGTGATGTACCACTGCTGGACGATGGAGAGGGTGTTGTTGACCACCCAGTAGAGCACCAGACCGGAGGGGAACCAGAGGAAGAAGACGGTGAAGACGACCGGCAGGATCATCATCACGCGCGCCTGGATCGGGTCGAGTGGGGTGGGGTTGAGCTTCTGCTGGATGAGCATGGAGGCACCCATCAGCAGCGGCAGGATGAAGTAGGGGTCGGCACTGGAGAGGTCGGGCAGCCAGAGGAAGCTGACCATGCGCATCTCGACCGATTCGAGCAGGGTCCAGTAGAGGGCGATGAAGACGGGGATCTGTACCAGGATCGGCAGGCAGCCGCCGAGCGGGTTGATCTTCTCCCGCTTGTACATATCCATCATCGCCTCGTTGAGCTTCTGCTTGTCGTCGCCGTGACGCTCCTTGAGCGCCTGCAGGCGCGGCTGCAGCTTGCGGATCTGCGCCATAGACTTGTAGCTGGTCTCGGAGAGCTTGTAGAAGGCGCCCTTGATCAGCACGGTGAGCAGGATGATGGCCATGCCCCAGCTCCCGACGATGGCGTGGATGGTCTCCAGCAGCCAGAAGAGCGGCTTGGCGATGAAGGTGAGCACGCCGTAGTCGACGGTGAGGTCGAGACCAGGGGCGATGGCGGAGAGCTCATGCTGCAGCTTCGGTCCGACGAAGAGGTTGGCGGAGGTAGAACCGCTCTGGCCCGGCGCGACACTGAACGCCTCGCCCACCATACCCAAGGTATAGAGCCCGTTCTTCACCGTGGTGTAGTAGTGGTTCTTCTCCTCCGGATTGGGGATCCAAGCGGCGAGGAAGTAGTGCTGGATCATCGCCAACCAACCACCACTGGCGCTCTTGTCGAGGGGGGACTTCTCCATCTTGTCCAGCGGGTGCTTCTGGTACTTCTCCTCCGGGTCGTAGACCACACCACCGGTATAGGTGTAGATGAAGAAGGCACTGGCCTTGGCGGCCTCGCCCCGACGCAGCTGGCGATACATGTGCGCACTGAAGGGTTCACTGCCGCCGTTGTGCACCTCGAAGGCGACCTCGATCAGGTGGCTGCCACGGTGGAAGGTGAAGACCTTGGCGATCTCCAGGCCGCTATCACCGCTCCAGAGCAGCCGCACCTGCAGCGCATCCTCACCCTCTGCCATGCGGTAGGTGGGTTGCTCGGCGCGGAACTGGGTATCTTCGTGATTCGGCAACTTGAGGTCGCTGCCGGTGGTGGGGATGAGGCCGGACTGAGCCACGTGCACCTTGCCCGCCTCGTCGCTCAGGATCTGGGTCGGCGTCTCCATCTCCTTCACAGAGACAGGGTATTCGAGCAGGTCGGCCACGCGAATGTCACCACCCAGGGTGTCGATCTCGGCGTAGATCCGGTCGGTGCGCACCTTGACGCGCTCACCCCTCTTGAGTTGACCGCTCGGCTGCGGTGCGGCCTGTGCACCCTGCTGTGCCGCACCAAGGCTGGGGGCACTGGGCAGGGTATCGCCGGTGGTGGTCGGTGCGGTGCCGGGTGCACCCTGCGCCAGGGTCTGTGCCGGCGGCTTGGGGCCGTAGTCCTGTTGCCAGGCCTGGAACATCATCATCAGGGTGAAGACCAGGGCCACGTAGAGGATGGTTTTCTGCAAGTCCATGGGTCAGTCTTTCTTCTCGGGAACTGGATCGATACCGCCCGGATGCCAGGGGTGACAGCGTGACAGTCGGCGCACGCTCAACCAGAGACCACGCCATACCCCGTGGGTACCGATGGCCTCCTGGGCATAGCAGGAGCAGCTGGGATAGAAACGACAATTATTGCCCAGGAACGGGCTGATGAGATATCGGTAGGCACCGATCAGCAGGATTAGCAGTCGTCGCATGAATCCGCCATCCTCCTCCACACCCGCTCCAGTGCCTTGCGCAGCTCCGGGGCGCTGCTTGTGGCGATGCCGGGCTTGGCCATGACGACAATGTCGTATGCGCCGATGACGGCTTGATGAAGGCGGAAGCTCTCGCGTACCAGACGCTTGATGCGGTTACGCTGTACCGCGCGCTTGTCGCTCTTCTTGGAGATTGCCAGACCGAGGCGGGGATGTTCGAGTCCGTTGCTGGACGCCAACAGGGTCAGTGGACCGGCCCTGTAGCGCTCGGCAGCGGAGAAGACGCGCTTGAATTCAACCGGCCGCAACAGACGCACGTGGCGTGGGAAGCAGCCCGTTGTGGCGCGTGGGTGTGATGCTCTCAAGCAGAGAGGCGGGCACGACCCTTGGCGCGACGCGAAGCGAGCACCTTGCGGCCACCCAGGGTCGCCATACGGGCGCGGAAGCCGTGGGTACGCTTACGCTTCAGATTGCTGGGCTGGAAAGTCCTCTTCATGACATTGCCGTCCGGTATTAAGTAAGTTCAGGGGACGGACCCGAGGCGTCGCCTCATGGGCCCACGAAAAAAGAGCGTAACCATACTGATTTTTCGGCAACTTGTCAACTAACCACAGGCTGAAAAACGCCGTCTCAGGGTGTGGATAACACCCCCAGAGGGGGTTAGACTGGTCGGTTCAGGCGGTTCGAGATGCCGCCTTATACCCTATAAATATCATGGTTATTGATCGAGGAAATCTAACGTGCCGGAGAATCTTTGGCAGCAGTGCCTAAATCGCCTCCAAGATGAGCTCCCGGCCCAGCAGTTCAATACCTGGCTGCGCCCGCTACAGGCGGAGATCGATGGCGACTCGTTGCTGCTCTTCGCCCCCAACCGCTTCATCCTCGACTGGGTGCGACAGCGCCACTTAGAGAACATCCAGCGTCACCTGGGTGAGCTCTCCGACGGTATGCTCAGCGCCGACCTACGTGTGGGCAAGGCGAGCCACCCACTGCCCGTGGCCACGGCAGCGACCGCATCCAAACCCAAGGCCGAGGCGCGCAAGCCGACCCCCATCAGCAGTGCAGCGACTATCCCCTCTCCCCGTCCACCGGCCAGTGGGGGCCAGCAGCGTGGTAGCAACATTAATCCAGACTTCACCTTCGATAATTTCGTTGAAGGTAAGTCCAACCAGCTCGGTCGCGCTGCCGCACTGCAGGTAGCGCTCAACCCAGGCCACGCCTATAACCCTCTGTTCATCTACGGCGGCACCGGCCTCGGTAAGACCCACCTGATGCACGCCATCGGCAATCAGATCCAACTGCAGAGACGCGACGCTCGCATCATCTACATTCATTCGGAAAAGTTCGTCGCCGATATGGTGAAGGGGCTACAGCACAACACCATCAACGAATTCAAACGTCACTACCGCTCGGTAGATGCCCTGCTCATCGACGACATCCAGTTCTTCGCTGGCAAGGAGCGCTCTCAGGAGGAGTTCTTCCACACCTTTAATGCCCTGCTCGAAGGGCACCAACAGGTGATCCTCACCAGCGACAAGTACCCCAAGGAGGTGGAGGGGCTGGAGGAGCGGCTCAAGTCGCGCTTCAGCTCCGGCCTCACCGTGGCCATCGAGCCCGCCGAGCTGGAGACGCGGGTCGCCATCCTCATGCGCAAGGCGCAGCAGGCGGAGATCGACCTGCCCCACGAGGTGGCCTTCTTCATCGCCAAGCGCATCCGCTCCAACATCCGCGAACTCGAAGGGGCATTGCGTCGTGTCATCGCCAATGCCCACTTCACCGGTAGCGCCATCACCCTCGACTTCGCCAAGGAGGCGCTGAGTGACCTGCTCGCGTTACAGGCCAAACAGGTGACCATGGAGAACATCCAAAAGACCGTGGCGGAGTACTACAAGATCCGCATCAACGACCTGCTCTCCAAGCGTCGTAACCGCTCTATCGCCCGCCCACGCCAGATGGCCATGGCCCTCTCCAAAGAGTTGACCAACCACAGTCTGCCCGAGGTGGGAGAGGCCTTCGGCGGCCGTGATCACACCACGGTACTACATGCCTGCCGCAAGATCGCCGAGCTGCGCGAGAGCGACCAGAAGATCGGTGAAGATTACGCCAACCTCATCCGTACACTTACCAGCTGATCCTCCAGTCAGAGGTACCCTCATGCGCTTCAAGATCGCCCGTGACAAACTCCTTGCCCCACTCCAGACCGTCAGCAGCGTCGTGGAACGCCGTGCCACCCTGCCGATCCTCTCCAACGTGCTGCTGCGCTTCGGTAATGACCGCCTCACCCTCACTGGCACCGACATGGAGATCGAGATGAGCGCCTGGACCGACCTACCGGGCCTGGAGGGTTTCTCTACTACCCTACCAGCGAAAAAATTCGTCGACATCTGCCGCAGCTTGCCCGACGGTGCTGAGGTGGAATTAAACTTCGAGGATGGCCGCGCCAACATTCGTAGCGGACGCAGCCGCTTCGCCCTCTCGACCTTGCCGCCAGTCAACTTCCCCAGTACCGACAACGGCGGCTTCGACGGCCTGGCCGATGGTGAGGGTGACGAGCAGTGGCACAGTTATCAACTACAGCAGAGCCAGCTCAAGCGTCTCTTCGACCGTGTGGCCTTCTCCATGGCCCACCAAGACGTCCGCTACTTCCTCAACGGCCTGTTGTTGGAACTGGATGGTGACCAGCTCCGTAGCATCGCCACCGATGGCCATCGTCTCGCCCTCTGTCGCCTCCCCGCCAGCCAACCCCTCGGTGATAAGCGTCAGGCGCTCATCCCGCGCAAGGCGATAACCGAGCTAGGACGCCTCCTCTCCGATAGCGAGAACCCATGTCGTCTGGCCATCTCCGACAATCACATACGGGTCGATCTCGACGGACTACGCTTTATCTCCAAACTCATCGACGGACGCTTCCCTGACTACGAACGTGCCATACCCCGTTCCAACGACCAATTCTTCCTCGCTCAGCGTGACTCGCTTCGTCAGGCCCTACAACGTACCGCCGTACTCGCTAGCGAGAGCCAATTCGGCGTGCGTCTCAACCTCGAAGAGAACCACCTCCGTATGCAGATGCACAATGCTGATCAGGATGAGGCACTCGAGGAGTTGGAGGTCGAATACTGTGGTAACCCCATTGAGATCGGTTTCAACATCAGCTACCTCCTCGATGTAGTCAACGCCATCAAGAATGACCGGCTCAGTGTTGCCATCGCGAATTCTAATTCCAGTGCACTGATCCAGGCCGAAGGTGATGACAGTGCCATCTATGTCGTCATGCCCATGCGCCTTTAAATAGGCACACACCCACTCGTCTCGGCAGTGTCGTCATGGCGATCACCAAGCTTCATATTCAAAATCTGCGCAACATTGCCGAGGCGCAACTCACCCCATCCCACCGCCTCAATTTCATCCTCGGTGCCAATGGAAGTGGCAAGAGTTCTCTCTTGGAGGCGATCTACCTCCTATCTACTGGCGGGCGCTCCTTTCGCGCTAATCGCAACCAGCAACTCATCCACGATGGCGCTGATGAGTTGTTACTCTTCTGCGAAACTCACTATCACGGTCGCCACCGCATAGGCCTACGTCGCACCCTCAGTCACGGTAATGAGGTGCATCTTGATGGTGTCCCTATTGCCAGCAGCTCACAGCTGGCTCAGCAACTCCCTGTTCTCCTCATCAGCCCAGAACACCATCGTCTCATCGAGGATGGCCCACCTATCCGTCGCGCATTCCTCGACTGGGGATTGTTTCACGTGAAACCAGATTTTTTCTCTATCTGGAAGCAGTATGACCGCTGTCGTCAACAACGTAATACAGCATTGCGTACCGGCAGGGCCAAAGAGTGTCGGATCTGGCATCAGCAGATGGCAGAGAGTGGCGAGCAAATTGATCAATATCGTAAGGAACTTTGTTCACTCATCTTGCCTCAGGCGAAGACGATATTTTCTACGCTGACCGAGTCGACCATCCCTGTCTCATTTCACTATCTACGTGGCTGGCAGAGGGAGACCGACCTATTGACCACCTTAGACCATGCGCTTGAGTCTGATCTGAAGGCCGGCTATACCCAGTCTGGTCCCCAACGCGCAGACCTACAATTACGCATCCGCAATCAGCCCGTTGAACGCGAGCTGTCGCGTGGCGAGCAGAAATTGCTCGTCTATGCACTCAGACTCTCACTCCTGACTCTACTCAACGAGCATGGGATTCAGACTCACCTTTTGATCGACGACCTCGCCTCTGAGCTGGATGCCCATCATCGTACAGCACTCTTCTCACAGCTACTCCAACTACAAAAGCACCAACTCTTTATCACAAGCACCGAACCCACACTGGTCAATTCACTTGCCAACGCTGCTACACGCGATCATGACGGCGTTGAGCTGTTTCACGTGAAACATGGGCACTTCCATACCTAGAGAAATGTCTACGTCATACATTGATAGATGAGTAGCCGAGTGATTTTATGTTTCACGTGGAACAAAACGACACAGTATTAGGATGGGGCGGTCGATAGCTACAGGAGTCGGCAATGAGGTTGATGATATAATGGCCCTCTACTGGAAAGGAGCTGATTCCTATGAGCGAGCAAGAATACGATTCGTCAAATATCAAGGTGTTGAAGGGGCTAGATGCCGTGCGCAAGCGCCCTGGCATGTACATCGGTGATACAGACGATGGTACTGGCCTACATCATATGGTCTTTGAGGTGGTTGACAACTCCATCGACGAGGCGCTGGCTGGGCACTGCTCGCAGATCGACGTCGTGATTAAGCAGGATGGCTCCGTCGAGGTCGCTGATAACGGACGAGGCATCCCCGTAGACATACACAAAGAGGAGGGTGTATCCGCTGCTGAGGTGATCATGACCGTGCTGCACGCAGGGGGTAAGTTCGACAACAACTCCTATAAAGTGTCGGGCGGCCTACATGGTGTGGGTGTTTCAGTGGTCAATGCACTCTCCGAGAAACTGACGCTGACAATCTGGCGCAATGGTCGGACACACAAACAGGAGTACGCATTAGGTGTGCCCCAGGCACCACTGGCAGAGACGGGCGATACCGACCGAAGTGGGACCTGTGTGCGCTTCAAGCCTAGCCAACAGATCTTCTCAGACGTGGAGTTCCACTATGAGATATTGGCCAAACGTCTGCGAGAGCTCTCGTTCCTCAATTCTGGTGTACGTATCCATCTGCACGATGAGCGTAGTGGGAAGGACGATACGTTCGAGTATGAAGGCGGTATCCGTGCCTTTGTCGAGCACTTAAACCGCAAGAAAACCGCTATCCACGAGAGCGTCTTCCACTTTGTCGCAGAAAAGGATGGCATCACCGTAGAGATCGCCCTGCAGTGGAACGACTCCTATCAGGAGAGCATCTACTGCTACACCAACAATATCCCCCAACGCGATGGCGGTACCCATATGGCCGGGTTCCGCAGTGCACTGACCCGTACCATCAACGGCTATATCGAATCCGAGGGACTGGCGAAGAAAGAGAAGGTCAACACCAGTGGAGACGACGCCCGCGAAGGGCTCACCGGTGTTGTTTCTGTGAAGGTTCCTGACCCGAAGTTCTCATCACAGACCAAGGACAAACTCGTCTCCTCCGAGGTGAAGGGGGTAGTCGAGTCACTCTTCGCCGAGAAATTCCAGGAGTTCATGCTGGAGAATCCGGGCGATGCCAAGATCGTTGCAGGAAAGGTTGTGGAGGCGGCACGTGCCCGCGAGGCGGCACGTAAGGCGCGAGAGATGACCCGGCGAAAAGGGGCGCTCGATGTAGCCGGTCTACCCGGAAAGTTGGCCGACTGCCAGGAGCGCGACCCAGCCAACTCTGAACTGTTCCTGGTGGAGGGTGACTCTGCCGGCGGTTCTGCAAAACAGGGGCGTGACCGTAAGACCCAAGCGATCCTGCCGCTTAAAGGTAAGATCCTCAATGTAGAGAAGGCGCGCTTCGACAAGATGCTCTCCTCTGCCGAGGTGGGCACACTCATCACTGCCCTCGGGTGTGGCATCGGCCGTGAAGAGTTCGATGTAAACAAGCTGCGCTACCACCGCATCATCATCATGACCGATGCGGACGTGGACGGCTCCCACATTCGTACCCTGCTGCTGACCTTCTTCTATCGACAGATGCCGGAGATCGTCGAGCGCGGGCATGTCTATATCGCCCAACCACCCCTCTACAAAGTGAAAAAGGGTAAGCAGGAGCGCTACGTCAAGGACGACGCGGAGCTCGACGCCTACTTGTTGGCCATGGCCATCGACAACGCCACCCTTTACGCAACACCCGAGACCCCGCTCAACGGACTCGGGCTGGAGGAGCTGGCGAAGGAGTATATGGCCGTTCGTGCCGTCATCAGCCGCCTGAGCCGTCGCTACAATGGCCGTATCCTCGACAAAGTACTGACCATGCCGGCCCTCGATGAGGGCAGCATCGCAGTCGCTGGTGAGTGGTTCGAGCAGTTGGTCGCGCGCTTGAATGGCGACGACAGCAAAGAGCGGCGTTACGAACTGCGGTTAGAGAAGGATGAAGCGGGCAAGGTGGAGCGTGCCATTATCGCGGAGTGGCGCCACGGCGTGGCTACCGACTTCGATTTCGACGCTGACTTCTTTGCCACCGCAGAGTATCAGGCGATGGCCAAGCTCGCCATAAAGCTCGACGGCCTTATCGCCGAAGGGGCCTATGTGCAGCGAGGCGAGAAGAGCCAGCCAGTGCAGAGTTTCCGCCAGGCCCTCGACTGGCTACTCGACGAGGCCAAGCGGGGTCAAAGCATCCAGCGCTACAAGGGCCTGGGTGAGATGAATCCCGAACAGCTATGGGAGACCACCCTCTCGTCAGAGACACGTCGCCTGCTACAGGTGAGGATCGAGGATGCCATTGCTGCCGATGAGGTTTTCGCAACCCTGATGGGTGACCAAGTGGAGCCACGCCGAGAGTTTATCGAGTCCAACGCCCTCTACGTCTCGAACCTCGATGTGTAATAGCCAAAAATAGCTGCCTCGACGAAACGAAAAAGGGGGGATGCTGTTAAGCATCCCCCCTTTTTCATCGTAAGGAGGCACTACTGAGTGCCACCCTTCTTCAAAGGAGCCAGGTCGTTCAGGCCGCAGAGGTCGCGTCGTGCTCGCTGTGGTAATCCACCAGGCGCTCGACCTCTTGCTTGGAACCGAGGATAACAGGTACACGCTGGTGCAGATTAGAGGGCTGGATGTCGAGAATACGATAGCGCCCGGTGGAGGCGGCACCACCAGCCTGCTCGATAATAAAGCCCATGGGATTGGCCTCATACATGAGGCGCAACTTACCTTCGAGCCCCTTAGACTGCATCTTACTGTCGTAGGGGTACATAAAGACACCACCGCGGGTGAGGATGCGGTGCACCTCGGCGACCATGGAGGCGATCCAGCGCATGTTGAAGTCACGCCCACGCGTGCCCTCCTTACCAGCCAGACACTCCTCGAAGTAGCGGCGTACCGGCGGCTCCCAAAAGCGCATATTAGAGGCGTTGATCGCGAATTCGCTGGTCTGCTCGGGGATAGTCATCTTAGGGTGGGTAAGGATGAACTCACCGATATTCTGGTCGAGGGTGAAGCCATTCACACCATTACCCGTAGTTAGCACCATCATGGTAGAGGGGCCATAGAGGGCGTAGCCAGCACACACCTGCTCTGTACCACGCTGCAAGAAGTCCTCTGCAGTGGGGTTTACGCAGTTACCCTTACAACGCAGGATAGAGAAGATGGTGCCTACAGAGACATTAACGTCGGTGTTGGAAGAGCCATCGAGGGGGTCGAAGGTGAGGAGATACTTGCCCTTAGGGTAGTGGCTGGGGATAGAGTAGACGTCCTCCATCTCCTCAGAGGCCATCGCGGCGAGGTGACCGGCCCACTCGTTGGTCTTGAGGAAGACCTCGTTGGTGATAATGTCGAGCTTCTTCTGATCTTCACCTTGCACGTTCTCGCTACCGGCCTGTCCCAGCACGCCGATCAGCTCGCCATGGTTGACCAGATTGGAGATCACCTTGCAGGCCGTGACGATGTCGTTGAGCAGGGAGGTGAAGTCGCCGGTGGCACCTGAAATGTGGCGCTGCTCCTCAATGAGAAACTGGGTAATGGTCGTGCGGTTGTTGTGCATGGGGATAACCTCGTGTGTGTCTTTGAATCCAGTGCAACCCATCACTGGGTACAAGCCACAGAGACACCGACCCCTGGCCGTGTACGAGACAGCCAATGAGAAGGAGTAGTGAGGAGGCTTGCGACAGAGAGGGCGCAGATGCTTAAGTATATCACTATTTAATGATTTACTTACAATAAATCATCAGTGAGTGTCACGGACTTTGGACTGAGATGGAGTAAAACGCAGCAGTCGTTATGGGGAGGTGGAGATACACATTAGAGGGGGTGTACGAGCCAACCAGCGAAGCAGACAACGGGAGAGTGCTAGGAGCCTACGTTGGACGCAGTGAGCAATCAACAGAGGGTCAATAAAACGGTTCAGAGGACCGACTCGAAGCCCTCGAACTGGGGCGGCCCCAGATAGAGATCGCGCGAGATACCCGCCTTGGCGTGGGCTTGGCGAAATTGCTCCGAGCATGTCCAGGCCTCGAAGTCGTTACGCGAGTCCCATACCGTATGCGTAGCGAACAGGGTGCAGTCCTCCGTACTCTCCCCCTGAAGCAGGTGGAACTCACGAAAGCCAGGCATCTCTGTCAGACGACTCTCTCGGTTGCGCCAGATCTCGATGAACGCTGTCTCACGGCCAAGGGTAATGCGAAAACGATTCATGGCAATAAACATCGCTTACACCTCCTCAGGGGTGGGAAGTGTAGTGATCTGAAGCATACGCCCCTCGATCCACGCCTCGACCTCTGCATTAATCTCACCTGGTTTGCGCCCCTCGGTCGACACCAAGGGGCCGATGGAGACATGCACCGTCCCCGGGTGTTTGAGCATGCTGTTGCGGCGCCAGAACTCACCGGCATTATGTGCAACCGGCACCACGGGATAGCCGCTCTTGCTCGCCAGCATCGCCCCACCGATGTTGTAGGTGCCGTGCTCCCCAGGGGCCATGCGTGTCCCCTCGGGGAAGACCACCACCCACAGACCGCGTTGCAGGCGATCCGTACCCTGCTCCACCACCTCACGCAACGCCCTCTTACCCGCCTTACGGTCGATGGCCACGGCGGAGGCGATGGCGAGCCCCCAACCGAAGATCGGGATCTTCAACAGTTCACGCTTGAGCACCCAGGTCTGGGCCGGGAAGATAACCTGAAAAGCGATGGTCTCCCAGGCCGATTGATGCTTGGACAAGAGGATTGCAGCACCCTCAGTGGGCAGGTGTTCCAGCCCATCCACCTCGTAACGCAGACCACAGGTGACACCCAACCACCACAGGTTGAAACGTGCCCAGAGCGCGAGAAAGCGGTTACGCCTAGGCTGTGGCAGCGTGAGCGCGAGCGGATAGAAGAGCAGCACCAGGAGCAGGGAGGCACTCTGGCCCAGATAGAAGAGCAGTGAACGTAGGGTCAGCATGCAGACTCCTCCTCCAGCAGGTGGTCGACCACAGCGGCGAGGTCGGCAAAGACCGGAACACCCTCCAACCCCATGCCACGCTCCAAGGTCCTCTCGCCCTTACCTGTGCGCACGAGGATCGGCGCAGCGCCGACACAGGTAGCGGCCTGCAGGTCACGCAGGGAGTCACCGACCGCCGGTACACCATGCAGCTCCACCCCATAGTGGCTGGCAATCTGGTGGAACAGCCCCGGCTTGGGCTTACGACAGTCGCAGGCATCTTGCGGGCCGTGGGGACAGAAGGCGATGAAATCCACCTCCCCCTCTTCGACTACGAGCCACTGGGCGAGACGGGTATGCATAGCACGTAGGGTCGCCTCGGTGTAGTAGCCACGGGCAATGCCGGATTGATTAGTGGCCACCGCCACGACCCAGCCGTCACGACAGAGGCGACCGATCGCCTCAATGGAACCTGGGATAGGGATGAACTCGTCGAGCGTCTTCACGTAGGCGTCGGAGTCCTGATTGATGACCCCATCGCGGTCGAGAATGATCAACTTCATGGACGCCCCTCACTCACCGTATGCACCCAGTGGTTGTAGAACTGTAGGGCGGTGCGCCCGCTCCGACTCCCGCGACTATCGGCAAAACGGCGTGCCTCGATATGCAACTCCCGACGATCACCGACGTAATGAGGGAAGTAACTATCGATAATGGCGAGATATGCATCGAACGTCCCTTGATAGAACGAGACGCTTAGACCGAAGCGGTCGGCCAGAGAGATGCGCTCCTCCACGGAGTCGTTCAGGTGTAGTTCGCCGTCGTTACCGACAATAGCCCCCACATTATCGCTACGATACTCGGGCACCAGATGACGTCGGTTACTGGTGGCGTAGACCCGGATATTCTCTGGCGGTAGCTCTATCGACCCCTCCATCACGCTCTTCAGTCCCTTATAGCCCCCCTCACCCGCCTCGAAACTGAGGTCGTCACAAAAAAGCAGAAACCGATAGGGGGCCTCACGCAGCTCGTCGACCAACTCGGGTAGCCAATCGAGTGACTCCCGGGGGAACTCCACCACACGCAGCCCCTGGGGGGCGTAGTGGTTGAGCAGTGCCTTGACGATGGAGCTCTTGCCGGTACCACGACTGCCCCAAAGGAGCACATGATTGCTCGGCTCCCCGCGCAAAAAGCGCTCGGTATTCTCGACCACCAGGCGCTTCTGCCGTTCGATGCCGAGCAGGTGTTCAAGGCGCATCGGGTCGAGGGCGGTGACCGGCTTGAGGCGCTGGCTATGGCGGCGCCACACCGCCGCCGAGTACTGGGTCCAATCGACCATGCACTCTCCTATTAGGGCCTGATGGCCCTAGTCACGAAACTCACTGACGCGGATACGCCCGTTCACCATCTTCGCCTCACGCTGCATAATCTTGTCCATCTTCTGCCAAAAGGCGGCGTTCAGGTCAAAATCGGCGGCGATGGCCGTACCCATGATGAGGATAAAAAGGTCCGCACACTCCTCAGCGAGTTGCTCAACCGGCTTACCCTTGGTGATCGCGGCGCCGATCTCGCCCAGCTCTTCTGCCATCAAGGCCATGCGATAGGTGAGCTCCTCACCGCCGGTATTCTTGAAGTCGTGCTTATTATGGAACGCCTGCACCGCCGCGAGCATGGCGGCATAGGAGTCCTTGGTGTGGTCGTCGAAGTGCCTCTCGCTCATGGCATCAGGACTGGAGACGACTGAGGTCGGCGGTGACCAGGAAGAGATCGGCCAGACGGCGCAGTAGGGCGAGGCGGTTGCCACGCACGGCGGGATCGTCGGCCATCACCATCACCGCGTCGAAGAAGGCATCCACCGGCTCGCGTAGGGCGGCGAGGCGTGTGAGGCTGCCTTGGTAGTCACGGGCGGCGAAGAGCGGGGCCAGCACCTCACTCATCTCCATCACGCGGGTATTGAGGGCCTGCTCGGACACCTCAGTAAGTAAAGACTCACTCACGCTAGCGGGCAGGTTTTCACCAGCCTCTTCGGCCTTACGCAGGATATTATGGATGCGCTTATTGGCAGCGGCCAGGGCCTGTGCCTCCGGCAATGCGCGGAAGGCGGTAACGGCACGGATGCGTGAATCGAAGTCCGCCGGCGTGGTGGGGCGACGGGCGTGCACCGCATCGAAGGTATCGGCAGCCACGTCCAGGTCGCTGTAGTAGGCACGCAGACGCTCCAACATGAAGTCGAACAGCTGCTCAGCGACACCTACCACCAGCTCCACACCGGCACTGCGGTACTGCTCGACAGCGACCACGATGAGCTCCAGAAGGTCGAGATCGAGACCCTTCTCGATGAGGCTACGCAGCACGCCGAGTGAGGCTCGACGCAGGGCAAAGGGGTCCTTGTCGCCCGTAGGCGGCTGGCCGATGCCGAAGATGCCCACCAGGGTATCGAGGCGATCGGCAATGGCCACCGCCTGACCGGTGTGGCTGGCGGGTAGCTCGTCACCGGCGAAGCGCGGCATGTAGTGCTGGTCGATGGCCAGGGCCACACTCTCGGGCTCACCGTCATGGCGCGCATAATAGGTCCCCATGATGCCTTGAAGTTCGGGGAACTCCCCGACCATGGCGCTCATCAGGTCACATTTGCACAGAAGTCCTGCGCGCTCCGCCTCATCTGGATTGCCGCCGATGCGCTCGGCAATGACCCGTGCTAGTCGGCTGATGCGCACCGATTTGTCATAAAGAGTCCCGAGCTTCTGCTGGAAGACCACGCTCTGCAAACTCTCCAGGCGGTCGGCCAGACGGCCCTTGCGGTCTTGCGTCCAGAAGAAATCGGCATCAGAGAGACGAGGACGGATGACGCGCTCGTTGCCCTCGCGCACCCGCTCTGGTTCTCGACTCTCGATGTTGCTGATGGTGATGAAGTGGGGCATGAGCTTGCCCTCGGCATCGACCACGTGGAAGTACTTCTGGTGCCCTTTCATGGCGGAGATGAGCGCCTCGGCGGGCACCTCCAGGAAGCGCTCCTCGAAGTTACCGAGCAGGGCGTTGGGCCACTCCACCAGCGCCGTCACCTCGTCGAGTAGCGCCGCGTCGATGACTGCAGTGCCGCCCACCTCGGCGGCCACCTCCATCACCTGGGCGCGGATCGCCTCACGGCGCGCGGTGAAATCAGGCATGACGTGCGCACTACTCTCCAAAAGCGGTGCGTAGCCAACCGGTTCGGCGACGATCAGCCCCTCGGGGTGATGGAAACGATGACCCCGTGTAACCCGACCCGACCGCACACTGAGTAGCTCGCAGTCGATCACCTGCTCTCCGAAGAGCAGCACCAGCCAGTGCACCGGACGTACGAATTCGGCCTCCAGGTCGCCCCAGCGCATGCGCTTGGGGATCGGCAGTCGATCGAGGGCCTGGGCAAGGATGCCCGGTACCAGCTGCACGGTGGGGCTACCGGCCTGCTGCTGACGGAAGATGAGCCAAGCGCCCTTGGGGGTCTCTAGCGTCTCACACCCCTCCAGGGAGTCCAGACCACAGGAGCGGGCGAAGCCGAGGGCGGCCTTGGTCGGCTTACCGTCGGTGTCGTACACGGCGCTCAGGGCAGGGCCACGACGCTCTACCTGCTTGTCCTGCTGGGCGGTGGCCAGCCCCTCGATCAGTACGGCGAGACGGCGCGGGGTGGCGTAAGGGGTGACGGTACCATGGGCCAGCTCGGCCTTGGCCAGGCCCTCGACGATAGCGGTGGTAAACACCTCTGAGAGACGCTTTAAGGCCTTCGGCGGCAGCTCTTCGGTGCCGACCTCGATCAGCAGGTCCTGGGTGCTCATGCCTGCCCCTCCTGAGATGAGTGAGTACTTGCCAACATGGGGAAACCCAGCGCCTCGCGGCGGTCATAGTAGGCCTGGGCCACGGCGCGGGCCAGGGTACGCACACGAAGGATGAAGCGCTGACGCTCAGTCACCGAGATGGCATGACGGGCATCGAGCAGATTGAAGGTGTGCGAGGCCTTCATCACCTGCTCGTAAGCGGGTAGCGGCAGCCCCGCCTCGATGAGTTTGTGGCTCTGCTTCTCGCACTGGTCGAAGTAGCCGAACAGGTACTCCACATCGGCGTGCTCGAAGTTATAGGCGGACTGCTCCACCTCGTTCTGATGAAACACGTCGCCGTAGGTGACCACACCGTTGGGACCACGGGTCCAGATCAGGTCATAGACGCTGTCGACCCCTTGCAGGTACATCGCGATGCGCTCCAGACCGTAGGTGATCTCGCCGCTGATGGGACGACACTCCAGGCCACCGACCTGCTGGAAGTAGGTGAACTGAGTCACCTCCATACCGTTGAGCCACACCTCCCAACCCAGGCCCCAGGCGCCGAGGGTAGGGGATTCCCAGTTGTCCTCGACAAAGCGGATGTCGTGCACCAGCGGGTCGATGCCGAGCATCTTCAGTGAACCCAGGTAAAGATCCTGAATGTTCAAAGGAGATGGCTTCAAGATCACCTGAAATTGGTAGTAGTGCTGTAGGCGGTTAGGGTTTTCGCCATAGCGCCCGTCGGTGGGACGGCGGGAGGGCTGCACATAGGCGGTGTTCCACGGCTCCGGGCCGATGGCGCGCAGAAAGGTAGCGGAGTGAAAGGTACCGGCACCCACCTCCATGTCGTAAGGCTGGAGGAGCACACAGCCCTGGGCGGCCCAGTACTGCTGCAGGGCGAGGATCATCCCCTGGAAGGTGGTGATGTCCACGGCGTCGGTGGCAATGAGGTGGCTATCCCCGGTCATGATGTCCTGTCCGATCGGATATGAGTGAAAAAAGGGGTTGATTATAGCCCGGAGGAGAGATGGTAGGAACCGCTGTGGGCCTTCGCCTTTCAGGGCAATGACATCTTGTCTCAGTGCTAGAGAGCAGAGGTCAGCGTGGCTGAACACGCGGCGTTCTAGCTTGATGCATCCATCTGCAAGAGGCGGGGCCCTCCTCTCTTCATCGGAGACATCGACATTACGACCCTCCGCTCTACGAGTGGATTCGATCAGGCGAAGCGATCATTGATCTAAGGAGAGATAAATTCTTTTTAGTTTATTGTAATGAGGCTGATAACGATCTGTGCATATTTGTTTTATCAGAATGATTTTATTATGTTTTTTAATGTTATTAAGTGACCTGAAAGGGGCTGTGTCTGGTTGTGGATAGACGGTTCATGAAAGATCGCTGTGGGTGGGGTGGCTAGTTATCCACAACAGGTGACGGGTTTGTTTCACAGTGATGTTGACAGAGTGATCCACCGTACATACTGATAATATTTATTTATGGATAGATAAATATTTCATGACAGGATGACAGGAATGTACTCAATCAATTATTAAAAAACTGAACGATCTTTTTGATTTGTAATGATAATTAGAATGAGATAAAAATGTGGATAAAAATCGTATCTTGTTGTATTTATTGATTTTAGTATGTAGATAATCGGTGCATGGTGTACTGAGTAGCGGCATGTGTGAGCTGTGAGTAAGTTGTTGTTAAAACAAGCATGTGGGCAAGTCGCCTATTTATCCACAGGATCTGATCCCCTGGATCCGGGTGGTTGTGCACGAAATCGTCCCCACAGGGTGATATCTGCCCCATGGCCGTGCCCCGTGAGTGCAATGGTCACTCTCTATGCTCTATGTCGAGGCCGCATCTAGCCCGACCATGGTTACGATCGTGATGTTGTTGTAGAGCGTTGTGGCTGTGGGGGTGTGGCGGATGGGGTAAAATTGCACGATTACCCATCGCAACTCGAAGGCAGAGTGTTCGTGGAACGACAGATCAAGGCGGTTGCCCTCATCTCTGGTGGCTTGGATTCGATGCTTGCCGTGCGTGTAATGCAGGAGCAAGGCATCCATGTGGAGGGGATCAACTTCTTCACCGGCTTCTGTGTCGAGGGACACACCCACGCCATCCGCAAGCGTGACCAGAAGAAGCCCAAGCGCAATAACGCCCTCTGGGTGGCGGAGATGCTCGGTATCAAGCTGCATATCATCGACATCGTCGATGAGTACAAAGATGTGTTGCTACACCCCAAGCACGGCTATGGGGCCAATATGAACCCTTGCCTCGACTGCAAGATCTTCATGGTGAAGAAGGCCCTGGAGTGGATGGAGAAGAACGGCTTCGATTTCATCATCACCGGTGAGGTGGTGGGCCAACGACCCATGTCGCAGCGCTCCGATACCATGCCAGTCGTGGCCAACCAGTCCGGTGCCATGGATCGCCTGGTACGCCCCCTGTGCGGTCGTAACCTCCCGGCTACCCTGCCTGAGCGGGAGGGGTGGATCCGACGCGAAGGGCTCTACGACTTCTCGGGCCGCTCGCGAAAACCGCAGATGGCCCTGGCGCGCCAATACGGTTTCACCGATTGGGCCTCCCCCGCAGGGGGTTGTTGCTTCCTCACCGACGAGGCCTACTCGCACAAGCTCGTCGACCTCTGGCAGAGCCGCTCCAGCCGTGACTACGACCTGGACGACATCCTGCTGCTCAAGGTGGGTCGGCATGTGCGCCCGGCGCCGCACTTCAAGCTCATCGTCGGGCGTGAAGAGGGGGAGAACAACTTCCTGGAGGGGTACCGCAAGGAGTTCATCCACCTGCGCTGTGAGAGCCACCTCGGTCCTTTGGTACTCATCGATGGTGACCCCAACGTCGAAGAGATGCGCCTCGCTGCCGCCATCGCTGCGCGCTACAGTCAGGGACGAATGGCAGATAGCGTAGAAGTGAGTGTTCACTATCGAGATGGCCGTGAAGAGCGCCTCACGGTCGCCCCGCTGGACCCGACCCAGATGCCCCCGGAGTGGATGTTATGAGTGAGACCCTCGACGCCCGCCGCCTGCTCTGTCCGCTACCGGTCATTCGCACCCAGGATAAGGTCGTGACCTTAAGTCCGGGCGCCCGGCTCACCGTCATCGCTACCGACCCGGGGGTGCTCAACGACATCCCCGCCTGGTGCCGCATCAATGGCCACAGGGTGCTCGCCACCCGGCAGGAGGGGCGTGAGATCGAGATCGACATCGAGGTGGGTGGCGATGAGTCATAGTCACGCCCACGGCACCGAGTCGGACATCCACCCGCGCGACAAGCGCTATCAGGAGGTGCGCAAGGTGACCCTGGTGGGGGGCGTGATCAACCTCCTCCTCTCGGTGTTCAAGGTCACCGTGGGCTACCTCGGTAACTCACAATCCCTTATTGCCGACGGGATACACTCCCTCTCCGACCTCCTCAGTGACGCCATGGTCATCTATGCCGCCAAGCACGGCTCCAAGGCGGCGGACGATGACCACCCCTACGGCCACGGGCGCATCGAGACCGCCTTCACCGTGGCCCTCGGGCTGGTGCTGATGCTGGTGGCGGTAGGGTTGGCCTGGGACGCCAGCATCCGCCTCTTTCACCCCGAGACGCTACTTCATCCAGCCACCATCACCCTCTGGATCGCCCTCCTCTCGGTCATCTCCAAGGAGCTGCTCTACCACTACACCGTGCGCGTGGCACGGCTCATCCGCTCCAAGCTCCTGGAGGCCAACGCCTGGCACCACCGTTCCGATGCCATCTCATCGGTGGTGGTGATCGTCGGTATCGGTGGCACTATCGCCGGGCTGCCCTATCTCGATGCCATTGCTGCCGTCGCCGTGGCGCTGATGATCGCCAAGATCGGCTGGGAGCTGGCATGGGAGAGCGTGCACGAGCTGATCGACACCGGTCTCGAACACGAGCGGGTCGATGCCATTCGCGAGGCGATCCGTGATTTCGACGGCGTCGAGGACCAGCACATGCTGCGCACCCGACGCATGGGCGGCGAGGCGCTGGCCGATGTGCACATCCTGGTGGACTCCACCTTGAGTGTCTCCGAGGGGCACTTCATTAGTGAGACGTTGAGGCGTAGACTGATCCGCCAATTCGACGAGTTGCGCGACGTACTGGTACACATCGACCCGGAAGATGACGAGAAGTACCAGCTCAACGTCAAGCTTCCGAGCCGCAAGCAGTTGTTGCGCGAACTGGAGCCGGCCTGGTCACACCTGCCGCAGATGGCCGAGCGCCTGCAGCTGACCCTGCACTACCTCAAGGGCAATCTGGTGGTTGAGGTGCTGCTGCCGCTCAAGTGCCATACCGGCGCTGAGCAGGCCCATGCCCTGCAACTGGCACTGGACGAGGTCGCCGCCGGGCACAAATCCGTCGAATCGATCTGTGTTCGATATGGTGATGCACTAAAGGGGTGCTGAGCCAATTTTAGGGCACCATGTTGGTGCGTTGTCGTGGGTTTGCACCAGAGCGGATCAGTCTAACCCACTGAAAATCATTTGCTCTTATTAATGGCATAAGAAATGCAACCCAAAGGGCCGAGCTTTTCTTGTGCATATTGCTAGCACAATCAACCG
Source organism: Gammaproteobacteria bacterium (assembly GCA_003252455.1). Lineage (GTDB taxonomy): Bacteria > Pseudomonadota > Gammaproteobacteria > Thiohalomonadales > Thiohalomonadaceae > SZUA-467. Next base: position 56,460 of record QKED01000029.1, read on the forward strand.
TCAACCTGTTCGGAGGCTATGATGTCTGGAGAGAACGTTCTGAAGATGATCAAGGAAAACGGCGTCAAGTTCGTCGATTTCCGTTTTACTGATACCCGTGGCAAGCAGCAGCACGTCACCTACCCCGCCAAGCACATCGATGAAGGCACCTTCACCGACGGCAAGATGTTCGACGGTTCCTCTATCTCCGGCTGGAAGGGCATCAACGAGTCCGACATGATCCTCATGCCCGACCCGTCCACCGCCGTGATGGACCCCTTCAGCGACGAGCCGCAGCTGATCATCTCCTGCGACATCATCGAGCCCTCCGACATGACCGGTTACGACCGCGACCCGCGCTCCGTTGCCCGCCGTGCCGAGGAGTACCTGAAGTCCACCGGTATCGGTGACAAGGCCCTGTTCGGTCCCGAGCCCGAGTTCTTCATCTTCGACGACATCCGTTGGGGCTCCGACATGAGCGGCTCCTTCGTCAAGATCGACTCCGAAGAGGCCGATTGGAACTCCGAGAAGGTCTACGCCGACGGCAACATGGGTCACCGCCCCGGCGTCAAGGGTGGCTACTTCCCGGTTCCCCCGGTCGACAGCCTGCACGACATCCGTGCCGCCATGTGCCTGGCCATGGAGGAGATGGGTCTCGATGTCGAGGTGCACCACCACGAAGTGGCCACCGCTGGCCAGTGCGAGATCGGCGTCGGTGCCAACACCCTGGTGGCCAAGGCCGACGAGGTGCAGATCCTCAAGTACTGCGTGCACAACGTTGCCCACAGCTACGGCAAGACCGCGACCTTCATGCCCAAGCCGATGGTCGGTGACAACGGTTCCGGTATGCACGTGCACATGTCCATTGCCAAGGACGGTGTGAACACCTTCGCCGGCAACGAGTACGGTGGCCTCTCCGAGACCGCCCTGTACTACATCGGCGGTATCATCAAGCACGCCCGTGCCCTGAACGCCTTCTGCAACCCCGGCACCAATAGCTACAAGCGTCTGGTCCCCGGCTTCGAGGCACCTGTGATGCTGGCCTACTCCGCCCGCAACCGCTCCGCCTCCATCCGTATCCCCTACGTCAGCAACCCCAAGGGTCGTCGTATCGAGGTGCGTTTTGGTGACCCCATCGCCAACCCCTACCTGATGTTCTCCGCCTACCTGATGGCCGGTCTGGACGGTATCATGAACAAGATCCACCCTGGCGATGCCATGGATAAGGATCTGTACGACCTGCCCGCCGAAGAGGCCGCCACCATCCCGACCGTGTGCCACAGCCTGGATATGGCCCTGGACGCCCTGAACGCCGACCGTGAGTTCCTCACCGCCGGTGGTGTGTTCTCCAACGACATGATCGACGCCTACATCGCCCTGAAGATGGAAGACGTCACCCGCATGCGTATGACCACCCACCCGATCGAGTTCGACATGTACTACAGCGTCTAATCCACGCGCGTCGGTCGTTCGAGAGAAACGCCCCTTACGGGGCGTTTCTTTTTTTCGGCGAGGCGTATGATGGTGGCTCCCCTACCCTTGGAGGTCGCCATGGCGCTACGTTCGAGACCCCTGCTCCTTCCCCTGCTGTTGATCCTCTCTACCCTTGCCCAGGCTGAGATGGGCTACCGACGCGTACTCCCCGACGGCAGCGTCGAATTCAGCGACCAGCCCAGTGAAGGGGCCGCCGTCATCCCGCTCACCGGGGTACAGACCTACAGCCCGCCACCCCTGCCCCAGCGCTCGCCCGTGCGCGATGCATCCCCGGTCACACAGGGACCGGCGGTGACCTATACCCGCCTGGAGATCGTCTCGCCCAAGGAGGCCGAGACGCTACGTATCAACGACCTCAACCTGGCCCTGCAGGTGGCGGTGGAGCCGGCCCTGGTCGAAGGGGATATGCTCATCGTCGAGCTGGATGGCAAAGAGGCGATGCGTGGTCGGGCCACCCAGTTCGTGCTGTCCAATGTCCCGCGCGGCAGCCACACCCTGCGGGTACGCTTGATCGGGCACGATGGCAAGGAGCAGTTGGCCACCCCGGCACGGGTGGTCTACACCAAGCAGTTCTCGCAACTCCACTGATCGAGGGCGACTCGACTAAAAGGGGGGCACCAAAAAAGTGCGCGCCCCTTTTTGGTACTTTGCTTGAAAGCGCCTGGATGCGCGCTATCTGATTGTATCTGTGTGGCCGCGGGCACTAATCGAGTCATGGCCTGGATTTTGCAAAACAGGCAGACACATTTGCCCGCTCCTGCCCTGAACTGGGGCAGATTGCCACCCATTCGAGCCTCCATGAACGTCTTACAGCGCATCCTGGAAAATCTGCACACGGTTGTCATCCTGCTCGACGGCAAACTGCGCATCAACTACATCAATCCTGCAGGGGAGCACCTCTTCGCACACAGTGCACGCCACCTCACCGGTACCCCGTTGAGTGCGGTGATCGACGATGTACGCCTCATCGAGATGCTCGGTCACGCACACAGGAGCGGCCACCCCTTCACCGAGCGCGAGCTCACCCTCAGCCTGCCGCGCAACGACAGCCCGACGGTGGACCTCACGGCTATCCCGATCAGCGAGCCCGGTGCGCCGACCGCCCTGCTGGTGGAGATGAACCAGATCGACCGCCACCTGCGTATCAACCGCGAGGAGGCGCTGCTGGCCCAGAGCCACGCCTCGCGTGCCCTGGTACGCGGTCTGGCCCACGAGATCAAGAATCCACTCGGTGGGCTGCGCGGGGCCGCGCAGTTGCTGGAGCGCGAGCTGGACGACCCGGAGCTGCGCGAGTACACCGGCATCATCATCAGTGAAGCGGACCGCATGCAGAGCCTGATGAACCGCATGCTCGGCCCCAACTCACGGCCCAACAAGGTGCCGCTCAACATCCATCAGGTGCTGGAGCGGGTCCACCGCCTGGTGGCCGCGGAGTTGCACAGTGGCATCCGCATCGTCTGCGACTACGACCCCAGCGTGCCCGAGCTGGAGGGGGATCGCGACATGTTGATCCAGGCGATCCTCAACCTAGTGCGCAACGCCGCCCAGGCCCTGGGCGAGAGCGGCACCATTACCCTACGCACGCGTACCCTGCGCCAGTTCACCATCGGTCCGACGCGCTACAAGCTGGTGGCGCGCGTCGACGTGCAGGACGACGGCCCCGGCATCCCCGAGGAGATGATCGAGAACATCTTCTTGCCCATGGTCACCGGTCGCCCCGATGGTACCGGCCTTGGCCTGCCTCTGGCGCAGTCGCTGATCAACCTGCACGACGGGTTGATCGAGTGCGAACGCAAGGGGGATCTCACCCTGTTTACCGTACTTCTACCGCTGGCACTGAATCGCCCGGCGGAGTCGCCCAAGCCAAGGAGATAGCAGCGCCATGCAGAACGACGCGGAGATCTGGGTCATCGACGACGATCGGTCGATCCGTTGGGTATTGGAGAAGGCCCTCAAATCGGCCCACTACCAGGTGCGTGTCTTCGAAGAGGCGTTCGCCGCCCTCGACGCCCTGGAGCTGACCACCCCGGACGCCCTGATCACCGACATTCGTATGCCCGGTATGAGCGGTCTGGAGCTGCTCGAACGCATCGGCTCGCGCCACCCGGAGCTGCCGGTGATCATCATGACCGCCCACTCCGACCTGGACAGCGCCGTCTCCGCCTATCAGGGGGGGGCCTTCGAGTATCTCCCCAAGCCGTTCGACGTGGACGAGGCGGTGGAGCTGACCCGTCGCGCCGTCGCCCACCGCCGCGATACCGCCAGCGCCGCAGTGCAGGAGGTGCGCCCGCACGGCACCGAGATCATCGGCGAGGCCCCCTCCATGCAGGAGGTGTTTCGTGCCATCGGGCGCCTCTCGCGTTCCAATATCACGGTGCTGATCAACGGCGAATCGGGTACCGGCAAGGAGCTGGTAGCGCAGGCCCTGCATCGGCATAGCCCGCGTGCCGGCAAACCCTTTATCGCCCTCAACACCGCCGCCATCCCCCGTGACCTGCTCGAATCGGAGCTGTTCGGCCATGAGCGCGGCGCCTTTACTGGGGCGCAGAACCAGCGCCAGGGGCGCTTCGAGCAGGCCGATGGCGGCACGCTGTTCCTCGACGAGATCGGCGACATGCCCGCCGAGCTGCAGACCCGTCTGCTGCGCGTGCTGGCCGATGGGGAGTTCTACCGCGTCGGCGGGCGTATCCCAATCAAGGTCGATGTGCGCATCATCGCCGCCACCCATCAAGACCTCGAAAGGCGCGTCAAGGAGGGGCTATTCCGCGAAGACCTGTTCCATCGCCTCAACGTCATCCGCATCCACATCCCCGCCCTGCGCCAGCGTCGCGAGGATATCCCCCTGCTCCTCGACCACTTTCTGCAGCAGGCGGCACGTGAACTCAACGTGGAGGTGAAGCATGTCGACCGCGTGGCCCAGGAGTACCTCAGCAGCCTGGAGTGGCCTGGCAACGTGCGCCAACTGGAGAACGCCTGCCGCTGGCTCACGGTGATGTCGCCCGGGCAGGAGATCCACATGGAGGACCTGCCCCCCGAGCTACTGGAAGAGGAGCCCCATGCCGGGAGTGATGACGACTGGGTCGAGCCGCTGCGCCGCTGGGCCGCACGCCATCTGGCGCGCGGTGACATCGGCCTGCTCGATAGCGCCGTGCCGCAGTTCGAGCGGGTGATGATCGAGACCTCTCTGGCGTATACCGCCGGTCACCGTCAGGAGGCGGCGCGCCTGCTCGGATGGGGGCGCAACACCCTGACGCGCAAGATCAAAGAGCTGGGGATGGGCAGTGACGAGGAGTAGGCGCATCGCCTAAGGGCAGAAAAAAGGGCGAGGGGGCTATGCCCCCTCGCCCTTTTTTGCGCCCCCCTGTACCGGGTCGTGGCGCCTTCAGCGCTCCAGCTCGAAGGGCCAGTCACGTAGACCGCCGGTGAGGCTGAAGGCCTCGAAGCCGGCGCTGCGAAGCAGGTAGACCGCCGCCGCGCTACGTTTGCCGGTGCGACAGTAGACGATGTAGGCCCCCTCGTTGGGTAGCTGGCCGAGGGCGTTACGCAACAGGTCGAGCGGCAGGTGACGGGCGCCAGCCAAGCGTGCCGCCTGATACTCCATCTCGAAGCGGCAGTCGATCCAGCTCGCCCCGCCCTGCTCCACCCACTGGCGCGCCTCTTGGGCGTTGATCTCGTAGACCAGGCTCGGGCGTACCAGCTGCTCGAAATCCGCCTTGGTCAGCACCTGCAGCAGACCACCGGTGAGCATACGCACGGTGGCGCTACGGTGGATGTTCTGCAGCAGGGCGTCTTCGCCGAACGACTGACCTGGGCGCAGGTGGGCGAGGAAGTGGGTCTGTTGGGTGAAGGGGTCGGTGCGCAGCACCTCCGCCTCGCCCTCCTCCAGTAGGTAGTAGGCGTCGCCCGGGTCACCCTGGCGGATCACCACCTCTCCGGCCTCGACCTTGCGGGGCTGCAGTTTGGTGTAGGCGGCCTCCAGGTTCTCCGCCGGTAGGTGGCGGAAGGCGCTCACCTCTAGGGGTGTGTTGGGGTCGATGGCCACCAGCTGCTCACCCTGGCCGAGGGCCTGGTCGAGGCTGTCGCCATCGAGCAGTAGGTAGTGGGCGTCACTCATCACGTGGACGGAGAGCCACTCATCGCTGGCCACCAGGGGCACCAGCACCCCCTCGTCGACCTCGGCGGTGAAGAGCTGGCCGTCGACCCGGTCGCTCCCCTTCCAGCCACGCAGGATCTCCAGCTCGCCGTCGAACAGCACCAGATAGTCACGCAGCCCCTCGTGTTTGGCCACCAAGGTGGTGCCGGGGCGAGCTAGACGCAGGCGTTGGCCCGCGATGAGGCCGCGTAGACGCTCGGCGCTCATGCGGTTGAGCAGGCGCCCGCTGCCGAGGTAGTCGCAGATGGCGTTGAGCAGCTCCTCGTTGTCGGCCAGGGTGATGCTGCGCTGCTGGCGCGAGACGACGGGGGGCAGGCTGCGTAGCGGTGACTCCGGCGTCACACTGGCCCGTGGCGGCGTGGCGGCCTGCTGCACCTCGCTGTAGGGCATGAAGACCTTCTTCATCGGGTGTGGCTCTTCGGCGCGGATGATGCGCTCTCGACCGATCACGTCGAGCAGGCCGGAGTCCTCCAGCAGGCGGTCGACCCCCTCGCGGGTGAGGTAGAGGTAGAGCTCGCTGCCGCGGTCGCGACGGCGCTTGGCCTCGGCGGCGATCATCGCCACGCCGGGCATGTCCATGTAGGTGACGTGGTCGGTGCGCAACAGCAGCAGGCCCGATTCGCCCTCCTCCTCGACGATGGCGCCAAGGCGGTTCTCGACGAAGTTGACCGAGCCGAAGAAGAGGTTGCCGTCGATGGTCACCACCGAGGCGCGGCGCCCATCCTGGGCGTACTGCTGGGTCACCTTGATGTTTGGCATGGAGGCGAACCAGAGGTAGACCACCAGCGACATGATCACCCCGGCGAAGACGCCGCTATTGAGACCGAAGCCGAGGGCGACGATGAAGGTGATGAAGAAGATGGCCGCCTCCTGGCGCGCCTTGAGCATGCGCTTCACCTCTTTCATGTCGATGAGCCCGAGACCCACCAAGATCAGCGCCCCGGCCACGGCCGGCATCGGCAGATAGACGATGACCGGCGCCCCGGCGAAGACCACCACGGCGAGGATCACCGAGGCGTAGACCGCCGCCAGTGGGGTCTTGGCCCCGGCGTCGTAGTGCGCGGCGGAGCGGTTGAACGAGCCCGAACCGGCAAAGCTGGAGAAGAAGGGGGCGACGATGTTGGAGAGCCCCTGGCCGACGATCTCCTGATTGGTGTCGATGGTCTGGCCCGACTTCATCGCCAGTGAGCGGGAGATGACGATGGTCTGCATCAGGCTCAAGAAGGCGATGGCGAAGGCGCTGGTGAGCAGCTCCTTGAGCACGTACATGCTCTCCAGGCTGAAGTGCGGGGCGGAGAGTGGCAGCAGGTCGAGCTGCAGCCGCCCGAGCAGTTCGATGCCGGTGGTGGCCGGGCCGTAGTAGGCGTTGAGCCCATAACTGAAGAGGGAGCCGAGCAGCACCGCCAGCACCAGCGCGTAGCGGCGCCAGAGGCGCTTCAGCAGCAGGCCGCTGCCCACGGTCACCACCCCCACCGCCAGGGCGTAGGGGTTGGCACGGGTGAGGTCGTGGCCCACCTGCCAGAGCTTGACGAAGAAGGGTTCGTAGAGGTTCGACAACACGCCGAAGAAGGCCGGTAGGGCGGAGACGATGATCACCAAGCCCACTGCCAGCACGATGCCGGAGATGACCGTCTGCGAGATGAAGTCGAGTACGCTACCGATGCGTAGCAGCCCTACCAGCAGCTCGATCACCCCGGCCATCAGCGTCAGCGCCAGTACGAAGCCGATGTAGTCGCTGGTGCCGACGCTGGCGAAGGGCGCCACCGAGGCGGCGATGAGCACACAGACCGCCGTATTCGGCCCCGACAGCGTGTGGTACGACGAGCCCCACAGGGAGGCGACCACCACCGGGATGATGCTGGTATAGATGCCGTACTCCGGTGGCATCCCGGCCAGGGTAGCCAGGGCGATGGACTGCGGCAGGATGAGGATGGCGCCGATCAGCCCCGCCTCCAGGTCCGGGCGGATGTACGCACGGCGCAACTGTCCGATCCAGTCGAGGAACGGGACGAAGGTGAAGAGCCAGCCGGGCAGGCGCTGCGCCGCACTCATTCAAACAACCCCTTGAGCATCCCCTTGCGCGGGTCCCAGGGGCGCAACTGGAGATTGATGAAGGCGGCGACGTCGAGTGCCTCCTGGTCGGTGAGGCTGAAGTCCTGACCGAGCGGCATGTTGGCCTTGATGAAGCCGGCCATGGTCTGCACCTGGTGCAGCCCGGCCCCCTTATTGAACGACTCGGAGCCCCACAGGGGTGGGAACTGCCAACCCTCCTTCTGCCCCTCGACGCGCTTGCCGCTGCCATCCTCGCCGTGGCAGACGGCGCATTTGGCCTTGAACACCTGGCCGCCACGGGTCGGATTGGGGTCCTGCCCGGTGGCGACCACCTGCGGGAAGCCGCGCCCGGGCATCTCGGTGCCCACCGGGGCCCCCTTGGCCAGATAGTGGAAGTAGCTGGTGAGGGCCCGGATCTCCGGGGCGTCGAGGGCCGGTGCGAAGCCGTTCATGGAGAAGCGGAAGCAGTCTTGGATGCGCTCCTCCAGAGTGACGTTGCGGTCGTTCTTGCGCCGATAGGTGGGGTACATGCCAAAGGCGGCCCACATGGGCGCGGAGTTGGCCTTGCGCCCGGCGTCCAGGTGGCAGTTGGCGCAGGTGAGGTCGTTACCGGCGTAGCGCCGGGCGTAACGCCAGGTCTCGGTGAAGATCTTGTGCCCGAGGCGCACCTCGTCCCCGTACTTGTCGTGCGGGATCGCCTCCAGGGCGGGGGGCACGTGGTAGCTCTCGCCACCCTTGAGGTGATCGAGCAGGGCCACGGTGGGCGAGGTGGCGGCAGGGTCGCCACTCGGCGGTGTGCCCGTGGTTTCGGCCTGGGGTGTGGCCGATGCGCCGCCTTCGGTCACGACCGCTGGTTGCGGCTCCGGTGGTGGGGCACTGGCCGCCTGACGTACCGTGGCCAGCATGTGGTCCACGGCACGCTTCACCTCGTCGTCGCTGAGGCTACTGTTGCCGCCCTTGGCCGGCATGGCATTGAAGCCTTTGAGGGCGTGACTGTAGAGGGTCTCCAGCGGTTGCGCCTGGCGTTTGCTCCACTGCTCCGGCACATCCAGCTTGGGTGCGCCGAGCACACCGGCGGCGTGGCAGGCCATGCAGCTGCCCTGATAGATGGCGGCGCCATCCTTGGTGGGTGACTCGGCACCGGCCGCAGAGGCCCAGAGCAGGAGGGCCGAGGCGACGATGGACTTGCACTTCACAGTGAATCTCCCTAAAAAAACAGGCAAATTACGCTACTTTACCGTAACCGAGTCGGGGCCGCACACGCCGATCCCGGGGCAAAACCGCTCGCGGGTGGCCAAAACGCCATTAAGTGTGAGCTAATGTATTGATTCTGTTAAAAACTCTTGCAAAGTCATAGCGAAGAGTATTTTATGTACTGCGAGTGGCTCGGAAAGGCCAACTGCGCCCGTGGGTTTTTGCCGTGGGCGCGCCTCGTGCGCAAGGGAGGGATCTGATCGGTCGCTACGGCCTGCGCAGGCCGACGGTCAGCGTAACCATAATCGATAACCACAAATTTCACGCATTGTCTCAATCGGAGTAGCACATCATGGCACGTTGCCTGTACACCAGACTGCTCGCGGGCCTGCTCATCTTCTTTGCATTCTCTTCTGCCCAAGCCACCTACATCCTCTCCGCACCGCCGCGCGAGACCCCCGAAAAGGGTGCTGCCATGTACCAACCGCTGGCCGATCTGCTCAGCGAGGTACTCGCCGAGCCGGTGCGCTACCAGCACCCGGGGAATTGGGGCCAATATGCCCGCGATGTGCAGAACGGTAATTATGATATCGTCTTCGACGGCCCGCACTTCGCCTCCTGGCGTATGGTCAACATCCAGCACACCCCGCTGGTGACCCTGGCCGGTAATCTGCACTTCTTCGTCTTCGCCCGCACCAGTGATAGCGATATCAACGGTCTGGACGACCTCAAGTTCGGCAAGGTGTGCGCCATCGCCTCACCCAATCTCACCGCAGTGATGGTGATGGCGCAGTTCGATGGCGTCTCCAGCCCCAACATCATCCCCGCCAAGGGCGGCATGAAGGGGGTCTTCGACCGCTTCGCCGAGGGCGATTGCCGTGCCGCGGTGCTGCGAGACGACTTCGTCACCAAGCTCGACGAGGAGAAGCTCAAGGATATCAAGCCGATCTTCGAGAGCCCGAGCTACCCCAACCAGGGCATCACCGTCGGCCCCAAGGTGCCGACCGATAAGCACAATCTGCTTATCGAGGCGCTCACCAGCGAGCGCGGCAAAAAGGCCGCCCAGGCGTTGCTGGAGCGCTTCGGCGACCCCGACAAGCAGTACTTCATCAAGGTCGATCCGGCACGTTTCCAGGGGCTCAACAAGCTCCTCGAAGGGGTCGTCTGGGGCTGGTAAGGGGTCGAGACCTCAGCACCATCAGGGGCAATATCAGCGCCCCTGATGGTTTTACGTCCTTGGGGTTATGCTACTATCGCCAGTCCCCTTCCCAGCAGCGATAGAGACCCGGTACCACCCCATGAGCGAATGGCATCCCGCCTCCTGGCAGGCGTTCACCGCGCGCCAGCAGCCCAACTACCCCGATCAAGACGCCCTCGCTGCGACCCTCGGCCAGCTCGCCGAGATGCCGCCGCTGGTCACCTCCTGGGAGATCGAGTCGCTCAAGCAGCGTCTCGCCGCCGCCCAGCGCGGTGAGGCGTTTATCCTGCAAGGGGGCGACTGCGCGGAGAACTTCGCCGACTGCCGCGCCCCGGTCATCACCAACCAGATGAAGATCCTGCTGCAGATGAGCCTGGTGCTGCTGCACGGGCTCAATCGTCCGGTGGTGCGCCTCGGGCGTATCGCCGGGCAGTACGCCAAGCCGCGCTCCGCCGACATGGAGACGCGCGACGGCGTCAGCCTGCCGAGCTACCGTGGCGACATCGTCAACAGCCCCGAGTTCACCGCCGCGGCGCGCATCCCCGACCCGCAGCGCATGGTCCAGGGCCACGGCCTCGCCGCCATGACCCTCAACTTCATCCGCGCCCTCTCCGACTGCGGGTTCGCCGACCTGCACCACCCGGAGAACTGGGACCTCGACTTCGTGCGCCACTCGCCCATGGCCGACGAGTACCGCAAGGTGGTCGACGAGCTGCACTCCGCCCTGCGCTTTGTCGGCACCCTCGGCGGCACCAGCGGTGACCACCTCAACCGCGTCTCCTTCTTCACCAGCCACGAAGGGCTCTTGCTGCCCTACGAGCAGGCAATGACCCGCCGCCCGGCGCGGCGCAGCCACTGGTACGACCTCTCCACCCACCTGCCCTGGATCGGCTTCCGTACCGCCGAGCTGGACGGTGCGCACGTGGAGTTCTTCCGTGGCATCGCCAACCCCATCGGCGTCAAGGTCGGCCCCGGCATGTCCCACGACTGGGTCAACGCCCTCGTCGAGCGCCTCAACCCGGAGAACGAGCCCGGCAAGCTGGTGCTCATCGTGCGCTTCGGCGCCTCCAAGGTGGCCGACGGGCTGCCGCCGCTGATCGAGGCGGTGCGTGCCACCGGGCGCGAGGTGGTGTGGATGGTCGACCCCATGCACGGCAACACCGAGTCCACCGACAACGGCTACAAGACGCGCAACTACGACAACATCCTCAGCGAGCTGGAGCAGTCCCTGACCATCCACGAGGAGATGGGCGGCCACCTCGGCGGCGTCCACTTCGAGCTCTCCGGCGACAACGTCACCGAGTGCATCGGCGGCGCCCGTGGCCTGGAGGCGGCGGACCTGGTGCGTGCCTACAAGTCCCAGGTCGACCCGCGCCTCAACTACGAGCAGGCACTGGAGATGGCCATGGCCATCGTCCGCCACCAGCAGCGCACGCGCTAAATCTCGGGGCCACTCGCGCCCCGACAAGCCCCAATAAGGAGTGCCAGAGTTCACTTTGGCAGCGGCCCCAAGGGCCGCCAGGCTCCGCTTAAACCGCCAGACGCCAGCGACCCCATCGGGTTACAATCCTCGCCTAGCCCACAGTTCAGCGAGGAGCCCCCATGAGCCGCACCATCATCTCCACCCCCAACGCCCCCCAGGCCATCGGCACCTACTCCCAGGCGGTCAAGGTGGACAACACCGTCTACATCTCCGGCCAGATCCCCCTGGTGCCCGAGACCATGGAGCTGGTGGAGGGCGACTTCGCCGCCAACGCCCACCGCGTGTTCCAGAACCTCGCCGCCATCGCCGAGGCCGCCGGTGGCTCCCTGGCCGACACGGTCAAGCTCAACGTCTTCCTCACCGACCTCTCCAACTTCGCCACCGTCAACGAGGTGATGGCGCAGTACTTCCACAAGCCCTACCCGGCCCGCGCCGCCGTACAGGTCGCCGCCCTGCCCAAGGGGGTCACGGTGGAGATGGACGCGGTGCTCTACATCGACTACATCGACTAAGCCATGGCGGTCACGGACGACCTCGCCTGCGCGCCGCTCGACGCGCTCAAGGGCGTCGGCCCCGCCCTCGCCGTCAAGCTCGCCCGCCTCGGCCTCAAGAGCCAGCAAGACCTCCTCTTCCACCTCCCCCTGCGCTACCAAGACCGCACCCGCGTCAGCCCCATCGGCACCCTGCGCCACAGCGACCACGCGGTGATCGAGGGGGAGATCGAGCTGGCCGACGTGCACCTCGGGCGCCGTCGCAGCCTCATGGTGCGCATCGCCGACGGCAGCGGCGCGCTCTTCCTGCGCTTCTTCTACTTCAACCGCGCGCAGCAGAAGGCCTTCGCCAAGGGCGCCCGCCTGCGCGCCTACGGCGAGGTGCGCCGCGGCGCCCACACCCTGGAGATGGTGCACCCCGAATACCGCCTGCTCGGCGAGGGGCAGGAGACGCAGGTCGAAGAGGCGCTCACTCCCATCTACCCCGCCACCGAAGGGGTCGGCCAGACCCAGCTGCGCCGCCTCATCGACCAGATGCTGGAGCGCATCCGCGACACCCCACCGCGCGAACTGCTCCCCCCCGGCCTGTTGCCGCCGGGCCTGCCCACCCTGGCCGAGGCGCTGCAACTGCTGCATCACCCGCCGCCCGAGACCTCTTTGCAGGCACTGGAGGCGGGCAGCCACCCCGCCATCCAGCGCCTCGCCTTAGAGGAGCTACTCGCCCACCAACTCGCCCTGCGCCACACCCGCCATCAGCTCCAGGCGCTGCGCGCCCCCCTGCTCGCCGGTGACGGCCTCTTGGTGCGCGCCTTCCTCGCCGCCCTGCCCTTCCCCCTCACCGGCGCCCAACAGCGCGTCAGCGCGGAGATCGCCCGCGACCTCGCCACCCCGCGCCCCATGCTGCGCCTGGTGCAGGGCGACGTCGGCTCGGGCAAGACCGTGGTCGCGGCGCTGGCCGCCCTGCGCGCCATCGAGAGCGGCTACCAGGCCGCCCTCATGGCCCCCACCGAGCTGCTCGCCGAACAGCACTTTCGTAACCTCAGCGCCTGGTTCGAGCCGCTCGGACTGCGCGTCGCCTGGCTCGCCGGCAGCCTCAAGGGGCGCAAGCGGCGCGACATGCTCGAACACACGGCGCTTGGCACCGCCAAACTGGTGGTCGGCACCCACGCCCTGTTTCAGCCCGAGGTGCGCTTTCGCAAACTCGGCCTGGTGATGGTCGACGAACAGCACCGCTTCGGCGTCGAGCAGCGCCTCGCCCTCAAAGAGAAGGGTGTGGAGGACGACAGCCACCCCCACCAGCTCACCCTCACCGCCACCCCCATCCCGCGCACCCTCTACATGACCGCCTACGCCGACCTCGACCTCTCCATCATCGACGAGCTGCCCCCAGGCCGCACCCCGGTGGAGACCGTGGTGATCCCCGAGGGGCGACGCATGGAGGTGGTGGCGCGGGTGCGCGCCCAGTGCCGCGAAGGGCGCCAGGCCTACTGGGTCTGCCCGCTCATCAGCGAGTCCGACGTGCTCACCTGCCAGGCCGCCGAAGAGACCTCGACCATCCTGGCCCAGGAGCTGCCGGAACTCTGCGTCGGCCTGATCCACGGGCGCATGAAGGCGGCGCAGAAAGACGCCGTGATGGCCGAATTCAAACGCGGCGCCCTCGACCTGCTGGTGGCCACCACCGTCATCGAAGTGGGCGTCGACGTGCCCAACGCCAGCCTGATGATCATCGAAAACGCCGAACGCCTCGGCCTCGCCCAACTCCACCAGTTGCGTGGCCGCGTCGGACGCGGCGCCGAGAAGAGCAGCTGCGTGCTGCTCTACGCCGCCCCGCTCTCCGCCATCGCCAAAGAACGCCTACACGTGATGCGCGAGACCAACGACGGCTTCGTCATCGCCCAGCGCGACCACGACCTGCGCGGCCCCGGCGAACTACTCGGCACCCGCCAGACCGGGCTGTTGGCGCTCAAGGTCGCCGACCTACAGCGCGATGCAGATCTCGTTGAGAGGTTGGCGACGATCGCCGAAGGGGTGGAGCAGCGGTATCCGGAGTTGGTGGAGCCGTTGCAGGTGCGGTGGATTGGGGCTGCGGAGCGGTATGTGGGGGTGTGATAGCTTGTGCGAAACCGCGAGTTTGCAGAAGTGTCCGCCCAATCTGACGTTGCCCGGCTCAGTCGTCGGCGACAACCATCACCGGTAAGACCAAGGGAGGGTTTTCGTGGAAACATATCCAGTGATCGAAGTGCCCGACGACGCCTCTACCCAGCTCGAACAGCTCGGCACCAAAGGCAAGTTCTGGTACGAGGATGAGACGGGTAGACGCTGCCTCTTCAAAGAGGGAAGACCCGGCAGCGGTGAGAACTGGGCCGAAAAGGTCGCCTGCGAGATCGCGAAGGCCCTCGGCCTACCCCACGCGCACTACGATCTGGCCTGCTATCGTGGCCGCATGGGCGTCTCCTCACCGAGCCTGGTCCCCGAGGGCGGGCGCCTCATCCTCGGCAACGAGGTGCTCTCCAAGCAGGTCGACGGCTACGACCCCGACTCACGCTATCAGGCCCGTCAACACACCCTGCGAAGGGTCATCGCCGTGTTGCGCGCCCCCGATGTTGCCCTACCGATCGATTGGACGGGGCCATTGAAGAGCCCGGCTGAGATCTTCGTCGGCTATCTCCTCCTGGATGCCCTGATCGGCAACCAAGACAGACACCATGAGAATTGGGCGCTCGTGAGCGTGCCAGGCATGGGGATCAGCCTCTCCGCCACCTTCGACCACGCCTCCAGCCTGGGGCGCAACGAGACCGACGAAAAGCGCATTGAACGGCTGAACACCCGTGATCAGGGGCGCTCCGTAGCACGCTACGTCGCACGTGCGCGGTCCGGTTTGTACGCCTCCAATCGGTCAGACGCGAAACCGATGAGCACCGTTGCGGCGTTCGAGATGGGTTGCTCACTCCAGCCCGCAGGCGGTGAGTACTGGCTGGCACGCCTTGGCACCTTAACGGTCGAACAATTCAGCCACTGGCTCGCAGCGGTTCCCGATGCGTGGATATCACAACCTGCGCGTGACTTCGCCGTAGAAATGCTGAAAATTAACCGCCAAAGAGTGCTCGATAGCAGAGGTAATCACCCATGAAAGCCCTATTTGTTGCCTACCAAGACGAAGCGTCGCGGCGCTGGGCACCCGTGGCCCGGCTGACCCGTGAGGAGGGGCGCTACCACTTCGTCTACACCCATGGCGCAAAGGCCATCGCGCACTTTACCCCGTTTGGCCGCATGACCAATCTCGCTGGCGAATACGTCTCCGAGAAGCTCTTTCCCCTGTTTGCCAACCGAATCCTGCCCAAATCGCGTCCCGAGTACCGCGACTACATGCACTGGCTGGGACTGAGTGAAGAGAAGCGCGACGAGATAGAAGAGCTGGCCCGAACCGGGGGCGTCCGCGCCACAGACTCCCTGGAGCTGATCCCCTGCCCTGAACCGACGGAAGATGGGCGCTACGAGCTGTTCTTCTTCTCCCGTGGCCTGCGCCACCTGCCGGAGGAGAGTCGAGGGCGTGTGGAATCACTACGCGAAGGTGAACGACTATTTCTGCTGGAGGATAGGCAGAATGCCCAGGATGGCATGGCGCTGATGTTGCGCACCGACACCCCAAGCACCTTGGTTGGCTACCTGCCCCGCTACTACGCCGCAGACTGTCAGCGCTTGCTCACCATGCTCGGTCCTGATGCGGTGGAGGTGAGCGTCGAGCAGATCAATCACGAGGCACCGATCCAGTACCGCTTGCTCTGTCGGCTAAGTGCACCCTGGCCGGATGGGTTTGAGCCGTGTGCGAGTGGGGAGTTTGAGGCATTGAGTGACAGATGAAGCACTCGCCAAGGAGCTGCCGAAACTCTGCGTCGGCCTGATCCACGGGGGCAAGAAGGCTGCGCAGAAAGACGCCGTGATGGCCGAATTCAAACGCGGCGCCCTCGACCTGCTGGTGGCCACCACCGTCATCGAAGTGGGCGTCGACGTGCCCAACGCCAGCCTGATGATCATCGAAAACGCCGAACGCCTCGGCCTCGCCCAGCTCCACCAGCTGCGTGGCCGCGTCGGGCGCGGCGCCGAAAAGAGCAGCTGCGTCCTGCTCTACGCCGCCCCGCTCTCTGCTATCGCGAAGGAACGCCTACACGTGATGCGCGAGACCAACGACGGCTTCGTCATCGCCCAGCGCGACCACGACCTGCGCGGCCCCGGCGAACTGCTCGGCACGCGCCAGACCGGCCTGCTGGCGCTCAAGGTCGCCGACCTACAGCGCGATGCGGAGCTGGTGGAGCGGTTGGCAGAGATCGCCGAGGGGGTGGAGCAGCGGTATCCCGAGTTGGTGGAGCCGTTGCAGGTGCGGTGGATTGGGGCGGCGGAGCGGTATGTGGGGGTGTGAGGCTGGCCGCTACAGGCGGTCAGGGCGTGGCCTTGTTGATCTCCATCTCCTAGACTGTACGGTATTACCGTACATCATAGAGCGCACCCCATGGACAGTACCACCGTCAACAAATTCAGAGAGAGCCTGAAGAGCTACGTAGAGCGCGTCGTGCTTAACCACACCCCGCTGCGCGTCACGCGCCGCGCGGGCTCTGATTTCGTGGTCGTGAGCGCAGAGGATTGGGAGCGCGACCAAGAGACCCTCTATGTGCTGCAAAACTCCAGCCTGATGCGCCAGATCGCCGACTCCAGCGCCACCCACAGCGCCGGTAGCGGGTACACCCCGAGCAAAGAGCAGATGGATGAGATCACTGGTCTTTGAAGGACGGACCTGGGAGGTCTACGAAGAGCTACGACAACGCGACAAACGGCTGCACAAGAACCTCTGCGCCATCCTGAAGGAGATGCTGCGCGGCGACCCCAGCATCGGCCTCGGCAAACCCGAAGCCCTACGGCACAACCTCACCGGCTTTTGGTCGAGGCGGCTGAGTCAGAAAGACCGGCTTATCTACAGGTTCGACGACAACCGAATCTATATCTTCGCTATTGGTGGGCACTATGAGGGGCTGTAATGGCGATGTCTGGCTGAGGTGCATATCGTGAATTCTTAGTCACAACCATCATCGAAGTGGGGTCAACGTGCCCAACGCCAGCTTTATGCTGATCGAAATCGCTGAACGCCTCGCCCAACTGCACCAGCTGTGTGGTCGCCTCGGACGATACGCCGAGAAATGCAGCTGTGTCCTCTTTACACGCCCCGCTCTCCGCAATCACTAAAGAGTGCCCTGCAAGTGAGGCGTAAGGCTTCGTCATCACCCAGCGCATCCACGACCTGCGCGGCATGCACCAGACCGTGTTACTGGTGCTCAAGGCCGCTGATCTATAGCTCGATGCGGAGCTGACTGAGCAGCTGGCGGAGATCGCCGAAGGGGTGGAGCAACGGCATCTAGAGATAGTGGAGCCGTTGCAGCTCAGATGAATGGGGTCAGTGGAGATGCATCTTGGGGTATAGTTGGAGCCATATCACATATTAGCCGTGGAAAGGCGTACGTCTAACTAGACTTGAAGGTCCGCAACAATCTTATGAGTTTCAACTTTAGATAAATCACCCAGCTTTGCATTAAGATTATTTAGCAGATATTTATTTGAAAGCTCAAATTCATCAAATATACTAAACCAGTCTTTAACATAACATTTTATTTTTCCATCACTAACAAGACCATACTCTCCCCTATCCTTTAGATTTCTAAGTCTTTGCCCTATTGCAAAATCATCTTTTGAGATCTTCCTACCTATTAAAACAAGGTCGAATCTCATGTGTTCACTCGAAAACGCAGGGTGTTTAGAGATTATTTCTGCGTAATCATCTAATTGTTGAAGATGTTTTTTGTTCAGTGAAACTCCAGGCCGCTTGATCTCAATGACGACGCATTTGAAGTACTCATTGTTTTGTGAGTCAAACGTAGGGTGTCTTCTTGCAAGGAATAGGTCTACTTGTCTGTTCACACCGTCAATTGTTAAGCCAGACTCAATATCAGAATCTGAAACAATATTAATATCCTTCACTGTATCTCTTAGTTGTCTAGCAATAACATTAAAGTTATTTTCCTCGGCACCTAATGTTGCATACTGAGGGCCAAACAACCACGTATTACTCTCAATTATCTTCTGGAGATCAGGGGTTTCTAGAATTTCTTTATAGCGATTTTCCATAATCTCTTTTAAATGGTATATTGCAGACTGCCTTTTTTGCAGAACCTCTATTGTGCTAATAATATTTTCTAGTGTGGTCCTGTTTAGCTGGTCGGACAATTTTTTTAAACCATCTTTATCAAGCTCGACAACGCTTTGAAGCACGTCAATCAGATCATTATTCTCGTTGGATACAAGAATTTTATCAATTAATCGTATTAGTATTTTTGCCTGCTTTGAATTAAGTTTGTTAAAAATAGATGGATCTGCCACATATATCTCCTTAATTACGGCTTTTGTGTTTTCTTTCCTCCATTTGGCGTATCCGTCCTCGACGCCATCATACTCAGGGAAATAGCCGTTAGCATCAAACCTTTCCATTTCCATGTCGACAAATCGCCGTAAGAACTCGTCATAAATTTTACGCTGGAACCCAACCAATTCCTTCATCAACTGACGGTAGATGAATTGATTTTTATTATATTCTGGACTCATCTCTAAATCATCAGGGCTGTAGCTATCAACCCATTCTGATGAGACATATGCACTACTATGAAATTTGACCTTGTTGTTGAACTTACTCAACTCTTTGGCTATTACCTTGTTATCACCATTAATTAGGTAACTATATGATTTTTCTGAGCTAGGTTTGTCATCCCAGCGTATCACCTTAATATTAAATATGATATTTTCAATATTAATGTGTTCTTCATGAAGTTCGTGAGCGGGGACGGTGATAGGGCTATTATTGATATAGATACTTCTGGACCGATTTAGAGCAAGATACCAACCAAATTCAGTGCTAAACAATCGAATAACATGTACCTCGTCAGGAATATTCTGGTTGCCGAAATTTATCAGCTCAACACATGTCCCGCTACCAATATTGGACAACAGCGCATTTTGGTTTGTTCGCTCCAAATAGTCTCCTTCGTAATCCTTGATGGAGCTGGCATTGATAGTTATTTTTGCATCATAACCTTCGCGCCGCGTATACCAGGTTGCGCGCTGGCATAGCAAATGAAAAGCTAGTCGTCCTTTGCCATGCGATCCATGCTTGTCATCATCGAGCTTTTTCAGGGATTCGTTAAACTTTTTAAAGTTATTATCGATGTTTGCCACATCAATACCATCGCCATTATCCAAGATCGATATTGAGTCTAGACCTCCAAGCTCTGTTCTGCGGACAAAGACATCTACTCTTGTTGCATTAGCATCGAATCCATTCCATACAAGTTCGAACAATGCCTTAATTGGCTCATAGTTTCGGAAGTGCTTTTTTATTCCTTCATCGGTGATTTCCGTTGACCCTGAAAATTTCTTGATTTTCATTTCTCACCTTGAGTTCATATATAAACGGTAAGTAGCAGGATGGAGCGTCTGTGAATCAGTGCTGGAAGCTCAGCCATGGATTCTGGCTCTCACCATCCAAGCAAGCAAGTAGCCCGGATGAAGCATAGCGTAAGCCGGGGTGAGCACGGCATTTCACTGCCGCTGCTCATGGTAGATTGTCCCTATGGATAGTTAATATCTCTATCTGCGCACCATTCAACCGATAGAGAAAACTATATTCCTTGTAGACCACACGGCGAATCACAGGACCATAGTGACTCATCGGCGTGTCAGACTCAGGGAATGTAAGCAACATGGTGTGCAGCCATTGACCGATGCGGTTTAGGTAGTCTCGCACGAACTCTTTTGATAAATGCTGGGTGTAGAGATATGCAGCAATCTCATCTAACCGCTGCATTGCGCGCGGAGCAAGAACGATCTCCCGTTCACTCATACTTTGCGCTGATCTCCTGTATCGCCTGGCTGAGTGGGACTCCTTCTCCCGCGTCCAGCTGCTCTATAGAGACGCGGATATCCTCTTTGATTCTCTCCTGCGATAGGAACTCGGCAAAGGCCCTGGCGAGTGCACGGGTGTCGTCGCCATAGGTCTCCCGGATACTTGCTTCGAGCCCTGGATCGTCGATGTGGATGTTGAGCATGAGTCGGCACCTTGATTGTGGTGTGCGGATAGACAGGTCGCTCGAAGCGTAGCCTACTCTGGTGGTAGGGGGCAGGTTCCTGGATTCCACTGGCGCCATCCAGGCTACGGTTCGGCTCCTCCATCGCGTTCACTATACCTCAGACTCCAGCCCATGCTCCCGCAGCAACAGCGCACGCACAAACGCGTTGTACTCATCCTTCATCGGTAGCGCCAAATCCCGGAAAATCTGCCGCCGCGTGGCGGTCACGGCTTCGCCGGTTTTTGGGTTGATAGCCTCCTTCTCCACGCTCTGCCAGTAGAAGCCGATTCCGCGACGCTGCCAGAGGGGTAGGTCGTTGAAGTTGACGCCCTTTTTGCTGAAGAGGAGTTCGTTCTTCTCGCTCAGGCTGAGGCCGCTCACCTGACTCGTGGCGCCCTGCATGCTCTCGCCCAGTTCGCGTAGGGCCCAGTAGCAGTGGGCGTTGAGGGCGTTGCGGTGGGCGTCTTCGTTACGCCAGCGCAGGTAGTCGACCACCAGGTCGAGGTTGGGGAACTGGGCGATGCGGCAGTCGAAGACGCCGATGTCGCCGAGCAGGTGGGTGAACTTGGCGCTCGCCTCCCCAGCGAGGACGGAGTCGAGTTTGCGCAGCTTGCGCCCGAAGGTGTCGTCGTCACGGTGGAACACCAGGGAGATCTCGTCGCTCTGGGTGTAGCCGTAGAGAATGCGAAAGCCGCAGTTCATCAGGTGCTCGGTGGTGGCGCACATATGGTCGCGCATTCTCTCGTCGAAGGGGGCGTCGAATTGATGCACCTCCTTGGTCAGGCGGGTGAAGCAGCGGCCGTCGATGCGCGCGACCATGTAGATCTCGGGTAGCACGCAGTGGTCGTGCGCGGTCTCGAAACGCCGCATGCGGCTGTCTAGTTCGTCAAACTTCAAGGGTCCACTCCTCTACGCTGAAGCCGCCGTGCGGGGCCATGCGCACATAGTAGAGCGCGTCGAACCCCTCGCTAGCGCGGGGCAGTTCAAGACGCGCATGGGTGTTGCGCACCCCCGCGTCGGGGATGCGCTCGCTGCTAGGGCGCGCGGCGTTGCGCTCCAGTGCCGGGCCGATTTGCGATTGAAAGTAGTAGCCGATGGTGCGAAAGCCCGCCGCGCGTGCCGCCGCCAGGTAGCGGGCGCGGTCGCTGATCTGCGGGTTGGTGTTGTCCACCACGCAGGGTTGTTGGATGGCCAGGCAGGTCTCGAACAGGCGCTGCTCGCGGTGGCGTGTCTTGAGCATGTCGAGGTTGATGCGCACGTGGGTGTGGAAGAGGTGTTCGCGGTAGAAGCTGCTCTTGCCGCTGGCCTGGATGCCGATGAAGAGGATGCACTCCATGTGCTTGATACCTGTTTGACGTCTATGTGTGTAGCGAAACTAAGTCGTGCTTCGCCCTGTTTGGCAGAGATCACCGCTTTGTCTGGAAGTAACAGGGTAGACGAGGTGATAGGTCAGGTGAAGAGTTGTCTGTCCATTTGCTCACGTCAGGATTCGGCGTGATGTTGTGCCTCGACAAACTGCACGAACGCTTGGAATCTGAGCGGTGGCCTTGGCGCTGACTGCGCGGCCCATGGGGGCCGCTACCAAACTGAAGTTTGGTACTCCATGGGTGCTCTCACTCACGGCTCACCGTCTGGTTCAGGCGCTGATCCTGTCTTGCGCTGCGCCCCATCCATGCTACGACTCTTCGCATCAGCCAACAAAAAAGGGCCGCCCGACGCTCGCCGGGCGGCCCTTTGTGCGTCGTGCGACGCTTAGGCGCTTACGCCGACTTGTCCGACACGCTGCTGTGCAGCTGTGCGTGTGCGGCGGCGAGGCGGGCGATGGGCACGCGCGGGCCGGAGCAGGAGACGTAGGTGAGGCCGATGTCGTGGCAGAAGGCGATGGAGGCGGGGTGGCCGCCGTGTTCGCCGCAGATGCCGATCTTCATCTCGGGGCGACGACCACGGCCCCAGTCGACGGCCAGCTTCATGATCTGCCCGACGCCCTGCTGGTCGAGCACGTCGAAGGGGTTGTGCACGAGGATGGCGTTCTCGTTGTACATGGGCAGGAACTTGTTCTCGGCGTCTTCACGCGAGAAGGAGAAGGTGGCCTGGGTCAGGTCGTTGGTGCCGAAGGAGAAGAACTCGGCCTCTTCGGCCAGGCTCTCGGCGCGCATGCAGGCGCGCACCACTTCGAGCATGGAGCCGAACTTGAAGTCGAGGGTGACGCCGTAGGCGGCCTCGACCGACGCGCGGGTCGCGTCGACCATCTGCTTGACGCGCTTGAGCTCCTGCACGGTACAGACCTGCGGCACCATGATCTCGGGGTGGACCTCCAGCCCCTGCTGGATGCACTCGGCGGCGGCTTCGAGGATGGCGCGGATCTGCATGGTGTAGATCTCGGGGTAGGTGATACCCAGACGTACGCCACGGTGGCCGAGCATCGGGTTGACCTCGGTGAGCACGCGCACCTTCTTGAGCATGGTGCTCTTCTTGGCGATCGCCTCGTCCACCAGGTGGGGGTCGGCCAGACGACTGATGTCGGGGTGGTCGCTGGCGGTGCGGTAGATGAACTCGATGGTGTCGTGCAGGGTGTTCATGCCGCGCACGGTCTCACGCAGGTGGTTGAGCTGGTCGAGCTCCTCTTCGAGCTGGCTGGCGGAGGGGAGGAACTCGTGGATCGGCGGGTCGAGCAGGCGCACGGTGACCGGGTTGGGGGCCATCGCCTCCAGCATGCCCTTGAAGTCGGCGCGCTGGATCGGCAGCAGCTTGTCGAGGGCCGCCTGACGGGCATCGAGGTCGTCGGCGAGGATCATCTCGATGACGATGGGCAGGCGCTTGACGTCGTTGAACATGCGCTCGGTACGGCACAGGCCGATACCCCGGGCGCCGAGCTTGGCGGCCTTGAGGGCGTCGTCCGGGGTGTCGGCGTTGGCCATCACCTTGAGGTGGGCGATGGCGTCGGCCCAGCCGAGCAGGGTCTCCAGCTCGTGGCTGAACTCGGCGGGCTTCATGGCGATCTCGCCGAGGTAGACCTCGCCGGTGGTGCCGTTGATGGTGATGAGGTCGTTCTCTTTGATCTCTTCGGCGCCGACGTAGGCGCGGCGCTTCTGCACGTCTACGGTGATCCCCTCGGCACCGGCGACACAGGGCTTGCCCATGCCTCGCGCGACCACGGCGGCGTGGGAGGTCTTGCCGCCGCGTGAGGTGAGGATGCCCTGGGAGGCGAAGAAGCCGTGGATATCTTCAGGCTTGGTCTCTTCGCGCACGAGGATCACGCGCTCGCCGCCACGCCCCAGCTCTTCGGCGCGGTCGGCGTCGAACACGGCGTGGCCGACGGCGGCGCCGGGGGAGGCGGGCAGACCGGCGGCGATCGCCTTGTCGTCCGGGCCGGGGTTGAGCTGCGGGAAGAGCAGCTGTTCGAGCATGGAGGGTTCGATGCGCAGCAGCGCCTGCTCACGGGTGATGAGCCCCTCGGTGACCATCTCCACCGAGGTGCGCACCAGGGCGTGGGCGTTCATCTTGCCGTTGCGCGTCTGCAGGCAGTAGAGGCGACCACGTTCGATGGTGAACTCGAAGTCCTGCACCTCTTTGTAGTGCCCCTCCAGGCGGTCGCGCAGCTCGACCAGCTGGCGGTAGAGGTCGGGCATCTCCTGCTCCAGGGCGTCGATCGGTTTGGGCGTGCGGATACCGGCCACCACGTCCTCGCCCTGGGCGTTGGTCAGGTACTCGCCGAACATGCGGTTCTCGCCGGTGTCGGGGTAGCGGGTGAAGCCCACGCCGGTGGCGCTGTCGTCACCCAGGTTGCCGAAGACCATGGCGACCACATTCACGGCGGTGCCGTTGGCCATCGCGGGGGTGATGTTGAACTCGCGGCGGTAGTCGACCGCGCGGCGCCCGGTCCAGGAGTTGAACACCGCCTTGATGGCGATCTCCAGCTGTACGTAGGGGTCGAAGGGGAAGGGCTTGCCGGTGGCGCGCTCGACCACGGCGAGGAAGCGCGCGCTGATGTCGCGTAGCTCTTCGGCACCCAGCTCCACGTCCTGCTTGACCCCGGCCTTGGCCTTGACCGCCTCGAACTGTTCGTCGAACGCCTCGTCGGAGACGCCGAGCGCCACCTTGCCGAAGAGCTGGATGAAGCGACGATAGGCGTCCCAGCCGAAGCGCTCGTTGCCGCTCTGGGCGATGAGGCCTTGCAGGGTCTCGGGGTTGAGGCCGAGGTTGAGGATGGTGTCCATCATGCCCGGCATGGACATGGCCGAGCCGGAGCGTACGGAGACCAGCAGCGGGTTCTCGGCGCCGCCGAACTGCTTGCCACTGCTCGCCTCGACGGCGCGCATCTGCGCGTGCACGGCATCCATCACGCCATCCGGCAGGGTACGGTTCGGGCTGTCGAGGTAGGTGAGGCACGCCTCGGTGGTGATGACGAAACCGGGCGGCACGTTGAGGCCGATCTGGGTCATCTCGCACAGATTGGCGCCTTTGCCGCCGAGCAGTTGCTTGTTCTTGCCATCGCCTTCGGTGAAGGCGTAGACGTATGTGTGGCTCATGGATTACCTCGTCGGTCCTGGAGTGTGGGTGTGACTAACAGTCGGCTCAGTGTACGGGTTGTGCTGGGCTCTCGGTATTGTGTGAATTTTATCCGGTCGTTGGGTGATGTAAGTCAAGGGATGGTCGATTGGCGCGCGTTAAATCGCGATCTCACCAGCCTTTTGGGCGCGAACGATAAGGAAGGAATTGCCCTTCCCATTGTGTGTATAACCTAAGCGGTGAGTTTGGCCGTTGTACGTCTCTCCAGCGGCACGTGCGCTCTGTCTCGCCCTTTCTGCGTCGGGGCACAACGGCCCCTATTCTCCGCGCGAATGTTGACGCTACACCTCGATGTCGATGACTGGGCGCAGATGAGTGGGCGTGGGTAGGGAAGCGGTAGTCGCGCACGCACACACCGTGACGAGGGCGGCCCCTAAGGAGGGGCGGTTGCAAGCGAACCGCGAATCGCGGGGGAGCGAGGGATGGCATCACCTGATAGCTGGGCGATGCCATGCCAGAGCGTAGGAGGGTCTAGCGGTCGGTGTATTTGATCAGCTGTAGATAATCGTACAGGTCGCTCAGAAACAGCAGCCGATTGTCGGGGTCGGAGAAGGTCTCCATCACCGCGCGCCGCTCCTCGCGGTAGTGGCGTAGGGAGAGGATGAAGTGCTCGGGGAGGGTATGGTTGATCGCGCAGTCGTGCTTGGCCAACTCGGCCAACTGGGTCATGACGGTGCGGGTCACCTGGGGTTCGACGGGGGCCTTGTAGAGGTCGTCCTGGTTGAGTTGGTGCCAGGTGTAGATGCGCTGATAACTGCTCAGGGTAACCATGGTGCTCGTAGTGGGCTGCAATTCGCGGGGATGATGCGGCATATGCAAGCTGAGTGCCTTTTCAGAAAAAAGCGCATGGGAATGGGCTCTCGGGGGCCAGATGTCGCAAAACCAACAGCTCATGGCCATGACTCAGGGGATGGATTGGCGTGAGTGCGACAAAACCGGCCCGGTGCGCCGCTGTGCACGCTAGCAGTTGAGCGAACTATTGGGTTATTGCGTCGATCGCGGCTCACGGCACACTCCTTGCAGTCTGCCCGAAGAGATTCACAGAACAGGAAGCCGCCCCATGGCCACAGTGCGCTTTTACGAGAAGCCCGGCTGCGTCAACAACACCAAGCAGAAGGCGTTGCTAGCCGCCTCGGGCCACCAGGTGGAGGCGCACGACCTGCTCACCACCCCCTGGACCCCGGAGCGTCTGCGCCCCTTCTTCGGCGCGTTGCCGGTGGCGCAGTGGTTCAACCCCAGCGCGCCGCGACTCAAGGCCGGTGAGGTCGACCCCGAGGCGCTCGACGAGGCCGCGGCCCTGGCCGCCATGCTGCAAGACCCGCTGCTCATCCGCCGCCCGCTGATGGAGGTCGACGGCGAGTGCCGCGTCGGCTTCGACCCGGCGGCGGTCGACGCCTGGATCGGCCTTCGCGCCGGTGCCGAACGCAGCCCCGCCGAGCTGGAGTCCTGCCCGAAACCGGCCCAGCCCTGTTCTCCCCGCTAATCATCCCCCCGAGGTAATTCGACATGAGTGAAGTGACCCTGACCGAGCTGGCGGCCCGTGTGGCCAAGGGCGACCTGGTCCCCTATCTGGGCCCCGGTGTGTTGGCCGACGTGACCGACGTGGAGAAGGGCGACCCGATCCCCGCCGACAGCGACAGCCTGATCATCGCCATGAACAACGGTCGTCCCATGGCCCCCAAGCTGATGTACGAATTCCCCCGCGCGGCGATGAACATCGAACTCAAGCGCGGGCGTAACGCGATCAACCGCTTCCTCACCGACACCTACTCCAAGCGTCAGTGGACCCGCTCCGCGCTGCACGACTGGCTCAAAGAGGTGAAGCCCGCTTACACCATCGACATCAACCGCGACCTGCAACTGCAGGAGAGCTACAGCGACACCCCGCACCTGCTGATCCGTGGCATCGCGCGCATCGGCGGCACCGAATTCCGCTTCCACATCCACCAGTACGACGGTGAGAAGTACACCCAGGTGGAGTGGGACGAGGCCGACACCAGCCTGCCGATCCTCTTCAAGCCCATGGGCAGCCCGGTGCCGGAGCCGCTCTACATCGCCTCCGACGCCGACTACGTCGACTACATCACCGAGCTGATGGGCGGCTTCGGCATCCCCAAGTTCGTCAAAGAGAAGCGCGTTGGCATGCAGTACCTGCTCATCGGCATGCGCCTCAACCGCGACACCGAGCGCATGGTCTTCTCCGACATCACCTACGCCGCCGCCGAGCCGCGTGGCTGGGTGCTGATCGAAGAGCCGACCGCCAAGGAGGAGCGCTACTGCGCCAAGATCGGCCTGGAGATCGTCCGCGCCAGCACCACCGACCTGCTCGCCGCCGCGGGCATGATGGCCGAGGCGTGAAACCGATGGATCAACGTGAGACCCGCTTCGTCCCCTGTCGCGGCAAAGAGTTCTGCACCGACGACGAAGGCCGCTGCCGTGGCTGTGGCCGCACCCTCGATGAGATCGCCCGCGCCCGCGACCTGGTCGACGGCCTCGCCGAGCTGGCCATCGAGATGAACTACAGCAACGTCGACGAGTATGTCGCCTACGTGGCGAAGAAGGTGCAGAAGAAGGTGAAGTATCGCCGCGAGCAGGCGGCGCTGGAGCAGCAGTGAAGCAAGCTTTCAGCAGCTGATTTGGAGCGCATGCACTGCACCAACAAAGGCCTGAAAGCTCGGTGATTGATTCTCTTCAGGCTGCATCATGGGGCCTATCTTTCTGGCGCACTCCACTTTGCGTAGGCCTGTACGGAAATACCCTGCCTTCTGCATAACGCGTTCAAGCGCCTCCCAGGTCCCGCCACGGATGGCGTCGGGTTCACGGTACCTTTGGTTGCGCGGCGTACCCTCCGCTACCCTAGGGAAGGCGTTACGTACAGCCGTCCAGTCGCCAAAGTACCACGCCTCCAGCTCTTCGATGGCTATACGATTGACGATCTGAAAAGATTCACCCTCATTTACGCTCGATTTACTGCGAAGCCCCGCGTTTGCCGCCGACATCTCCAGGCGTTGTTTAAGGTTGGCACAATCGTCATCATCACGATCCACAATGACCAGTAATCCCCAATGTTCAGGTAGCCATTGGGCATAACCTCGTAGCCGATCTTGTAGGTTTTTCAGCAGATCGTCCTTGCATTGGAAACGTATGATCTGAAACTCCGTGTCTGGAATAAGGTGAGGAAGCAGTCCCTCTAACATCACCTCCATGGAGTACTCCTCGACGAACAAGATTAGCTTCTCCAGCATGAGCCTATCCACGCCTGCTGAGACGGGGTGCACCCGAGTTAATCAATGGGTCACCGAGGCCAAAATGGCCCTCCATCCACAGATAGCCGAGAGAGGCTGAAGATGCCATCTGCTCTTTGATGCCAGGGATGTCGCTCGCCCTGACCACCTGGGTAAAACCTTCAATGTCGCGGTAAAGAACGCGTACTTCCTGTGCACGCATGGTATTGAGTAGAAACGGGGAGTGAGTGGTGATCAGTAGCTGGGAGCGTTCAGTGGCTGCCCTGCACTCTTCGGCTAATTCTGGTAACAATCGAGGGTGGAGGAAGTTCTCAGGCTCCTCGATGCCAATAAAGCGTGGGGGTTCAGGGTCGTTGAGCAGGGTGAGGTAGGCGAGCATCTTCAAGGTGCCATCGGAGGCAAACTTGGAGAGTACTGGCTGGGCAAAGGGTGCATCCTTGATCTGTAGCAGCAGGCGCCCATCCGGCATCGGTTCGGCGTCGACCCGTTCAAGTCGAGGAATGCGTTGCCGCAATACACTGAAAATATGCTCCAGTCGTTCGGGATATTGCTCTTTGAGGTACTGGATGACGTTGGGCAGGTTGTCGCCGCTCTTGGTCAGGCGCTCCTGAGGGCCTGCTTCGGGCTGGCTGCGGGTCTGGTCAATCGAGAGATAAGAGACATACCAGTCGGTGATGAACTCGCGTAGCGCTGCTACGCGGGGATGTTCGGCCAACTGACCTAAGGTACTGACTGCAAGGAGGTCAGGCGAACGCAGACGTGTCTCCGTACGGGCCTCCTCACGTTCGGGAAGGTCGCCGCTGACAACGCTACCACTGCCATGCTTGAAGGTCAGGAAGCGAAAGGGTTTCCCATTGCTTCCACGACGCCACTGTAACCACTCCTCTGCAACTTCTGGGCCCTTACTACCTTCATCGATAGCAAGATGATAGGTGATGACAGGGTCTTTCGGTCGCTCTCGATACTTTAGCTCAAAGACGATAGGGCCCTCTGTGCCACGTGACTTTAGCTCCTTGGCACGACCACGCCGATCCCAAGCGTGGCGAAGGCCGAACTGGAAGCACTCGGCAAGAAAGTTGAAGAGGTCGAAGAGCGTGGACTTGCCGCTACCATTCGGTCCGAGCAGCACCGTGATGTCGGTAAGGCCGCTCAGCTCGACCTTGCGCAGGGCCCGGTAGTTCTCCACACGGATGGATTCGATCCGTGCGATTCCTGCTTTTGATTTACTCTGGCTCATCATTCCAACCGCTCTAAGATGACCGTGAGGCTCTAGTCTACAACGCCTCCAACTTGGCATAGGCCAAATTGAGCCGCTTACTCCCCACCTTCTCGAAATTGACCATCACCTCGGTGCGCGCCCCCTGCCCCTCGATGTTCACCACCACCCCCTCGCCGAACTTGGCGTGGCGCACGCGCTGACCCAGGCGTAGGCCCGACTCCTGCTGCTGCACGGCACGCACGCTGGCGGCGGGTTTGGGCTTGGGGGCGGCGGGTGCGGGTGACGAACCACGATTCCAGCCACCACCGCCGTAGCTGCCACCACCATAACTGCTGCCACCAAAGCTCCCCTGGTCGTGACTCGGGCGCTGCACGCTCCCCTGCATGCGCACCTCCTCCATCAGCTCCTTGGGGATCTCGCGCAGGAAGCGCGACGGGCGGGCGTAGTTCTCCTGGCCGTAGAGGCGGCGCACCTCGGCGTGGCTCAAGGTGAGCACGCGCATGGCGCGGGTCATGCCGACGTAGGCGAGGCGGCGCTCCTCCTCCATGCGCGACGGGTCCTCGTGGGACTGGCGGCTGGGGAAGAGCCCCTCCTCCATGCCCACCATGAACACCTGCGGGAACTCCAACCCCTTGGCCGAGTGCAGGGTCATCAGCTGCACCGCGTCGGCCCCCTCCTCGGCCTGCTCCTCGCCCGCCTCCAGCGCCGCATTGGCGAGGAAGGCGGTGAGCGGCGCCATCTCGCCCCACTCATCGTCCAGCTCCTGGAAGGTGTACTCGTACTCGCGCGCGGCGTTGACCAGCTCCTTGAGGTTGTCGACCCGCGCGCGCCCCTTCTCGCCCTTCTCCTTGGTCAGGTAGTAGTCGCCGAGGGCGCTGCGCTCCACCACCAGCTCCGCCTGGCGGTGCAGATCCTGATCCTTGCCGTCGTTGATCAGCGCGTCGATGAGCGCGAGGAAGTTGGCCAGCGCACTCAGCGCCCGCGCGGCGAGGCGCCGCTCCGCCACCACCTTGAGCGCGGCGGTCCAGAGCGAGCTGGCGTCGCTGCGCGCCAGCTCGCGCAAGGTCTCCACTGTGCGGTCGCCGATGCCCCGGCTCGGGGTGTTGACCACGCGCTCGAACGAGGGGTCGTCGTGCGGGTTCTCCATCAGCCGCAGGTAAGCCAGGGCGTCCTTGATCTCGGCGCGGTCGAAGAAGCGCTGGCCGCCGTAGATGCGGTAGGGCACCCCGGCCATCAGCAGCGCCTCCTCGACCACGCGCGACTGGGCGTTGGAGCGGTAGAGCACCGCGCACTCCTCGCGCCGCCCCCCCTCGGCCACGTACTTCTCCACCCGCTCGACCACGTAGCGCGCCTCGTCGATCTCGTTGAACGCGGTGTAGAGGCGGATGGCGTCGCCACGGCGCCCCTCGGTCCAGAGATTCTTGCCAAGGCGCCCACTGTTGTTGGCGATGAGCGCGTTGGCCGCGTCGAGGATGGTGGCGGTGGAGCGGTAGTTCTGCTCCAGGCGCAGGGTGGTCAGCTCCGGCAGGTCCTTGGCCAGGCGCTGGATGTGCTCGATGCGCGCCCCGCGCCAGCCGTAGATCGACTGGTCGTCGTCGCCGACGATGAACAGCTGGCCGCTGTCGCCCGCCAGCAGCCGCAGCCACTTGTACTGCAATGAGTTGGTGTCCTGAAACTCGTCCACCAGGATGTGGCGGAAGCGCTGCTGGTAGTGGTCGAGCAGGTCCGGGCGTGCCAGCAGCAGCTCAAAGGCGCGCAGCAGCAGCTCGGCGAAGTCCACCTGACCGCTGCGCTGACACGCCTGGTCGTAGCGCGCGTAGACCTCGCGCATCACCTGCTCGAACGGGTCGTGGTGACCGGGGATCTGCTCCGGGCGGATGCCCTCGTCCTTCTTGCCGTTGATGTACCAGGCCGCCTGACGCGGCGGGTAGACCCCGTCGTCGAGCTGCATCTCCTCCTTGATGATGCGCTTCACCAGCCGCTGCTGGTCGTCGCTATCGAGGATGGTGAAGCTCTGCGGCAGCCCCGCGTCCTGCCAGTGCAGGCGCAGCAAGCGGTGCGCCAGGCCGTGGAAGGTGCCCACCCACATGGTGCCCGCGCCGAAGCCGAGCAGCGCCTCGATACGCGCGCGCATCTCCCGCGCAGCCTTATTGGTGAAGGTCACCGCCAGCACCCCGTGGGGCGAGGCGTAACCCTGCTGCACCAGCCAGGCGATGCGGTGGGTCAGCACCCGCGTCTTGCCGGAACCGGCCCCGGCGAGGATCAGAAGATGGCCCGGATCGGCAGCCACGGCGGCGCGCTGGGCGGGATTGAGTACGGAGAGGAGGTCTTGTGTTTGCATCCGGGGATTTTACCAGATGCGCGGGGTGGGGCCTTTTACCACGAAGCTCACGAAGAGCACGAAGGGAGGAAGAGGAGGTGTACATGCTCCGCTGCACTAACCGGATCAGACAAGCCGGAGCGCAAGCCAACGGCTTGCCTCCCCGCATTCGAACGCAGCTGGACCGCTGCGGAGAATGTCGGGTTACGCTGCGCTTTTACCCCCGTATGGGGGAGCCCGACCTACGCCTCTGAACTGCGCTTCTCGCAGCAATCACCCAGCAATCACCTCGCCAGGCCCGTCTCAGCGTGCCCCCAAAATGCACGCCATCATTTATTGTGAAGAGTCAATTTCCAAGATGCAGAAATCACATCACTGATGACTATCTGCTCAGGTGTAGCGTCTGCTGTCAGCTCTCCGTGAGACACACCATAAATTGTCCATCTAGAACATAATCTCTCTGCCATGCGCATGGTTTCGAAAATGCATTTTTCAGGGCTCTTTTCCATGCTCTCAATTTCAAATGAAATCACGTGTCTTTTCTCATCCCCTGACCAATATTCCTCTTCCACATGATTGAGTAAGTCAATTTTGAGTAGTCGTTTGACCTTTTGGTGAATGAATCCCTTTCGGCCACCTATGTAGATGATTGTCCAGCTTGAACGCATGATTAATAGCAGTACACCTTATGTTTGTAACTGATCGGACTGTAGGTCGGGTTAGCAAGGCGTAATCCGACACTTTAGAGGGGACGTCACCGATGCATCCATGGGCTGCATGCTCACCTGCAAAGGGCTGAATCACACTTCTGACAATGGCAATTCTCTCTCCACGCCAATCTCACTGTGCATCGCACCCAATCGGCGATTCCGAACGTTGTCTTCGTCGAACCCAGAATCAGGTGAGCGCCACAATGTGGGCAGCGGTAGAAGGGGAGCGCCATCAGCAGTGCGACGGCTGCAGCAACAAACAGCTGCTTGTGCATCACTGCATGGCTTGCCTGTGGCCAATCGAACAGGCCAACGGCCACCATTAACGTCAGTAGCGTAAACAGCCAAAAAAACGCCACCATTCGGGCAATCCAACGCAATGTCGAACACGATTTAATCCGCACAACGAACCCTCGCAGCCAATCCATCGGGTCAATGATTGTAGCGGGAGGCGGGCAGGAGAGGCGCTACAAGGCACGATGAACACAAATGTCCCATCAAATCCCCACCACTGCAAAATCCAGCGCACCGAGGATTGCCCCGCGCATGTGGGCCAGAGTGCCTATGGGGGCGCCCAGCTTGTTCTTTGGAAACGCGGCGATCTGCGGTGTCATGAGCAGTAGCCTCTCTCCCTCGTAGTCGATCTCCGGTGTCAGCCGTGCCATGGTTGTGCCGCTGAGGGCGGCGGCGTAGGCCAGCGGGATGACGATGCGCGTGGCCAGGTCATCCAGATAGGGGCTCTGAATATCCACTAGGTAGGGGTAGTGCTTTCTCGTCGTCGGGCTC
The DNA here is from genome assembly GCA_003252455.1 of Gammaproteobacteria bacterium. GTDB lineage: Bacteria > Pseudomonadota > Gammaproteobacteria > Thiohalomonadales > Thiohalomonadaceae > SZUA-467. Next base: position 89,515 of record QKED01000029.1, read on the forward strand.
GGATTGCGATAGACGTCGAACTGCGCCATCAGAAGGCCCGGTACTCATCGCCAAAGCAACCGTTCTCTTCGACGAAGTCGTTGTAGGCGCGTATGGCGGCGGCGTTCTCACGCTTCCATACCTCGGCCTGCGCAGCGGCGAGTTCTGCCTCCAGGGCACGTTCCAGGGTGGCGGAGAGGTTGATCTTGAGGGCGCGACTCTTGGCCAATAGGTCGCTGTTGACGCTGAGGTTGGTGGCCTTCTTAGGGGCAGTTTGGTCGAAGAGAGATGGCATATGGGTGCCTCACGGTGATAGGACTTGGTGCGCATAAGTATGCGCATAACTCCGTGCAAGGCAAGGCTATGTGTCGGCAACAGCGCCAACCTGCCGTGGTCGGCTCACCCAATCTCAAACGAAGTCACCCCAAAGATCCGCGCCACAGGCAGCTCCGGCGCCGGACCAGCATACATCCGCGCGGTCTCGAACACCCGCTGCATGCCGCGCCTCTCTGCCAGGGCCACGGCGGCGTGGTTGGGTTCGGGCAGGTCGAGGAAGTAGGGGGCGTCGTCGGGCAGGCCTGCGGTGAGGGCGTCGAACAGGAGGGCGGCACCCTCTGCACTGTCGGCGTAGAGCGGGCCGACCTTGTAGCCCTCGCGGCAGGGGCGGCAGACGCCGTAGCCGACCAGCTTGCCCGCCTCGCGTAGGCCGAGGGCGCGGGCGCCGGGTTGGGCGATCCATCCTTGCAGGAAGCCGTCGCGCAGGGCGGGGAAGAAGGGGCGGTCGTAGGTGGCCAGTGCGGCGAAGGGGAGGGCGGCGAGGGGTACGAGGTCGGCGTCGGTCGGTGCATTGCGGGTGCCGCGACCGGCGTAGCGCACGTTGTTCCAGGCCAATTCGAAGCCGGATTTGCGGTAGTTCTCCTGCTGCGCCACCACGCCGTCTAGGCCGACGGTGCAGCCCTCAAGGTAGGCCATGCCCGCCTGCCAGAGGCGCCAGCCGTAGCCCTTGCCGCGCTGATCGGGGCGCACGATGTAGAAGCCGAGGAAGCCGAAGTGGTCGTCGTAGCGGATTGCCGAGAGGGTGGCGATGGGCTCGTCGTCGAGCAGGCCGACGAGGAAGCCGTTGGGGTCGGCGCTGCGGTAGAGGTCGGCGTCGCCGAGGCCGGGGTTCCAGCCTTCGCTGGCGGCCCAGTCGACGGCAAGGGCCACCTCGTCGGGGATGGCGATGCGGGTGGTGTAGTTGTCGGTGGGCATTGGGCGGCCTCTGGGGTGTTTGGGTGGGGCGTCTGAGCGGCCCTTGGGGCCGCAGCCAAACTTAAGTTTGGCACTCCAATCAGGGGGCACGACAGCGCTGACTCACGTCTGTTTCGTGGTTAATCCTTCTCTTTGCGCCGCAGGGCGCCGAATAGGCCGTAGCCCCAGGGGCGGGTGGCGAGGACCACGGTGGCGCCGTTCTTCTCGTCGATGGGTAGCGTGGCGTCGGCGCGGTTGAGCTGTTCGAACTCGCGCGCCAGCACCTCCAGTTTGCGCTCGAAGAGGGCGCGTGTCCCCTCGGCGAGCATGCCGTTGATGACGATGAGCCGCTCGCCGGGGCCATCGAAGCGGCTGTGGAAGAAGTCCGCCTCGACCTTCTCTTGGAAAAAACGCTGGATCGGCCCGTTGTCGCGCCACTTGAAGTTGGGATCGACGCGCAGCTTGATGCGGTCACCGGGCAGCAGCTCGATGAGACGTAGGCGGTCGAGGTGGGCGAGGTGGCGGATGGCGCGGTGGTAGTCGAGCTGAAAGTGGGCGAGCAGGTCGTCGAGGCCCCAGCGGTTGAGTACGCAGACGGTGACCAGCAGCCGCTCTACGTCCGCCACCAGCTCCGCCTCCTGCGCCTCGCTGAGCACGCGCAGCGGCTGGGCGCCCTCGCTCTGCATCTGCGCCACCAGGTCGGTGAGGCTCAGGTCGATGAGCGCGCAGACCTGCTCCAGCCGTTGCAGGGTGAACTGGTTGGCGGAGAAGAGGCGCTTGATGCTCGCCTCGGAGAGGTCGAGGTGGGCGGCGACGTCGGCGTAGGTCTTGCCGTGGGCCTTGAGCGCCTTCTTCAGGGCGCGGATGAGTTGGGGGGTCTGGGTCACGGGGGTTTACCACGATGGCACGATGAAGACGAAGAGAGCCGATACGGTACACCATAGCACTACCTTGAGTGGCTAAGGGCAGCTATGCGGCATAAGGTTGCCTCATGTGATACCTAGCGCTGGTGGGCGGCGGAGCCGCAAGAGCGTGGTGACGAGGCAGGGCCTCGCCACCAGGAAAACGTTGCCTCGGGTGATACCCGGTGCCGTTGGGCGGCAGAGCCGCTAGGGCGGGGTGTCAAGGCAGAGCCTCGCCACCAGGAGGAGACCCGTCCGGCCAAGGGCGGTATAACCTCGCCACCAAATGGGTCGAGCACCACTCCAGAAAGTCGCTGGTCTCCAGGCTCTGCCTCACTGCCGTTAAGTTAAGGTGAGCCTGCTGTGCACTTGGAGTACACGCCTTGGCGTGTGCGGCCTCGGTCAGCACCACCCGATACGCTACCAGCGTCGCTACACCCGATAACAGCCTCCTTTTGGCCGGACGGGTGGGCAGCGTCCACCCGACCAGGCTTAACTTAACGGCAGTGAGGCTCTGCCTGGATACCGACGCTTACCGGCTCTGCCGGGAGCAGGCTGCGATTGTGCGAGCATCCACCGGTGAAAAGTATCCTCGGACGATACCCGATGGTGCGGTACCTAATACGGTCTAATCGGGCTTAAATAATCAGTGTTCATAATGGCGAGCGAGTGGCTAGAGTGTGGAGGAGATCCACACCCAAACAGGGAGGCTGTCATGCCCGTTCGCCACTGGATATTACTCGCGCTACCACTGCTGTTACCCGCGCTGCTCTTCGCCTTCACCGGGCCCATCGCCCAGCCCCTGGATTACCACGCCTTCGCCGACCAGCGCCCCTTGGGCATGCTACCGAACGCGGTGGACGTGCTCTCCAATCTCGCCTTTGTCCTCGTCGGTCTGATGGGCCTCTGGTGGGCGCGAGGGCGTAGCGCGCTCGATGCACAGTTGTTCGCCGTGTCGATGCTGCTCACAGGACTGGGCTCGGCCTGGTACCACCTGGTGCCGGACAACGCCTCACTGCTGTGGGACCGTCTGCCGATGGCGCTGGCCTTTGCCGTGCTGATCGTGCACACCCTGGGGAGGGGATTCGCTCCTGGGTTGGCCGACGCGCTGCGGCGCCCACTCATCTGGCTGGCACCCCTGACGGTGCTCTACTGGTCGCTGAGCGAGGCGCTGGGTCAGGGCGACCTGCGCCCCTATCTGCTGCTCCAGCTCTATCCGATCCTCGCCCTCACCCTCTGGCTGCTGACCAAGCGGTTGCCGCCGAGATGGTGGTGGCTGGGTATGCGTTGGCGAAATTCGCTGAGCTGGGGGATGAGGGGCTGTGGGCGCTGAGTGAGGTGGTCGCCGGGCATGGGCTCAAGCACCTGCTGGCGGCCATGGCGGCGGGGTGGGCGTTGGGGTTGATGGTGCGTGACACCGACAGGCCGGCGCCACGCTGAACTAAGAGGCGGGTTAGTGCAGCGCCCACTCACCGCCGATGGTGTAGCCATCGTAGTTCTTGGTGAACTGCAAGTAGTAGCGACCTGCACCGACGGCGTTCCAGCTCTGGGAGTAGCTATTGGTGCTGAACTCGTTGACCGGGAAGCTGTAGGTGCCCTCGGGCTGGTCCTGCCAGAAGGAGACGAAGCGATAGAGTGTGACTTGAAGGTCTTGGTAGCCACCACCGGCAGAGAGCGTCGCGTCGAAGTCGGCGGTGACGCTGTTGCTGTCGAGGGTGCAGGCATAGGTGTAGATGAAGTCGCTCTGGTACGTGCTGGAGCAGAGCTCTGCATACGGGGTGACACTGATTGAGACGTAAGGCACGCCGTCGATGATGGTCATTGAGGAGCCATCGAACTTCGACGCCATCATCTCGGTGTAGCTCTGATCGGTGAGATCAGCGGGCCAGGTGCCCTTGACGTCGATCGCATCGCCGCTGGCCAGCTCGGTGATGTGGCTGTTCTTGCCGTTCACCTCGACCATTACCTGGGTGCCGGTGATGGTGTTGGTGAGGACGATGGGTCCCGCTGGCTTCGCCTGTGCGACATAGGCGCTACAGAGAAGGGCAAGGCCGAGGCCGATTTGAGAGACGGGTTTCATAACATAAATCCTTCATATGTAAGTTGAGACGATGGCATCCGCCATCGCGATTAAGTCTAACTCAACAGATATGTGAGTTATCTTAGGTGAGGCGCAAATATATCTATCGGCAAGGTGGGATAATTAGTTGTGGTAATGGCAAATAGATGACAGTCGTTGGGATAAAACCTGACCTATCAGATACAAGTGGAGAAACGTCTAGCAGATCAAAGAAACCACGCCCCAGTCTTGGATGATGGTCCTCTCTTCGGCGCGCATCGGCGCGCTATTTCAGCCGAAAATCAGCGTGGTGATGGGTAAACAGCGCTTGCGTATATCAGATATATGCGGGTGTCTGTGTAAGGTATATCTATCGCTCGTAGGGATTTGGCGAATGCTTGATAGAGGTGGCGTAGTGGAGAGCATTATCCACGCGTCGACTTGATTCAGCTGTCGTTAGCAAGAGGGAATAGCAATGGATAGAATCATCAACCCCAATACGGCCTCCATGGAGTTGCTCCTGGAGATCAAAGGGATCGGCGAGACCAAGGCCAAGGCGGTGCAGGACTATGTCGCCAAGGGGGGGGAGATCAACTCAGTCGAGGAGTTTCAGGCCCTCGTCAAGATGCGCGAGGTCGAGCTGGAGGCGATACGCGACAAACTGGTCTTCGCAGAGGCCAAACCCGACCTCTCGCTGCCGACGCTCCCCTCCATCCCGACCATACCCGACCTCGAAATCCTCCCCGAGCTGCTGAGTATGTTCAGCTTCGGTGTGCAGGTCAGCGGCGCAGGCGAGGGCGACACGCTGCTGAGCGGCTACCGCCTGATGGTGAAGTACACCACCTTCGCCCTCTCCTCACGCATCCCCAGCAGCCACGAGCTGAGTTTCAAGCTGCCAGCGACAGGGCGTCTACCGGTGAGTATCAGCTACGTAAGCAAGACCAAGCTCTCGCCCGACATGCGCTTCATGCTCCTCTCCGGCAAGGGCGAGGTGGTCTACGACGCCCAGCACGCGGTGAGCGAGGGCGTCAAGGTGGCCATCCGCCTCGACACCAGCGAGCCGCAGACGCTGCTGATCAATCTGAAAAAGCAGCCGACGCAGAGCTACACCGGCTACAAACTGAAGCTCACCGCCAAGCCCGAAAAGGGCGCGCTCGGCAGTGACAAACAGGTCTCGCTGCACGACATCGGCCTGAGCGACATGCTCGACGTCACCTTCGATGGCGCCGCGCGCATCGCCAGCATCGAGGTGGCGATCTTCTCCGACACGGGGATGAACATCCTCACCGAGCAGCACGCCTGGAGCCAGCTCGCAGCGCTCGGCGAGGCGAGGCAGCTCGACCTGGAGCTGCCGCACCCCTACCACCTCTCCTACCTGCTCCAGGTGATCGACGACCCGGACGACTACGTCAATCCCTACAAGGACCACCTGGCGCTGGTCCACTACAGCGTGCTCGGCTCCGGCGGCAGTGGCGCCCAGCACCAGGTCGAGAAGTGCTACGGCATCAACGGCAAGGGGCAGGCGCAGATCGACATCGTCGACTACGGCGTGGTCACGCGCATGACGCTGAAGATCAAGGCGCCGAGCGGCGAGATCATCGGCCAGCGCGAACTCGCACCATCGGAGATCGGCAGCGACGGCATCGTCGAGGTGAAGGTCCCGGCGCGCCAGCTGGCCAACATGGAGGGGATCGAGACCCTGCCGGAGCGGGCGAAGAAGATCGCCGGACGGGTGATCGATATCAAGGGGGCGAAGAAGTTCGAGGGGGTGCAGGTGATCATCTACGCCACCCGCGCCGAGGAGCCGAGCGAGGAGGATTACGACCCGATCATCATCGCCGCCACCGAGGCCCAGGGCTACTTCATCACCGACGCGCCGCGCGCCTACTACCAAGACGCCTACGCCAAGATCGGCGTACCGCCCAAGGGCAACTACGTCGGTGAGGTGCACACCGTGCCGGTGCGCCTGGAGCTGGACCAGGTGCTGATGGTCAAGGATGGCGTGCCGAGCATCGAACAGCGCCTCTTCCTCCCGGCCAATCTGGTGCTGGTGATCGACACCGAGAGCGAGGACGCGGAGGAGGCCGATCCCAACGGCTGCAAGGTCGACTTCCACCGCAAGCGCATGGTGGTCGACGAGTTCTCCTACTTCACCGTGGTGCGCACCACCGAGCCGAACATCCAGGGCTACACCCTGGAAGAGGATGGCGAGATGACCGTGCAGGAGGTGATCGACATCGCCTCCATCGAGGCGGGACAAGACGATGCCAAGAGCCTCATCCCCCTCGACTACCGCAGCCTGAGCATCAACAAGGCCGTCCTGCTCAAGCACATCAACGACAAGAAGGGGCTCACCCTCACCACCCTGCAGAAGGCGATCAACGAGAGCAACGCCAAGAAGCTGCGCGACGCGATCAAGCCGCAGAGGCAGGTGCACGCCCTCGGCCGCCACACCCTCGACCTCGACCACGCCATCGACTGGGACCAGGACCCGACCATCTACCAGGCCACCACCCTGGCCCACGGCCACCTGCTGCACTTCAAGCAGGAGTGGCGCAACAACGGCTACTCCCTCGGCGACCTGCTCTACAGCCTGCCGCTTGCACCCGGCCAGAAGAAGCAGATCGTGGTCTTCGACTGGGACCGCAAAGAGGCCGCCGGGCGGCGCGAATCCATCGACTACGAAGAGGGGCTCTACAACAGCCTGGTGCGCGACCGCGACATCAACGAGATCGTCACCGGCACCCTCACCGAGAGCGCCAAGGGCGGCTCGCGCGCCGGTAGTTCGTCCATGTCTGGGGGCTTTGGCCTCGGCGCTGTGATCGGCAAGGTGGGCGGCCTGCTCGGCATCTCCGGTGGCAGCAGCAAGGCCAGCTCCTCGGCCTGGCAGAACTCCTCGCGCAACACCTCGCTCAACGACCTGCAGAGCCTGCGCGACCGCACCATGCAGTCGGCCAACGCCGTGCGCAGCCAGCGCGGCACGGTGATCCAGACCGCCTCCCAGGGCGAGACCTTCACCGCCGAGACCGAGTCGGTGGCCAACTACAACCACTGCCACTCGATGACCATCCAGTACTTCGAGGTGCTGCGCCACATGCAGGCCGAGCAGCGCCTCTCCAGCGTGCAGGAGTGCCTCTTCGTCCCGCTGATGCTCACCCCGTTCGACTTCCAGAAGATCCTACGCTGGCGCGAGGACCTCTACCGCTACGTCCCGAGTTCATGGCTGCGCAAGGGCTTCGACGCCATCGAGCGCATCGACAACGACTACGAGGGTAGCAACATGCCCGAGGGGAGCTACGCCGAGGAGACCATCGAGCACCTGGAGGGGCACCTCTACCTCAAGTTCGACATCCCCAGCCCCATCGACCTGGAGAAGCTGGAGGAGGAGAACGAGATCATCGACCTGCTGAGCCGTTTCGCCTGGTTCTTCCCCGGCATCGATCGCCACTACGCCGAGTTCTACGAGGCGGAGCGCAACAAGCGCAACGCGCTGTTCCAGCGCTACGTCGCCCCCGAGATCGCCGCCGCCCTGGTGGAGAATCTGGAGGTCCGCGCGGTCATCTCCGTCGGTTACAACAACGAGGGGACCATCCTCCTGCCGATGGACACCACCCTGGTCTCCTCCTTCCGCAACGGCGGCACGCACCAGGTCACCCTGCGTCAGGCCGGGGCGATGCCGTCGATCCAGCGCAAGAGCATCCGCGCCATCATGATCAAAAAGGCGGCGCAGATCATCGTCGAGAACGGCAGCAACAAGAGCGTCGCCGACCTGCTCCCGGCCAACAGCCGCGTGCGCGTCACCTCCGGTGCCCTGCACTACCGCACCGACTTCAGCGCCGCCGCCCTGTTCAGCAAGTCCGGCATCCAGGACGACCTCATCGGCTATGCCACCGCCCACGGCGACAGCGAGTTCGTGCGCATCGACACCCCGCTCTCGCGCGCCGAGCTGCGCCGTCCGCGCGACGAGGACCTGGAGCGCGCCAACGCCCTGCAGGACCACCTCAACGACAACCTGGAGTTCTTCCACAAGGCGATCTGGATGAACATCAGCGCCGAGCGCCGCTTCATGTTCCTCGACGGCATCCAGGTCACCGACTACTCCGACGCCAACTACCCGCAGGGCGTCGTGCGCAGCGTCGCCTCGGTGGTCGAGAACAAGGTGATCGGCATCGTCGGCAACAGCCTGGTGCTGCCGGTGGCCCCCGGCTTCCGCCTCGACCCCAACACCCGTGGCGCCGACGTCGACCTGCACGCCCTCTACCAGCCCACCACCCCCATCGAGCCGATCCACATCGCCATCCCCACCAAGGGGGTCTTCGCCGAGGCGGTGATGGGCAGCTGCAACAGCTGCGAGAAGATCGAGGAGAACCGCTTCTGGAAGTGGGAGGAGCACCCCATCCCCGACTCCCCCACAGACTTCAGCACCATCAGCACCGACTCACGGCGCAGCACCCCGCTCGACACCACCCCCTCGACCCTGGCCAACCCGGTGGTCAACATCCAGAACGCCCCGGCGGCCCCCGACCCCACCGGCCTGGCCACCACCGCCAACCTGCTGGCCAACTCATCCTTCGAGAACCTCACCGGCCTGGCCGGCAACCAGCAGAACGCCATCGAGGCGCTCAAGGCCTCCTTCGCCACCACCGAGGCGTTCGGCTCCAAGGCCGCCGAGCTGGCCACCCTCGGCGCCAAGATCCAGGCCATCAAAGACGCCCGCGAGTCCGGCATCATCGACGACGAGACCGCGCGCACGCGCACCAACCAGGCGCTCAACACCGACTCACAGCGCTATCAGGACGCCATGCAGGGCGCCCTGAGCCAGATTCGCGACATCAACGGCATGGTCGCCCGTGGCGAGATCAGCGAGGCCGACGGTGCCAGCCTCAAGGCCAAGGCGATCGAGAGCGTCGACCCCGGTCGCGGCAGCCTGGTCGACAACCCCGCCGTACAGGCGCGCATCGGTGATGCCAACGCCATCGAGATCAGTCGTGGCGAGGAGAGCGTCAGCCTCTCTGCCGCCGAGGTCGCCCCTGCCGCCGCTAGCGATAACCTGCAGCGCTTCCTGGTGCACTTCGCCAAGCCGAAGATCTTCAAGGACAAGGGCGGTGCGCGCCTCGACTACGGTGGCCACTTCGGCTTCGACTCCCTGGAGGACGAGTACATTCACCCGATGACCCACATCGTCGCCGACAACAATGGCAGCGCGGTCAACGCCATGAAGCCGCTGTGCAAGAACATTGCCGGTCTCAAGCAGACCTACCTCGATGGCAGCGACGAGACCATCACTCCCTATGGCGTCGACTACTATCCCGCCTGGCTGGCGATCTTCCCCTACACCACCGAGGAGGAGTTTGCGCACGGCTCCAGCATGCACAAGAACGGCGCCAATCTCAGCCTAGAGATCCAGGAGGTCGACACCCTGGTGCGCAACGCCAACGAGATCCGCTTCGAGACCAGCAGCCCGCACCTGCGCCTGAGCCGCACGCGCATCCCCATGAGCGAGATCCTCGCAGGGCGCAAGGTGGAGCGCGTGCTCGACGCCTCCATCAATCTGAAGAAGACCGTCTACATCCTCGAAGACGCCGTCAACGTCACCTGCAGCGGCGGCGTGCTCAGCGAACACACCGCCATCGACGTCATCGCCAAGGGCGACGACAAGGAGGAGAAGGTGGGCAAGCTGATGGTCTACGCCAACGACGAGATCCCCAAGGCGGAGATCGTCCTAGTCAAGCTGCGCCTCGACGCCGAGACCCCGGCACTCACCTCGCCGTTCCACTACACGCTGAAGAATCGCTCCTTCAATCAGGCGCTGGTGCGTGCCGAGATCGTCGCCGACGAGCTGTTCGACCTCACCGCCCACAGCGCCGAGGTGGATGTGGCGAGCTTCCTTACCACCTACAAAGGCAAGCCCGTGGCCAACGTCAGCCAGTTCGTCGACGACATCAAGGCGCTCTACGAGAAGTACGGTGCCCACTGTCCTGGCGGCTCCATCGACGCCTCCACCCGTACCTTCATGTTCCTCACCGAACTCGATGCGGGCACCATCAGCGGCTCCTCCGACCTGGAATCGGCGACCATCATCGACCAGATCGAGATGTTCTTCCGCGGCGCCGCCATCGAATCCATCGTCTGGAGCAACTTCATGGTGGTGTTCAACGACGGCCTCACCAGCCAGCGCACCTTCATCCACGAGTTGGGGCACACCTTCTCGCTCTACCACCCCTTCCAGGAGGGCAACTACGTCCCGGGGATCTTCTACCAGGGCACCACCGACAAGGTCATGGACTACACCTGGCGCGTCGCCGGCGGTGCGCCGGGCAGTCTCACCAGCGCCGGCAGCAACCCCTACTACCCCTCCGCCGCGCGTTCCCACATGTGGCGCTTCTTCAAGTACGAGTGGGACCGCATCCGTGCCGACCGCAGCATGATCACCGACTACTGAGTCGGGACCTGCACCGAGGGGCACAGCCACGCCCCTCGGCCTCTAACCCTCCCTCCCGAGCCCGCGCCCTGAAAGGTGCGGGCTCGCCCGATCTACTATCAATGGACCATTGACAGTCATATCTTTTTTCGTGCGTTTATCATCGCCATGCCCGGGCCTATTCTCATCTCGCACCCACCCAATGAGGATCGAGAGATGAAAACCCGACTGCTTGCCCTTGCCACCCTGTTCACCACCGCCCTGAGCCAGAGCGCCTTCGCGGGCGACAACGCCGCCACCGCTGCGGCCCTCGCCGAACTGGCCATCTACCAGGCCCAGGAGGCGCAGGTCGCCACCCGTCTGGAGACCTTCGATACCCTCGATTTCGAGGTATTCAGCGGCCAGCAGTGGGATCGTCTGCACGAGAGCCACGCCCACGACATCGTCGTCCACTGGCCCGACGGGCGCACCACCAACGGCATCGAGGCGCACATCGACGACCTCAAGGCGATGTTCGTCTACGCCCCCGACACGCGCATCGAGACCCACCCGATCCGCATCGGTCAGGGCGAGTGGACCGGCGTGGTGGGGATCATCGAAGGGACCTTCACGGAGCCGATGCCCATCGGCGAGGGCAAGTTCATCCCGCCCACCGGCAAGCCCTACAAACTGACCATGGCCACCATCGGCCACTGGAATGCCGAGGGCGTGATGGACGAGGAGTACCTCTTCTGGGACAACCTCACCTTCATGAAGCAGATCGGCCTGCACGAGTAACAGCGGCCCGCACGGCGCCCCCTCGCCTGACCGAGGGCGCGCCGTTTTGCGTTGTGCCATGGGGCCACCTGTACCCTGTACCTGGCCCCGAGCCGGTTACTTCCTGGGTATGTGGCGAGCACCCATTAAGGAAAGCGAAGGCCGCCCTCTGCCCAAGCATCAGGGCAAGCGCATACCTTGCCCGAACGGCTGAAAATCAGCCACGGAGACACAGAGGACACGGAGAAATACTGTTATTGGTGCATGGGAAAGGCTGCCCAAATAGATGTAGAGGTGCGTTTCAACATACGCTCGCGCCCGAATTCCGCCTCTCCGTCTCCTCCGTGCCTCTGTGGCAAAAGTATGCGGTTGCCCTAACTCAAGCATAGAGCTGGCGTGGCATGTTACCGTGGAGCGCTACCGTCACTCGCCTCCATTGTTGCTTCACTATGCAGATACGTCTGGTCGAAAACAGCCCCGCTACCCGGCCGCTCTACGCCTTCTTTGCCCAGGCCTCCGACACGCTGCGCGAACGCATCCACACCAAGTTCGAGGGTTACAGCCAGCATGGAGATGTCTACTCCTGCAAGGGCCTAAAGATCTTGAATGCGCGCATCTGGAAGTACCACGGCACCATCTACAAGCTGCGCGTCGACAACGGTAAGGAGTCGGCGCGGGTGCTGTTTGTGAAGACGACCAACGGCGATCTGCTCATCCTCCACGCGTTTTTGAAGTCCACGCGCAAGACACCGTCGAAAGAGGCGAAGCAGGCGATCAGGCTGTTTCACCAAGTTGGTGACCTCACGACCGTGATTTGGGGATACGACTTAGTGCTCAAATAACGCCCGCCTTCGATCTATCGTCTTTCAGGGCGCCTACCAATGGCCCTCATCCTCGATGCGCTCCACCAGAAAGTCGGCAAAGCTACGCACTTAAGCCGCCAGATGGTGATTGTGCGGATAGGTCATAGAGATGCCGTAATCCTGCGCGCGTCGTCTCGCTAAGAGATCCCCTATATTACCCAGCTGGTCTGAAGCAGGCACCTCACTCAGCTAACCTCTGACTTTGACGTTCTGGTGCCCGATTCTGTTAGTCTGGTTAGGAAATTTTGGGTGGGTCTAATTAATGGTCTATTCGCGTCACGATTACACTTTATAAGGTGGCCTGTCAGGACTTGGTGAGGCCACTCTCAGGCATCCCCTCATATTTTCAAATAATGCCAAAAATTTGCTTATAGACGGTCTGGGCTGAGATAAGCTCTGAGAATTTCTCCATCAGAGGCCGTAACCACTCCTCCGGCATTCTCGGGATCTTGTCGTACAGCATGCAGC
>QKED01000111.1 GCA_003252455.1 Gammaproteobacteria bacterium
GGCTGCATGCTGTACGACAAGATCCCGAGAATGCCGGAGGAGTGGTTACGGCCTCTGATGGAGAAATTCTCAGAGCTTATCTCAGCCCAGACCGTCTATAAGCAAATTTTTGGCATTATTTGAAAATATGAGGGGATGCCTGAGTATGGAGGCAACACTTGGCACAGCGTTTAACTCAACTGCTTGGTGTCGCTGCGACACGTGCGAGACCAACTTTCCAATTCATCGAACGGCTGATGGCGGCCTAAAGCTTGGTCGTGTTAGCAATTACGGATAACCCTGCGGTGCAAGGGATGCTACGCAATGAATCCGCGCAGCGCCACTTACTTTTAACGTTAGCCTATAAATGGCTACAGTAGATATTCACAGAGGGGTTTATGCCCATAACGATCACTTTCGATATTGACGATACTACCGTTACCGACGCAAATGACAGAAAACGAATTATCGCGTGCTTCCAACGTTTCGGTTGGGAACACATTGGAGGCTCAGCTTGGCGATACCCAGCGCTGGGCACTCAAAACGTTTCTGAAGATTGGTTCAACCACGTAGTACCTGCGCTTAGCTATTTTAGAAGCTTGGTGTGTCACGCCAACTTGAATGTATACAACTTCACAATTGATGCTCACTCGGAGGCTGGTCACAGAGGCCGAGCAGTTCCGCCACTTGGCGAGCCAATTCAACAAGCGAGCAACATTACCTTATACCCGTCTAGTTACGATTCAGCTTTGTCTGCGCAGCGCCTAAAAGATTTCGTTCAAGCCTGTGCAGATGATTTGGCCTAACGCTTGATGGCATTTGCCGTAGTAAAAATTTTTAGATGGAATAGTTTATGAACCAGCAGCAAATAACCAATAGATTGAAGTCCCTCGAAGAATTGCCTGGGGTATCTGTGGAGGTCACTGGGAGCACCAACGGAACAATACGGATAACACATGCCAAACATCATGCGCCTGAATTTTTATTCAGATGGGCCAATGACCACTTTGTTGGATACTTCATTGACGGTGATGATCATCAGAGCCAAGCAGTCGTTTCTTTGTATACTCCTCTAGCTGCAATTCAATTTGTTAGTGCCTTTGTTATGCTGAACGAAATTCGAGCAAACCAGAAAGGCTAACGTTCTATTCCACTCGGACCCAGCGCTGCGCGCCCAGTCCGTCATGTCGGACGTTCTGTGTGGCGCAGCACTGGTCCGGTGAATTGGGTGTTGTCGAACACCTACTCTGGAGTTTCAAGCCAACGGCTTGAACTCGCTCCCTTGAGTAAGGCTGCCGCTCACAAGCCGTTGGCTTGTGGCTCCGCGCTCGTGCTCTCACGTATTGAGATGCAGAATCGCCTAGTGAGCGCTCTTCACGAACACGCCCATTGCTTCTGTGCCATTACATCCACGTAAAGGGCTAGAGTGCGCGTGCCGCTGATGGTTGCCGTGGTCGGTACACCTGCCCTGGAGTTTCAAGCCAACGGCTTGAACTCGCTCCCTTGAACATGGCTGCCGCTCACAAGCCGTTGGCTTGTGGCTCCTCGCTCGTGCTTTCGCGTGGCTTGGTGTAGAGCCGCCAGGTGATCACTCCACACGAATACGCCCACTGACCCTGCGCCATTACATCCATGTACGGGGCAGGAGGCCGCATCAGCGGCAAGCTACGGTGTGTCAGCCACCCATCACGGTGGTATAGGCGTGGCGTAGCAGCTCCAGCTCGACGCGGGGCAGGGTGCGGGCCTCGGTGATGTGGATGAAGTCGGCGCCGATGGCGCTGGCTTCATCGAAGCAGGGGTCGATGGTGGTGAGACGGGCGAGGAAGATGGGGCGCTCGCCGCTGGGGGTCTCTACCGAGAGGTGGAATTCGCGCTCCAGCTCCAGGCTGCCCTGGGGTAGGCCAAGGCGCTTTTCGGCGTCGCGCAGGAGTCGACCGGGGTGGGTGACCACCACGGTGTCGTCCGGGTCTTCGATCAGTGCGGCGAGCTGCGGCAGGCGGGTGAAGGCGAGCACGCTGCCCTCGGCGTAACGCAGAAAGCGCAGGCGCGCACTGGTGAAGTGTTTGTGGTGGATGATCAGCCCCGCCTCGGGCAGGGCTGTCCCGTTACCAGACATCGGCAGGGGCCTTGAGGCGCTCGATGACTTCGCCACCGAGGATGTGCTTGTCGAAGATCTCGGCCACGTCGGCGCGGCTGACGCCGCTGTAGAGGACGCCCTCGGGGTAGATGAGCACGTTGGGGCCCATGCCGCAGGGGCCGATGCAGCCGCTGGCGGTGATGGCGACCTCTTCGAAGGTGTTGCGCTGCTGGGCTTGGAAGAGGAATTCGTCGAATACCTCGTTGCAACCCTTGGCGCCACAGGAGCCGCGCGGGTGACCCGGGGGACGCTGCTGCATGCAGACGAAGAGGTGGCGTTTCGGTTTAGGCATGGTGGTCTCCTCAGCCGTTCAGCTGCTTGGAATTCTGGGTTGGGGGTCGCCCCTCGACACCCTGGATAGGGCGTCGAGGTCGCCGTGCCTTAGATGGCGGCGGGGGCGTGGGTGTGACAGTTCTTCGGGCAGACGCGGGAACAGGCCTCGCAGCCGATGCAGTCGAGGGCGTTCTTGATGGTCATGACCATCATCACGTCGTCGTCGAAGCCGTCTTCGGCGCTGTCGTCATCGTCGTCGAGGTCCAGGTCGTCACGCTCGACCAGGTCAAAGACGTCGCGCGGGCAGACCTTGAAGCAGCGGCCGCAGCCGATGCAGGTCTTGTGGTTCAGCTCGGTGACGAAGGAGGGGGTCCAGCTTTCGCCGCCTCGGGTCAGACCGGTGATCGTTTCGCTCATTTTTTCTGCTACCTCATTGCTTAGCGGCGGCCTTGAGGCGCTCGTTGGCCTCGGCCCAGGCGGCACAGGCGTCGTAGGTGCTCTGTGCCAGTTGCGGGATCTCTGCGTAGGCTTCGGGGAGGCGCTCTTCGACCAGGTCGTGCATCTGCCCGGCCCATTCGGTGGCGATGCGCTTCGCCTTCTTTACCTCTTTTTCCAGGGCCTTCAGTTCATCTTCACTCATTTGTATTCACCATTCTCTGTTGGCTGGAAAGGGTTGGGGCGGTGTCGGCACCGCCTTGGGTAGTGGGCTTAGAGGCCCGCCACCTCGGAGTATTTGCCGATGATCTCGACGGCGACGGAGAGGTATTTGTCGGAGTCGGTCTTCATGGCGGAGAGGGAGGGGAAGCCGAAGCGGTGCACGTCGCGCAGGGAACGGTCGAGTACCACCAGCTTGCCGACGGTGATCAGTGCGCGGCCAAAGCCCTCGTGGGAGAGGTGGATCATCGGCACGGCCATGTGCCCGCACTCCTTCTCGATCATTACGGCGATGGCGTTGTAGAACGCCTTGACGCGGGCGACCACCTCTTCGTCGGGGTCGCCGACGATGGGGATCTCGCGCTTACGCTCTTTGGTCAGCACGAAGGGGTCGAGGATCTCGGCGGAGCTCATGCCGTCGTAGACGCCGTAGGAGTCCATGGCGCGCACCTGGCGGTCCATCTCCTTGATGAAGTCGGTGCCGAACACCGGGTCGTTGGGGTCGATGGCCAGGGTCTGCTCGTCGCTCATGTTCATCTCCTGTTGGGGTTTGTGTCGGTTGGGGTGGGGAGGTGGGGGAGGGTTACTCTTCCCAGTCCTCGTCCGCCAGCTGCTCGATGCGCGCGGCGGCATCGGTGCGGCTCTTCAGGTAGCGGTTGATCCAGGGGGTCTTGCCTGCCACCACTTCGTCGCGCAGTCGTTCCAGCAGACGGCTGATCTCCGCCTCCTCGTCGACGCGGATCGGTTGCACGTTGCGGGCCAGCAGTTGGCGCACCGCCGAGGGGCCGACCGCTAGGCAGTAGATGGCGGCGCACCCTTCGAGCAGCTGCAGCTTCTGGATCAGTTTGTCTTCGTTGCCGTCCTTCTCTTCGGAGGCGAATTGCAGCACCTCCAGGCGGCGGGCGGAGCCGTCCTCGGCCACCTCGAAGATGACGAAGGAGCGGGCGGTGCCGAAGTGTTCGTCCACTCGGCTCATCCCCTTACTGGCGAAGGCGACTTTGAACATGGGTCCGGCCTCCTGCTCAGTGGGTCGCGGCAGAATGCGTAGCCGTCGATCCAGGCGCATGGTTCTCTCCTCCCGATGAGTATTCGTCGCGTGAGTGGAGTTTGGAGCGGTAGGGGGCGATGGCGTGTTTGTGGTGTTCGCCGAGCACCAGGTTGGCCAGGTCGAAGTAGAGCTGGCGGGTGCCGCGATAGCCGATGGTGGTGCGCTGGTAGCCGCCGAGTAGGTCGTACTGCGGGAAGCCCATGCGCAGCAGTGGGATGCCGAGGCGCTCGGCGCCCTGGCCACAGTGGGAGTTGCCGATGAGCAGTTCGGCCCCGTGCGCCTTGGCCTCGCTCTCCAGGTCGTCGAGGTCGCCGATCTTCACCTTCTCCAGCGGCAGTTTGCCCAGGGCCGGTCCGCGCTCGGGGGAGATGGCGCTGACCACCTCCATGCCCATCTGTTGCAGGGCGGGGACGAGGGCGAGTAGGTGGTCGGGGTCGAGGGCGACGCCGACACGGGTCTGGCCGAGCATAAAGTGGGTGTCGACCATCGCATCCTGCAGTTGGGCACGTTGGCGCACCAGGCGTGCAGGGACGCTGCGCCCGGAGAGCAGGGCCAGGCGGTGGACGAAGGCATCCATCGCGTCGAGACCGATGAGCGAGTCGAAGCGGAAGTCGGGTACCCCGGTGCGTTCGGCCAGGAGGTCGGCGGCGCGGCCCAGGGCCGGGCCGATGACCAGGGTGGCGCGGGCGTCGCCCATGCGCGTCACGGCATCGCGCGGGGTGCCGCCGACGGTGAGGGGCTGGAAGCGATCTGGGGTGAGGTGCCCATCGAGGGAGTCGGAGAGGTCGGGCAGCACGATGGGTTCCAGGCCGAACAGCTCCACCGTCTCTTTCAGCGTCTCCAGGTCACCCGGGGTGAGGGAGGGGCCGACCAGTAGGTTCACGCGCAGGCTGGCGGCGGCGTTGGCCACCACCTGCTCGGGCACCAGACGGTTGATCATGGCGGTGACGGCGGCGGCAAAGCCGCTCTCCAGACCGCCGACGAAGTCGGGGGTGTTGACCGGTACCACGCTGACGTCGGCGTACTGCGGGTAGCGCTTACGGAAGTCGCCCACCAGGCGCATGATGTCGCTCCCCTGCACCTCGGAGAGACCGGTGGAGAGCACGCCGATGACCTGTGGTTTGGACTTCTCGCTGATGGTGGCCAGCGCCTCGACGAGGTTCTCGTCGGCCCCCATCACCGTGCTGATCTGGTCCATAGCGGTGGTCTGTACCGGGATCGGCTCGCGGTAGTGGCGCACGAAGAGCACCTTGGCGAAGGCGGTACACCCCTGCGAGCCGTGCATCAGCGGCATGCTGCCCTGCATGCCGAGGAAGGCGAGCACGCCACCCACCGGCTGACTCACCTTGAGTGGGTTGACGGTGAGGGCCTTATGGCGCTTTTCGATCTCGATCATGGTGTACCCCTTTGCCGCTGGACCGTCACCCAAGGTATCGGTGACGGTGGTTCGTTGAACCCTTTGTGGTGCTAGGGGCAATAGGCGTGCCAACCCCCGTTTCGCCGCTAGGGCCGTGCGCCGGAGGCCGTTGTGGGGCGGGATGGGGCGTTATGTGGTGGCGGTGTGGGCGCCCGCCCCGGGATGGGGCGGGGGCGGGGGTGGGCTACGACAAGAGTCCGACAAGGGGCGTCGGGCCATTGTCATCTTTGCGACAAGCTCACCCCAGCGAGTTGCCGCAATACTTGCAGAAGGTGGCGTCCTCGTCGTGCCCCTCGCGGGCGCAGCTTGGGCAATTTTGCGTGGTGATTCGCTTGTGGGCGTTCTTCACCAGTTCGGTGGCGTAGATGCCGGTGGGGATGATGATCAGGCTGTAGCCGAGCACCATGGCCAGCGCGGCGAAGCCCTGGCCGACCACGGTGTGCGGTGAAATATCGCCATAGCCTACCGTGGTGATGGTCACCACTGCCCAGTAGAAACCACGAGGGATGCTGGTGAAGCCGTGTGCCTCGCCCTCGACCACATACATCACCGCGCCCATGATCAGCGCCAGGGTGAGCAGGGCGAGAAGGAAGATGGTGATCTTTGCCTGGGTGGCGCGCAGGGCGTGCATCAGCGACTGCATCTCGCCCACGTAGCGGGCCACCTTGAGGATGCGGAACACCCGCAGCAGGCGCAGGGCGCGGATCACCAACAGCGACTGGGCGCCGGGGAAGAGCAGGCTCAGGTAGCTCGGCAGGATCGCCAGCAGGTCGATGAGACCGAAGAAACTGGTGGCGTAGTGCAGCGGACGGCGCACGCTCACCAGGCGCAACAGGTACTCCAGGGTGAACAGGGCGGTGAAGCTCCACTCCGCCAGGCGCAGCAGCTCGCCGTGGCGTGCGCGGATGGCGGCCACGCTCTCCAGTGAGACCGCGAGGATGCTGAGCAGGATGGTCACCAGCAAGGTGATGTCGAACAGCCGACCGGCCTTGGTGTCCGCCTCGAAGATCACCTCGTGCAGGCGGCTACGCCAGCCGTGCCAGCGCTCCAGGGTGATGTGGGTCATGGGGAGACTCCCTGTGCCAGGAGTGCCCAGTTTGGGGTCCAGCGGGTGCGCGGGCAAGGGGCGATGGCGTGCGCTTGATACCGCGCGGCCACGCTCTGGCCCCCGAATTGCAATGTCCATGGCCGAGTGCCTTGCCTGTCGATCTCCCTACATAAAATAGGTTGTTGAGAATCACTTGCAAATAGGTGCGGTTCACCTTATGTTCACTCCCAGACATTGAGCGGGCGCCGAGGCGCCCTCTGTGAGCGACTTCAGACACCGTGGCGCCAAGTTCACGGTGGGAGGAAATGAGCATGTCCTTTGCCGGTAAATCGACCCCCCTGCGGCGTCTCTTCTTTGTCCTTCTCGCCCAGCCCCTGTTGGGCGGGCGCCATGGGCGCTGGCGCATGCTGCGCGAGAGTTTCACCCAAGAGTGAGCACATCCGCGAAATCCGCGTGGCTGTTACGTATGATGGAGATCCCACGTTGACCACCCCAGGGGTGGTCCGAGCGAGGCTCCATCCATGTCCAGCATCGAGCAGTGCGACCGTTGTCAGGCCTTCTGTTGCGTCGCCCCGTACTATCACCCCGGCATCGGTTTCGCCGAAGAGAAACCCGCCCACCACGCCTGTCGGCACCTCGCCCCGACGCATCGCTGTGTGCAATACACCGAGCTGCATGAGCGTGGCTTCCCCGGTTGTCTCGACTACCGTTGCCACGGTGCCGGGCCCGAGGTGAGCGCCGAGGCGTGGGCCGCAGGGCTAGAGTGGCACCGGCTCGAAGGGCCGCCGCGCGCCGCCCTGCTGGAGCGCTTTCTGGAGCGCCAGACCCTCTACTCCGCCGTGGCTGAGTTGGGCAGTCTGGCCCCCAAGGCGGGGCTGGAGCGAGAGCTGCAGGCGGCGTTGCGGCGCATCGCCGCCCTGAGTGCCGACGAGCTGGCCCATGAGGCGCTGACCCTGGCCATGGAGCTGCGCATGCTCTGCTGGCAGGCGCAGGAGGGGGCCGAGTAGAATCCACCCATGGCAACACTGATCTACCGTCTCGACCGCGTAGCACAGGAGGAGATCGAGGAGGTGCGCGACCTGCTCGATGCCCACCGAATCGACTACTACGAGACCCCCGGGGGCAACTGGGGGGTCTCCGTCGCCGGCTTTTGGCTGCGCGACGAGGGGCAGCTCGACGGTGTACAGGCACTGCTCGACGTCTACGGACGCGAACGCGCCGCGCGGGTGCGTGCCGAACCCGTTCCTGGGATCGGACAGCGCCTGCGTGAGGCACCAGTGGCCACCCTCGCCTATCTCGCCGCGGCGGCGGCGATCCTCTACCTCTCCCTGCTGCCCTTCCTCGCTTAGCCAGGCCCCTGGACGAGGGGTGTAGCGCGGTGCCGGGTGGGTGCTCGATTCACCCCCCGTAAATGGAAAGGGCCCACACCCCGCCCGGGGTGTGGGCCCTTCGACCAGCCGCCTGGGGCGGTGGGGGTCAGCTGCAGCCCTTGGGGCGCGGCAGCCCGGCGATCTTGTTGGCGGACTTGATCAGCCCGTAGGGGAACAGGGCGTAGATGTACTTGCTGTCGCTGCGGTCGTCGCCGAAGCGGTCTTTCATCAGCTTGGAGAACTTGCGCGGCTCGGCCACGGTACCGTGCTCCTGGAAGTACTCGCGGGCCAGGTTGATCACATCCCAATGCTCGTCGGTCAGCTCCACCTTCTCGTTGGCGGCGATCCCGTGTGCCACGGCCTCGCTCCACTCGCTCAGGTCCTCAAGCCAGCCGGCCTCGCTCAGTTTGATGATCTTGCCGTCGATATTCAGTTCCATGGGAAAACTCCGCTCACACAAAAAATGGTTGGTATCCGACCGTCTAGGCGGCCGCTGTCGGTGAAAGTGGGGGCGACTATAGCTATAACCAAGGGAAATAGTCAAGATATGCGCGCCCCTCAAGCGGCCATTTCTACGCCTAACGGGCCCCCATGCCAAGCTTAGTGCACAAAATAGCGCCGCCTGTGTGGCATCGCAGCGCCCCTCCCAACGGCACATCCGGGGGGCTCTGTGGCCTGGTTTGCCCCGTCGCAGGTGATAGACTCAAGGGGGGCTGAAACAACCACATAACATTTCGCCATCCCCCTGGCAGACCACAGACACGAGACCCCGGTGAGTAGACACGACCCCGTCACCCGCCCCGCCAAGTTCGCGCCGAGCCGGACCACCTTGGTGCTCGGTCTCGGCTTCGCCCTGGTATTGGCCATGCTCTCCGGGGTGGTGGCCATCGGCGTGCTGCAGCTGGCGCAGGCGAGTCGCAGCCTGGATGCGGTGGTCAACCAACACAACCATAAGCTGGCGCTCTCTCAGCAGCTGTTTCGCTACGCCCGCGAGCGGGTGCAGGTGCTGCAGCGCATGTTCATCATCGACGACCCCTTCGAGCGCGACACCCTGGCGCGTGACCTCGACGCCCTCGCCGCGCAGTTCGTCGCCACCCGTGAGGCGCTGCGTGCCAACCCCACCCTGCCGCTCAATGCGCGCGAGGAGCAGCTGCTCGGTGGCCTGAGTGGTTTCGCCCTGCGCGCGGTCAAGGCGCAGCGGCGGGTCAGCGACCTGATCCTCGACGGCGAGGTGGAGGCGGCGCGCGAGGTGATGATCCGCGAGGTCTTTCCGGCCCAGACCGACGTGCTGGCGGTGCTCGAAGAGCTGGGCGGGCTGCAGCGCCAGGCCTCGCGCGCGGCACTCGACGAGAGCCAGCGCCAGCAGAGGGTGGCGCGTCTGGCGATCCTCTCCCTCGGCGTCGGTGCGGTGCTCTTCGGCCTGCTCATCGCCGCCCTCAGCGTGCGTCGCACCCTGCGCACCGAGGCGGCGCTGGCCTACGAGCGCGAACGCGCCCTGGTGAGCCTGCACGCCCTCGCCGACGGGGTGATCACGACTACCGGCGATGGGCGCATCGACTACCTCAACCCCCTGGCCCAGCGCCTCACCGGTTGGAACCCGAGCGACGCCCGTGGCCGCCCGCTGCTGGAGGTGCTGCGCCTGGTGGACGAGGAGCGACGGCAGCCGGTGGCGCACAACCTCAGCGAGCTACTGGCGGCCAACCCCGAGCAGCGCGACCTGGTCGACCGTCGCCTGCTGCAGCGGCGCGACGGTCAGGAGCTGCACGTGGAGCACAGCGTGGCGCGCATCGGCCTGGGGGGGGAGAGCTTCGGTGGCGTGGTGGTGGTGTTGCGCGACGTCTCCGAGATGGTCGCCTTGGCGCGCAAGCTGAGCCACCAGGTGCGCCACGACCCGCTCACCGGGCTGCTCAACCGGCGTGAATTCGAGCATCAGCTGGAGCGTGCGCTCGACGGTGCGCGCCAGCACGACAAACACCATATGCTGCTCTACCTCGACCTGGACCGCTTCAAGGTGGTCAACGATACCTGCGGTCACGCCGCCGGTGACGAGTTGCTGCGCCAGGTGAGCAGCCTGCTGCGCGCCCAGGTGCGCGACAGCGACCGCGTGGCACGCCTCGGTGGCGACGAGTTCGGCGTGCTGCTCGAAAGCTGCCCCGAGGGGCGTGCCATGGCCATCGCCGAGGCGATGCGCGGTGCCCTGGAGCAGCTGGTGTTCACCTGGGAGGGGCACCGCTTCACCATCGGCACCAGTATCGGCCTGGCCCCTATCGACGCCCGCTCCGGCGACCTCGGTGACCTCATCGCCAGCGCCGATGCCGCCTGCTACATGGCCAAGAACGCCGGGCGCAACCGCCTGCACCTGCATGCGGCGGGCGACCCCGGGCGTGGCGACGGCGGTCTGCTTATCGGCCTGGTGCGCGAGGCGCTGCGCGGGGAGGGGTTCCAACTCCACTGTCAGCGGGTCAAGCCGCTGCAGGCGGATGCCTTTCATCCGCCCATGTGCGAGGTGCTGCTGCGCCTCTCCGACAACCACGGTCGCGAGCTGCTGCCCATGGCCTTTATCCCTACCGTGGAGCGCTACGGCCTGATGCCGGAGGTCGACCTGTGGGTGCTGGAGCGCATGCTCTACGAGCTCAATCGCATGGAGCACTGGTCCCAGGGCACCCTGGTGGCGCTCAACCTCGCCGGCCAGTCCCTCGCCGCCCTCGACTTTCTACCGCGCCTGCGCAACCTGTTGGTGCGTTACCCACGCGAGAGCGCGCGTCTCTGCTTCGAGATCAACGAATCCTGCGCGCTCACCTACTCCAGTCAGCTCCAGGTGCTCTGCGATGCCCTGCACAACCTCGGTGCGCGGGTCGCCTTCGACGACTTCGGCCACGGCCTACAGAGCTTTGACCTGTTGCAGCGCATGGGCATCGACTTCGTCAAACTCGACCCCAGTCTCACCCGCCACCTGCTCGACACCCCCATGCACCAGGCGCGCGTGCACATGGTGGTGGAGTTGTGTCACCAGCTCGATATCTGCTGTGTGGCCAAATATGTGGAAGACCCCGCCAGCGAAGGGCTGCTCACCGAGCTGGGGGTCGACTATGTGCAGGGCTATCTGGTCGACCGCCCGCAGCCGCTACACTTTCGCTGACCCCTTCGCCCTTACCACCCTTGTCGGGAGCCCCACCCATGCGTCGTCTGCTACTCCTCCTCGCCCTCTCGCTGTGCGCCCTCGGCGCCCAGGCCGGTCGTCAGCCACCGGCCATCGCCGTGGCCAGCGCCCACCCCATGGCCACCCAGGCGGGCATCGAGATCCTGGAGGCGGGTGGCAACGCCTTCGATGCCGCCGTGGCCGTCTCTGCCGTGCTGGCGGTGGTCGAGCCCTACAGCTCCGGCCTGGGTGGTGGTGGCTTCTGGCTGCTGCACGAGGCGCGCTGCGGGCGCGACATCATGCTCGACGGGCGTGAGCGGGCGCCCCTTGCCGCTACCCGCGACATGTACCTCGATGCTGACGGTGAGGTGCGCGACGGGGCCTCGATGGACGGCCCGCTGGCGGCGGGCATCCCCGGCCAGCCCGCCGCCCTGGTGCACATCGCCGAGGATTACGGGCGCCTGCCCCTGAGCGAGACCCTGGCCCCGGCGATTGCCGCCGCGCGCACGGGCTTCGTGGTCACCCCGCACTACCGCGAGATGGCCGCGTGGCGCCGCGACGCCCTACGCGCCTCGCCCGCCGCTGCCGCCACCTTCCTGCTCGACGGCGAGGTGCCGCCCCTCGGCCACACCATCCGCCAGCCCGAACTGGCCGCGACCCTGCAGCGCCTCGCCGACGCGGGGCGCGACGGCTTCTACACCGGCGAGGTGGCCGAGGCGCTGGTGGCCGGGGTGCGCGCGGGCGGCGGCATCTGGAGCCTCGGCGACCTGAGTCAGTACCAGGCCGTCGAGCGCGAGCCGGTGCGCGGGCGCTTCGGTGACTTCGAGCTGGTGAGTGCCGCACCCCCCTCGTCGGGGGGCGTGGCCCTGGCACAGATGCTCGGCCTGCTCGATACCGACACCTTCCGCAAGGCGCAAGGGGCCGAGCGGGTGCATTGGCTCACCGAGGCGATGCGTCGCGCCTACCGCGACCGCGCCGAGTTCCTCGGCGACCCCGACTTCGTCGCGGTGCCGGTCTACGAGCTGACCCACGCCGACTACCTTCAGGGGCTGCGTAGCACCATCGACCCGACCAAGGCGACGCCGAGCAGCGCCCTCGCCCCGGCTACCCCGCCGCCGCAGGGTAATCACACCACGCACTTCTCCATCCTCGATGGTGAGGGCAACTTCGTCGCCGCCACCCTGAGCATCAACTACCCCTTTGGCGCCGGGTGGGTGGTGCCCGGCACCGGTATCCTGCTCAACGACGAGATGGACGACTTCTCCGCCAAGCCCGGTGTGCCCAACGCCTACGGCCTGGTGGGGGCCGAGGCCAACGCCATCGCCCCCGGCAAACGCATGCTCTCCAGCATGTCGCCGACCTTCGTCTACGGCCCCGACGGGGTGGCGATCCTCGGCACGCCGGGCGGCAGCCGCATCATCACCATGGTGCTGCAGGGGGTGCTGGCCTACGCCGAGGGGGCGCCGGTGGAGGCGTGGGTGAGTCGCCCGCGCCTGCACCACCAGTATCTCCCCGACACCCTCTTCTACGAGCCGGGGGCCCTCGACGCCGCGACCCGTGAGCGCCTCGGTGCCATGGGCCACACCCTCAAGGAGGGTGCGCCGTGGGGCAACATGCAGGCCATCGCCTGGGACTGGGAGCGCCCGGCGGTGAGCGCCGCCAGCGACCCCCGCGTGGAGGGGGCGGCGCTGGTGGTGCCACGAGATTGAACGTGCGATGAAGAAAATGCGGGTGAGTTAGCAGTATGTGTGGGAAAATATCCCACACAATACTCGTGCATCACGACCTAGGTGGTCGACGCCTCCGACGGGGCGCGCCCACCCCTGGATCCGCTGGAGGATCGCCATGTTCTTGCGTCGACCACATGCCCTCTTGGTACTCGCCCTCGCCCCCCTGCCGGGTCAGGCCGCCTTCAACATCGAACTGGTCGATGGTGGTGGCCTCACCTCCGAGCTGTGGGCCCAGTTCACCCTCGCCGCCACCACCTGGGAGGGGTACATCACCGACTACGCCTGGGACTACGCCACCTACAGCGGCTATCTCAGCGGCTGGGACGGTAACCTCACCATCATCGCCTCGGCCATCAGCATCGACGGCGTCGGCGGCATCCTCGGCCAGGCGGGCCCCGACGGGGGGTACGACCTGACCAGTGTCGGCGGTTACGGCTTCGCCACCTCCGGCATCATGCAGTTCGACGTGGACGACCTGGACTACATGCTCAGCACCGGCACCCTGTCGATGGTGATCCTGCACGAGATGGCCCACGTCATCGGCTTCGGCACCCTGTGGGAGATGAACGGCCTCTACGATGCCACCAACGCGCCGGGGGAGTATGTGGGGGCCAATGCCATCGCCGCCTACAACGCCGAGTTCGGCTACAGCGCCGCCTATGTGCCGGTGGAGCTGGAGGGCGGCACCGGCACCGCCGGGGGCCACTGGGACGAGAATTACGGTGGCGCCAACCCTGGTAGCACCGACTTCGGCTACGCCCTGATGAGTGGATGGGCCAACCCCGGCTCCTATATCACCGATACCACCCTGGGCCAGTTCGAAGACCTGGGCTATACCGTCAACTACGCCTACGACCCCTACGCCGTGGTGCCCGAGCCTGACGCCCCCCTGGCCCCGCTGCTGGTGGCCGGTGCCGCCGTGGCCCTCTCCCGCCGGCGGCGTAGGCACGCTAGCCGGTAGCGCTCGTAGCTACCCCATCTCGCCCGCCTCTCGCCGCGACATGGGGCTGACCTCATCTCCTGCGCAGGGCGCGGTGCGGCTCGGGGGCCGCCCGTAGCTTTCCCACTTAGCCGACAGCCTCTTCTAAGCGCCACATGCGCGGTGGTGACGGGGTATCAGTGCTGCGTCGGGTGGCTAGTTGGGCGTTGGAAACTGCGGTACAGTAGAACTACCTATGCAAGGAGTTACCGCATAGGAACATCGCACGGAGGAGGATGTAAGCGCCCCTCTGTGCGCTTCCCCCTTATGTGATTGACCTTACAGGATGTGATTATGCGATTTCGTCTTTCCGTCGCCGCGCTCCTTTTCACCCCTCTCTCGACCCAGGCCGCGTTCAATATCGAACTGATCGACGGCGGTGGGCTCAGCACCGAACAGTGGGCCCAGTTCACCTTGGCCGAGGCCACCTGGGAGGGCTTCCTCACCGGTTATAGCTACGACTACAGCAGCTATGTTTCCGATTGGAACCTGCAGATCACCGCCACCGGTTCCACGATCGATGGTTCCGGGGGTGTGCTGGGTAGCGCGGGCCCCTCCACGGTCTACAACTTCACCAGCTATGGTGGCTATATGTACACCACCACCGGCACGATGAACTTCGACACCGCCGACCTCGACACCATGCTCGCCAACGAGACCCTCGGCATGGTGATCCTGCACGAGATGGCCCACGTCATCGGCTTCGGCACCCTCTGGTCTTACAACGGCCTCTATGATGAGACCAACTCCCCCGGTGAGTATCTGGGGGCCAACGCGTTGGCCCAGTACAATGCCGAATTCGGTTACTCCGCCAGCTTCGTACCGGTCGAGCTGGGCGGTGACGTCGGTACCGCCCATGCCCACTGGGATGAGAACGATGGTGGCGTGAACCCGGCCACCAGCGACTTCGGCTACGCCCTGATGAGTGGATGGGCCAACCCCGGCTCCTACATCACCAATACCACCCTGGGTCAGTTCGAAGACCTGGGCTATACCGTCAACTACGCCTACGACCCCTACGCCGTGGTGCCCGAGCCCGACTCGCCGCTGGTGCCGCTGTTAGCGGCGATCGCCGCCGTGGGCGTGGCGCGTCGTCGTCGTGCCACCCGTCGGGCCCTCGTTTCCCTAAATTAGGGTCCTTGCGCGGGTACGCGGGGGCGCATGGAGAGCTTGCCTCGTACCCACCCTGTGCCCTCTACCTCGCCGCGTGCATCTGCCGCGGTATCGCCCTCGCTGGTGTTTAACGGCTGCATGGGCCGCTCCCGGACACCTCCTCCATTTGGCCGTGGTCACCGGCCCCTGCCTGAGGCCGATACCGCCCGGCGGTTGCTGAGGCGTCGCCGAGCGCGGTGCAAAGGGCTGTACTCCTGCGCCACGGATGTCGCAAAGTAGGGGGGCGATCCGGCGTCGAGGGGGGCATATGCACGCGAGCGATTGGGCCACACTCAAACCCGTCTTGGTCGGGCTGCTGGGCATGCTGGTGCTGTTGGCCATCGCCCTCGCGGCGTGGCTCAAGCAGCGGCGTGACCGTCGGCTGCTCAGCGGCAATGCCCCGCCGGGGAGTCGGGTGACGGCGCAGGGGGGCTACTGGGTCGAGCATCCCCGTGGGCGCTACTACTACCGCGTGCAGCCCGCCAGCCGCTACCAACCCAGCGCCCTGGTGGTGGCACTGCCGGTGGCCACGGCACTGCACTTTCGCGTCCGCCGGGAGGGGGGGATGGAGCGCTGGTTCAAGCGCATCGGGGTCAATCGTGAGATGAGCATCGGCGTGGAGCGTTTCGATGCGGCCTTCTACCTCGATGCCAGCGACCCCGAGGCGCTCCAGCGCCTGCTCCAGGTGCCCGAGGTGCGCGTCAGGGTGGAGCGACTGTTCGCCCATGCGTACGCCGAACTCGACCTCACCGGCGGCTGGTTGCGCGCCCTGTTTACCCCCGCGCCAGGGGCCGGGGTGATCGGTCCGGCGCTGCTCGACCCGGCGGTGGAGACGCTGCACATGCTGGCCACCCTGCTCGGGGAGGGGGCAGATGGGCACACCCCAGAGGTGGACGAGCCACCGGCCTACGCCCCCTATGCCCCCAACGGCGGCTGGACCCTGCGCCGGGTCGTGGCCTATCTCATCCCCATCGTCCTGCTCGTCGCCGCGCCCATTCTGCTGGCCTTCGGCATCGTCGACTACCCGCCGCTCGACGCCACCCCCTTTTGGCACGGCGCCCTACTCGGCCTGCCCCTCTGGCTGCCGCTGCTCTGGGTCAGCGTGCGCCTGCTGCGTGGTGCGGCTTACTCCCACACCGATGTGCTCACCGTGGGGCTGCTGCTACTCATCGCCACGCCGCTCCTCGCCATCGCCCTGCTGGTGGGGCTCAACGGGTGTCTCGACCCGGTCGCCGCGCAGCGCCACCCCCTGACGGTGGCGGCCACCTACTACACCCGGAGCGATCGCAGCACCTCCTACTACCTACAGGTGCCCTCCTGGCGCACCCCGGGGGCGCTGGAGGAGCTGAGCGTGCGCCGTGCGCTGTATGAGCAGCTCGCGGTGGGGGACCGGGTGGAGGTAGGGATACGCCCCGGCTACCTCGGCTACCCCTGGATCAGCTCGGTGCAGCTCCCCACCGCGGGGCGTTGAGCTAACCGGTGGCGGCCAGATCGCCCCCGTCAGAGGGGGCCGGCGCTTGGCTGAAGTGGGCCCACAGCTTCTCGTGGAAGTAGTAGGCCACCGTGTTGACAGCCGGTTCCACCAGGGCGAGGGCACTCCCCACCACCCAACTGCCCGTCATGATGTAGCCGACAGAGAAGGCAACGGTGAAGTGCACGGCGGCGAATGAGAGTGTCTTGGCCATCACGGCTCTCCTTGTATGTCTGTAGCGCGGTTGGGCTTGAGGGAGAGTGTGGCAGGGGCGAAGTGATTCGTGAAATCGTTTGTACTTTTTAAATCGATAGCTATGGGCGATTAAATGCCTGCTACCTGGGTGGCGTGCTCGCCAGGGCGCGCTCTTTGTCGAACCTCGCGCAGCCCCGTAGAGCGGTAGCGTCTCACCCTCGGCCACGCGCAGAAAAATCTGGCAAGCTAGCGCTGCCCACCGCCACCCGGAGCTGCCCATGTACCATCAAGACAAGATCGAGAGCCTCTACGACCTGGTCACCGGCGACGAAGACGCCCGCGTCTGCAAGGACATCCCCGAGAGCGCCTGTAACGACCAACCGCACAACTTCTTCGCCTACCTGGTGGCGAATCTGTTGGGAAAAGTGGCCGACGAGCTGGCCAGCGCCAAGCTCATCCTGCCCTGGATGTTCGGTGTATTGGGGGTGCCGGCGCTGTTTATCGGTTTTTTGGTGCCGATCCGCGAGTCCGGGGTGCTGCTGCCGCAGCTCATGGTGGCGGCGCTGGTGCGGCGTTTGGCGATCCGCAAATGGGTGTGGGTGTGGGGGGCCGGGCTCTCCGCCGGGGCCCTCGCGCTGATGGGCCTCACCGGTCTCACGCTCAGTGGCGCGGCGGCGGGTTGGGCACTCATCGGGGCGCTGGTGCTGTTTAGCGTCTCGCGCGGGCTCTGCTCCGTCTCGGCGAAGGACGTGCTGGGCAAGACCGTCTCCAAGTCGCGCCGGGGACGACTGATGGGCATCGCCTCCGGCGTGGCCGGCACCCTCACCCTCTTCATCGGTATCGCCATCGAGGGGTTTGGGCGTGACGCCGGGGCCGAACTGCTCGCCGGGCTGTTCCTCCTCGGTGCCCTGCTCTGGCTCCCGGCCATCGCCGCCTTCGCCAGCATCCGCGAACAGCCCGGCGCCACCGAAGGGGGCGGCAACGCCATCGAGATGGCGCTGGCGAGCCTCGCCCTGCTGCGCACCGACCGCGACTTCCGCCGCTTCGTCATCACCCGCAGCCTGCTCCTGGGGGTCGCCCTGGCACCGCCCTTCTACGTGCTACTGGCGCAGCAGTGGAGCAGCGGTCTGGCCGGTCTCGGCATGCTGATCATCGCCGCCGGGCTCGCCGATAGCCTCAGCGCCCCCATCTGGGGGCGTATGGGCGACAGCTCCAGCCGCTTCGTCATGGCCCTCGCCGCCAGCCTCGCCGGGCTGCTCGGTGTGGTGCTCTTCCTGCTGGCGCGCAGCGACGCGGCCATCCTCACCGCACCGCTGTTCCACGCCCTCTGTTACCTGCTGTTGGTGGTGGCGCACAGCGGCGTGCGCCTTGGGCGTAAGGTCTACCTGGTGGATATGGCCGGACAGGAGAATCGCGCCGCCATGGTCGCGGTGAGCAATACCGTCATCGGCGTGGTGATGCTCTTCGCCGGTCTGGTCGGCCTGCTCGGCGATTGGCTCGGCGCCGCCGAGGTGATCCTGCTCCTCTCCCTGGTCGCCTTCATGGCCGCCTGGTCCGCCTGGCGCCTGCCCGAGGTCTCCACATAGGGGTCACAGGCCTAGCTCATCCAGCCCCGGATGGTCGTCGGGTCGCCGCCCGAGGGGCCAGTGGAACAGGCGTGACTCCTCGGTGATGGGCAGGTCGTTGATGCTGGCGAAGCGCCACTGCATCAAGCCGTGCTCGTTGAACGCCCAATTCTCGTTGCCGTAAGAGCGGAACCACTGCCCCGAGTCGTCGTGCCACTCGTAGGCAAAGCGCACCGCGATGCGCTGGTCGCTGAAGGCCCACAGCCCCTTGATCAAGCGATAGTCCAACTCGCGCGCCCACTTGCGCTCCAGAAACTCGCGCACCTCTGCCCGACCACGGGGGAACTCGGCCCGATTACGCCACTGCGTATCTTCCGTATAGACCAGCGCCACCCGCTCCGGGTCGCGACTATTCCAGGCATCCTCGGCCAGACGCACCTTCTGCGTGGCGCTGGCGAGGTCGAACGGGGGGAGGGGAGGTCGTTGCTGCATGGGAGTACTCCTTTGAAGTAGACAGGTCTGTCTACTTGGCGAGTCTATACAGGGTAGACAGCTCTGTCTACAATTCCCCCATGCCGCAACAAGACCCCGCCAAGAATAAGCCCCCTGCCAAGCAGCGCATCCTCACCACCGCCCACCAGCTCTTCTACCTCAACGGTGTTCGAGCCACGGGCATCGACCGAGTGATCGCCGAATCCGGGGTAACCAAGACCACCTTTTACCGCCACTTTCCCAGCAAAAACGACCTCATTCGCGCCTTTTTGCACCATCGACACCAGCTCTGGCTCGACTGGTTCAGGGCGGCCCTGGCGCGCCACGGCGGGAACATCGATGCCCTACTCCCAGCACTGGATGAGTGGTTTCGCCACCCCGAATACCGTGGCTGCGCCTTCATCAACACCGTGGGGGAGTTGGCGGACGAACTACCCGAGGTGGTCCAGATCGCCAGTGAGCACAAGGCGGACATGCGCCGGGTGATCGCCGAACTGTTACCCGAGCGTGCCGAGCGTGAAGCACTCGCAGAGAGCCTCGCCCTAGTGGTCGATGGGGCCATCGTGCGAGCCCAGTACGACACCAGCCCCGACGCAGCACTGGCCGCAGCGGGTCGAACCATCGAGGCGCTTAGAGGGAGATAAAGAGGGGTGGATAAAGGTCTTCTGCCCTCTTGTTGAGTAGCAGAGGGGAGCGGGTGGCGGACTAGACGTTGACCTCGAAACCCAGGTCGATATCGCACGCCGCCTGCCCACCACGAATGCCCCAATTCTCGGCACTGATCTCACGCAACATGATCTTCACATGGTTCGCCGGGATACCGAACGGCGCCAGATTCGCCACAATGGCACGGTAGAGCGCCCGCTTCGCCTCCAGTGAGCGACCGGCAAAACAGTCGATACTGATGTGGGTGTAAAACGCCGACTGCACCCGATCCGGCGGGCTGGCGAAGCGGTGCGGTTCGTGCACCAATAGGCGCACGTTGCGATCCCCTGGGAGTATCTTGAACGCCTCGCGCAGCGCCGCGTGAACGGCCTCCATGATGCCTTGCTCGATCTCGATGGGGTACTGCTGACGGATCTCGATGAGTACGCTGGGCATGATGTGTTAAGCCTTTGTCTACTACTTTAGCGCTCAAACTGAGGGAAGCGCAGCTTGAGCATCCCTCACGAGCGAATTGTTAGCGCTGATATATAGATACGATGTATTTGCCATTCGAGCCCTCGAATATTGTTGGAGACCCTAAATTAGGGTGCTTATGGTTATAGCCGTTCCGGGTGAACCCATAGGTCTTGATGGCGCGACCAGAGTAGTCGTAACTCACCTCGCACAGCCAATCCCAGTACCCGCCTAACCACTGTGCTTTAGGTTCCCACTCTAGCAGTATGGACGCTTGGGGCGGGACATACTCAAGTGGGCAGCCCCACTTTGAACTGTGACCCCAGTATACATATGCACCGAGTTTTTCATCGAAGGAGTGTGAGTTGGCGTCCCAGACGTGACTGTTTAATGTGTGAATGGATTGCAATTGAGCATTCGATGGCTTGAGAAGAAAAAGTTTATTGCCCTTTACATCGATTACTTGTAGCTCACCAGGCTTAAGTGGATCTACCCTGACTGAAACTAAGGAGTCGTTATCGGCTTTTGCCGATATGCCCATAGACGCAAAAAATGGATATAGAGTTCCAGCAATACCCAAAAGTGCAAGGGCACAAAGGCTGAAGGTTAGAGTTGGTTTTCTATTCATTTGCCTGAGCAGGACGTGTTTGCGCGGTTATTGAGTTCGAGGCACGATAAAGGCAAGTAACGATAGGTGTTCTGGCATACATTAGTTAAAAATACATTCTTGATTTTTGTGATTGTATTGTCCTCCAGAGTCGAGGCATGAATCTAACGCCAAATTTTCTTGAATCCAGTCTTGGCTTACGTAAACGCAGAATATAATTCCTGCCCATGCAAGAAAGCCTATCACTAAAACCAATATGCCATCTGGGTCAACTGACTTTGAAAAAGCTCTACAAACCAAATAACCAAGGCCTTTTATTGCAATTTCCAGAACTATTTCTGCAAAAAACTGCCCTATGAAACGAAGTGTCCCTCCTATCAACTCCCCTGCTATTTCTCCAAGCGGCATGATCTTCTCCTTTGATGCATGACAGTGTGCTGGCAAGAGTGTAGTTGTAAACACTCTTCCTATTGCAATACACAAAGATGCAGCCTATCACCAAGCTCGGATCATAAGAACCCAGTTCGGGGCGAGCAGGTATTAATCGGGCGACAGACAAGTCGTTGAATTTGTGTTGTTTCTTTCGCCGGCGGCATAAGGTGTGCTTAACGGTAAACTGTATGACTCTGCCCTATGCTCTAGGTGCATAGCAAGCCGAATACCGCTCTTCGTAGGCCGTTTTCCGTACTAGGGTGCAAAACTCTGCCACTGCCTTCGGCCATCCTCACCTCTGGTATAGTGTCCGGCTACCAGCCACACACTCAATCTGACCCAAGCGGAGACCAGACGTGAGCCGAATCGATGCCAATCGCGGGGGCTTCTCCCGTGTGCGTATGCGCCGCATGCGCCGTGATGACTTCTCCCGCCGCCTGATGCGTGAAAACCACCTCACTGTGGATGACCTCATCTACCCCATGTTCATCCTGGAGGGTGAGGGGCAGCGCGAGGCGGTGGCCTCCATGCCGGGGGTGGAGCGCGTCTCCATCGACCTGCTGCTCAAGGAGGCGCAGGAGCTGGTGGCGCTGGGTGTGCCGATGGTGGCGCTCTTCCCGGTGACGCCGCAGGCGTGCAAGAGCCTCGACGCCGCCGAGGCGTGGAACCCGGATGGGCTGGCCCAGCGCGCCGTGCGTGCCCTGCGTGAGCAGTTCCCCGAGCTTGGGGTGATGACCGACGTGGCCCTCGACCCCTTCACCACCCACGGGCAGGACGGCATCATCGACGACGCGGGTTACGTCATCAACGACGTGACCGTCGAGGCGCTGGTGAAGCAGGCGCTCTCCCACGCCGAGGCGGGGGCGCAGGTGGTGGCGCCATCGGACATGATGGACGGGCGCATCGGCGCCATCCGTGATGCGCTGGAAGCGGCGGGCCACATCCACACCCGCATCATGGCCTACTCGGCCAAGTACGCCTCCAGCTTCTACGGTCCGTTCCGCGACGCCGTGGGCTCGGCGAGCAATCTCAAGGGCGGCAACAAGTTCACCTACCAGATGGACCCGGCCAACGGCGACGAGGCGCTGTGGGAGGTGGGGCTCGACCTCGACGAGGGGGCCGACATGGTGATGGTCAAGCCGGGCATGCCCTACCTCGACATCGTGCGTCGGGTGAAGGCGCAGTACGGTGCGCCCACCTACGCCTACCAGGTCTCCGGTGAGTACGCCATGCTCATGGCGGCGATCCAGAACGGCTGGCTGGCCGAGCGCGCGGTGGTGATGGAGTCGCTGCTCTGCTTCAAGCGCGCCGGGGCCGACGGCATCCTTACCTACTTCGCCAAGCGTGTGGCGCAGTGGCTGAAAGAGGGACAGTGAGCCCATGTCCCTGCTCGATTTCGACAAGGCACCCGACGCCTACGCGGTGATGGGCAACCCCATCGGTCACTCCAAGTCGCCGCAGATCCACGCGCAGTTCGCCGCGCAGACCAAGCAGCGCCTGGAGTACACGGCGATCCTGGTGGACCGTGGTGGTTTCGCCCAGGCGGTGGGCAACTTCGGCGCCAACGGCGGCAAGGGGCTCAACGTCACCGTGCCGTTCAAGGAGGAGGCGTGGGCGCTGGCGGACGAGCGTAGCGCCCGCGCCGAGCGCGCCGGGGCGGTCAACACCCTGATGTTGCGTGACGGGGGGCGAGTGTATGGCGACAACACCGACGGCGTCGGCCTGGTGCGCGACCTGACGCTCAATCACGGCGCGGTGCTGGCGGGCAAACGCATCCTGGTGCTGGGGGCGGGTGGTGCGGTGCGCGGGGTGCTCGCGCCGCTGCTCGCCGAGGCGCCGTGCGCGCTGTTCATCGCCAACCGCACCGCCGAGAAGGCGCACGCCCTGGCCGACCTCTTCGCCGACCTCGGGGCGGTGAGTGGCGGTGGTTACGAGCGCCTCGGCGGGCAGCCGTACGATGTGGTGATCAACGGCACCGCCGCCAGCCTCGCCGGTGAGCTGCCGCCACTGCCCGACGGGCTGTTGGCCGAAGGGGCGTTCTGCTACGACATGATGTACGGCGCTGCGCCAACCCCCTTCATGCAGTGGGCCACGGCCCAGGGGGCGGCGCAGGCGGTGGACGGCCTGGGCATGCTGGTAGAGCAGGCGGCGGAGTCCTTTACCCTGTGGCGCGGGGTGCGCCCGGAGACGGCGCCGGTGATCGCCAAACTGCGCGCGCAGCTGAACGGCGCCTAGACCCCGCCCAGGGTGAGCAGCAGGCCGACCCCGAGGCCGTAGGGGAGGTGTGAGAGGGGACTGGCGAGCAGGGCGTTGCTGCCGCTCGGCCCACGTCGCCCCCCCAGACCCCAGCCGAAGGCGGGCAACAGGATCAGCCAGGGCAGTAGCGAGGTGGCGAGGCCATAGAGCAGGCCGCCGAGCAGGTGGTTACTCGGCAGTGGCTGACCGAGCAGGAGAAAGGGGAGTGGGTAGAGGGCACCGACCACACCACCGCCGATGAGAAGGTGAAAGATCCACCCGGCGCGCACCTCACCGGGCAGGGGCGGGGTGGCGCGGATCTCCGGGTGGTAGAGGCGTCCGCGCAGTAGCCAGAGGGCCCAGCGCCCCACCAGGGCCACGCTCACGCCGCTGCGGATGCCGAGGCGGTCCAGCCGCTGCTCGGTCAGGTCCATCAGCAGGGCGCCGAAGAGGCCGCCGACAAAGGCCCAGAGGAGCGCCATCATGCGCGCACCTCTGGCGTCGGCTCGCCACTGAAGAGCATCAGATCCATGCGCGCGGCGCGCTCGCGCAGGGGGAGCAGCGCCTGATAGGCCTCCGAGGCGTACCAGGCGCGTGCCGCGTCGAGGTCGGGGAAACGGATCACCACACAGTGGCTGTGTCTAGGCTCCCCCGCCAGGACGTCGTGCAGCGCCCCACGCAGCACCCACTCCGCCCCCCAGGGGGCCAGGGTGGCGGGAACTCGTTGGCGATAGTCGGCCCACGCCTCGGGGTCGAGGGGGGTGAGGTGGCCGATGAGTAGGGTCTCACTCATGGGGGGCTCCTGAGTCGCAAAGGGCGCAGCGTGGCTAAGGTACACGAGTGCACGGATGTCGCCCATACCCGGGCCTGGCCGTCGCCGCCCCCTGTTCAGCGTTGGTAGAGGGTCTCGAACTCGGCCACGCCGAGCTTGTGTGCGTTGAGCATGAAGCCGACCAGGGCCGATGAGCTGTCGGGGGTGACCCCCAGCTTGACCACATCGAGGGCGAAGAGCCTGAATTGGTAGCGGTGCGGCTTGTCGCCGGGGGGCGGGCAGGCGCCGCCGAAGCTGGCGCTGCCGTAGTCGTTGCGGTGCTGCTGGGCGCCGCTGGGTAGTCCCGCGCCCGTGACGCTTCCGGCCCCGGAGGGGAGGGTGCTGGCCTCGGCGGGGATGTCGTAGACCTGCCAGTGCCACCAGCCGCTGCCGGTGGGGGCATCGGGGTCGTAGACGGTGAGGGCGAAGCTCTTCGTCCCTGCGGGGACGTCGTGCCACGTCAGGGCGGGAGAGAGGTTGTCGCCGTCGCAGCCGAAGCCCTGGTACTCCTGGGCCTTGGGCATGGGTTGCCCGGGACTGAGGGAGGGGCTGCTCAGCTCGAAGGCATGGGCCGTGGGGGCGACTAGGGCGGTGACGGCGAGGGCGATGAGGGCGGGTCTGGACATGGCGGGCCTCCTGGGGTCTGCACGGTGGGTGTAGGCACAGACTAGAGGGCCGACGCTGGCTCAGTTCGCCCCCAGTGCTCGCGCTTTCTCCTCTACCGCTCGCCGTGGTGTCTCGCGGGTACGTTTGAGGGCGCTGGGGCTGAGGCCGAAGCGACGGCGAAAGCGCTC
This sequence comes from Gammaproteobacteria bacterium, assembly GCA_003252455.1. Lineage (GTDB taxonomy): Bacteria > Pseudomonadota > Gammaproteobacteria > Thiohalomonadales > Thiohalomonadaceae > SZUA-467. The sequence goes on from QKED01000111.1 coordinate 24,648, forward strand.
GCTGAAGCGTGATTGGGAGCTGTAGCCCACCGCCTCGGCCACCTGCCCCACGGGCCAGAAGGTCTCCTGCAGTAGGGCCAACCCGGCGACCAGGCGCACCTCCTCCAGGAGTTCGCGCAGCCCCGTCTGCTCTTCGGCGAGGCGCCGACGCAGGGTCGACTCGCCCAGGTTGAGGCGTCGGCTCACCTCGCTGGCGCTCCACGGGTGTGCGGGGTCGAGGCTGATGATCTGCGCCACCCGCTCACGCCACGCCGCCTCGCGCTGTAGCAGCAGGTTGCCCGCCACGCCCGCACGCGCCAGGAGCATCAACAGCTCGACCTGACGGTGGGTGGCGATGGCGGGGTCGGCGCCGTGGGCCAGACACCACTCCACCCACTGCGCCAGGGCGGCGATGAAGTCGTCGGGGGCGTGGGCCTGCCACAGGGGCGCGGTGGCGTCGCTGTACGCGGCAGCGAAGTCGCGCCGATAGCGTTGCAGGGTCTCTGTGGCGAAGCCGATGGTGAGGGCGAGGTAGTCGCTACCGTCCGCGCCGGGGTGGTTGCCGATGGCGACGGTGCAGCCAGCGGGGAGTAGCAGGAGCTGGCCGGGGCCGATCTGTCCGGTGCGTTCGCCCAGACGGTACTGTTTGTGGCCACCGAGGATGAGGATCGCCACCGGCTGGTGGATCGGCACGTTGTGCAGCTGCTGCGGGCGGCGGCTGTGGAAGATACCGACCCCGCCGAGGGGCGGTTGGCGGGGGTCACTGCCGAGGTGGTCGAGGAGACGGGCGCGCAGGCGCGCCAGGGGGGCGGACATGGCTGGCGAGGGGCTCAGCGGCTGGGGAAGAGGCGCTTCCAGTGGGTGGTGTCCTCCTCCAGGCCGTCGATGATCTCGATGCCCACCTCCATGAAGTCGCCCTCGTCCGAGGGGCGGCACCAGCGGGTGACCCCCTGCAGACGCAGGATCTGGCTGTCGACGTCCATGGCGTTGTCGAGGCGGATGTCCACCGAACAGTTGGGCGGTAGCACCTCGCTGGCGAAGATACGCATGCCAGAGATGGAGCCGTCGCGGGTGTAGCAGATGAACTGGCGCCCAGTCAGCTCCGGGTGGTCGGGGGCGGTGACGATGTCGAGCAGCAGTTTGTTGCCCTGTTCCAGACGGGGGTAGCGGCGGCGGTTCTCTAGGCTGTTGTCGGTCACGGTCGGCTCCGGGTCGGGGCGCTTGGAGGCCCTTTCCCTGGGATTGTAACCCACCCCTCAGGGCCTGGGGCAAGTTCGTGCTGATTCCTTACAGTTGCGGCTAAGCCGTTGAAATGGCGAGCGACGCGTCTAGCCACCGGTCATGGACATGAAGCGCACTACCTGTCCTGGGTGGTCTTGAAACTCGTGGCGCTCCGGCTTCAGCTCGATGGCCTCGCGGATCAGCGCCTCCAGCCCTGCGTCGCTGACCCCGGCGCGCAGCGGCTCGCGCAGGCCGAGGTGGTGCTCTTGGCCGAGGCATAGGTAGAGGGTGCCGTCCACCGAGAGGCGCACGCGGTTGCAGCTCTCGCAGAAGTGCTGGGAGATGGGGGTGATGAAGCCGATCTTGAGGTCTGACCCGGCCACCTGCACGTAGCGCGCCGGGCCGCCGCCGGGCATCACGCCGGGGAGCAGTTCGAAGCGCTGCTCCAGGCGGGCGCGCACCTCGCGCAGGTCGAGGTAGGTGTCGCTCGCCGCCTGGCCGGTCTCGCCCATCGGCATGGTCTCGATGAAGCGCAGGGTGAAGCCATGTTCGAGGCAGAAGTCGACCATCGCCTCGACCTCGTCGTCGTTGACGCCTTTCATCACCACCATGTTGATCTTGATCGGGGCGAAGCCCGCCGCCTTGGCCGCCATCAGGCCGTCGATCACCTTCTCTAACTTGCCCTTGGTGATGGCGGCGAAGCGCGCGGGGTCGAGGGTGTCGAGGCTGACGTTGAGGCGGCGCACCCCGGCAGCGTGCAGCGCCTCGGCGTGGCGCGCGAGCTGTACCGCGTTGGTGGAGAGGGAGAGGTCGTCGATCTCGGCAAGCTCACCGAGGCGTGCGGCCAGCTCGGGCAGCCCCTTGCGCACCAGCGGCTCGCCGCCGGTGAGGCGCACGCGGGAGACGCCGAGGCGGCCAAAGGCGGCGACTACGCGCTCGATCTCGTCGAAGCTGAGCCAGTGGTCGGGGGTCTCGAAGTCGTGGAACCCCTCGGGCATGCAGTAGGTGCAGCGCAGGTCGCAGCGGTCGGTGACCGACAGACGCAGGTAGTCGATGGTGCGGCCAAAGCGATCGGTGAGTTTGGGCATGCTCGCGGTACCTTGAGTGACTCCACTCGAAGATGGAGCCTTTGAGATGGGGGCTCCTTGACCTGGGTCAAAGCTCTATCGTTAAGCGTAGCCCGGATAAGCGCAGCGTCATCCGGGGGGATGGCCATCGCGGGCATGGCCCGCTCCTACTACGAGCGAGGTGCAGGAGCGCCCCATGGGCGCGATGGTCGGAACCACCTCACTCGCGTTCCACGCTCCGTGTGGGAGCGAGCAACTCCCTAGGGTGGATGGCCATCGCGGGCATGGCCCGCTCCTACGCTACGAGCGCGGTGTAGGAGCGCCCCATGGGCGCGATGGTCGGAACCACCTCACTCTCGTTTCACGCTCCGTGTGGGAGCGACCAACTTGACCCCCGGTGAGTCCCGGATGTGCTGCGCTTATCCAGGCTACGTGCTCGGAGACTGGAGGGCCGCTGTTCACCACAGAGAACACAGAGAACACAGAGAACACAGAGGGAATATGGGTTTTAGAGAGCCATACTGTTCTCCGGTTCTTTCTCTGTGCTCTCTGTGTCCTCTGTGGTGAACGACCCCTCTATTGCCTACTTGCCTCCTTGCAGGCAAGGCCCCAACCCCATCAAACCGTCTGGTAGTAGAGGTTCTGTGGGTGGTTGGCCTGGGCGAAGAAGAACCAGCGCTCGAACAGCAGGCCGACGTACTGCACGCCGAAGGCGGCCAGCAGCAGTTCGACGTTACCACCCTGACCCAGGGCCAGCAGTGCCAGCGGGGCGGCGAAGGCGAGGACGAGGAAGATCCACTTGACCGACTTGAGGAAGGCGCGGGTCTTGTGGTGGAAGTACTCGCGGGTGTTGTAGCTGCCGCCCATCATGCCCATGGATTTCTGCTGGATGTGGGTGTGGCGCACGCCGATGGCGCTCTGCATGGTGGCAATCGGCTTGATGCGCGCGTTGCGGATCAGCGAGGCGCCACGGGTCACCAGACCCGCGGCGGTGATGATCATCGCCCAGATGGCGTAGAAGGTGACCAGTTCGGGGGCCTGGTAGGCGCTGAAGGCGGCGGCCAGGGTGAAGCCGGAGGCACCGCCGAGCAGCACGTAGTTGATCACCGTGAGGGAGCAGTACCACTCACGGATGAACTTGAGGCTGGCGTAGATCATGCCGGTGGCGAGGAACAGGCCGAAGACTGCGGCGGTGGTGATCGAGCCGAGCACCAGGGTCGGCGGCACGGCGAGGTCCTTACCCCAGCCGAAGTAGTGGAACACGGCATAGAGGAAGACCAGAAACATGGTCAGCGGCAGCATGATCAGCTCACGGGAGAGCCAGGAGGTGCGCCACTGGGTGATGCCGCGCCAGGCGCGGGTGATGAAGTAGCTCGGTTTGCCCAGGTGGAACACGGCGGCGAACAGGCCGAGCACCATGAAGGCGAGGGCCACGGCGGTGCCGAGGGCGTAGAAGGCGGAGCTGTCCTGGCCGGGCAGCAGGTGCACGGCGGCGTAGCTCTCGCCGGTGAACACGGCCAGGAACATGCCCTGGCCCACGCCGATGAGGGTGGTGAGGAAGATGACCGAAAACGCGGGATGCATGGGGGGTAACTCCGAATCTGCGTGGAGCGGCGCGCAGGGCGCCGCCCGGACCTGTTACATGAGCCAGTCGTCGAGGGTGATGTCCTTGCTGGTCTCGCGGCGGATATCCTCTTTGCTCAGAGGGTTGTCGACACGCACCAGGTCCTCGGCGTGGATCTGCTTGCGCGTCTTGCGCCGCGGCAGGTAGTGGTTGGCTGGCTTGGTGCCCCACTCGGGCATCAGCTGGTAGCCGCCACGCTCGCGGATCGCCACGGAGACGTCGGACTCGGGGTCGTGCACGTCACCGAACAGGCGCGCGCTGGTCGGGCAGGAGAGGACGCAGGCGGGCTTACGCTCGCTCTCGGGGAAGTCCTGGTTGTAGATACGGTCGTAGCAGAGGGTGCACTTCTTCATCACCTTCTGGTGTTCGTCGAACTCGCGCGCACCGTAGGGGCAGGCCCAGGAGCAGTACTTGCAGCCGATGCACTTGTCGTAGTCCACCAGCACGATGCCGTCCTGGTCGCGCTTGTGGCTCGCCCCGGTGGGGCAGACCGGCACGCAGGGGGCCTCTTCGCAGTGCAGGCAGCTCTTGGGGAAGTGCAGCGTCTCGGTGTTGGGGAAACAGCCGATCTCGTAGGTCTGCACGCGGTTGAAGAAGGTGCCGGTCGGGTCCTTGCCATAGGGGGCGTCGTCGAACATCGGGCCGGAGACGCCGGAGGTGTTCCACTCCTTGCAGGAGGTGACGCAGGCGTGGCAGCCGACACAGACGTTGAGGTCGATTACGAGGGCAAGCTGAGTCATCAGGCGTCTCCCTTCTGGGTGAACAGGCCGGCGAAGTAGTTCTGCCACTTACGGCGCTTGGGGGTGCCGGGGGCGGGCTTGACCGGTTTGTAGTGGGGGAAGGTCTGCTTCTCTTCGTCGGCCCCGGCGGGGTAGACGCGCACGCGCACGTCGTACCAGCCGGCCTGACCGGTGACCGGGTCGGAGTTGGAGACGTGCTCCCCGGCGTCGTGCGCCGGTAGCTCCTCGCTGATCACGTGGTTGAGCAGGAAGCCCTGGTTGGCCTCGTTGGCCTGCGGGGTGAGGTTCCACGCACCGCTCGCCTTGCCGATGGCGTTCCAGGTCCAGACGGTGCCGGGCTCGGTCGCCTCGGAGTAGCGCGCCATGCAACGTACCTTGCCGTGCATCGACTCGACCCACATCCAGCCGCCATCCTCGATACCCGCCGCCTGTGCGGTGCGCGGGTGGATGTAGAGGAAGTTGTAGGTGTGGATCTGGCGCAGCCAGGCGTTCTGGCTATCCCACGAGTGGTACATCGCCATCGGGCGCTGGGTCACCGCGTTGAGCGGGTACTTGTGCTTGTCGGTGAGCTGCGACTCGATCGGCTCGTGATAGAACGGCAGCGGGTCGAAGAAGGTCTCGACGCGCGCGCGCAGGTGCGCAGGCGGCTGGCGGCCGACGGTCTTGCCCTGGGCGGCGAGGCGGAACTTCTGCAGCACCTCGGAGTAGATGTGCAGGTTGATGGGCTCGGCGTAGCGGGTCATGCCGTTGGCCTGGGCCCACTGCAGGTAGCCCTGGTTCCAGTTGCGCATGTACTGGTAGGAGCGCGGCAGGTGGTGGTGATAGACGCAGTTGTTCTTGGCGTACATCTCCCACTGGCTGGGGTTGGGCTCGCCGCGCATCGACTTCTCGCCACCCTTGCCGCGCCAACCGGCGAGGAAGCCGATGCCGGAGCCGGGGGCGGTCTCGAACTTGGTGATGAACTCGGGGTAGTTGCGGTACTTGCGCGAGCCGTCGGCATTCACGAAGGGCGGCAGCTTGAGGCGTGAGCCGAGCTCGATGAGCACCTCCTGGAACGGCTTGCAGTCGCCGGTGGGCGGCACCACGGGCACACGCACGGAGTCGACCGGGCCATCGAACTCGGAGATGGGGCGGTCGAGCATGGACATGACGTCGTGGCGTTCGAGATAGGTGGTGTCGGGCAGCACCAGGTCGGCGAAGGCGACGGTCTCGGACTGGAAGGCGTCGGCGACGATGATGAAGGGGATCTTGTACTCGCCGGTCTCGTCCTTGTCGTTGAGCATCATGCGGATCTTGTCGGTGTTCATCGACGAGTTCCACGCCATGTTGGCCATGAACAGCATCAGCGTGTCGATCTTGTAGGGGTCGCCGCGCCAGGCGTTGGTGATGGCGTTGTGCATCAGGCCGTGGACCGACAGCGGGTACTCCCAGGAGAAGCCCTTGTCGATACGCACCGGGTTGCCGTCGTCGTCGACGAAGAGGTCGTCCGGGTCGGCGGGCCAGCCCAGCGGCATGCCGTTGAGCGGGGTGTTGGGCTGCACATCCTCGGGCCCGGTCGGGGTCTTCGGGCAGGGCGGGATGGGGCGCGGGAAGGGGGCCTTGTGGCGGAAGCCGCCGGGGCGGTCGATGGTGCCGAGGATCGACATCAGCACGCCGAGGGCGCGGATGGTCTGGAAGCCGTTGGAGTGGGCGGCCAGACCGCGCATGGCGTGGAAGCTCACCGGGTTGCCGGTGACCGACTGGTGCTCGTTGCCCCAGGTGTCGATCCACGGGATCGGCAGCTCGATCTTCTCGTCGCGCGCGGTGATGCCCATCTCGTGGGCCAGGCGGCGGATGGTCTCGGCGGGGATGCCGGTGACGCCCGCGGCCCACTCGGGGGTGTACTGGTCGAGGCGCTCCTTGAGCAGCTGGAAGCTGGTCTTTACCGGGGTGCCATCGTCGAGCTTGAACTCTTTACCGAGCAGGTAGGGGTCGGCGCCGGGGGTGTGGGTGCTGATCGGCTTGTTCAGCGTGCGGTCCCACCAGAGCTTGTTCTGCGGGTCGAAACAGCCCTCTTCCGGCGGCACCTCGAAGCGCACGAACATGCCGTACTCCGGGCTGTTCGGGTCCATGTTGACCAGCTCGGCGGCGTTCGAGTAGTTGATCAGGAAGTCGCGGTCGTAGAGGCCGGTCTTCAAGATCTCCTGGCTGATGGCCAAGAGCAGCGCGCCGTCGGTGCCGGGGCGGATCGGGATCCACTCGTCGGCGATGGCCGAGTAGCCGGTGCGCACCGGGTTGATGGAGATGAAGCGGCCACCGTTGCGCTTGAACTTGGAGAGCTCGATCTTCATCGGGTTGGAGTGGTGGTCCTCCGCCGTGCCGATCATGATGAAGAGCTTGGAGCGCTCTAGATCGGGGCCACCGAACTCCCAGAAGGAGCCGCCGATGGTGTAGATCATGCCCGCGGCCATGTTCACCGAGCAGAAGCCGCCGTGGGCGGCGTAGTTCGGCGTGCCGTAGTTCTTGGCGAAGAGGCCGGTGAGGGCCTGCATCTGGTCACGCCCGGTGAACAGGGCGAACTTCTTCGGGTCGGTGGCGCGGATGTGGGCCAGGCGCTCCTCGATGGTGTCGAACGCCTCGTCCCAGCTGATCTCCTCGAACTGCCCATCGCCACGCTCGGCGCCCTTCTTGCGCCGCAGCGGCTTGGTCAGGCGCGCCGGGGAGTACTGCTTCATGATGCCGGAGGCACCCTTGGCGCACATCACACCTTTGTTGAGCGGGTGTTCCGGGTTACCCTGGATGTAGCGCACTTCCCCGTCGCGCAGTGTCACACGGATGCCGCAGCGGCATGCGCACATATAACAAGTGGTGGTCTTGACCTCGATCCGCCCGCCGGTCGAGGCGCTGGGTGTTTCGCTCATCGCATAGATCTCTCATCGGTGATCGGAACGGCCCCGCGCGGTGCATGGTCAACCGAAGGGCCATAACTATTTGTTATGGCGAAGGTTATGGGTTGCGCCGAGCCAAAATTGCATCGTAATATTCTAATATATCAAACCTTATGCAAATCTGGCCACTACCCACAAGGGGTTATAAAGGCCAATCCATACCAAAAAAGTACAATTTGTCCATAAGCCCACTTTATGCACGCGCAAGTTTGTTCTGGTTGGCAGTCTCGGCCAGAGCCTATAGGGTATCGGCTCGCTAAATGGGGCTGTACCGCGTTCTGCAATCCACTCCCCATCGACAGCCCCGCATTCCGCGCCGAGCGCCGGAGCGTTGCCGCACCAGAGCCCTGAGGCCCCGCGTGCGCACCCCGACGGTCGCCACACCTGCTACAAACCGGACGGCATATGCATGCCCCCGGAGAGAGACCCCGCCGCTGCGGCGGCACTACTAACTGCAGTTAGTCAAACCTAAGGAGCATAGCTATGCCGACATTTGTACGTACCGACAAATGCGATGGCTGCAAGGGTCAGGACAAGACCGCTTGCATGTACATCTGCCCCCACGACCTGATGAAGCTCGACAAGGACGGCTCCGAGACCGGCCACGCCATGAAGTCCTTCAACCAGGAGCCCGAGCAGTGCTGGGAGTGCTACTCCTGCGTGAAGATCTGCCCGCAGCAGGCGATCGAGGCCCGTCACTACGCTGACGTGGTGCCCCTCGGCGGTTCCGTGCAGCCCCTGCGTGGTTCCGACTCCATCATGTGGACCATCAAGTTCCGCAACGGCACCCTGAAGCGCTTCAAGTTCCCGATCCGTACCACCCCCGAAGGTTCTATCGAGCCCTACGCTGGTAAGCCCTCTGCCGATATGTCGAAGATCGCCGAGAACGGCTTCTTCAACCACAACGAGCAGAACGGCTACCGCGCCGGCGATCCCGCCGAGCTGATCCGCAAGTAATTGCGGTCGGTACGATTCTGAACTGACGAAAACTAATTCCGAGGAAAGCAAGAATGGCTGAATTTGGTAATCCCGAAGTCATCGAGGAGAATGTTGACATCCTCCTGATCGGCGGTGGTATGGCTTGCTGCGGCGCCGGCTTCGAAATCATGCGTTGGATCGACGCCGCCAAGGCCGACGGTCACGACATCAGCGTCAAGCTGGTCGACAAGGCCGCCATGGACCGCTCCGGCGCCGTGGCCCAGGGTCTGTCCGCCATCAACACCTACATCGGTTCCGAGCAGGATCCGGCTGACTACGCCCGTATGGTCTCCAACGACCTGATGGGTATCACCCGCGACGACCTGGCCTACGACCTGGGCCGCCACGTCGACGAGTCCGTGCACCTCTTCGAGGAGTGGGGCCTGCCGATCTGGAAGACCGACGAGAACGGTGAGCGTCACGACGGTTCCAAGGGCATGCCCTCACTGAAGGACGGCGGCAAGCCCGTGCGTTCCGGTAAGTGGCAGATCATGATCAACGGCGAGTCCTACAAGTGGATCGTGGCCGAGGCTGCCAAGAAGGCCCTGACCACCGACCGCATCCAGGAGCGCGTGTTCATCGTCAAGCTGGTCAACGACAAGAACGACAAGGGCCGCGTTGCCGGTGCCGTCGGCTTCTCTACCCGCGACCACAAGGTGTTCGTCTACAAGTTCAAGGCCTGCCTGCTCGCTGCTGGCGGCTGCGTGAACATCTTCCGTCCCCGCTCCGTCGGTGAGGGTACCGGCCGCGCCTGGTACCCCGTGTGGAACGCTGGTTCCACCTACACCATGGCCGCCGAGGCCGGTGCCGAGCTGACCCTGATGGAGAACCGCTTCGTTCCCACCCGCTTCAAGGACGGTTACGGTCCTGTGGGTGCATGGTTCCTGCTGTTCAAGTCCAAGGCCACCAACGCCTTCGGCGAGCTCTACATGGTTCGCAACAAGGAGATGCTGGACGACTACCCGCCCTACGGTCAGGCTGCCGTTCCCGCCTCCTGCCTGCGTAACCACCTGATGCTCAAGGAGATGAAGGAAGGTCGCGGTCCCATCTGGATGGACACCGTCACCGCCCTCGCCGACCTGCGCAACACCCTGAGCCCCCGCGAAGTCAAGCACCTCGAAGCCGAAGCCTGGGAAGACTTCCTCGACATGTGCGTCGGCCAGTGCGGTATCTGGGTGGGTGAGAACATCGAGCCGGAGAAGAAGAACTCCGAGCTGATGCCCACCGAGCCCTACCTGCTCGGCTCCCACTCCGGCTGCTGCGGCATCTGGACC
>QKED01000019.1 GCA_003252455.1 Gammaproteobacteria bacterium
AGGCATCCAGAACGCTGGAGCGGCAAGACGAGGAACTGGGAACTGGAGCCGGTGGTTCGGTTGAACCCGGAGCGAAGCGAGCCGCGGCTGGAGAGCAAAGCCGCTGCTTGATAGGTGACGCGACAACTATCTTGAAAAACACCGGGGGCTAGTTGCTCAAGGTAGTAGTCAATAGCAGCGTCTACGTCGCGTCTCGCTTGGTCATGGAGTCTGATCGGTTTGTTCGTCATCGACCGCTATCGTTCCTTGATATTGATGTACGCGATCTCGCAACCGACGGAAATCTTCTGCCGTGAAGGGTTGAGTCAGCGGGGAGTGAGCGCCAGCAAGAAGCTCCTCACGTAGTGCCAGTCGTGCCTGTTCCTTGCGTAGTAGCGACTCTACGTAATCAGCTGGTGTAGAAAATCCGTTGCGTACGGCCTGCTCCTCGACAAATTGGTCGAGGGGCTCAGTGATAGGTAGGTTGAGAGTAGACATGCGCTGAGCCTAGGTGAGTGGATCTGAATTGGCAAGTGGATGGGTGAGTGTGCGCCAAGCGCTCACTCCCACTCCCGCCGGTTGATCGCATACCCGCTCACCCCACCCCGAAACGGCATCAGCAGCAGCCCATCCAGTCGCACCGCCTCCTTCACCTCACGGAACTTGCGGATCCCGATGGTCATCCCTGTATGCCCGGCGCGCGGCTCTGCGCGATAGGTGCCCATCAGCCGATCCCACAGCGACAGATTGAAGCCGAAGTTGCTATTGGTCTCGTCGTCCTCGACCGAGTGGTGTACGCGGTGCATGTCGGGGGTGACCACCAGCCAACGTAGCCAGCGGTCGAGGCCTTGGGGCAGTTGCACATTGCCGTGGTTGAACATCGCCATGGCGTTGAGCAGCACCTCGAAGATCACCACCGCGACCACTGGGGCACCGAGCGCGGCGATGGCGGCGAACTTCACCACCATAGAGAGGAGGATCTCGATGGGGTGGAAGCGCAGGGCGGTGGTGACGTCGTAGTCGAGGTCGGCGTGGTGTACGCGGTGTAGGCGCCAGAAGAGTGGTACGGCGTGGACCATGACGTGCTGCAGGTAGATCACCAGGTCGAGCAGCACGACGCTCAGCAGCAGTTCCAGCCAGAGGGGCCAGTGGAGATAGTTGAACAGGCCCCAGCCCGCAGTGGTGGCAAAGGCGGCCATGCCCACAGCGGCGGCGGGGAAGAGGAGGCGCAGGAGCAGGCTGTCGAGTAGTACCAGGGCGAGGTTGTTACCCCAGCGAGCCGCCTTGGAGACGCTCAGTCGTCGACAGGGGGCACGCAACTCCCAGAGGGCCATCGCCAGCAGCACGCCGACGAAGCAGCCTAGACGCAGGGGCGCCTCGTGTTGCACGACCCAGTCACTGATGGGCATGGTGCTCTCCTCTCACTCTGGGGGGATGGTCGGGGTGCTATACTGCGCGGCCCAATGACGCTTGCATAGCGCATGTTGTTTGCCCTCGTCGTCGAGGTCAACCGGTTTTGTCTGGCAGCGCGTCGTCTCTGTAGCTCGGCCAATCGATGGAGTCCTCCATGCAACGACTGTTCGCACTCTTCTTCCTCATCTTGACCTTGGGTATCCCTGCGCATGCCGATGAGGTGAGCCTCGACTACGAGGGGATCACCCTGCACGCCAGCCTGGTCACCACGGGCGATGGGTGGCAGCAGGGGCCGGTGGTGCTGATGACCCACGGTACCCTGGCGCACTACCACATGGAGATCATGGATAGTCTACAGGCGGTACTCCTCGCGCGTGGCATCAGCTCGCTGTCGATCAACTTGAGCCTGGGCCTGAGCGACCGTGAGGGGATGTACGACTGCAAGGTGCCGCACACCCACGAACATACCGATGCGGTGAGCGAGATCGGCCTCTGGCAGGGGTGGTTGGCGGGGCAGGGGGTCGAGCGCCTGATCCTGCTTGGTCACTCCCGTGGCGGTAATCAGACCGCGCGCTACGCCTTAGAGCACGATAGCGAGCGGCTGCGCGGGGTAATCCTGGTCGCCCCGCCGACCTGGAGTGAGGGCAAGCATGTCGAGAGCTACGAGAAGCGCTACGGTAAGCCGTTGGCGCCGGTGCTGGCGATGGCCGAGGACCTGGTCGCCCGGGGTCAGGGCGAGACGCTGATGCAACCGGTCGACTTTATCTACTGCGAGCAGAGTGCCGCCACCGCTGCCGCCTTCGTCTCCTACTATCGCGCCGACCCGCACATGGATACCCCCTCGCTGATCCGCCAGCTGACAAAGCCGGTGCTGGTCTTCGCCGGGAGCGAGGACACCGTGGTCGCGGGCCTCGCCGAGGCGATGGAGGGGATCGATCAGCCCAACGTGCGCTTCGAGATGATCGACGGTGCCGACCACTTCTTCCGCGACCTCTATGCCGAAGAGCTGGGCGATATCTCCAAGGCCTTCATTGCCCAGGCCTTGGCCGACTAATCCGCAGCCGTGACCGACTCGCGTCGGGCGCGGCGTGCCTTTATTATTCCCGCTCCAACCATCAGGGAACACCCTATGTCCGATCTGATCTTCCATGTCCTGCCCGGCGGCCGCCTCACAGGCACCCTGCGCGTGCCGGGCGACAAGTCCATCTCCCACCGCTCCATCATGCTCGGCTCACTGGCCGAGGGGGTGACCGAGGTGAGCGGCTTCCTCGAAGGGGAGGATAGCCTGGCCACCTTGCAGGCGTTTCGTGACATGGGGGTGGAGATCCACGGGCCTGAGCAGGGTCGGGTGACCATCCACGGGGTCGGCCTGCATGGGCTCAAGGCACCGAGCAAGCCCCTCGACTTGGGCAATTCCGGCACCTCCATGCGTCTGCTCTCGGGCCTCCTCTCTGGGCAGGCGTTCGACGTGACGCTGATTGGCGACAGCTCCCTCTCCAAGCGCCCGATGAAGCGCGTCACCCTGCCGCTGGCACAGATGGGCGCGGTGGTCGAGACCACCGAGGGGGGCACGCCGCCCCTGGCGATCAAGGGCGGCAAGCCCCTGCACGGCATCGACTACGCCATGCCGGTCGCCTCGGCCCAGGTGAAGTCCTGCCTGCTGTTGGCGGGTCTCTACGCCGACTCGCCCACCTGTGTCACCGAGCCCGCGCCGACCCGCGACCACACTGAGCGCATGCTGCGCGGCTTCGGCTACCCGGTGAAGGTCGATGGCGCCACCGCCTGCGTCGAGCCCGGCGGCAGGCTCACCGCCACCACCATCGATGTGCCCGCCGACATCTCCTCGGCCACCTTCTTCATGGTCGGTGCCGCCATCAGTGAGGGCTCCGATGTGACCCTGCAACACGTCGGCATCAACCCAACACGCATCGGCGTGATCAACATCCTGCGCCTGATGGGCACCGACCTCGAAGTGCTCAATGAGCGCGAGGTGGGCGGTGAGCCGGTGGCCGATATCCGCGTACGTGGCTCGAAGCTCAAGGGCTGCGTCATCCCCGAGGATCAGGTGCCGCTGGCCATCGACGAGTTCCCGGCGCTCTTCGTCGCCGCCGCCTGTGCCGAGGGCGAGACCCTTCTTACCGGCGCCGAGGAGCTGCGGGTGAAGGAGTCCGACCGCATCCAGGTGATGGCCGACGGCCTCATCGCCCTCGGTGTGGACGCGGTGCCGACACCGGACGGCATGCGTATCCAGGGCGGTACCATCGGCGGTGGCGAGGTGCAGAGTCACGGCGACCATCGCATCGCCATGTCCTTCGCCATGGCGGCGCTGCGCGCCAGCGGGCCCATCACCATTCATGATTGTGCCAACGTCAACACCTCTTTCCCGGGCTTCGTCGAGTTGGCCGCCGGGGCAGGCCTTGGCATCGCGCTGGGGGGGTGAATTATGAGTGCGGTGATTTGTGTGGATGGACCGAGCGGCGTGGGCAAGGGGACACTCTCGCTCATGCTCGCTGAGCAGTTGGGCTGGCACTTCCTCGATAGCGGGGCCCTCTATCGCATCAGCGCCCTGGCGGCACTGCGCCACGGCATCGCCTTCGACGACGAGGCCGCGCTGGGTGAACTGGCCCTCAACCTCGACGTGCGCTTCGCCCCGGTGCCCGGCGCCGAGCCGCGCGTGCTGCTCGAAGGCGACGACGTGACCAGCGAGATCCGCACCGAGCAGGCGGGCAACGCCGCCTCCAAGGTGGCCGCGATCCCCGCCGTGCGCGCCGCTCTGCTTGAGCGCCAGCGCGCCTTCGCCAAGCAGCCCGGCCTGGTGGCCGATGGGCGCGACATGGGCACTACGGTGTTTCCCGGCGCGCCGCTCAAGCTCTTTCTCACCGCGAGCGCCGAAGTACGTGGCGAAAGACGCTATAAGCAGTTGAAGGATAAGGGGTTGGATGTTAATCTTACGAGTCTCGTTGCAGAGATCGCCGAGCGCGATGAGCGTGACGCATCGCGAAGCGTCTCACCCCTGCGTCCTGCCGACGATGCCCTGGTCATCGACACCTCATCGCTCACCATCGATGCGGTGTTCGCCAAGGCCATCGCCGCGGTCGAAAAGGCCGGTCTGGTGTAACGAGAAGCACGCCTCGGGGGCGACCCTGTGGCACCACTGTCTGCCGCCGTTCAACGGCGGCTTTGTCTTAACTACAACCGTCATTTGCCCGGCCCAGCCTTGAAAGACCGCGCGAATGCTTGATGGAATGAAACATGAGCGAAAGCTTTGCAGAACTTTTTGAACAGAGTATTGCCGAGACCCAGATGCGCCCCGGCAGCATCGTTACCGGTACCGTGGTCGCGATCAACGGCGACGTGGTGGTGGTCAACGCCGGTCTGAAGTCCGAGGGCGTGATCCCCGCCTGGCAGTTCCGTAACGAAGCCGGCGATCTGGAAGTGGCCATCGGCGACATCGTCGACGTCGCCCTGGAGGCCGTCGAGGATGGCTTCGGTGCTACCCGACTCTCTCGTGAAAAGGCAAAGCGTGCGGAAACCTGGATCCGTCTGGAGCGCGCCCACGAGGCCGAGGAGACTGTTACCGGTCGCATCGTCGACAAGGTTCGCGGCGGTTTCACCGTCGAGATCCAGGACGTTCGCGCCTTCCTCCCCGGCTCTCTGGTCGATGTGCGCCCGGTGCGCGACTCCACCTACCTCGAAGGTAAGGACCTGGAGTTCAAGGTGATCAAGCTCGACCGTCGTCGCAACAACGTGGTCGTCTCGCGCCGTGCCGTGGTCGAGGCCGAGACCTCCGAGGAGCGCGAGGAGCTGCTCAAGAACCTGCAGGAAGGCCTGGTGGTCAAGGGTATCGTGAAGAACCTGACCGACTACGGCGCCTTCGTCGACCTCGGTGGTATCGACGGCCTGCTGCACATCACCGACATGGCTTGGAAGCGCGTCAAGCACCCCTCCGAGATCATCACCGTCGGTGACGAGGTCGAGGTCAAGGTGCTCAAGTTCGACCGCGAGCGCAACCGCGTCTCCCTGGGCCTCAAGCAGCTGGGCGAGGATCCGTGGGAAGATATCACCCGTCGTTACCCCGAGGGGACCCGCCTGTTCGGCAAGGTCACCAACCTCACCGATTACGGCTGCTTCGTCGAGATCGAAGAGGGTGTCGAGGGTCTGGTGCATGTCTCCGAGATGGATTGGACCAACAAGAACATCCACCCCTCCAAGGTCGTCCAGCTGGGCGAAGAGGTGGAGGTCATGGTCCTCGACATCGACGAGGAGCGTCGCCGCATCTCCCTCGGTATGAAGCAGTGCCAGACCAACCCCTGGGAAGACTTCGCCGCCAACCACAACAAGGGCGACAAGGTCTCCGGTAAGATCAAGTCCATCACCGACTTCGGCATCTTCATCGGCCTCGACGGCAACATCGACGGTCTGGTGCACCTCTCCGACATCTCATGGAACGAGCAGGGCGAAGAGGCTGTGCGCAACTACAAGAAGGGCGAAGAGGTGGAGGCCGTCATCCTGGCCATCGACCCCGAGCGCGAGCGCATCTCCCTGGGCATCAAGCAACTGGAGAAGGATCCGGTCTCCAGCTACATGGCCGACAACCAGAAGGGTGCCATCGTGCGTGGTACCGTGAAGGAAGTGGACGCCAAGGGCGCCGTGATCCTGCTGGAGGATGGTGTCGAGGGTTACCTGCGTGCCTCCGAGCTCTCCCGCGACCGCGTGGAAGATGCCCGCAGCCTGCTCAAGGAGGGTGATTCTGTTGAGGCCAAGTTCATCGGTATCGACCGTAAGAACCGTACCATCAACCTCTCCATCAAGGCGAAGGACAGCGACGAAGAGGCCGAGGCGATGCAGGAGTTCAACCGCAACGCCGCTGCAGTCAACCCGACCCTGGGTGATCTGCTGAAGGAGCAGATGGACAAGAACGACTAAGTTCGCCGTCCACCTGCGTGTAGTGGGGGAGGGAACACCTCCCCCCTACTGCAACGAAGCGTAGGTAAAGCAGCCATGACCAAGTCCGAATTGATCGAGATCCTGGCCAACAAGCAGACTCAGCTTGCATATAAGGATGTCGAGTTGGCGGTAAAGACCATTCTCGAACATATGGTGGGTACCCTCGCCGAGGGGGAACGCATCGAGATTCGTGGATTTGGCAGTTTCTCCCTGCACTACCGCCCGTCGCGCGTGGGGCGTAACCCCAAGACCGGTGACTCCGTCACCCTCGGCGACAAACACGTGCCGCACTTCAAGCCGGGTAAAGAGTTGCGTGAGCGGGTCAATGCCTGCACCAATCCGATCGTCCTCGCCAACGACGATAACTGACCCGTACAGGCCCGTCTCTCTTACTTCGCACGGCGAAGCCACTCCTCATTTCACGTTCGTGTACTACGCCTCTGCGTAGCGGTCTCAGTCCATACATGTCTGGCACCGTCCGTTCCTCGGGTGTTAGCATGTGGTCGACCGTCTCTTACGGGGTCTGCCGTTCATGAAACGTCTCGTCATCCTTCTGTTGTTCATCTTCATCGCTGCCCTCGGGCTGCTGTTGGCGTTGCTCAACCCCTATGATGTGAGCTTCAACTACTATCTTGGTGAGCTGGAGCTGCCGCAGGCCGTGCTCCTGGTACTGACCCTGATCCTCGGTGCGCTGCTCGGTATGGTGAGTAACTTGGCGATGCTCCTCGGGCGTCGGCGTGAGTTGGCCAAGCTGCGTAAGCGGGTCAAGCTCCAGGAGCAGGAGATCCGTAATCTGCGTGAGATCCCGCTGCGCGACCTGCACTGAGTCTATGGGTCTCGAACTCCTCTTCATGCTCTTGCCCATCGCGGCCCTCTCTGGATGGGCCATCGGCCGTCGTGGCGCCAGTGGCGTGGAGCCACAGCAGCGCATCAGCCAGAACTACTTCCGCGGTCTGAACTACATCCTCGAAGAGCAGCCAGACAAGGCAATCGACCTCTTTGTGCAGCTCACCGAGCTGGATAGCGACACAGTGGAGGTGCATTTCGCCCTGGGCAATCTGTTCCGTTCACGTGGTGAGGTGGAGCGGGCCATCCGTATCCACCAGAACCTCATCGCCCGCCCCACATTGACCCGCAGTCAACGCAATCAGGCGCTGCTGGAACTGGGTCGAGACTACATGACCGCCGGTTTGCTCGATCGCGCCGAGGGGATCTTCCAGCAACTCCTCGCCGACAGTCAGCACAAGCAGATCGCACTCGGGCAACTCGTGCAGATCTATCAGCAGGAGAAGGAGTGGGAGCGGGCCATCAACATCGCTCGCCAGTTGGATGAGAACGCACCACAGCCACGTGCCACACTCCTCAGCCACTTTCATTGCGAGCTGGCCGAGCAGGCGGCGCACCAGGGTGACGTAGAGCGTGCGCTCAAGCTGTGCAGGCGTGCCCTGGTCGAGGCCAAAGAGAACGTACGCGCCAATCTGCTCATCGCTGAACTCTACATGGAGCGTGACGACCTCGGTGCCGCCCTCAAAGCGCTGCACCAGGTGGAGGCGCAAGAGCCGGCCCACCTGCTCGACGCCCTGCCGCTACTGGTGGAGGTGCATGCACGCATGGGCCAGGAGGGGGAGTTGGACAGCTACCTGCGCCAGTTGCTGCGGCGGCATCCAGATACGGCGCTCTCGCTGGCCCTGACCCGGCGGCTCGCCCATCACACCGGCATGGAGGCGGCGAGCGGGTTTCTGGAGGGGTATCTGCAGGAACACCCGACACTGCACGGCATCGCCTGCTATCTCGACCTGCTCTCTCACGCTCAACCCTCCGATGCGCCGGAGCAGACACGCTTGCAGCTACTGCGTGAGCTCACCGCGCGCCTGGTGGAGGCGACGCCCAAATACAGTTGCCGACGCTGTGGCTTCAGCGGTAAGTCGCTGCACTGGCAGTGCCCCAGTTGTAAGGGATGGGATACCATACGTCCGGGCATCGCCCTGGACACTCCACAGCATTGAAAGGTGACACATGACTGGTGAACACGGCCCACGCATCCTGGTGGCCCTCGACTACTCCGACCCACAATCCGCCCTCGACCTCGTGGCACGTCTCGACCCGACCCGCTGCCGACTCAAGGTTGGGAAGGAGCTGTTCACCCGGGGTGGGCCGGCGCTGGTGGAGCGGTTGACCGGGCTGGGTTACGAGGTGTTCCTCGATCTCAAGTATCACGACATCCCCAACACGGTGGCGGGTGCTGTGCGTGCCGCTGCGGCCCTCGGGGTATGGATGGTCAATGTGCATGCCCTGGGTGGGCGGCGCATGATCGAGGCCGCGCGCGAGGCACTGGAGCAGGAGCGTCATCGACCGCTGCTCATCGCTGTCACCATCCTCACCAGCATGGCTCAGGAGGATATCGCTGAGATCGGCCTGGAGGGGACCCCAGTGGACAATGTGCTGCGCCTCGCCTCGTTGACCCAACGTGCCGGTGCCGACGGTGTGGTCTGCTCGCCGCAAGAGGTGGTTCCACTGCGCGAGACCATCGGCAACGAATTCACCCTGGTCACCCCTGGGATCCGCCCGGCATGGTCGGCGACCGGCGACCAGAAGCGCATCAAGACACCGGCCGAGGCCATCGCCGATGGCGCCGATTATCTGGTGATCGGTCGTCCCATTACCGGCGCCGAGGACCCGCTGGTGGCCCTCGGGCGTATCGAGGATGAACTCAAGGGCTAGTTCCCTACAGTGCGATCTGGCCGTCTCGCATAGGAGGGAGAGCGTAGGGCCCTAACCGGATTTCAGGTTGCGTAGTAGGCTTGTTAGGTCGCATTGCCGACGTACAAACCACAAGCCAATCATGGAGGAGATATGCCAACCCTACGCGCAACCCTGTTCGCCCCGCTGCTGCTCGCGTCAGCCCTTGTCGGGTCGCTGCATGCCGCCGAGACGATCGATATCAACAGTGCCACGGCCTCGGAGCTCGCTACGGCGATCCACGGTGTCGGGCAGAAGAAGGCCGAGGCGATCATCGCCTACCGTGACGCCCACGGCCCGTTTGCCACGATCGACGACCTCGTCGCGGTGAGTGGGATCAGCATCAATCTGGTCGAAAAGAACCGCGAGCAGATGGTCGCGGTACAGCCAGCACCCGCCGTGCCTGTCGACGGCGCTCAATAGTGGCCATGCGACGGGGGCGCGATGCTGCCCCCGTCTCATCTACATCCTACCGAATACGCCATTACCTACTGACGATTGCGCAGCATCCTCGCGATCTCCTCCTCTCCCAGTGGCTGTACCCCCTTCACCTTGAGGCTATCGGCCATCTCCTGGGCAAAGTCACGCTGTAACGCCAGATTGATCAATGCGGTCAGGAGCATCGCGATGAGGGCCCCGAGACTGGCCAGCCCCATATCCTTGTGCGCATCCCACACATCGCCCTGGGTGCCGAGATAGGCCATTCCCAGGTCACCCCCCACCAACTCGGCGACACCCCACTCTACCAGCTCGTAGAGCATGGAGGTGGACATGGTCAGATCGAGCGGCAGGAAATAGGCCCAGAAGCCTCGTGTCTCGGCCACCCGCACGAAGAGTTCGCGGATCGGGTAGGCGAGCAGCAGGCCGTAGGAGAAGTGCACCAGGCGGTCGAAATGGTTGCGCTCGAAACCGAACAGGGCATTGAGCGACTCACCTGTGTAGTGTCGCCACCAATCGTCGTAGGGGACCAGCGCATAGGTGTAGTGCGAGCCTACCTCGTGCAGGCTGAGAAAGAGCCAGATGAGCGTGTAGGAGACGCCCGAGAGGGGGAAGCGCCTGCGTGTGGCCACCAGTAGGGCGACGAAGCCGAACACCAATAGGTTTTCCAAGAGCCAGTCTTTGCGGTCCAGAGGGTCGATGGCGAGATATGCCCACTCGACGAGAAAGATCAGGGAGAGGAGGATCAGATAGCCGCTCTTACGACTGCTCATGGGGGACTCCGGGGTGCGTGGCGCGGTGGTACTGCCGAGGATTGTGACACCAGGCCAGCCCCTGTGGGAACAGCCCCGGTGCCACTGGCTTGGGTGATATACTGGCGCTATCTGATGACGCGTAGACCTCATGCAACGACCCTCGGACATCCTCGGGCCAGACGGGCCCTTCGCCACCCAACTAGAGGGCTTTGCACCCCGTGCGCCGCAGCAGGAGATGGCCGATGCGGTGTTCGATGCGCTCAAGTCGGGACAGGTTCTAGTGGCCGAGGCGGGCACCGGTACGGGCAAGACCCTGGCTTATCTGGTACCGGCACTGCTCTCCGGGTTGAAGGTGATCGTCTCCACCGGCACTAAGAACCTCCAGGACCAGTTGTTCAACAAAGACCTACCGTTAGTGCGCAAGGCGCTCGGTCTCTCGGTGGACGTGGCGCTTCTCAAGGGGCGTGCCAACTACCTCTGCCGTCACCGTCTCGATGTGGCGCTCAACGAGGGGCTGCTCTTCACGCGACAGCAGCAGGTGGATCTGCAGAAGGTCCGCACCTGGTCAGGTACGACCCAGAGCGGTGATATCGCCGAGAGCCGTCTGGCCGAAGATGCCGCCATCTGGCCCATCGTCACCTCCACTGCCGACAACTGTCTGGGTGGTGAGTGTCCGGTGCTCAACCAGTGCCACCTGGTGCTCGCCCGACGCCGGGCACAGGAGGCGGACGTGGTCGTGGTCAATCACCATCTCCTCTTCGCCGACCTGGCGATGCGCGAGGAGGGCTTTGGCGAACTGCTCCCTGGGGCCAACGCCTTTATCCTCGACGAGGCGCACCAGGTCCCCGAGACCGCCTCCAACTTCTTCGGCCTGACCTTGACCGGTAACCAACTGCTGGAGTTGGCGCACGATACCGTCGCCGAGGACCTGAAGGAGGCGGGTGATGACCGCCGTGTGCGTGATGCGGCCGAGGCGCTGGAGAAGGCCGCACGTGACCTACGCCTCGCCTTTGGTACCGAACAGCGTCGCGGTGGTTGGCACGAGGTGGCCAACAGCAAGGTGGTGAACGATGGCCTGGCGCAGTTGGAGGCGTCTCTGGTCGAATTGTGTGAGCGTCTAGGGCCGATCGCCCCGCGCGGCAAGGGGTTGGAGGGGGTCGAACGACGCGCACGAGAGTTGCTGGAGCGGCTGCGCCTTCTTACCGCACCACCACCTGAGCAGACCATCCACTGGTTCGAGACGCACACCCGCTCCTTCTCCATCAATCACACCCCACTAGAGGTGGCACGACAGCTGCGTGAGCAGATGGAGGCGCAGGCGCGTGCCTGGATCTTCACCTCAGCCACCCTGGCGGTAGGCGAGAGTTTCGACCATTTCATGGCCCAGATGGGGATAGAAACGGCGCAGACTCACCAGTGGGGTTCGCCCTTCAACTTCCCCCATCAGGCGCTGCTCTACCTCCCCGAGAATCTGCCTCTGCCCACCAGCCCAGAGCATACCCGCGCGGTGCTCGATGCCGCCTTGCCCCTGCTGACCCAGAGTCGTGGGCGCGCCTTCCTGCTCTTCACCAGCCACCGCGCCCTACGCGAGGCGGCCGAGGAGCTGCGCGAGAAGATCGACTACCCCTTGCTGGTGCAGGGCGATGAACCTCGCGGTGCACTGCTCGAACGCTTTCGTGCGCTGGGTAATGCCGTGCTGCTCGGTACAGGTAGTTTCTGGGAGGGTGTGGATGTGCGCGGAGAGGCGCTCTCGTGCGTGATCATCGACAAGCTCCCCTTCGCCTCGCCCGGCGACCCGGTGCTGCAGGCGCGGCTGGAGGCGATGCGCCGCAACGGCGGCAATCCGTTTATGGAGTTTCAGCTACCGCAAGCAGTGATTACCCTCAAGCAGGGGGTGGGCCGCTTGATCCGCGACGTGACCGACTATGGGGTGTTGGCCATCTGCGACCGCCGCCTGGTCGACAAGCCCTATGGGCAGATCTTCCTCGATGCCCTACCCCCTATGACGCGCACCCGTCGCCCCGAGGTGATCGAGCGCTTCTTTCGCTATCATCGCGGTGAGATTGTTAAAGAAAATACATGACACCAGATTTCACCGGAGGAGAGTGGACATCCCCCCCTCGGGCAGTAAACTCTTCGCCATTATCGTGCACGACCACAGTTGGAGACTCGCATGAATAAAATCGCCACCCCGATCCTCGCTGCTGCCTTGGCCCTTGGCGGCGCTTCGACGGCCCAAGCCGACGAGCTGCTCGGTATGGGCGTCACCCTCAAGGGCGGTACCCTGGGTTATGGACTGGAGCTGACCAAGGCCTACAATCCCACCTGGAGCGCCCGCGTCGGCTTCAACACCCTGTCGGTCACCGACACCATGACCCAGGACGATATCGACTACGATGCCGAGCTCGACCTCTCCACCATCGCCATCGTCGGTGACTGGCACCCCTTCGAGGGGGGCTTCCGCCTGAGCCTCGGTTACGTGATCAACAATAACGAGTTCAAGCTCACCGCCACCCCGTCTAGCAATCAGCAGATTGGCGACAACACCTACACCCCGAGCCAGATTGGTACGTTGGCCGGCACCGTTACCTTCGACAACGGCTACTATGTGGGCCTCGGCTGGGGCAGCGCAGGTAGTGGTAGCGGCCTCGGTTTCAGTGCCGACCTCGGCGTCATCGCCCAGGGTTCCCCCGCGTTCGATCTCAAGGCCAGCGGCGGTGCACTCGGCAGCGTGCCCCAGGCCGACCTGGACCGTGAGGCGGCCAAGGCCGAGGATGACATGAGCGAGTTCAAGCTCTACCCCGCCATCGCCATCGGCATCTCCTACAGCTTCTAAATCCCACCCTGCCACGCCCCTTGGGCGTGGCGTCACCCACCACGGTCAAGACCATGAAACTGATCGCCCTGGATACCTGCACCGAGGCGTGTAGCGCCGCCCTGTGGATCGACGGTGAGATCATCGAGCGCTTCACCGTCGCCCCGCGCGAACACACCAACCTGATCCTGCCCATGCTCGACGAGTTGCTCGGCGAGGCGGGTATGGCGCCCACGGAGTTCGACGCGATCGCCTTTGGGCGTGGCCCGGGGGCCTTTACCGGGGTGCGGATCGGTATCGGTGTGGCGCAGGGCATCGCCTTTGGGGCCTATCTGCCGGTGATCCCCGTCTCCTCCCTCGCCGCGATGGCCCAGGCCGCGCTGGAGGAGACGCTGGCGGAGACGCTCTTGGCGGTAATCGATGCACGTATGGAGGAGGTCTACTGGGGGGCCTTCGCCCGCGGCCGTGATGGGGTGGTGAGCCTGATCGGGCAGGAGGGGATTAGTCGCCCCGAGGAGATGCCGATCCCAGAGCAGGGGCGCATCTTCGGCGTCGGCACCGGCTGGCAGAGCTACGGCAAGCTGCTCACCGAGCGCGTCGGTGAGCGCCTGCTCGGTGCCGCAGGCGAGCGCTTCCCACGTGCCTCGGCGGTGGCCAGCCTGGCGGCGGCAGAGTTCGCCGCCGGGCGACACATGGATGCCGAGCTGGCGGAACCGGTCTACCTGCGCGATCAGGTGGCGAAGAAAAAGGCCGCCAATGGTTGAGGTGGTCACCAGTCGACAGATGGTGCAGTACCACCGCGGGGTGTTGGTAATGACCCTTGGTGTGGGTTTGGGTGGTGTGGTGTTCGCGGCCCTGGCCCAGTTTCTCCCGGGGATTGGGGTCGCGCTGCCACTGGTGCTCTCGCCCATCCCCGCCTGGGGCGTGCATGCACTCTTGGCGTTGGTGTCTGTGGTGCTGTGGGGGGTGAGTAACGCCCTCTCCAACGGACAGATCGAGGCGTTGGAGCAGCGTAGCCAGGCCGTCGAGGCGGTACTGGTGCCGAGTGCCCGCTATGCACGTCTGCAGCGTGCGGGCATCCTGCGTGTGGTCGCCCTGGACCTGATCCCCGTGCTCGCCTTCGTCGATACCCTGCTCACAGGCTCTGCACTGGCGTGTCAGTTGGCCGTCCTCTTTTTCCTCTTCCTACTGGTGGCGGGGCATCCACGCCTCAGCGACTGGGAGGCGGTGTGTGCCCACAAGGTGGTGCTGCGCTAGAGCGCCCCGGCGCTGTGCAGCAGCGCCTGGACCGCCTCGGCGATCTGCCGGTACCCCTGGGCGTTGGGGTGGACGCGGTCCGAGCGCAGCGCGCGCTCGCCGATGACCCGTGCGAGCACCTCGGTATCGATCGGAACGGCGAACTCCTGTGCCACCTCCGCATAGAGCTCGGCGCTCTCAAGGGAGAAGAGTTCGGGGCGCGGCACCCCAAGCATCGCCACCTGCACGCCGCGTGCGCGTGCCATCTGCACCATCTGGCGCAAATTCTCCTTCAACGCCCCCTCGCCACGCTTGCGTAACAGGTCGTTACCGCCATGGCAGAGCAGCAGCAGGGTCGGCTCATATTCGTCGAGCAGTTGTGGCAGGCGCGCCAGCCCCTGAGCCGACTCCTCGCCGGGGATCCCCTCGTTGATCACCTCAAGACCGGTCATGCGTGCCAATTCGGCAGGGTAGGCCTGCTCCAGGCTGGCACCGGTGCCGTGGGTAAGGCTGTCGCCGAAGGCGAGGATGCGGGCATCCTTGAGCAGTGGGCGTAGGGGTGGCTGCTCGGGGCCACCGCCACAGGCGGTGAGTAGCAGGATCCCGAGCAGCAGTAGGAGGCGGGGTAGGGCGGTCATTCGAGGGACTCCGTGTTAGGATCGCGGGCTATTATCCAACCCTTGTCTATATGGGGTCATCCTCGCATCTATGAACCTCATCTTCTACGCCTTGGTGCTCATCGCCTTTCTCACCGCCGCGGTACGTCAGCTCGGCTGGGACCCGGGCAGTGGCACCACCTCACCCATGGACGCCCTCTCTACCGGCATGGTCGAGACTGCCGCAGGGGCGGTGGACCTGGCACTCGGTCTGGTCGGGGTGATGGCGCTCTTTCTCGGTCTGATGAAGGTGGCCGAGGCGGGCGGACTCTTGACCATCATCGCCAAGCTGATCCGTCCGCTGATGGTGCGCCTCTTCCCCGATGTGCCCGCCGACCACCCGGCCATGGGGGCGATGATCCTCAACCTCTCCGCCAACGCCTTGGGCCTCGGTAACGCCGCTACCCCCTTCGGGATCCGCGCCATGCAGGAGCTCGACCGGCTCAACCCACGCCCGGGTGAAGCGACCAACGCCATGGCGCTGTTTCTCGCGATCAACACCTCCAGTATCACCCTGCTACCGACCGGCATCATCGCCCTGCGCGCCTCGGCCGGCTCTGTCGACCCGGCGGGCATCCTCCCCACTACGCTGTTCGCAACCCTATGCTCCACGGCGGTCGCTATCCTCAGTGCCAAGTGGTTGCAACGCCGCTTCCGCCAGGGCCCTGTCAGCGCAGAGCAGTCGGCTCACACGCCCACGCCCGAGGGTGTCGAGGCGCTGGTCGACCACGGTGCCTACGCCACCTGGGTCTCTTGGTTGGCACTCAGCGTGCTGTTCGCCCTGGTGCCGCTGACCATCGTCTATGGTAAGCAGATAGCCCCCTGGATCATCCCCGGGCTGATGCTCGCCTTCCTCACCTTCGGGCTGCTGCGCGGGGTGGCCATCTACGAGCAGTTCGTCGAGGGGGCCAAGGAGGGGTTTAACGTGGCGCTGCGCATCATCCCCTACCTGGTCGCGATCCTGGTGGCCGTGGGCATGCTGCGCAGTTCCGGTGCGCTCGACTATCTAGTCGGGGTGTTGAGCCTGGTCACCGCGCCACTCGGGCTGCCGGCCGAGGCACTGCCCATGGCCCTGCTGCGCCCCCTCTCGGGGTCTGGCTCCTACGGTGTGGTGGCGGCGTTGATCAACGACCCGGCCATCGGTCCCGACAGCTACGTGGGCTATCTGGTCTCCACCCTGCAGGGCTCCACAGAGACCACCTTCTACGTGCTGGCGGTCTACTTCGGTGCGGTCCAGGTCAAGCGTATCCGCCACGCCCTCGCTGCCGCGCTGCTCGCCGACCTCACCGCAGTGGTCGCCGCCGTGGCCATCTGCAGCTATCTCTACGGCGCATGACCCTCCCTCTCTACGTAAGCCCCGGCCACGAGGGGCTGGCCGAGGCCTACCCGCTACCGCGCCTGACAGAGCCACTGCACACCGCAGGGTTCTATCTCGCCCTCGACGCAGAGGGGCTGGCCCTACGCGAGGGGGGCAAGGGGGCGCCCGGGCCGCTGCGCGTCGACCTGGCCGATGCCTCGTTGCTCTATCGCCTGCGTCACGGGGGCGGCTTGAAGGAGGCGATCGCCAAGGCTGTGGGGGTCAAGGGCAACCGCTTTCCCACGGTGCTCGACGCGACGGCAGGTCTCGGGCGCGATGCCTTCATCCTCGCCGCACTCGGTTGTCCGGTGCGCCTCTACGAGCGCCATCCGGTGGTGGCTATGCTGCTGCGTGATGGGCTCAGGCGTGCCGCCGCCGTGGCCGAGGTGCACGAGGTGGTGACGCGCTTGACGCTGTTGGAGGGGGACTCGCGCACGGCCCTGGGACAGGTGACGCCCGCGCCCGAGGTGGTCTACCTCGACCCCATGTTCCCCGAACGCAAGAAGTCCGCCTTGGTGAAGAAGGAGATGCGCTATTTCCACACCCTGGTAGGCCCCGATGCCGACGCCGATGGGCTGCTCGCCCCGGCCCTCGCCCTGGCCACCGCCCGGGTCGTGGTGAAGCGTCCGGAGCAGGCGGGATGGCTGGCCGGACAGCCTCCGAGTCACAGTGTCGGTAGCAAGAAGCTGCGCTTCGATGTCTACCTGATCCCTCAGGGGAGGGTGTAGGCGAGTCTATACAGTCGTCGCCTCTCACCGTAAAATGGCTGACTGCCGAATCATCAGTCGCAACCTATGGCCCAGACTCCATGAATCTCAATTTCTTAGAATTCGAACAACCGATTGCCGAACTCGAGGCCAAGATCGAGGAGCTGCGTTATGTCGGCGACGATAACGAGATCAATATCGGCGAGGAGATCGCGCGTCTGGAGTCGAAGAGCCGCGAACTGACCGAGAGCATCTTCGCGGATCTCTCCCCTTGGCAGATCTCGCAGATCGCCCGCCACCCCATGCGCCCCTACACCAGTGACTACATCGAGCGCATCTTCACCGACTTCCAGGAGCTGCACGGCGACCGCGCCTACGCCGACGACCTCTCGATCATCGGTGGTGTGGCGCGCCTTGAGGGGCGTCCGGTGATGGTCATCGGTCACGAGAAGGGGCGCGACACCAAAGAGAAGGTGGCGCGCAATTTCGGTATGCCGCGCCCCGAGGGCTATCGCAAGGCCAAGCGTCTGATGGAGATGGCCGAGCGTTTCGGCCTGCCCATCGTCACCTTCATCGACACCCCCGGCGCCTATCCCGGTGTCGGTGCTGAGGAGCGTGGTCAGAGCGAGGCGATCGCCCGTAACCTCTTCGTCATGGCGCGTCTGAAGACGCCCATCATCTGCACCGTCATCGGTGAGGGTGGATCCGGCGGCGCCCTGGCCATCGGCGTGGGTGACCGGGTGCAGATGCTGCAATACAGCACCTACTCGGTGATCAGCCCCGAGGGGTGCGCCTCGATCCTGTGGAAGAGTGCCGAGAAGGCGCCCGACGCCGCCGAGGCGCTCGGCATCACCTCCGCACGCCTCAAGGAGCTCGGCCTCATCGATGGGGTGATCGGTGAGCCCCTCGGCGGTGCCCACCGCAACTATACAACGGTGGCCGCCGCTATCCGCACTACGCTCCTGGATGCCCTCGCCGAGCTGGAGAAGGTGCCCACCGAGGCGCTGGTGGAACGGCGTTACGAGCGCCTTATGGCCCTCGGCCACTGGGACAGCACAGAGGCCTGAGGTCGCACCTCGCAAATGGCCTTCTCGCTCTCGGGGTTGCGCGCGCAGCTCGCCCCCATCCCCCCGCAGGCCCCACTCTGGCTCGCTTGTAGCGGTGGCCACGACTCCACGCTCCTGCTCCACGCCTTGTCCCTGTTGCGGGAGGCCGGTGAGCTGCCCAACCCCCTGCAGGTGGTGCATGTACACCACGGCCTTCACCCCGATGCCAGCCTCTGGGCCGACTATGTCGCCCACGCCTGTCGTGTGCGTCAGATCCCCTATAACCTCCTGATGGTCGACGCACGCGCCAAGGGCGGGGAGGGGCCAGAGGCGGCGGCGCGCGAGGCGCGCTATGGTGCCATTGCCGGTCGGCTCGCCCCGGGTGATTGGCTCCTCACCGCTCAACATGCCGATGATCAGGCCGAGACCCTGCTGCTGCGCCTATTGCGCGGGGCCGGGGTGCGTGGCCTCGGGGCGATGCGCACCCAGCGCCCCTTTGGGGCGGCGACCCTGCTGCGCCCCCTGCTGCCCTACAGTCGAGCCACGCTCGAAGCCTGGTCGGCAGATCAGGGGCTTGAGTGGGTCGAGGACCCGAGTAACGCCGATCCGCGTTACGACCGCAATCGCCTGCGCCATCAGCTCCTGCCGACACTCCAGGCGCGCTGGCCGGCTGCCGTGCAGAGCCTCTGCCACAGTGCGGCGCACTGTGCCGAGGCCGACCGGCTGCACGCCGAGCTGGCGGCCCTGGATGTGGCCCCTGCCACGCTGCTCGACCCACTTGAATTGCGGTGTCTCGCCCCCCTGAGTGACCACCGGCGTCGCAATCTCATGCGCCACTGGCTCCTCGCCCAGGGGGCGGAACCGCCGCCTGAGGCCCGCCTCGCGACCTTGCTGACCCAGGCGTTGGAGGCGGGGGCAGGGCGTCGACCTCTGGTGCAGTGGGGGATGTGGCGGGTGCGCCGCTTCGCTGGTCGGCTCTACCTTCACACCCAGGGTGACGAACGCCCGATGTCGCTCTCCCTCACCTGGGACCTACAGGGGAGACTTGAGCTGCCCTCAGGGCTTGGACACCTGGTGGCCGAGCCCAGCGAGACCGAAGGGGTCGTACCGGACGTGCTGGACGGGGGGGTGCGCGTCACCCTGCGCCAGGGGGGCGAGCGCTACCGCCCCTATGCGGGTGGCCACTCCCGTCCACTCAAGGCGTGGCTGCAGGAGCAGGGGGTCCCACCGTGGGAGCGGGAGCGGTTGCCGCTGATCTATCTGGGCGACGAGCTGCTGCAGGTGGGGGATCGGCTCCTGGCCGTGACGCAACGTAGCGGTCCGCGTGGTGTCGGGGTGGTGATCCGCCACCGGCATAGCGCCTGAGCGGGGCAGGGGGAGCGACCCGCGCGCAGGGCCTTGCCGGTGGGGCGATGGCGGCTTTGCCGTTGCGCCTGCACGCAAAAACGACGACAATTATGGGCTTAAGCACGCCCTCTCCCGTCACCCACAAGTAGCCAACTCTCTGATGACTAAGTACGTTTTCATTACCGGTGGTGTGGTCTCCTCTCTCGGCAAGGGCATCGCGGCCGCCTCACTGGCCGCCATCCTGGAGGCCCGTGGCCTCAAGGTGACCCTGCTCAAGCTCGACCCGTACATCAATGTCGACCCGGGCACCATGAGCCCCTTCCAGCACGGTGAGGTGTTCGTCACCCACGACGGCGCCGAGACCGACCTCGACTTGGGTCACTATGAGCGCTTCGTGCGCACGACCATGTCGAAGCGCAACAACTTCACCACCGGGCGCATCTACGAGAGCGTGATCCGCAAGGAGCGTCGCGGCGATTATCTGGGTGGTACGGTGCAGGTGATCCCGCACATCACCGACGAGATCAAACGCCGCATCATCGATGGCGCGCAGGCGTGCGATGCCGATGTGGCGATGATCGAGATCGGCGGCACCGTGGGTGACATCGAGTCGTTGCCGTTTCTGGAGGCGATCCGACAGATGGGCGTGGAGATGGGCCACGACAACGCCCTGTTCATGCACCTCACTCTGCTCCCCTACGTGAGCACCGCCGGCGAGCTGAAGACCAAGCCGACCCAGCACTCGGTCAAGGAGCTGCGCTCCATCGGCATCCAGCCCGATATCCTCGTGTGCCGCTCAGAGTTGCCGCTGCCCGATGAGGAGCGCGCCAAGATCGCCCTCTTTACCAACGTCGAGTCACGTGCGGTGATCTCCGCCATGGATGCCGACAGCATCTATAAGATCCCACTGATGCTGCACAATCAGGGGCTCGACGATATCGTCGTCGACAAGTTGCGCCTCGACGTGAAACCCGCTGACCTCTCCGAGTGGCAGGCGGTGGTCGATGCGCAGATGAACCCCACCGGCGAGGTGACTATCGCCATGGTCGGCAAATACGTCGACCTGACCGAGTCCTACAAATCCCTCTCCGAGGCGCTGATCCACGCCGGGATCAAGACCACCACCAAGGTGCGCATTCGCTATATCGATGCCGAGGATATCGAGACCGATGGTCCTGGTGTACTCGCCGATGTGGACGCCATCCTGGTCCCCGGTGGCTTCGGCGAGCGTGGTGTGGAGGGCAAGATTCTGACCGTACGCTACGCCCGTGAGAACAAGATCCCCTACCTCGGTATCTGCCTCGGCATGCAGGTGGCGGTGATCGAGTACGCGCGTACCGTCTGTGGCCTGGAGGACGCCCACTCCACCGAGTTCAACCACGCCACCCACAGCCCGATCATCGCGCTGATCACCGAGTGGACCAACCTCGACGGCGAGGTGGAGGAGCGCAACAGCAACTCCGACCTCGGCGGCACCATGCGCCTCGGCGCGCAGCAGGCGCACCTGGAGGCGGGCTCGCGCGTGCGTGAGCTCTACGGCAAAGAGGTGATCACCGAGCGTCACCGCCACCGCTACGAGTTCAACAACCGCTACCGCGAGACCGTCACCACGGCGGGGCTCAAGGTGACCGGCTACTCCATCGAAGACAACCTGGTGGAGGTGATCGAGCTGGACGACCACCCCTGGTTCGTCGCCTGTCAGTTCCACCCGGAGTTCACCTCCACCCCGCGCGACGGTCACCCGCTGTTCAAGGGCTTTGTCGAGGCGGCCCGCGCCCAGGCCGAGCGAAACAGGGGATAATCCATGCAACTGTGCGGTCACCGCGTCGGCCTCGATCAGCCGCTCTTTCTCATCGCCGGCCCCTGCGTCATCGAGGGGGAGGCAATCGTCCTCTCCATCGCCGAGCAGATGCAGGCGATCACCGCGCGTCTCGGTATCCCCTACATCTTCAAGGCGAGCTTCGACAAGGCCAACCGCACCTCCTCCAGCAGCTACCGGGGGCCCGGGCTGGAGGAGGGGCTGCGCATCCTGGCCAAGGTGAAGAGCGAGCTGGGGCTGCCGGTACTCACCGATGTGCACGAGGACACCCCGCTCGACGCGGTGGCCGAGGTGGTGGATGTGCTGCAGACCCCCGCCTTCCTCTGTCGCCAGACCAACTTCATCCAGAACGTGGCGCGCTGCGGTAGACCGGTCAACATCAAGAAGGGGCAGTTTCTCGCCCCGGGCGATATGGTCAATGTAGTGGCCAAGGCGCGTGAGGTGGGCAACGAGCAGATCATGGTCTGCGAACGCGGTGTCTCCTTCGGCTACAACACCCTCATCTCCGACATGCGTGGCCTGGCCATCATGCGCGCCACCGGTGCCCCGGTGGTCTTCGATGCCACCCACTCGGTGCAGCAGCCGGGCGGGCAGGGCGGCAGCTCCGGCGGCCAGCGCGAGTTCGTGCCGGTGCTGGCGCGCGCGGCCGTCGCCAGCGGTATCGCCGGGCTGTTCATGGAGACCCACCCGGACCCGGCCAATGCCAAGTCTGACGGCCCCAACTCCTGGCCCCTCGACCAGATGGAGGCGCTGCTCACCACCTTGCAACGTCTCGACGCCACGGTAAAAGAGGCCGGGTTCATCGAACAGGGGCTGTTGTAGGCGCCAGATAACAAGATTCGCACCCGACGCCTTGGACGTCGGGTCACCCCAACTTAGCAACCAACGGAAGACACCTGAGCCATGAGTGCACCGACCAAGACCACCATCATCAAGATCCAGGCCCGTGAGATCCTCGACTCCCGCGGTAACCCCACCGTGGAGGCCGATGTCATGCTCTATGGCGGCGCCCTCGGCCGTGCCGCCGTCCCCTCTGGCGCCTCCACCGGCTCCCGTGAGGCGATCGAGCTACGTGATGGTGACAAGTCGCGCTACCTGGGCAAGGGCGTGCGCAAGGCCGTCGACAACGTCAACGGTGAGATCGCCAAGGCGATCATCAGTGCCGGCATGAGCGCCACCGACCAGGCCGCCATCGACAACCTGATGATCGAACTCGACGGCACCGAGAACAAGTCCCGCCTGGGTGCCAACGCCATGCTGGCGGTCTCTCTGGCCGTGGCCAAGGCCGCCGCCGCTGCCACCGAGATGCCCCTCTACCGCTATCTGCGTGCCGGTCAGAAGGGCGAATTCGTCATGCCCGTGCCGATGATGAACATCATCAACGGCGGCTCCCACGCCGACAACAGCGTCGACCTGCAGGAGTTCATGATCGTCCCCGTCGGTGCCCCTAGCATCAGTGAGGCGATCCGCTACGGTGCCGAGGTGTTCCACGCGCTGAAGAAGGTGCTGCACGACAAGGGCCTCTCCACCGCCGTGGGTGACGAGGGTGGCTTTGCCCCCAACCTCGGCTCCAACGAGGAGGCCATCGAGGTGATCCTGCAGGCCATCGAGGCCGCCGGTTACAAGGCCGGTGAAGACATCATGCTCGCCCTCGACGCCGCCAGCTCCGAGTTCTACAAGGACGGCAAGTACGTACTCGCCTCCGAGGGCAAGTCCCTGACCAGCGCCGAGTTCACCGACCTGCTCGCCTCCTGGGTCGACAAATACCCGATCATCTCCATCGAGGACGGCATGGAGGAGAGCGACTGGGACGGCTGGAAGGCGCACACCGAGGTGCTCGGCAAGCGCGTGCAGTTGGTGGGTGACGACCTCTACGTGACCAACCCGAAGATCCTCAAAGAGGGTATCGAGAAGGGCATCGCCAACTCTATTCTCATCAAGCTCAACCAGATCGGCACCCTGACCGAGACCCTGGCGGCCATCGAGATGGCACGTGAGGCCGGTTACACCGCGGTCATCTCGCACCGCTCCGGTGAGACCGAAGACACCACCATCGCCGACCTGGCCGTGGCCACCGGCGCGGGCCAGATCAAGACCGGCTCCCTCTCCCGCTCCGACCGCGTGGCCAAGTACAACCGCCTGATCCGTATCGAGGAGTCCCTCGGTGGCAAGGCGGTCTATCCGGGCATGGGCACCTTCACCAACCTGAAGAAGTAACCCACCCATCACCCACCTCGACCGGGATGGTCGGGGTCGGAGGCCGCCATGCGCATGCTTTCGCTCATCCTGCTGACGCTGTTGGTCGCGCTGCAGTACCAGCTCTGGCTGGGTGAGGGGGGCTATCGTAAGTTGCTCCACATGAGCGAGTCGGTGGCCGCGCAAGAGGCGGAGAACGCACGCCTCGCCGAACGCAATCACCGCCTGCTCATCGAGGTGTCAGACCTCAAGGAGGGGCAGGCGGCCATCGAGGAGCGGGCCCGCAGTGAGCTCGGCTTCATCCGTCCCAACGAGACCTTCTACCTCACCCTGGACCCGCATGAGTAACCCGCGCTACTGGGCCCTGGTGCCCGCCGCTGGCAGTGGTCGGCGCATGGGCAGCGACACCCCTAAGCAGTACCTCAAACTGCATGGTCGCAGCGTTCTCGAACACACCCTCTCACGTCTCCTTGCCCATCCCGATATCGCGGGTGCCGTGGTGGTCCTGGCGGCCGGTGACCCGTATTGGCCGAGCATCGACATCGCCAGTGGCAAGCCGGTATGGCACGTGGTCGGTGGTGACGAGCGGTGCCACTCGGTGCAGAACGGTCTGCAACGGCTGGCACGCGAGGGGGGGGATGACGACTGGGTGCTGGTGCACGACGCGGCGCGCCCCTGTGTGCGCCCGAGTGACCTCGACCGCCTGATACAGGGGCTACGCGACCACCCGGTCGGCGGCCTCTTGGCGCTGCCGATCCACGACACCATCAAGCGTGCCGATCAGGCGCAGCAGGTGGTGGAGACGGTGCCGCGCGATGGCCTCTGGCGCGCCCTCACGCCACAGATGTTCCGCATCGGGGCACTCAGTGCCGCCCTCGACCGGGCCCTCTCCGACGGGTTTCTCGTCACCGACGAGGCCTCGGCCATGGAGCATGCCGGCCACGCACCCTGCCTGGTCGAGGGAGAGCCCGACAACCTCAAGATCACCCGTCCCCATGACCTGGCCCTCGCGGAGCTGTTTCTTGCCCGACAGGCCGAGGAGAACCATCCATGATCCGTATCGGTCACGGTTTCGATGTCCACCGCTTTGCTGACTGTGCCGAGCGCGAACTGGTGATCGCTGGTGTGGCGATCCCGCACGACCGTAGCCTGGTCGCCCACTCCGATGGGGATGTGGCGATCCACGCCTTGTGTGATGCCCTGCTCGGTGCTGCCGGGCTCGGCGATATCGGGCGTCACTTCCCCGATACCAGTGCCGAGTTCGCCGGTATCGACAGCCGCCTGCTGCTGCGTAGGGTTGTGGTCGAACTGAAGGCGCGGGCCTGGCGTGTAGGCAACGTCGACCTGACCATCGTCGCCCAGCGGCCGAAGATGGCCCCGCACATCGACACCATGCGCGCGCGGCTGGCGGCGGATTTGGAGGTCATGCCGGAGGCGGTCAACGTCAAGGCGACGACCACCGAGCGACTCGGCTACACCGGGCGTGAGGAGGGTATCGCCACCCACGCCGTTGCCCTTATCGAGTCCATCGCTTGAGCATCGACCTGGTACGTTACCCCGAGGCACCCTTGGCGGGGCTGCCCTATGCCTGGGGCGGTCCGGTGGGCAGCGGGTGGTTGCGCGTCGCCCCAGAGGATTTCCAGGTCGAAGAGCTCGGCTTGGTCGAGCCGTGTGGGGCGGGTGAGCACCTCTGGCTCTGGGTCGAGAAGCGTGGGGCGAACAGTGACTGGGTGGCGGGGCAGTTGGCCCAGGCCGCCGGGGTCGGTAGCGATGCGGTGAGCTATGCCGGGCGCAAGGACCGCCATGCGCTCACCTGGCAGTGGTTCTCCCTACATCTGCCCACCGACACTGCGGTCGACCTGCCTGAGGTGCCGTGTGAGGGTGCGCGTATCCTGCGCCGGGTGCGCCATGGGCAGAAGCTGCGCACCGGCGCCCTGCTCGGTAACCGTTTCACCCTGACCCTACGCGCGGTGCAGGCCGACCACCAGGCATTGGCCCAGCGCATCGAGGCGCTGAATGTCCACGGCTATCCGAACTGGTTCGGCGAGCAGCGCTTCGGCCATGCCAACGGCAATGTGCACGGCGCGCTGGCCATGTTCGCCGAACCCAAAGTGCGCATCTCGCGCAACCTGCGCAGCCTCTATCTCTCGGCCGCGCGCGCGTGGATCTTCAATCAGGTGCTTGCCGCACGGGTAGAGGCCGGCACCTGGTGCGAGGCGCGGGTCGGGGATTGCTTCAACCTCGACGGCAGTGACAACCACACCCTGGCCCTGGTGGTGGACGATGCCTTGCGCGAGCGTCTACGGCGCGGGGCGATCCACACCACGGGGCCGCTCTGGGGCACGGGACGCCCGCAGAGCGCGCGCGCGGTGGTGCAGGAGGAGCTGTCTATCGCCGCCGCCTGGCCCGAATTGCGTGAGGGCCTGGAGCGCATGGGCCTTCGCCCCGAGCGGCGTGCGCAACGGGTTCTGCCACGTGAGTTGCAGGCGCAGTGGCTGGATGCGCAGACGCTGCGTCTCGACTTTGTACTGCCGGCCGGTGCCTTTGCCACCTCGCTTTTGCGCGAGCTTCTGGAGCTGGAGGATCGTGGCTCAGTGGCGACGTCGGCCTGAGCGGTGTGACTCGCCGCGGCGTAGCAGGAGGTAGAGTGCGCCCGTACCACCGTGTTCAGGCAGTGCCGAACAGAAGGCGAGGGTGTCGGGATAGTCGCGTAGCCAGTGGTTGACCATCCCTTTGAGCACTGGTTGCCCCTGCTGCGAGCTGTAGCCCTTACCATGGATGATCAGCACCGCGTGCACCCCGCGTTGGCGGCATTCGGCGAGGAATTCGAGCATCTCACTGCGCGCCTCCTCCACGCTCAGGCCGTGTAGGTCGAGGAGGGCATCGGGCGGGTATTGGCCGCGCCGTAGACGGCGCATCACCCGCTCTTGTACCCCCGGGACGGCGTAGTAGAGCGCCTCTCCCCCGTGTACCTGGGCCGTGCCCGCCTGGGTGGAGAAGAGGGCCGGGTGTTCCAGCGTGGCCCGCGCGGTGAAGCGCGGGCGCTGGGGGCGTTCGGGCGGGGTCGGGGGGATGGTGTCGTTGACCAGAGGCTGCACATCGGCCACCTCGCGGCGAAACAGCTCCAGCTCCTCCTCACTGATGGGGCGGCGGCGTGGCATGGCGGGTTCCTTGGCAGGTGCGCTATTGTAGCAGTTTGTCCACACGCCCACGTGCCGAGCATTACGGCTTGATTTTGCAGGAGATCCGCGTGTCCATGAAGATCCTCATCAGCAACGACGATGGCTTCCTCGCCCCTGGTCTACGTACCTTGGCCGCCTATCTGGCCGCCGTCGGCGAGGTGACCGTGGTGGCCCCGGACCGTGATCGAAGTGGGGCCAGCAACTCCCTTACCCTCGACTATCCGCTACACGCCACCGAGACCGAGAACGGCTTCATCCGTGTCGATGGTACCCCCACCGACTGCGTCCACCTGGCCCTCACCGGCTTGCTCGACAACGAGCCCGACATCGTCGTATCGGGTATCAATGCTGGCGCCAATATGGGCGATGACGTGCTCTACTCGGGCACCGTGGCCGCCGCCATGGAGGGACGCTTCCTGGGTCTGCCGGCCATTGCTATCTCGCTGGTCGGGCGTGAGCACTTCGAGAGTGCCGCGCGGGTGGCCGTGCAGTTGGTGCAGAACCTGCGCCATGAACCTATCTCGCCGGATGTCATCCTCAACGTCAATGTCCCGGACCTGCCCTATGAACAGCTCAAGGGGATGGAGGTGACGCGCCTCGGGGCTCGGCACAAGTCCGAGCCGGTAGTGAAGGGCCACGACCCGCGCGGACGCCCTCTCTACTGGGTCGGTCCTGTGGGCAGTGAGGCGGATGCCGGGCCCGGGACCGACTTTCATGCCATCCGTGAGGGACGCGTCTCGATCACGCCGATCCACGCCGACCTCACCCGCCATAGCGCTCGCGACGCCCTCGCCCAGTGGCTCAAGCCCCTACAGTGAATACGCCTCACATGTCCCCCACCCACCTAAGCAACAAGGCCTGACCATGTTCTCTACCCTCTATGCCCGCGCCATGCAGTGGGCGGTGCATCCGCACGCCAAACGCTATCTGGCTGGACTGAGCTTCGCCGAGTCCTCGTTCTTCCCGATCCCGCCCGATGTGATGCTCGCCCCCATGGCCCTGGCACGCACCGACAAGGCCTGGGAGTACGCCCTGCTCACCACGTTGGCCTCGGTGCTCGGTGGACTGTTCGGCTACCTCATCGGCTACTTCGCCTTCGACCTCATCTCTGCTTGGCTGGAGCAGAGCCACTACTGGTCGGCCTATCTGCGCGCCCGGGAGTGGTTCGATAGCTGGGGCTTTTGGGCCATCTTCTTGGCGGGGTTCTCCCCCATACCGTATAAGGTCTTTACCATCACCGCCGGTGTGGTGGGGATGAACATCCCGCTCTTCGTCCTGGCCTCACTTATCGGACGTGGTGCGCGATTTTATATGGTCGCGGGGTTGATGGTGTGGGGCGGCGCACGCATGGAGAGCCTATTGCGGCGCTATATCGACCGCATTGGTCTGGTGCTGGTGGTGTTGGCGGTGATCGCCTATGTCATGCTCAACGGGGGCTGATTTGAGTCTCACCACGACCAGGATCTCTGTTACTTCCCTGAAGGCCGATTAAACTACCCCAATCGGTCATAGGACGCAGTGCGCATGAGTGACAAGGCCTCCATCCTCATTGTCGACGATATCCCTGAGAACATTCAGGTCGTCGCGCATATCCTCAAGTCGACGCGCTATGAGATGTCGTTCGCCACCAGTGGCGAAGATGCGCTGCACGCGGTCGCCGCCAGTCGCTTCGACCTGATCCTGCTCGACATCATGATGCCCACCATGGATGGCTTCGAGGTCTGCACCCGCCTGAAGCAAGACCCGGCAACGCAGGCGATACCGGTCATCTTCCTCACCGCACGCTCCGATCACGACAGTCTGATCCGCGCCTTCGATGTGGGGGGTATCGACTACATCACCAAGCCGTTCAACGCCGCCGAACTGCTGGTGCGTGTCGATACCCACCTCTCGTTGCGGCGTACCCAGCGTGAGCTGAGCGAGCGCAACCTCAGCCTGCAGCGGCAGGTGGAGCAGACCCAGGCGGCGCAGAGCGCCCTCAAACGCGCGCACGAGGAGCTGCAGTTGTTCCTCGACAACATCCACGACTTGGCCCTGCACCGCCGTCTCGATGGCCAACCCATGCTCTGCAACAGCCGCTTTTTGGAGCTGACCGGCGTCGAGCCGACGCAACTCGGTGCCGTGGGGAGTTGGCTCGCCTTGATCCATCCTGACGACCAGTCCTGTCTACGCTCGGTGTTCAGTGAGTACCCACAGGGGCGGGCATCGGCCGAGGTGAGTTATCGCCTGCGCGACCGGCAGGGGCAGTGGCGCTGGATCGAGTCGCGTTTAGTCGGTGTACCCGACGAGGCGGGTGGTTGGCGAGGCTATCACGACATCGGCCGCGATGTGACGGAGCAGCGTCTGGCGGTCGAGCGCGACCTCAACCGTGCCTACGGGCGTCTGGATGCCATTGTCGACGCCCTGCCGGACCAACTCTTCGTGCTTGATGAGCAGGAACGTGTGGTCGATTACCGAGTCCCGCAGTCGGAGTTGCAGTACACCGACCCCCATCGCTATCTCAATCACACTGTCGCCGAATTGATCCCGACGGAGGCCTATGCGCGGGTCCAGGTCGCGTTGGCGCAGGCGCGTCAATCCGGGCGCAGCAGTGGTGCCACCTACTCGCTCGATTTCGATGGGCAGACCCGCTGGTTCGAGCTCTCCGTCTCCAACGGTGGGCGGCGTGTCGATAATCAGCTGATCGTGCTGGTACGCGATATCAGCGAACGGGTCGATAACCTCGATCGCCTACGCCAGGCCGCCAGCGTGTTCAACAATGTGGCCGAGGCGATCCTCATCACCGACGCGCAGCAGCAGATCATCGCCGTCAACCACGCCTTTACGCGCATGACCGGTTGGGAGGAGGAGGAGTTGCGGGGGATGACGCCTTCGGTGCTGAAGTCCGGTGCCCATGACGCCCCCTACTACGATGAGCTGTGGAAGAGCCTCAACGAGACCGGTCATTGGCGTGGTGAATTCTGGAATCGGCGCAAAGGGGGCGAGGGCTTCCCGGTGGTCGAGAGCATCAACAGTGTGCTCGATGATGAGGGCGAGGTGCGCTTCTACATCGGTGTCTTCAGTGATGTCACTGAGCAGCGCCAGTCTCAGGAGCAGATCCGCCACCTCTCCGACTGGGACCTACTCACCGGCCTGCCCAACCGCAAGCTGCTCTTCGACCGTCTGCATCAGGCCATCTCGCGGGCACGGCGTAACAGTGAGGGGCTGGCGCTCTTGCAGCTCGACCTCGATCGCTTCAAGCATATCAACGACAGTATGGGTCACCCGGTCGGCGACCAACTGCTCACTCAAGTGGCGCGGCGGCTTGAGCACATCACGCGCGACAACGATACCCTGGCGCGCGTCAGTGGCGATGAGTTCATCCTCCTGGTGGAGGATATCGACAACGCCTATCAGGTGGCGAATATCGCCGAGAAGCTGCAGGAGGCGTTTACCCCGGCCTACGCCTTGGACGACCTCTCGCTCTATCTCTCCTGCAGTATCGGGATCAGTCTCTATCCGGAAGATGGGCAGGATGGGGATACCCTGCTGCGCAGTGCCGAGGCGGCCATGTACGCGGCTAAGGAGCATGGTGGGGGCAACTATCGCTTCTTCACCAATGAGATGAGCACGCGTGCCTACCAGCGCATCCTGCTCGAAAGCCACCTGCGCCGTGCTCTGGTCGCCGATGAGTTGGAGATCTACTTCCAGCCGCAGATCAGCCTCCCTGACCAAGCCGTGATTGGTGCCGAGGTCCTGGTGCGTTGGCAGCATCCAGAGCTGGGCCTCATCATGCCGGATCAGTTCATCCCGCTGGCCGAGGAGAGTGGTCTCATTCTAGAGCTGGGACTGCAGGTGTTGCGTAAGGCGTGTCGCCAACTCCAGGCGTGGCGTGAGGCGGGGGTCGAGCTGGTCGACTACCTGGCAGTCAACGTCTCGGCACTGCAGGTGATGCGCTCGCCGCTCGTGGAACAGGTGCTCGATGTACTGCACGAAACGGGTCTACCGGCCCAATCACTGGAGCTGGAGATCACCGAAAATGCTATTATGCAAAACCCCGACCGAGCGGTAGAGATCTTCGGTGACCTACGAAAGATGGGCGTTCGCCTCGCGTTGGACGATTTTGGTACCGGTTACTCCTCACTCGGCTACCTCAAGCGTCTACCCATCGACAAACTGAAGATCGACAAATCGTTCGTGCTGGACCTACTGACCGACAAGAATGACCGGGTCATCACTCATACCGTGGTCAATCTGGCCAAGAGCCTCGGCATCAAGGTGATCGCCGAAGGTGTCGAGGAGCAGGCACAGGCCGATTTTCTCCTCACCGAGGGTTGCGATGAGGGGCAGGGGTATCTCTACTCACGGCCCCTGCCCAGAGAGGCGTTTGAGCAGTGGGTCGAATCTCGACGTCACTCACTGATTGCTGTCTAGGCGTCAGCCAGTGAGTCCGTTATTGTATGCAGTAATTGCTAATACCTGGAGAAGGTAGATGAGTTCCGAGCGTAAACCGAACATCCTCATCGTCGACGACGTCGCGGAGAATATCCAGATCGTCGCCAGCACCCTACAACGTGAGGGATACGACATGAGTTTTGCCACGAGTGGCAAAGCCGCCCTGGAGAGTGTCGCGCAGGACGCCTTCGACCTGGTACTTCTAGACGTTATGATGCCCGAGATGAACGGTTTCGAGGTGTGCGAGCAGCTGCGCGCCAACCCGCGTACCGCCAACCTGCCGGTCATCTTCCTCACCGCCAAGACCGATGCCGAGAGCATCGTGCGTGGTTTTGCCGTCGGTGGCGTCGACTACGTGACCAAACCCTTCAACGCCTCGGAGCTGAACGCCCGCGTTCGCACCCACTTGCGCCTACGTCGCACCGAACAAGAGCTGCGCGAGCTGAACGACAGCAAGGATAAGTTCATCTCGATCATCGCCCACGACCTGCGTATCCCTTTCAGTGGTTTGAGCGGCATTCTCAAGCTCCTCAGCCGCGACCCCGACTCACTGAGCCGCGAGGAGTTGCTGGAGTACCTGGGGTTGGCTCAGGAGTCGGCAGACAACATCAACCACCTCCTCACCAACCTGCTCTCATGGTCGGGTCTGATGCAAGGGATGGTCAGCTTCCGCCCCTACGATTTCCTCCTCAAGCCGGTCTTCGACGACGTCACATTCCTGTTCCGCAATGATGCAGCGGCCAAGTCGATCCGCTTCGAAACCGGTGGGGCTGAGGGGGTGTGGGTGTTTGGCGACCTGGAGATGCTGGAGAGCGTGCTGCGCAATCTCGTTTCCAACGCCATCAAGTTCAGTCATGCGAATCAGGTCATTCAAATCAGCGCCAGCACGAGCGGCGCCGAGGTGACCGTGTGTGTCGCTGACCAGGGGATCGGCATCGACCCCGAGCTTCAGGTCGAGATCTTCTCCCTCGGCAGCAAATTGAAGGAGACCGGCACTGAAGGTGAGATGGGCACCGGCATGGGGCTCATCCTCAGCCGCGAGCAGGTCGAGCGCAACGGTGGACGCATCTGGCTGGAGAGCCGACCGGAGGAGGGCACCAAGGTCTACTTCACCCTGCCGATCGGCAAGGATAGCAGCGAGTGAACCAGGTCAGTGAGTTACCCGACACTGCCGACCTGGATAGCACTAACTAGGGGAATCCTCCATGTACCATGAGTTGCCCTTACAGGATTTTCTCAAGTCGCTGCTTGCCATTGCACTTGAGAAGCGTACCGGCACCATCTTCTTCGTTACCGAGGACGAGGGGTGGGGAAAGGTCGCCTTCGATAAAGGTGAGATCGTCTCACTCGGTTACAAGATGAAGTGGGGCCTGGACGCACTCCCGCTCATTCACGAGATCGATAAGGCTCAATTCTACTTTCGACCCCAAGAGTTGCATCTGGCCCAGGCGCAACGTCTGAGTGGTCTCAGCAACCAAGACATCTTCCTCTACTTCGGTATTAACTACGACCGTGCCCTGGAGGCAAACAAACAGCGTAGTGCCCCCTCTGTC
Organism: Gammaproteobacteria bacterium; assembly: GCA_003252455.1. GTDB lineage: Bacteria > Pseudomonadota > Gammaproteobacteria > Thiohalomonadales > Thiohalomonadaceae > SZUA-467. The sequence goes on from QKED01000019.1 coordinate 32,620, forward strand.
AGTGGGGCTGCCACTGCTAGTGCGATGCCACAGCCGTCGATCTCCGCCGCCGCACGTGGTGCCCGCAGTGCCGACCCGCTCAATGTGTCGGTGGAGCACAAACCGAAGATCCTGGTTGCCGACGATAGCGGTATTGCACGTAAGTCCATCTCCCGTGTGCTCTTAGCGGCCAACTATGAAGTGATCGAGGCACGAGACGGTTTCGAGGCGCTCGGGCAGATCGAGAATGAACACCCGGACCTGGTTGTACTCGACCTCATCATGCCCGGCATCGATGGTTATCAGGTCTTACACATGATGAAGAAGAACTCTCAGACGCGTGACCTGCCGGTGATCATCCTCACCTCGCGCGATAGCCTGATGGATAAGCTCAAGGGCAAGATGAGTGAGTCGGATGAGTATCTGACCAAGCCGTTCGAACCCGAGACACTACTACAGAAGGTCAATAAGTACCTCGCCTAGAAGCGCCGAATGTACGCCTGTGGAGCATGAAAAAGCCCCTGACTCTCACGACTCAGGGGCTTTTTCATGCCCCCCTCTCGCCGCCGGAGAGGGGGTAATGCAAGTGGCTTAGAATTCTACGGCTAGTTGCATCCCGGTCCAGTTGCTCTTGGTGCCGCTATAGTCCTCGGCACTCCCCAACTCAATGGCGAGGCTGGTCGCCTCCATCACCTGCATAGAGAAGGTGGCCAAGGTAGCCTTCTCGGGCAGAGCGAGCCACTCGGCATCCTCAGTGGTCTGGGTGCTGAGGGCGAGGGTAGCGTCCTTACCCGCGACATCGAGCTGGAAGCTCAGCTCCACGTTGCTCGCCTTGGCGGTACTCGGTAGGCCCAGGCCAGCATCGATGTTGTCGCTGGCCTGTACCTGCTCGAAGATGAACCCGAACGGGCCCATCTCGGCGTTGGCGTGGAATGCGGTACCAGAGACCAGCTCGGCCAGACCCTTAGTGGTGGTCGGGGTGAGACTCGCGTCGTCCAGCGCCGTACTAATGTTGCCACTCTCGGCCATGGAGCTGATGTAACCAACGCCCACATCGAGTGTGAAGCCCTCGCCCTCGAAGATAAAGCCGATATTGCCGCCGAACTGGGCCACGGTGTCGTTGGCCTCGGTGGCCTCCTGGCTGACGCCATTGAAGGCGTAGATATCACCGTAGATACCACCAAGGTCGAAGCCGAACAACAGGGCACTGTTGTAGGTTTCAGCGACCTCAAGGGTCAGCGGATCGGAAACCTGGTAGGTGTCGAAGCGTCCGAAGGGGAGCCACATCTGGCCAGCGGTGATATAGGTGGAACCCATGTGGATGGTGATCGTCGCCTCATCCACATTGAGGCCGGTGTCGTTGGCGGTGTCTATATCCTCATTGAGCAGGACGATGGAGGCCGTGGTGGCGTCGTTGATCTCTGCCTCGATGTCCAGCTCGACGGTGGCGGTGTAGATATCGGAGTCATCCTCCATCTTTACCGCCTCGACCTCGACGAGCCCACCGACATTGATACGCTTGCTCCAATCCCCTCCGGCGTTGGCCGCCTCCAGGGCCTCCACGCGGGCGGATAGGTCGGACATCTCGGCGGCGCCAGCCGCGGCGGTGCAGGCCAGGCCCGCCATGATGAGGGCGATTCGGATCGGTGAGAGGTGGTTCATGGGCAATGCTCCGTATCAGCTTGAGAGGGATGAGTCTAGGCTCAAATAACTTGTATCAATAAGTTAGCAC
>QKED01000016.1 GCA_003252455.1 Gammaproteobacteria bacterium
CCTAAGCTTTTGTCAACAAAGAGCAACCTGGCCTGACTTCGCTAATTAAAGCTATTACAGGCTTGGTCACTTCTGTCGAAGTTCTTTTGCCAAGAACCCCAACGAGTGCCCACACAAATTGTCTGACCTTCTTGTTAAAGAGCTTTCCGGCTGGCCTTTCTCAGCCGCCCCACCTTGGTGAGGAGCGCGTATTCTACGCTGATTTTTCTCTGTGTCAACTACTTTTTTTTCGAAGCTTGCTGACCCGCTCCTGAGAGCACCTCTTCGTTTCGCGCCTTAAGTGGCGTTCCCCGTTGAGAGAGCGCGCATTATACAGTCGCGAATCGGGTCGTCAACACCTAATTTGAAATTTTTTTGTCGCACCCTGCTCACGCCACCGTAACACGGCAGAAACGGCGCTTCCCTACTTGGAAGATATGGGTCTGTCCGGCGGCGATCACGAGGTTCGGGTCGCTCGCCTTTTCACCATCGATCTTCACTGCACCCTGTTTTGCCATGCGTATCCCTTCCGAGCTGCTCGCGGTTAGTCCGGCATCACGCAGTAATACGGCCAGCGTTATGCCTGCCTCGCCATCCACATTCAGTGTGACCTCTTCCATCTCATCCGGCATGGCCCCTTTCTGGAAGCGGGCGATAAAGTTCGCCTGTGCGCCCTCTGCCGCGAGTTGGTTGTGGAAGCGTGCGACGATCTCTTTGGCCAGCTCGAACTTGATGTCGCGAGGATTCGCCCCGTGAGCGATCTGCGTCTTGAACCCCTCAATCTCCTCCATGCTACGGAAACTCAACAGCTCGAAGTAGCGCCACATGAGGTCGTCGGAGATGGACATCAGTTTGCCGAACTGTTCCTCGGGTGCCTCATTGATACCGATGTAGTTACCGAGTGACTTAGACATCTTATTGACGCCATCCAACCCTTCCAGGATCGGCATGGTCATCACTACCTGAGGGGCATGTCCGTAACTCTCTTGAAGTTGACGACCCACGAGGAGGTTGAACTTCTGATCGGTCCCCCCAAGCTCCACATCCGCCCTCATAGCCACAGAGTCGTAGCCTTGTATGAGGGGGTAGAGAAACTCGTGGATTGCGATGGACTGCCCTCCCCTATAGCGCTTACTGAAATCATCTCGTTCGAGCATACGTGCAACGGTATGCCGTGCAGCCAACTGGATGAGGTCGGCGGCAGACATCTCACCCATCCACTGTGAATTGAACATCACGGTGGTCTTTTCCGGATCGAGGATCTTGAAGATCTGGTGCTCATAGGTAACGGCATTTTGCAACACATCCTCACGGGTAAGGGGCGGGCGAGTCGCGCTCTTGCCGGTGGGGTCGCCGATCATGGCGGTGAAATCCCCAATCAGGAACAGCACCTCATGTCCAAGCATCTGAAACTGACGCAGCTTATTGATCAGCACCGTGTGCCCTAGGTGTAGGTCGGGGGCCGTCGGGTCGAACCCGGCTTTGATACGCAAGGGCTTACCGGTCTTGAGCTTCTTAATCAGCTCCTCCTCGATCAGGATCTCCTCACACCCGCGCTTGATCAGCTCCAGGGACTCCTCAACCGTGGCCATCTATCGCTCCTAAACTTAACTGGTTAATGGCAACAAACTGTGCTCCCCTGCGTATTGGGGATCGGACATGGTAGAGTAGCATAAGCATCCTTACCTGCCCGCCTCGCTGCGCAAGGTACTCCCTGCGTCAGATCTGTGACAGATTCACATTGACCACATAAGTCGTGGGGAGTAGTGTCACGAATGAGGGAATGTCGAGGTTTTTCCATGGATTACAATAGCCTTCTCAACAGAGACTATAAGAACGTGAGTAAACAACCATCGGCCTTTGCGCGCCGTCGCAGCTCGATCCACACGGCCATCCTGTTCGGCGTCGGCTTCGTCACCATGGCGGGGCTCTTCTCCTCGATCCAGGATGCCGGTGCAAGCCGCAGCAGCCGCACCGATGGGCTCAACGATCTACTCACCCTCGCCTTGGCTATGCCGCAACACACCCCGGTCTATCGGGCAAGCCTCGTCGGCGACGAGAGCGCCCGAGAGCGGTGGCAGGTGGCTGTGGTCGAGCGAGGTGACACCCTCTCGGCGCTCTTCTCGCGCCTCAACATCAGCCAGAAACAGATGTATGAGGTGCTCGACGCCTGTAAGAGCCTGCACTCACTCACGGATCTGCGTCCCGGTGAACAGCTTGAGGTCCAGGTCGGCGCGGACGGTCAACTGCAGAGACTGCGCTATCAGCCCGACGCCAACCACACCATCGCTCTCGAACGCAATGAGAGTGGCCTGCACGCCCAATCTGTCGAGCGCGACATCGAGGTACGCACCCGCCATATCAGCGGCACCATCCAGAACTCTCTGTTTCTCGATGGCAAACAGGCAGGCCTCACCGATGGCCTGATCATGCAGTTGGCCGAAATCTTCGGTTGGGATATCGACTTTGCCCTCGACATCCGCACTGGCGACAGCTTCACCGTGGTCTTTGAAGAGGAGTTCATCGACGGTGAACGTCTGCGCACCGGAGGCATCGTCGCCGCCGAGTTCACCAATCAGGGGCACACCTACCGCGCCGTGCGCTACACCGATGCCGATGGGCTGAGCAACTTCTTCACCCCAGAGGGTGACAGCATGCGCAAGGCCTTCATCCGTAGCCCGGTGGACTTCCGCCGCATCAGCTCCACCTTTCAACGCGAACGTTTCCACCCTGTACTGGGCAAGAAGCGTCCCCATCGTGGCGTCGACTACGCCGCTGCCACCGGTACCCCCATCAAGGCCGCCGGCGATGGCAAGGTGATCTTCCGTGGCACCAAGGGTGGTTACGGCAACACCTTGATTATCCAACACGGTGGGCAGATCACCACCCTCTACGGCCACATCTCCAAGTTCGCCAAGGGGGTACAGAACGGTGGGCATGTGCAGCAGGGGCAGGTGGTCGCCTATGTGGGCCAGAGCGGCCTCGCCACCGGACCACACCTACACTACGAGTTCCGTGTCAATGGTGTGCACCGCAATCCGCTCACCATCGACCTCCCTGACGCGCAACCCATCGCCGCCGAACTGAAGGCCGACTTCATCGCCCAGACCACGCCCCTGGTGACCCAGTTAGAGACCCTTTCACGCATCAAGCTCGCCGCCAACTAGCGGCATGGGCCCGCTCTATATCGGCCTGATGAGCGGCACCAGCCTCGATGGGTTGGATGCCGTGCTCGTCGAACTGCTTGATGAAGGACAACGGCCGCGCCTCATCGAGGCCCTCTCACGCCCCATCCCTCACGACCTGCATACCAAGCTACTGGCACTCACCGCACCGGGGAATGATGAAATCCCACGCATGGGCCGTATCCACGTGGCCTTCGGACGCTTCAGCGCCGAACTCTGCCTCGACCTATTGCGTAAGGCCAACGTTGCACCCACCGCGGTAGACGCCATCGGCAGCCACGGTCAAACCATCCGCCATCACCCGCTGGATACCCCCCCCTTCACCTTGCAGGTCGGTGATCCAAACACCCTCGCACAACTCACTGGTATCACCACGGTGGCCGACTTCCGTCTTCGGGATATGGCCGTAGGTGGCGAGGGTGCCCCACTGGTGCCAGCATTCCATGCTGCGCTGCTGGGGTATGGAGAGGCCCCCAGGGCACTACTCAACATCGGCGGTATGGCGAATCTGACCCTGATCCCGGGCGGCAGCGAGCCTGTGCGAGGATTCGACTGCGGTCCCGGCAATATCCTGCTGGACGCCTGGGTGCAACGCCACCGACAGCAGCCCTTCGACGCAGGCGGGGCATGGGGCGCCGGGGGCAGCATTCACCTCCCACTACTCACAGCGCTACTGGCGGAACCCTACTTTGCCCGAACCCCACCCAAGAGCACAGGACGCGAACTGTTCAACCTCGCCTGGCTGGAGAGGCAACTCGCCGCCCATCCCCCCATCGCCGCACAGGACGTACAGGCGACCCTGTGCGAGCTGACCGCACAGAGCATCAGCGACGCCCTAGCCCGCTTCGCCCCCGAGTATCGTGCCCTCTGGGTGTGTGGTGGCGGGGCCTACAATAATGCCCTGATGGGGCGCCTGTCGGCGTTGAGTGGAATACGCGTGGCCTCGACCCTGGAGCTCGGCGTAGAGCCACGCTGGATGGAGGCGAGCGCCTTCGCTTGGCTGGCACGCGAGACACTGTTTGGCCGCCCGGGCAACCTCCCGGCGGTCACCGGTGCCGACCGACCCGTGATCCTGGGTGGGGTCTATCCAGGCCAAGGCTGGCGCCCCCCTCTACAGCGGCTCGACAACAAAAAGGGCTGAGGTGGGATTCACCCAACCTCAGCCCCCTGCCCACGATACTGCGGGGAGAGTGCCCGCGCTCAGCGCTCGGACATACTCGGATAGTGGTCGTAGAGCTCTGGACCGGTGTAGACCTGGGTGGGCCGATAGATGCGGTTGTCGGACAACTGCTCGCGCCAATGGGCGAGCCACCCCGCCGTGCGTGAGATGGCGAAGATGGGGGTGAACTGGTCGGTGGGGATGCCCATCTCGGCATACAGGATGCCGGAGTAGTAATCCACGTTGGGGTAGACCCCCTTCGGCCCGAGGCGCTCCTCGGCGGCCTCCTCCAATGCCAGGGCGATATCGAACACGCGGCTGACACCACAGCGCTCACACATCTCCTTCATCATCCCCTGCAGGATCGTGGCACGCGGGTCCTTGACCGAGTACTCGCGGTGGCCGAAGCCCCAGATCTTGGCCTTTTTCGCCAGTTTCTGCTCCAGCCACGCCTTGGCGTTCTCTGGGCTGCCGATCGACTCCAGCATGCTCACCACACGCTCGTTGGCACCGCCATGCAGTGGGCCCGAGAGGGTACCGATGGCCGATGAGATGACGGCGTAGGGACTGGCCAGGGTCGAGCCTGAGACCAGGGCGGCGAAGGTGGAGGCGTTGATGGTGTGCTCGGCGTGCAGCACCAAGCAGGCGTCCATGATGCGGGTGTACTCGGGGTCGGGCTCCTCGCCCTTGAGCATGTAGAGGAAGTTGCCGGCGATGGAGAGGTCCTTACGCGGCTCGATGGGGTCGTAGCCGTTGCGGATATGCTCCCACATGGCGACGATACCGGGCATGCGCGCGAGGATCTTCACCGTCATGTTGTGTACGTAGTCGAGGTCTTCGCACACATCGCCACCGGTCAGACACTCGTTTCCGGGATAAAACATACCCAGACTGGCGATGGAACTCTGCAGGATCTCCATCGGGTGACCGCTGCCCGGCATATGCTTCATCATTTCGCGGATGTTGTACTTCACCCGGCGGTTGCGGCGCAGCTGCTGGTCGAACTCCTCCAGCGCATCCGCCCTAGGCATCTTGCCATCGAGGAGCAGCATGGCCGTCTCTTCGAAGGTGCTATGTCGCGCCAGGATCTCGATGGGGTAGCCACGGTAGGCCAGGATGCCTCTCTCGCCATCGATGTAGGAGATACTGGATCGGGTGGCAGCGACCCCCTCCAGCCCAGGGACAAACTCGCTCATGGCTTCAGCCTCCACAAAAGATTGCTCACGCCCGCACAAGGCGTTGGACGCACGCACCCACGGCGCGTAACGGCGGCGAAATAAGGTCGATGGACAATCTTAACCAAGACACAATCCATCGGCAAAGCCGAGGATTACTATTATTTTTTACATCGGTATAACACAAAACAGCCCCGGTTTGTGAACCAGGGCTGATTTTTGTGCTCGTCGATAAGAGACTACGACACACAAGGCCGTAGGCTTGAGACGCTTAGACGGAGAAGGAGGAGCCGCAACCACAGGTCGTGGTGGCGTTAGGGTTACGGATGACGAACTGCGCGCCCTCCAGGCCCTCGGTATAGTCGATCTCGGCCCCCACCAGATACTGATAGCTCATGGGGTCGATGAGCAGGGTCACGCCAGCGTTCTCCACGGCGGTATCACCCTCGTTGATCTGCTCGTCGAAGGTAAAGCCGTACTGGAAGCCGGAGCAGCCGCCGCCGGTGATGTAAACGCGCAGCTTGAGGGCATCGTTGCCCTCGGCCAGGATCAGCTCGCGCACCTTGGTGGCGGCGGCATCGGTAAAGATCAGGGGACTCTCGCTCATGAGGGCAACTCCAAAGAAGATTAATGACGAACTAGGCGATCATTATTGAGTCGTTCTCTGGGTTTATCAAGCCTCGTCGTGCTCGTCCCGGTGGCCGTGCTCGGCCCTGTCGTCCTCTTCTGAGGTGTCGACCAGATTGCCGTTGACCTTGGCCCCACGCTCCATCTCCATGAGGTTGTAGTAGACATTGCCGTGGACGCGCGCCTGACTCTTCAGCTCGATATAGTCGGTGGCATGCACATCGCCGACCACGTTGCCATTGAGCACCACATGGGGCACACGCACCTCGCCCTCGACCACACCGCGGTCAGAGAGGCTCAGGGTCGAGCCGCTGTCCGGGGCCGCAAAGATGTTGCCCTTCACCGTACCATCGATGTGCAGGCCACCGGTATAGACGATATCGCCACGCAGCTCGGTCTGCTGACCGATGAGGGTGGTGATCTTGGTGCTTTTGCTGCTGCTCTGCTTACTTTTGTTGTTGTCGCGCTTGCTACTACCGAACATCTCGGGACTACTCCTCAACTGACCAGTCGAACACCTCTTCCAGCGGTGGCGTCTTCTTGCCGCCAGTGGTGACACGCACGTGCACCTCTTGGGGCTCGAATCCTTCGGGCAGCGCCAACTCCCCTTCAAGGTTCTGGAAGTACTTGAATTTGAATGCGATCTCTTCACCTGACGCGGGGCTTATCTGCGCCAGTTCGAGCACCATGGGCTCTCCCCCCTGGAGACCGTGGATGGCCAGCCGTGCCGTACCGTCGCTAACACTACCACTTTTCAATACCCGGGTTAACATCAGCAGAAAGTGGAACTGGCGTGGCTTTTTGCCGGCCGAGAGGATGAACTTCTCGATACTGACGCCGTTCTGCAGACTCTCGGCGGAGGTGAGCTCTTGATAGAAGGTGAGCTGACGCTTCAGCTCCACCACCTCGGCCTGCAGCTCCTTCACCGTCTGCACATGCTGCAGATAGGCCTCGTGCTCCACCTGGTTGCCGCGTTCGAGTACTGCGAGTGTATCGCGCAGCTCGCGATTCTCCAGCTCCAGACGCTGCCTCTCCTCCACCACGCGCAGGTTCTCACTACCCAAGGCGCGGGCATCCGCGCGTTGTTGCTGAGTGAAGTAGAGGAACAGACCGTAGTTGCCTGCCACCATCAGCAGCGTCAGCACCGCTCCCCAGCCGATCCAGTAGCCGGGGCGATGCTGCTTGATAACCAGATTGCTCATGGCATAACCGGGATCTGGTCGAGACCCAGGGTCTCCTCCAGCCCGAAGAGGATGTTCATGTTCTGCACCGCCTGTCCGGCGGCCCCCTTGACCAGGTTGTCGATCACCGAGAGGACCACCACGCGCCCCTCGCCCTGCGGACGGTGTACCGCGATGCGACAGGTGTTACCACCACGCACGAAGCGGGTCTCCGGGTGGCTGCCGGCGGGCATCACATCGACGAAGGGCTCGTTGGCATAGCGCTGCTCGTAGAGTGCCTGCAGCGATTCTGGCTCGTTCGCCAGATCGGCATACAGGGTGGCGTGGATGCCACGGATCATGGGCAACAGGTGGGGGATAAAGGTAAGCGGCACGGCCTTGCCTGCCACGCCGCCGATGATCTGGCGGATCTCCGGCATGTGCCGATGACCGGCCACACCGTAGGCCTTGAAGCTGCCGTCGACCTCGCTGAACAGCGTACCGACATTCGCCCCGCGCCCCGCCCCGCTGACGCCGGACTTGCAGTCGGCGATGAGGTGGTCGAGGTCGACCAGACCGGCCTCGACCAGCGGCAGCAGGCCCAGGGTGACCGCGGTGGGGTAGCAGCCGGGGTTGGCGATGAGACGCGCGCCCTTGATCGCCTCGCGGTTGAGCTCAGGCAGGCCGTAGACCGCCTCGGCCACCACCTCGGGGCAGGCGTGCGGCATGCCGTACCACTTCTCCCACAGGGGGATATCCTGGATACGGAAGTCGGCGGCGAGGTCGATCACCTTCACCCCGGCCTCCAGCAGCGCGGGCACCATCTTCATCGCCGTGCCGTTGGGGGTGGCGAAGAAGACCAGATCACACGCCTCCAGGGCGGCCTGGTCGGGCACGCTGAAGCGCAGGTCGACGCGCCCACGCAGATTGGGGAACATATCGGCCACGGCCACCCCCTCCTCCGAGCGCGAGGTGATCACCTTGAGCTCGACCTGCGGGTGGGCGGCCAACAGCCGCAGCAGCTCGACACCGGTGTAACCGGTGCCGCCGACGATGCCTACCTTGATCATGCTATCTCCCGTGATATTGGTGGACGGGTGGGCGAACAGCTCATAATACGGACTGCACCGGTAAAGCGGAAGGGGCGCTCCCCGGGCTGTGGTATAGTGCCCCTTTGTCATGCCCGCTCCCCGCATAGGCCCAGCCACACCCCCACCCCACCCATGCCTGGTCGCTCATCTCCCGTCTACTCCTGGCTCTCCGTTGAGGCCTGGCGCGTGCGCGCCGCCCTCTGGGGTGGGGCGCTGCTGGTAGGCCTGGCCGCGACCCTCTTCGCCATCGGTAGCGAAGCGGCGTACGAGCTCTTCATGGGCCTCATCGACCACTCACCCTACTGGGCCCTCCTCACCCTTCCGGCAGGGCTGATGTTCGCCACCTGGCTCACCCGACGCTTCTTTCCCGGCGCCCAGGGCAGCGGTATCCCCCAGGTACTGGCGGCCAGCGAGTCGGGTATGTCCACAGAAGCTCGACGCGGCATCCTCTCGCTGCGCATCGCCATCGGCAAGATGCTGATGACTATGCTCGGGCTGCTCAGTGGTGCCTCCATCGGTCGCGAGGGGCCGACGGTGCACGTGGGCGCGGCGATCATGTACAGCATGGGACACTGGCTGAAGTTCCCCCCCCATCACCTGGAGCGGGCACTGATCCTCGCTGGAGGCGCCGCGGGCATCTCCGCCGCCTTCAACACCCCGCTGGCGGGGATCGTCTTCGCCATCGAGGAGATCGCCCGCTCCTTCGAGGACCGTACCAGCGGTATCGTCCTCACGGCGGTGATCCTCGCGGGTCTAGTGGCGTTGATGATCCAGGGTAACTACGCCTACTTCGGCACCAGCCACGCGGCGGTGGATACCATCACCTACTGGTACCTCATCCCCATCAGCGGGGTGGTCGGCGGACTGCTCGGCGGCCTCTTCAGCCAGAGCCTGATCCGTGGCTCGCGCGCCCTCGCCCCCGTCTACAAACGCCACCCACTCCTGCTCGCAGCGCTTTGTGGTCTCCTGGTGGCGGGCGTCGGCATCTACTCTGGCGGCACCACCTACGGCACCGGCTACGCCGAGGCACGGGCGATCATCGACGCCGGCGAGGGGTTCGACCCGCTCTACCCCCTGCTCAAGGTCCTCGCCACCGTCGGTTCCTACCTCAGTGGCATCCCCGGTGGCATCTTCGCCCCCACCCTCGCCGCCGGGGCCGGCATCGGCGCCGACCTGGCGCTCTGGTTCCCACTCACCCTCGGCCCGGCTATCATCCTGCTGGGGATGGTGGGCTACTTCACCGGTGTGGTACAGACCCCCATCACCGCCTTCGTCATCGTCATGGAGATGACCGACAACCAGACCATGCTGCTGCCGCTGATGGCCACCGCCTTCATCGCCTACTCCAGCTCACGCATGGTCTGTCCGGTACCGATCTACCAGGCCCTCTCCACCGCCTTTACCAGCGCCATGATCGACGCACGCAGCCGCAAGAAGGCCGAGGAGCACGGCGTGACCCTGGCGGAGCACGATGTCACCCTCACCGGGATCGCCAAGCCAGCATCCCCAGACCCACAGCCATCATCCCCCGACCCGGAGGCCAAACCGTGAAGTTCAAAGAGATCGCCATCGGCCTGTTCGCCCTCGCCCTCATCGGCGCGGTGGGCTTCCTCTGGTTCAGCCCGAGCGGCCTGCAGGCCGCCCCACAGGTCACCTACACCACCCTCGATGGCAGCCAGCTCGGCCCCGACCGGCTCAAGGGCAAACCGACCCTGGTCGCCTTCTGGGCCACCACCTGCCCCGGCTGCATCGAGGAGATCCCGCAACTGATCGAGCTGCACCAGGCCTACGGCGCCAAGGGGCTCAACGTCATCGGCGTGGCCATGGTCTACGACCCGATCAAGCAGGTGCGCCAGATGGTCAGTGAGCGCGGCATGCCCTACACCATCGCCCACGACACAGACGGCACCATCGGCGAGGCGTTCGGCGGCATCAGCCTCACCCCCACCACCCTGCTCATCGACCCCCAGGGGCGCATCGCGCAGAAGACCCTCGGCGCCCTCGACCTGCCCGCCCTGCGTGGGCGCATCGAGCAGATGCTCTAAGGAGAGACCGACATGCTCTGGATCAAGGCCTTTCACATCGTCTTCGTCGTCTCCTGGTTCGCCGGGCTCTTCTACCTGCCGCGCCTGTTCGTCAACCACGCCATGGCCAGCGAGCCCGCCGAACTTGCGCGCCTCAAGCTGATGGAGCACAAGCTCTACCGCTTCATGACCCCGCTGGCCGTGCTCGCCCTGGCCCTCGGCCTCTGGCTCTGGCTCGGCTACGGCATCAGCGGCGGCTGGATGCATGCCAAGCTGGCGCTGGTGGTGGTGCTCATCGGCTACCACCTCTACTGCGGCAAGCTGGTGAAGACCTTTGCCGCCGACCAGAACACGCGTAGCCACACGTTCTACCGCGTGTTCAACGAACTGCCGGTGTTGGTGCTCATCGCGGTGACCATCCTGGTCGTCGTCAAACCCTTCTAAAGGTCCCTCCATGCAGAGCCTCGACCCGCGCGCCGACCTGGTCCGCCACTACCAGTGGCTGCGCCAGCACGGCTATAACGACTCCCACAGCGGCAACGCCTCGGTGCGCGACGGCGCCACCATCTGGGTCACCCCCACCGGGGCCTGTGCCGACACCCTGACGGTGGACGACCTCATCGCCTGCCGCCTGGATGCCGAGCCGCCCAAGGGCGCCTCCCTCGACGCGCCACTGCACCTGTCGGTCTATCGCGCCAACCCCGAGGTGAACTGCGTGCTGCACAGCCACGGCGCCTATAGCGTCGCCGCCACCTTCAACGGCGAGGCCTTCGCGCCGCCCGACTTCGAGGGGCAGTACTACTTCAAACAGCCGGTGCCGGTGCTCACCATCCCCTACGAGCGCTACATCGCCGAGGCCCCGGCTAAGGTCGCCGCCCTGCTCACCGAGCAGCGCATCTGCGTGGTGCGCGGCCACGGCGTCTACGCCCGCGCCGAGAGCATCAACCTCGCCTATAAATGGACCTGCTCGCTGGAGCTCTCGGCCAAGACCGCCCTGCTCGCCCGCGCCGCCGGTACCCTGCCCGCCTGACCCAAGGAGCCCGCCATGCCCCAGGCCAATACCCTCCCCGTGGTGATGAGCTTCGCCGGTAACGACCCGAGCGGCGGTGCCGGGATCAGCGCCGACATCGAGGCGATCGCCGCCATGGGCTGCCACTGCGCCCCGGTGATCACCGCCCTGACGGTGCAGGACACGCGCAACGTGCAGCGCTTCGTCGCCACCGAGAGCGGCCTGCTCGCCGAGCAGGCGCGCGCAGTGCTCGAAGATATGCCGGTGGCCGCCTTCAAGGTGGGTATGCTCGGCAGCGTGGAGAACGTCACCGCCCTGCACGCCATCCTGCAGGACTACCCCGACACCCCGCTGGTGCTCGACCCGGTACTGGCCGCCGGTGGCGGCACCGAGCTGGCGGCAGACGAGCTGATGGACGCCATGCGCACCCTGCTCTTCCCCTACACCACGGTGCTCACCCCCAACTCCATCGAGGCACGCCGCCTCGCCCCCGGTGCCGACACCCTGGAGGCGTGCGCCCAGTCGCTGCTCGCCGACGGCTGCGAGCTGGTGCTGATCACCGGCGCGCACGAGGCGACCGAGACGGTGGACAACCACCTCTACGGCAACCACCGCCACCTGGAGAGCTTCAGCTGGGGCCGCCTGCCCCACGACTACCACGGCTCCGGCTGCACCCTGGCGAGCGCCATCGCCGGGCTCCTGGCCCACGGGCTGGAGCCCTTCAGCGCGATCCACGAGGCGCAGGAGTTCACCTGGGAGGCGCTGCGTAACGGCTACCGCCTTGGGCTCGGGCAGCACCACCCCAACCGGCTCTTTTGGGCCCGCGACAGCGAGGAGGATTGAGATGGACAAGCGCGCCAAACTGCGTGGCCTCTACGCCATCACCGACAACCGCCTCACCCCCTCCGAGGAGCTGGTCGAGTACGTCGCCCAGGCGATCCAGGGCGGCGCCGCCGTGATCCAGTATCGCGACAAGTCCGGCGACCCCGGCCAAAGAATGTGGGAGGCGCAGGACCTGCTCAGCGTCTGCCGCCCCTTCGGCGTGCCGCTGATCATCAACGACGACGTGGAGCTGGCCGCCCATGTAGGCGCCGACGGCGTGCACCTGGGCCGTGAGGACGGTGCCATCGAGGCGGCCCGCGCGCGCCTCGGCCCCGACGCCATCATCGGCGCCTCCTGCTACAACGATCTCGCCCTGGCCCACGCCGCGGCGGCGGCGGGCGCCGACTATGTCGCCTTCGGCAGCTTCAACAACTCCGGCACCAAGCCGAATGCGGTGCGCGCCACCCCCGAGCTGCTGGTCCGGGCCCGCGCCGAACTCGACCTGCCCATCGTTGCCATCGGCGGCATCAATGCGCAGAATGGCTGGCCGCTGATTGAGGCCGGTGCGGACATGCTGGCGGTGGTCCACGCCGTCTTCGGCATGGTCGATATCCCCGTCGCCGCACGTGCCATCAGCCTGCTGTTCGATCTCGACAACGCCTCCAACAACCCTTCAGACGACTCTTGATAGGAGCGACCATGACCGACGCCCACGCCCTCTTCGAAGCAGCCCAACGTCACATCCCCGGCGGGGTCAACTCGCCGGTGCGCGCCTTCAAGGGGGTCGGCGGCGAGCCGGTCTTCTTCTCTCGCGCCAGTGGGGCCTACGCCTACGGCGAGGACGGCACCCGCTACATCGACTACGTCGGCTCCTGGGGCCCGATGGTGCTGGGTCACGCCCACCCCGATGTCCTCAAGGCGGTGCACGCGGCGGTCGACCAGGGCCTCTCCTTCGGCGCCCCGACCGTGCGCGAGACTGCCATGGCCGACAAGCTCTGCGAGCTGGTACCGAGCATGGACATGGTGCGCATGGTCAGCTCCGGCACCGAGGCGACCATGAGCGCCATCCGCCTGGCGCGCGGCTACACCGGACGCGACAAGATCGTCAAATTCGAAGGGTGCTACCACGGCCACTCCGACTCCCTGCTGGTCAAGGCGGGCTCCGGCGCCCTCACCCTCGGCGTGCCCAGCTCCCCCGGTGTGCCCGCCGCCCTGGCCGAGTCGACCCTCACCCTGCCCTACAACGACATCGAGGCGGTAAAGGCGGTCTTCGCCGAGGTGGGTGCCGAGATCGCCTGCATCATCGTCGAGCCGGTGGCGGGCAACATGAACTGCATCCCCCCGGCCCCCGGCTTCCTCGAAGGGCTGCGCGCCGTGTGCGACGAGTACGCCAGCGTGCTCATCTTCGACGAGGTGATGACCGGCTTTCGCGTCGGCCTCGGCGGCGCCCAGGGCTACTACGGCATCACCCCCGACCTCACCACCCTCGGCAAGGTGGTCGGCGGCGGCATGCCGGTGGGTGCCTTCGGTGGCAAGCGCGCGATCATGGAGCATATCGCCCCGCTCGGCCCGGTCTACCAGGCCGGGACCCTCTCCGGTAACCCGGTGGCGATGGCCGCCGGTCTCACCACCCTGGAGCTGGTCTCAACCCCCGAGTTCTTCGAGGAGCTGGGGCAGAAGGTCGCCGCCCTGCTCGACGGCCTGGAGGCCGAGGCGGCCAAGGCCGGGATCCCCTTCACCACCAACCAGGTGGGCGGCATGTTCGGCCTCTTCTTCACCGAGGCCGAGGCAGTGGGCAATTTCGCCGAGGTGATGGCCTGCGACGCCGAGCGCTTCAAGAAGTTCTTCCACGGCATGCTGGCCGAAGGTGTCTACCTGGCCCCCTCCGCCTACGAGGCGGGCTTCGTCTCCGCCGCGCACACCGATGAGGACATCGCCGCGACTGTGGCCGCCGCTGCGCGCGTCTTCGCTACTCTCTAAATCCCACGAAAGCGCCACGGAGGCACGGGGGACACGGAGGTCCTTTTTGCCTCATCATCGGACTCCGCTCTCATGCGCATCCCCCGCCTCTACCTCCCTGAACCCATCACCGCCCAGAGCGAGATCGAGCTGCCGGACGCCGCCGCCAACTACATCGGTAAGGTGCTGCGCCTCAAGCCCGGCCACCCGCTGCGCCTGTTCGACGGACGCGGCGGCGAGTATGCCGCCGAGGTGATCGAGTGCGGTAAACGTAGTGTGCGGGTGGCAGTGAGTACCCACCAACAAGGTGAGGTGGAGTCCCCTCTTGCACTGACCTTGGTGCAAGCCGTCTCCAAGGGCGAACGCATGGACCTCACCCTACAAAAGGCGGTGGAGCTGGGGGTCACGCGCATTGCGCCGGTCTTCAGCGAGCGCAGTGTGGTCAACCTCAAGGGCGACCGACTGGATAAGCGCCTGGAGCACTGGCAAGGGGTGATCATCAGCGCCTGCGAGCAGTGCGGGCGCAACACCCTGCCGCACTTCGAGGCCGCCGTCGACCTGGACCACTGGCTCGCCACACCCCTGCCCGCCGACGCCCTCGGCCTGCTGCTGCAACCCGAGAGTCCTCAGGGGTTGCGCGAGCTACAACCGCCAGAGGGCGAGACGCTCTTGCTCGTCGGTCCTGAAGGTGGCTTCTCCGATCAGGAGATCGACTCGGCGCGCAAAGCTGGCTATCGCGGCATACGCCTGGGCCCGCGTGTGCTACGCACCGAGACGGCGGGCCTCGCCGCCCTCGCCTCGTTGCAGACCCTGTGGGGTGATTTGGGCTAGCCAAAGCCCGATGCATCAACGAAAAAAGGCGCGGTCTCCCGCGCCTTTTTTCGTTGATGTGAACCTTCGCCTAGGGCAGCAGGGTCACAAAGGCGGCCACCGCGCGGATGTCCGCATCGCTCAGGTTCTGCGTGGCCTGCTCCATGCGGATGGAGTGGCGCACCGCCTCGTCGACCTTCTCGCGCTTAATGGCGATATCGCGGAAGCGGCGGATAGTGGTCTCCAGGTAGTCCACCTTCTGACTGGCGATACGGGCATAACCCTCTTCACCACGCCCCTCGGGGCCATGGCAGGTGACACACTGACGGTGGTAGATCTCCCCACCCTTCTTGGCCAGTTCGGCGTCCGCCTGACCCGGCTTCACCTTGGAGGTGGTAAAGAAGACGGCGAGGTTGATCTTGTCCTGCAGGGTGAAGTTGCTGGCCAGACTCTGCATGACGAAGTTCTTGCGCTCGCCACGGGCAAACTTGCCAATCTGCTCGACCAAGTAGGCGGGATTCTGCTGGGCCAGGTTGGGCACGCCGGCCTTGGTGCTGTTGCCATCGGCGCCATGGCAGACGGCGCAGAGCACGGAGCGGTCCATACCGTCGGCGATGGCCTCCTTACGCGCAGCCTCATCGGAGAGGACGGCATTGATCCGCGCCACCAACTCCTCCTTGGTCGGATCCTGGGTCTCCGCCGCGTGCACGGAAGTGGCGAGGGTGGCGGCAAAGAGGAGTGCCAAACCGCCGACGGGATACAGATTGCGCATATCGTTCTCTCTACTAAGTCCTGTTCCGTTATCGGGCCCGAGCCACACCGAGCGACTGCTCGCTGCGCACCCGTCCACCTACTCGGATCAGGGTCAGCTCGACTTGGTCTAGATCGGGCAAGTAGCACTCCTGCTCACCCACGAAGAGCCGACTCGCCACCAGGGCGTTCGGCTCCGCAGCGGTGTTGATGTCCAGCGTCCCCTTTCGGGCCTGGAGCAGACGCGGAATGCCGGTTGCAAGGATACTGTAAAACGGCAGGTCATCGTTACCGGTGATCCCGTTCATCACGACAACACGCGCGGTATTATCGAGCGGTACCTCCTGCAGCCCCAACATGACATTGTAGGAGATGAGCGGCACGGCAAGACCGCGCCACATGGCGGTGCCGAGGTACCAGGGTTGGCGATCGGTCTCGCGGCTCGGGTCGCTGATCACCGCCACCTCCGCCACAGCGGTGGCGGGCAGCAGCAGGGTGACCTGATTGAGCGGAACCATCAGGCTGCGCACCACCACATCCTCGCTGCCACCGACACCAAAGGGGCCTGTGGCGATCGCTTCTGGCTTGTTCGTCTCGGTCATGCCTATCTCCACGGCGTGTAGGGCTCAGCCCGCGCCGGTTATGCCTCGTCCTCGGCCAGGATGGTGCGGATGTGTTCGAGCAGGTCGGCCTCCTGGAAGGGTTTACCCAGGTAGACGTTGACGCCGATATCCATCGCGCGCTGGCGGTGCTTATCTCCGGTACGCGAGGTGATCATGATGATCGGGATGTGCTTGAGGCGGTCGGAGTTGCGGATATGGGTGGCCAACTCGTAACCATCCATACGCGGCATCTCGATATCGAGCAGCATCACGTCAGGCATCACCTCTTCGAGGATGGCCAACGCCTCGACGCCATCCTTCGCCACCACCGAATTGAAGCGATTGCGCTTGAGCATGCGCTCGGAGACCTTGCGCACGGTGATGGAGTCGTCCACCACCATGACCGTGGCGGCACCCTCGCGCTTGCGCTTCGCCGGGGCGGCGCTCTGGGTCTCGACCACCTCTTCGACGCGCCCGCGCTTGGCCAGACCGGTACGAATGAGTGAGGGCAGATCGAGGATCAACGCCACGCGGCCATCGGCCAGCACGGTGGCGCCCGAGAGGCCGTGCACCTTACTCAGCTGTGCACCGAGCGACTTGATCACCACCTCACGGCTACCGATGAGACCATCCACCGCCAGTGCGACGCTGTGGTCGCCGGTCTGAGCCATCAGCAGCGGATACTTCTCATCGTCCCCCACCTCGGCCACGTCCGGCGGCTCACCGAGGATGGTGCGCAGGTCGAGGAGGGCGAATTCAGTGTTGAGCCAGCGATAGGTGGCCCCCTCCTGCTTGAGCATCTCGCGCAGGCGGAACTTGGGGATACGCTCGATGCCGATGATGCTGAGCAGCGGGATGGCGTAGATATCCTCACCCAGGTTGACCAACAGCGAGCGGCTCACGGACATCATCAGCGGCAGGCGGATGGTAAAGGTGGTCCCCTTACCGCGCACCGAGTCGATATCCAACGCACCACCGAGCTGCTTGATCTCGCTGCCGACCACGTCCATACCCACACCACGCCCCGACACCTGGGTCAGCGCCTCGGCGGTGGAGAAGCCGGATTCGAGGATGAAGTGCATCACCTCCTTCGGCGTGAGGTCGGCATCCGGGCGCATCAGGCCACGCTCGATAGCCTTCTTGCGCACCTTGTCCAGATTGATGCCGGCGCCATCGTCGCTGATACGGATAACGATCTCGGAACGCTCGCGTGACTGGGCGATGTTGATCACCCCCACCTCCGGCTTGCCGAGCTGGCGGCGCGCCTCGGGCGACTCCAGGCCGTGGCCGATGGCGTTACGCAGCAAGTGCTCCAGCGGTGCCATGATGCGATTGACCGCATTGCGGTCCATCTCCACCTCGGCGCCCTGGAAGCGCAGCTCCACCTGCTTGCCTAGCTCGGTGCTCACCTGACGCACGAGGCGCCGCAGGCGCGGTGCATTCTCCACCAGCGGCATCATGCGGGTGTGCATGAGCCCCTCTTGCAGCTCGGTGTTCACACGTGACTGCTGCAGCAGGAGCGTCTCAGACTCACGGGCAATATCGGCAATCATCGACTCGATGCTGGTCAAGTCACTGAGCGACTCCATCATCGAGCGCGAGAGCTGCTGCATGGTGGTGAAGCGGTCGAACTCCAGCGGGTCGAAATCGGCGGACTCGACACCCACGACGTGGATCTCCTCGCGGCGCGACATGATCTGCGCCTCGGTCTCGATATCGAACTGGCGCAGCTGGCCGCGCAGACGCTCGATGGTCTGGTCGAACTCGTTGAGGTTGAAGCGCAGTGAACCGAACTGCTGCTCCACACGTGAGCGGTAGATGCTTACCTCACCGGCGTAACTCACCAGGTTGTCGAGCATATCGGCGCCCACACGCACCACCTCCTGCTGTACGCGGGAGGAGCGACGGCGGTTCTGCGCATCGTTGGCGGCCTGTTCGAGCGCCTTCTCACGCGCCGTTGCCGCCGCTGAGGCGGCCAGGGGCTGACGTTCGGCAGCGGGCTCGCCACCCGCCGCGCTCTGTTGCTCGGCCTCCTGATTCTTCAGGCAGACGGCGATGTGTTCGGCAATACTGGTGACCAGATAGCGCCCGTTGGGTACCGGCGCGTTGATGCGCAAGTGACGCAGCATCTCCTCCAGGCGCGCAGCCGTCAGCTGAAGCAGACGGAACACCTCGTCACTCACCGGCACATGGCCATCGAGGACATTCTGCATCAGTGACTGCAGGCTCTTGCTCAGGTCGGTGAACTCGTTCACCTGCTGCTGCTTGGCCACGGCAACCATCGCATCGACCTTGCCGGAGAGCAGCTCGGCGGCGGTGCGATCCTCTTTTTGCTGCGGCCAACGCTTGGCCTCGGCCTGCATCTCGTGCAGCTTGGTGGTGGCCTCGTCGATGAACTTGGCCATCTCCATCTTCGGCGCCTGCGGCAGCTCGGCCTCATCGGGCTCGGCGGGGGCCACGGGCCCCTCGGCCACGGGCGTCGCTGCCGCTTCCAACAGGGCGCTGGTATCCCCATCGGCGAGCGCGTTGACGCGCGCGATCAGGTCACCACCGGTGACGATAGGCTCATTGTTGCGCACCTGATCCAGCATCTGCACGAGGCGGTCATGGGTCAACTGCAGCAAGTTGAGCATCTCCGGGGTGCGCGCCAGCAGGCCGTCGACCACATTGCCGAGCAGCGTTTCCAAGCTGTGGCTGAGGTCGCCCACGGGGATGATGCCCGCCATGCGTGCACCACCCTTGAGGGTGTGCAGCTGACGCTGCAGGATGGTGACCAGCTCGCGGTTATCCGGGGCATTGACCCAGGTCTGCAGGGTCTCCTCACTGGCGTCGAGGATCTCTTCACTCTCTTCGAGGAAGATCTCCAACACGTCGGGGTCCACATCTTCGAGCACAAAGAGGTCGTCGGCGTCACTGCCGACACCACTCAGCTCCAGGGTCAGTTCAGGCATCGCGCCACTATCGTGCGCCTGGGCCACCTGTGCGACCTCGGGCGTAAGCGCGTCCGCCGCATCATCGTCCGGGTGCGCATGGCCAAAGGCGGAGTAGAGGTCCAGCCCAGGCAGACCAATGCTGGCCAACGACACCTCGGCCTCTCCCTCGCTCTCCACCTCGATCATACTCAGATCAGGTACGCCAGCGAGGGTCTCGCCCGGCTCATCTTGAGGGCCCCCTTCCGCGCCACGTGCCAGGGCATCGACCCGTCGGACCAGATCATCACCGAGGGTAATCGGCTGGCGATCACGTACCTGACCGAGCATATCCGCCAGGCGGTCGTGGGTCATCTGCAACAGCTCGGTCATCTCGTGACTACGCGCCACCAAGCCGTCTGCGACCGCTCCGAGGAGCGTCTCGAAGCTGTGGCAGAGATCGCCGATAGGGGTGATCCCAGCCATGCGCGCGCCCCCTTTGAGGGTGTGCAACTGGCGCTGCAGGGAGATCACGAGGTCGTGATCACTCGGATTGTCGAGCCACTCCTGTAGGGTGCTCTCGGTAGCGTCGAGGATCTCCTCACCCTCTTCGAGGAAGATATCGACCACATCCTCGTCGAAGTCGGGCGAATCATAGATGTCGACCCCGACCACCGGCAGTGGTGGTTCGGGAGGGGGCACGAGGGCGGTCGGCTTGTGGGCGTCCAGCTCCTCCTCGGTGATCAGCACCTCCTCGTGGTGGTGGCCTGGTTCGACAACCGCTTCGGAGTGGCTGACCTCAGACGCGGTGGCCGGTGGGACAAACTCGACCACCGGCTCCTCCGGCAGGTCGTAGCCATCGACCACCAACACCTCGTGGGATTCGTCGTCGACGCTGGCCGCGATCGCCGCCTCGTCATCAGACGTCTCCAGCACCTCGAACACGGCCGCCTCTGCGAGCCCCTCCTCGGCGTCGAGGACCGCTTCTGACGTGTCCGCGACGGCGTCAGACGCTTCGTCCGCTGCCGCGTCGCTCATACCAAGGCCTGCGAACAGCGCCAAGTCGTCATCACTCGGCGTAAAGCCCTCGTCGACCGCTATGCGCTCACCGCCGGACTCGAACTGCTCGACCGCGGGCACGTCCAGCGCCGTCTCAAGGTCCATCTGCGGCGCCCCCCCTGGGGTCTCGTCCACAGGATCGGTAGGCAGGTCATCTTGCGCCCAGGCAGCGGCCAAATCATCCGCGCTGGCGACGTCAAGGCCTTCGGCCGACGCACTCTCTACGGCATCGACAGAGTCATCAGCAGAGGTCGTGTCGGACACATCGACGTCGGCCCCCTCCTCGGCGTCTGCAGCAGGCAGAAATGCCTCTACCCCCTCCAGGTCGAGCCCCTCCAGCGCATCGAAGGCACTGTAGGCAGCGGTTGTCGAGGTCTCGGACGCAACGGACACCTCGGTGGCGAGTTCGTCCTCGGCAGGCTCGTGCGCGACAGAGGCATCGCCCTCGGCAATGACTGACGCAACCACCTGAGTGGCCACGCTGGTCTCCTCCTCCTCCTCCTCACCCTCGCCCTCGTCATCGGCCCCATCAAGGTCATAGACGAACATGTCGTCGACGGCCTCAGGCTCGCTCCCCTGAGGGGCGACAACCTCGACCGCCTCTTCGGCAACCGGCTCGGTCTCTAGGGTGTCGGTATCGGACTCTTCCTCAGTCACATCCGCCAATGTGAGTTCGTCCGATGCATCGGCGACCTCAACTGGCTGCGCCGACTCGACCTCGGGTTTACTGGCCAATCCAGCCTCGGGGCTGAAGTCGGCGGCCAAGTCTTCGCCATTGATCAGCGCATCGATGCGACGGGCAAGCGAGCTACGATCAGGCTCGGCACCGCGACCAGGTGCTTCGAGAAAACGCAGCTCCTCACGGCAATACGCGATATAGGAGCGCATAATCTCCAGCACCACCGGCTCGACCAGTGCGCGTGTTACCTGCACACCCTTGGCGTACTTCTCCAGGCCAGCACTCAACTCGGCGACCGGCTTCACACCGGCCATGCGCGAACTCCCCTGCAGGGTATGCAGGGCCCGCACCACGGGCTCCTCGACCCGACAGTTGCCCTGGGTATAGCAGCCATGGATGAAGCCATCGAGCACGCCCAGATGGCTCTCTACCTCTTTCGAGTAGATATCCAGCAGTACAGGGTCGATCTGCGGGACCTCTTCACTGCTGGTGCTGTGCGCAGGCGCTGTCCGCGCGGGCTCGCTGGTGGCGTTGTCGGCAGTGGGCTTCGGCTTCTGCTCTGTAGCCGCCGCGCCCGCAGCAGCTACAGATTCAGACTTTTTTTCGCTATCCCCCCGGGGCATAGAGAGCCCGCCTGGCTTGGAGAAATCCTCTGCCGCCTCCTGCAGGAACAGATAGTCCCCTTTGGGTGGCGTCCCATCCTTGAATTGGGTAACCAGCTCAGGCAGTACCTCGTAGGCCTGCTCCAGTAGGTCGAACATGGCATTGCTCGGGGTCACTGTCTTGTCGATGACCCGGTTGAGCATACTCTCGAAGGCCCAGGCAAACTCGCCGATCACCTTCGCACCGACCAGGCGACCACTCCCCTTGAGGGTGTGGTAGGCACGGCGCAGGTCGCCGAGCGCCTCGTCGTTACCCTGATTGGCTCGCCATGCCGGCAGATACTGGCCCATGTTCTCCAGCACCTCTTCCGCCTCTTCGATGAAGATCTCGATGATCTCATCGTCGAGTACATCCTCCTCTTCTGCGGCCTCCTGGGCCGGTGGTGGCGGCGTAGCCGCCGGAGGGGAGGTCACGGATGCGCTGCGTCTACCCATGTCGAGCGCCTCCTCCTCGACCACCACCGCCTCCTCGACGGGGGGCGCGACGGGAGAATGCGGGGGAGCGACAGGGGACTGCGGTACAACGGGGGCTATCGCTGCCGTCGGTGCTGTGACGATGGAGGCGGCGTCATCGGAGATGGCTGCGCCCTGTTCGGCGGCGAGGCCGAGGTCTTCACCCTCCTCGTCGCCCTGTTCGGTCTTGGAGGTCTGGACCAGGTCCTCGTCAGGCAGCCTGTCGATGGGGTAACCCAGCACACTCACCGCGCGCTCGGCCACCTCCAGCACGGAGGCCGGGTGCACGCGAGACTCGACGAAGGCCTCGAGGTAGTACTCCACGCTCATCAGCGCATCGGCCAAGGCATCGAGCTTTTCAGGCGTACGTGACCCCGCCTTGCTCATCTCGCGCACCATGTAGAAGCCACAGGCACGCACGACCTGAGCCACGCGCTTGTACGAGAGCAGTGAGAGTGAGCCGACGATCTGGTGCAGACGCAGCGGCATGGCGTCCAGGGTGGCCTGATCGGAGGGATTCTCCAGATAGGTGTTGATACCCTCGCGCAGTTTGACCAGGTCGTCCTTGGCCTCCTTCATCACCTGGCGGATCACGCGGCGATGCTCCGCCTCCACCTGAGGGGAGTGGTCGGACTCGGAGACCTGCTCCTCGGCGTCGTCGGCCTTCTCCACCGGCACCACCCCGCCCCAATCCTTGAGTGAGGACTCGGCGGCGAGCACGGCAGCGGCAACCCCCATAAGGGTCTGGTCATCGGGCTTCAACGCACCGTTAATGAGCTGCTTGACCACCTTGATCTGTTCGTTGATGGTGGCACGTAGACTCTCCTGACGCAGCAGGCTGAGGGTGTGTGACATGCGCTCCAGACTGGTGGCGATCGTCTCCAGATGCGTCGTCGCGGTGAGGTCGCTGCGCACGAAGAGGTCGAGGGCATCCTTGACGCGAGAGAGCTCCTCCATCACGTCGGCGGAGACGGTCTTCTTCAGCCCCGAGTTGAAACCACTCATGGTCTCAAGGCTCTTCTGTACCGTCTCGGCGCTCGGCAGCAGGGTTTCGAGCTGGAAGGCGCGGCGCACAGCGACAACACGCGCCCCCTTGGGCTCGCCCTTGCCGATCTGGAACAGCAGTACGCGCGAGACACCCTGCAGGTGCTCGGGCTTAATCCCGCCCTCGTCGAGCGAGACCAATGCCTTGACCAACTGGTCGACCTTCAACAGGAGCTGAATCGCCGCCTTGTCGAAGCGGATGGCACGTCCGCGCAGCCCTTCTACATAGGCGCTGGTGACCCATAGCAGTTGGCGCACCTCGTGTCGCGACGAGGGCACCAACAGCTTCTCCAGCACGGTGGCGATGGTCTTGATGCTATTGGCCAGATCGATGTTCTTGGAGATCTTGACCAGCGAGTTGTGGTAATAGGGGTAGAGCTTGTGCGCCAAGGCGCGCATGTTCACCTTGGGCAGGTCTGCACCACGTGGTGGTGGCGCGACACTGAAATCGGGGTGGAAAATTGCCGCCTCGGTCAGCGCCTTCTCACCATAGCAGGTGCGCAGGTCGTTGATCAGCGGTAGCAACAAGACAGGCGTGTCGGGCTGTCCGGCCTGAAGGGTCTCCAGATAGTCGGGCAGTAACAGGATGGCACGCATCAGCAGCTCATAGGCCGGCTGTGGGTCCTTGAGTTTCTGCTCCTGGAGGGCGACCGCCAGCTGCTCCATCTCCTTGGCCGCCTGGGCCGCCCCGAACAGCTCTACCATCTGCAGGGTGCCGCACACCTGATGCAGATAGGCCACGCAGAAGCGGATCTGCGCATCGTCTGACGGGTTGTCGACATAGGCCTCAAGCGACACACGCGCCTGCTTGAGCGTCTCGTCGATCTCTCCTTTTACCCAGTTAAGGGTGCTGACGTCGAACTTTTCTGCCATCAGCATGCGCACGCACCTCTAGTCGGCGGTCCTGACATAGGCCAGGGTATCGGCATAGGCGACCCGCTCAAGCTGCGGGTGACTCCAACCAAACACCTCACCAAGGCCCAGTATCAGCACACCACCTTTTTTCAGAAAACCGATCAAACCGGCCAAGATCTCCTTGCGCCGATCGTGCTCGAAGTAGATAAGCACGTTCTGACAGAAGATGATGTCCATCTTGCCCAGTGGAGCTCTCTCCAACTCCTGTATGTTCAGGGGGACGAAGCAGACCCGCTCGCGGATCTTCTCCTTCACCCGATACATCCCTGCCTCCTCCGGGTCGAAGTAGGCACTGACGTAGCTCGGCGGCAATCCCTCCAGGCTGCTGCGGTGATACCGCGCCTGCTTGGCGGTGGCGATGCTGCTCAAGCTCACATCCGTCCCGGTGATGCTGTAGAAGTGACTGCATCCGATGCTGTTCAGATGACGGTCTATCAACATCGCCAGGGTGTACGCCTCTTCCCCGGTAGAACAACCCACACTCCAGGCGTGTAGGCGGTACTTCGCGCCGCAATCGAGGATCGACTGCGGCAGGAAGTGGGTGCGGATCATCTCGAACGAGGCCGGGTGGCGACGAAACCGTGTCTCATGCACGGTGAGTCTGTCTACCAACCGAACCCACTCGACACGACCACCACCACCCGACTGCAAATAGTTGTAGTAGTCGTCAAAACTCGTGTAGCCGACCTCGCGCATCCGTTGGCGCAGGTTGCTCTCCAAGAACGCCTTGCGTGCCTGGTTTATCCCGATACCGGTGCGACTTTCGAGGAGTTGAGCCCATTTGCGATACTCCTCATCGGTCAGGTCCGGCAGGGTCCGCTTCCATGCGGGCACACTGTCGTCACCCATGGGCACCGACACGGGTTCGTCAGCCACCGATTACTCGGGGAGTTTGAAGCCCGCGACCGACTTCTTCATGTCGTTGGCCAGTTGGGCCAAGTTGGCAATAGCGGTTGCGGTTTCGTTGGTACCGGCTGAGGTCTGGGTCGTAATCTCCTGAATCACGTTCATGGTATCGGAGATGTTACTGGCCGCAGAGGCCTGCTGACGGGTAGCGCTGGAGATGTTCTGTACCAGGTCGGAGAGCTGGTTGGCCACCGACTCGATCTCCTCCAGGGCGTGACCGGCGTCCTCGGCGAGGGCCGCACCCGCGACCACACCCGCGGTACTCTCTTCCATGGAGATCACGGCCTCGTTGGTGTCGGTCTGAATGGTCTTCACCAGGGCCTCAATCTGCTTGGTTGCACCAGCGGAACGCTCTGCGAGTCGCTGCACCTCATCGGCCACCACGGCGAAGCCGCGGCCTGCCTCACCGGCCATAGCGGCCTGGATGGCGGCGTTCAGTGCCAGAATGTTGGTCTGCTCGGCAATGTCGTTAATCAGCTCCACGATGTCACCGATCTCCTGAGAGGATTCGCCCAGACGTTTGATACGCTTGGAGGTCTCCTGGATGTGGTCGCGGATGGAGTCCATGCCGGTGATGGTACGACGCACCACGTCGGCACCCTTGTTGGCGATGGTCACCGAGCGCTGTGCTTCGTTGGAGAGCTGGTCGGCGTTCTTGGACACACCCTCAATGGAGATGGCCATTTCGTTCACAGCGGTGGAGGCCGATGCGATCTGCTGCGCCTGATGGTCGGATGCCTCGGCGAGGTGGGTTGCTGTAGCCTGGGATTGCTGGGCTGCAGCCGATACCTGACCAGCGATCTCGTTAATGGACTTTACCAGGGTACGCAGTGCGTCGATGGCGTAGTTCATAGAGTCGGCAATGGCACCGGTCACGTCCTCGGTTACGGTGACGTTCACGGTGAGGTCACCATCGGCCAGATCGCCCATTTCGTCGAGCAGTCGCATAATGGCCTGCTGGTTACGACGGTTCTGCTCGTCGATGCTCTTGCGCTGTACTTCCGACTCGGAGATTCGACGGCGAGCGTCCACACGGATGAGGTAGGCCAGCATGATGAGGAGAACAACCACGAGACCGGCCAGACCCCAGCCGAGCAACTCACTCAAGCGACGGGTATCGGCGTAGCCCTGGTAGGCGGCTTCGAGGGTAGAGAGCTTGTCGGTCAGGCCGTCACTGTTGGAAAGCACCTGACTCACGGCCTCGGAGATCTGGAACATTTCGGGGGAGAGTTCGAGAATCGCGCTCACCTGCTCGCCCACCTCGCTGAACAGGTCGCTCACCTCTTCGAGCTTCTCGCGCACCTCGGGGCTCTTCACCTTGGCGATGTTGAGGTGCTCGTTACCGTTGAGCATCCCGTCGATCACACGACCGAAGAGTGCGGCATCACGACCGAAGCGGTCGGCGGCCGTCACCACACCTTCGTCGCCTTCGAGTACGCGGTTGGCGTTGTTCACGATGCGCTGGGAGAGCATCAGCTGGCGGCTGGCGATGTAGACCTGATCGGGTGCGGCGTTCTTCTGTGCCAGCAGGGTGGCCACCTCGTCGGACATGGCCAACTGGCGCGCGGCGCGCTCGTTGATGAACTGCACGATCTCGCGGATAGAGGTCACCACCGATTGACGGCTGAGGATCACATCGACGTGCTTGTTGTACTTCTTCCACGCCTCGGTGACCTCGCCCATCACCTCACTCACCTCGGCGGGAGAGGCAGGCATGCCAGTCTCTGCATTTCCACTCTCGAGCCTCGACAGTGATTGAGAGAACTGGTCGCGGTAGCGGCGTAGCAGCTGGAAGTTCTCTGTCTCGCCCTGGGTCGCCTGACCGGCGTAGGTCGGCATACGTTGTGAAAGCACCCGCAATTCGCCCAGGGTGGTGAGGTACTCCTTATCGTGCTGTGCGGCCACGAACACGTAGTAGAAGACTATACCCATCCCGATCACGGAAACGATCAGCAGCGTAAAGATCAGGGCGAAGACGCCTTTTCCTCCCCCTGACCCGGCTGAAGCTTTCTTTTTGAAGGGTGCTTTCATCTCTCCGGCTCCTAAGTGTCTAAGTCCCCGAGCAGCCTACCCGAGGACTAGTTTTGGCATTCTCACTCCGCGCCCTGCCCTGCTGGGCCGGTAGCGCCAATCCGGTGTCGACTAGGCCGCCACCTGCATAAACTCCGCATTTTCGACCAGTGAGAGCATGCTGAACACGCCCCACAGGCCACTCTCCTCACGGTAGGTCCCGGCGAGGAAGCTCGACAACCGCTCCCCCAGCTCGTGCTCCTCGCGGGTCGCCTCCTCTTCGGTGAAGTGGCGCAGGCCCAACACCTCGTCGACCAATACACCGGCGGTGACCCCGGCGTTCTGCATCACCAGCACGCGCTCGTTGCGGCCTAGGCGAACATTATCGCCAAATAGAAAACCGCGCAGGTCGAGCACGGTGAGCAGGTTGCCACGGATATTGGCGATCCCCTTGACCCACGGCTTGGTACCCGGGACGCGGGTCAACTCGGGGTAGGGGAGGATCTCGTGTACATCACCGAGGGCCGAGACCAACTTGTGCTGACCGACGCGAAAACCGATACCGTCCCACGTGCGCTTCACCTCGATCTGCTTGGGCAGACCGCGCGCAGTCGCCTTACAGCGCTGCTCGTACTCGCGCAGGAGCAGTATCGGTTCTAGGTCTTGGCGCATCGCTGAGCCTCTCCCCCTGGTTGGATTAGCCGGCCAGTACGGCGTTGATCTTGTCGATCAGCTCATTCTCCGCCACCGGCTTGGTGACATAGTCCTTGGCACCCTGGCGCAGACCCCAGACGCGGTCGGTCTCTTGGTCCTTGGTGGTGACAATGATGATGGGAATGGAGCCGGTTACAGGGTCTTTGGAGAGGGTGCGGGTGGCCTGGAAACCGTTGATGCCGGGCATCACCACATCCATCAGGATGAGGTTAGGCTTGATCTCCTTGGCGCGTTCGATGCCCTCTTCGCCGTTGGAGGCGACAGAGACGCTGTGTCCGTTTTTTTCCAGGATGCTGGTGAGGACGTGTACCTCGGTGGGTGAGTCGTCCACGATGAGAATTTGGGCCATGGTGTTGCTCCTATCGGGCTTCGGCGTCCGACCCGCGGGGTGAACCCCCTGCATTCACACCGGACGGGAGGGAGGTTGAGCCCGCGAATGTGTTCAGTTCTTCAGCACGTGCTGCTTGATCGCCCCAAGTAGCTCATCCTTGGTAAAAGGCTTGGTCAGGTACTGCTCCGAGCCGACGATGCGACCGCGTGCGCGGTCGAATAGACCGTCCTTACTGGAGAGCATGATGACAGGGGTATCCTTGACCTTTTGATTATGCTTGATCAATGCACAGGTCTGATAGCCGTCGAGGCGCGGCATCATGATATCGACGAAGATGATGTCCGGCTTGTGATCGGCGATCTTGGCCAACGCCTCGAAGCCATCCACGGCGGTAATCACCTCGCACCCCTCTTTTTTGAGCAACGTCTCGGCGGTGCGGCGGATCGTTTTACTATCGTCGATCACCATCACCTTGAGGCCATTGAGCGAATTTTGCGTTTCGTTTGTCACTGCTCCCTCAACTCTCTCAGGTCGGCATGCCGTGGAGGCAGGATGTGTATCCCGAGCATATAGGACCCATATGCCCTAATGCCCTTCTTGTATCACACAATCTAGCGCGGATCCATCATACCGTTCAGTGATTTGCATCGGAATGCTCACCTTGGTTCTAATCCGTGACCCAGACACCACACCCGACGTAAAGGTAAGGTGTGCGGCGGGTCGCCGCGCCGCTGGATAATTTATCCGAACATAGACATTGTTTATACTAGACGTCCATCCTACACCCCCAAGGCGCGCAGACGGACGCTGCTATCAGAGCCCACTTTTCCGCGCTTGGCAAGTACAGCACCCAATTCCATGAGCCAATCAATCCATACGGTTCCGCATCTCACCCTCGCCCCTACCGGCCCCCTCCTGCTGGTCGAGAGCCACTTACTGGCCCACCAGCCGCAGATCGAGGCCTGGTTCCGCGACCAGTGGCAGCAGACCCCGGCCCCCTTCTACACCTCGGTGGACCTGCGTAACGCCGGCTTCAAGGTGGCACCTGTCGACACGAACCTCTTCCCCGCCGGGTTCAACAACCTCAACACCGCCTTCGAACCGCTCTGTGTACAGGCGATCCAGTCGGCCATGGAGCGTATCCACCCCAGCGCCCGCCGCCTGTTGCTGATCCCCGAGAACCACACCCGTAACCTCTTCTATCTGGAGAGCCTCACCAGCCTCTACGACTTCATCCTCAAGGCCGGTTACGAGGTGCGCATCGGCTCGCTCCTGCCCGATCTCGACGGCCCCACCACCTTCGACCTCCCCTCTGGGCGCCAACTGCTCATCGAACCGCTGGTGCGCGAAGGCGATAAGGTGGGAGTCGGCGACTTCTTCCCCTGCGTGGTGTTGCTCAACAACGACCTCTCCGGCGGTCGCCCACCGATCCTAGAGGGGCTCAAGCAGCCGCTGCTGCCGCCGCTGGAACTGGGCTGGTCGAACCGCATCAAATCGGCCCACTTCACCCATTACCGACGCGTCGCCGAGGAGTTCTCGAAGCTGGTGGAGATCGACCCCTGGCTCATCGACCCCCTCTTTCGTAACTGTGGCGAGATCGACTTCATGAAGCGCGACGGCGAGGAGTGCGTAGCGCACAACGTCGAGATGCTGCTTGGCGAGATCCGCCGCAAATACGCCGAGTACAAGATCGATAAAGAGCCCTATGTGGTGATCAAGGCCGAATCCGGCACCTACGGCATGGGCATCATGACCGTGCAGAGTGCCGACGAGGTACACGAACTCAACCGCAAACAGCGCACCCGCATGTCCAAGACCAAAGAGGGACAGACGGTGAGCAAGGTGATCCTGCAAGAGGGGGTCTACACCTTCGAGAGCTGGGGCAGCGCCGAGGCGGTGGCCGAACCGGTGGTCTACATGATCGACCACTTCGTGGTCGGCGGCTTCTACCGCGTGCACACCGAGCGAGGGGTCAACGAGAACCTCAATGCCCCCGGCATGCACTTCGAACCCCTCGCCTTCGCCGAGTCGTGCAACACCCCCGACTCCAAGGCCGAGCCCGACGCCTGCAACAACCGCTTCTACGCCTACGGCGTCATCGCGCGCCTGGCCATGCTCGCCGCCGCCCGCGAGGTGGCCGAGCACGCCGACAGCGAGGGGTGCGCCGAAGTATGAGCCGCCGTCTCGCCATCCTCATGGACCCTATCGGCACCATCCACTACAAAAAGGACTCCAGCCTGGCCATGCTCTGGGCCGCCGCCGCCCGCGGCTGGACCCTCTATTACCTGGAGCAGGCCGACCTGGAGCTGCGCGACAGCGTCGCCTACGCGCGCCTGAGTCCCCTGCAGGTGTTCCACGACGCCGAACACTGGTACGCCCTCGGTGAACCCGAGTGGCGCCCACTGCACGAGATGGACGTGGTGCTGATGCGCAAGGACCCACCGTTCGACATGGGCTACATCTACACCACCTACCTGCTCGAACAGGCCGAACGTGCCGGTACCCTGGTAGTCAACCGCCCCGCCAGCCTGCGCGACTTCAACGAAAAGCTCGCCACCGCCCACTTCCCTGAGCTCTGCGTCCCCAGCCTGGTGAGTCGCGACAAGGCCGACCTGCGCGCCTTCGTCAAACGCCACCCCGCCACGATCCTCAAACCCCTCGATGGCATGGGCGGCGCCTCCATCTTCAAGCTCACCCCCGACGACCCCAACACCAGCGTGGTGATCGAGACCCTTACCCACCAGGGGCGCGAATGGGTCATGGCACAACGCTTCATCCCCGAGATCAGCGCGGGTGACAAACGCATCCTGCTCATCGACGGTGTGCCGGTCCCCTACGCCCTGGCACGCATCCCCGCCGAGGGCGAGGTGCGCGGCAATCTGGCGGCTGGCGGGCGTGGCGAGGGTATACCGCTGAGCCCGCGCGACTACGCCATCTGTGCCCGTCTCGGCGACGAGCTGCGTGCCCGTGGGCTCATCTTCGTCGGGATCGACGTCATCGGCGACTATCTCACCGAGATCAACGTCACCAGCCCCACCTGTATCCGCGAACTCGACGCCCAATTCGGCCTCGACATCGCCGGCGACCTGATGGCGGCCATCGAACGCCGTCTGGAGCAGGCCGCCTGAGCATGCCATCGGTGCCGCCCGCCGCCTCTTTGCGGCCCCTGCTGCTCGCCCTGCTCCTCACCCTGGCCCTGCACGCCTACCTCCTCTTCGGCCTGCAGGCCCCCACACCACGCCCCACAGTCGCCAGCACGCCGCTGCGCATCCACCTCAGCGCACCGTCCCCGGCCCAGAGCGCCCCCTCGCCCCCCCTCCCCGAGCCGCCCCCGGCCCCCCGGCCTGAGGCACCCACCCCGCTGACCAAACCCAACCCTGTGGCCAGGCCCGCACAGCCAGCCAGGGCACACCCCACCCCGGCGCCGACGCCTACCGTGCCGTCCGCCGCCCCCGCCCTCCCCAGCGCTGGCGCGCTACTGCGTGCCAGCCGAGAGTTCGTGCGCGAGCTGCCGCGCGAGGAACTCCCCCAACCCACCATAGGCCCACGCGAGCGCATCATCCTGCCCGACGAGCGCGACTACCTCTATGCCGCCTACCTCGCCGCCTGGCAATCCAAGGTGGAGCGGGTCGGCAACCTCCACTACCCCCACGACCCCCAGGGTCACCCCCTGAGCGGCGAACTGGTGGTCGACGTCGTGGTCGAGGCGGATGGCCAGGTCTCCGCCTTCCGTCTCATGCACCCGGCCAGCAGTGCGGCGCTGGAGACAGGGGCACGCCGGATCATCGAGCTGGCCGGCCCCTTCCCCCCCTTCCCCGAGACCATGCGTGCCGAGGTGGACCGTCTGCACATCCTGCGCCGCTGGCAGTTCAACAACGCCCAGCTACGCTGAGGCTCCCTTGTCAGTCCGCCGCCCAAACCCGGATACTATGCCCATGCAGACCCTGCCCAACCTCACCGACCACCTGCTGATCGCCATGCCGAGCCTGGCCGATCCCAACTTCTCGCGCACCGTCACCTACATCTGCGAGCACAACGAGCAGGGCGCGATGGGCGTGGTGATCAACCGCCCGCTGGAGATCACCCTGGAGGAGATGTTCAGCCATCTGGAGATCGCAGCGAGCCCGGAGGTCGACCTGGCGCGGCATATCGGCTACGGCGGCCCGGTGCAGCCCGAGCACGGCTTCGTCCTGCACCGCCCACGCGGTGCCTGGGACTCCTCACTGCCCATCAGCGACGCGATCACCATCACCACCTCGCGCGACGTGCTACGCGCCATCGCCCACAACGAGGGGCCGAGCGACTACCTCATCGTCCTCGGCTACGCCGGGTGGGGCCCGGGCCAGTTGGAGCAGGAGATGAGCGACAACGCCTGGCTCTACGGCCCGAGCGAACCACGCCTCCTCTTCGACCTGCCCGCCAGCGCGCGCTGGAATGCCGCCGCCGCCCTGCTCGGCATCGACCTCAACCTCCTCTCCACCGACGTAGGCCACGCGTGAACCCAGCCCCACGCACCCTGCTCTGCTTCGACTTCGGGGCCAAGCGCATCGGCGTCGCCCTCGGCGAGGAGGTGACGCGCACCGCGCGCCCGCTCACCACCCTGGCCAACATCGGTGACTACGGCCCCGACTGGAACGCCATCGAAAAACTGGTGGCCAAGTGGGTCCCCGACGCCCTGGTGGTCGGCCTGCCGGTACACATGGACGGCACCGAGCACGCGATGACCGCCCGCGCCCGGCGCTTCGCCAACCGCCTACACGGGCGCTGTCAACTGCCGGTACACTTCGCCGACGAGCGCTACACCTCCGTCGCCGCCGAGCGCGAGCTGGCCTTCGAGGGGCACGACCCCAGAGACAAGGCCGCCATCGACGCCCGCGCCGCCCGCCTCATCCTGGAGACCTGGCTCGCCCAGGCCGCCGCCAACCCGCAAGAGTGACCCCATGGCCACACCCGACCTCGACCCCCAACAGCTGCTCGACACCCTCACCGAGCGCCTGCGCGCCGAACTGGCCGCGCGTGGTATCGACCAGTTTCAGATGATCGGCATCCACCGTGGCGGCGTCTGGGTCGCCCGCGCCCTGGCCGAGCGCCTCGGTCGCGCCGACGCCCCCATGGGTAGCCTCAATATCAGTTTCTATCGTGACGACTTCTCACGCATCGGCATGCACCCGGAGGTAAACCCCTCCGACCTGCCGTTCGAGGTCGAAGACCAGCACATCGTGCTGGTGGACGACGTGCTGCAGAGCGGGCGCACCATCCGCGCCGCGCTCAACGAGATCTTCGACTTCGGCCGCCCCGCCAGCGTGCTACTCGCCATCCTGGTCGAACGCGGCGGGCGCGAGCTGCCGATCCACGCCGACGTGGTCGGCGCCCATGTCGAACTGGCCGCCAACGAGCAGATCAAGCTCAGCGGCCCCGATCCCCTCAAGCTGACGGTCATCGCCCCATGAGACGCACCTCACTGCAACTGGACGAGCAGGGCCAACTGCGCCACTTCCTCACCATCGAAGGGCTCAAGCGCCAACATCTAGAGTCGATCCTCGACCGCGCCGAGACCTTCATCAGCAGCGACGGCCAGCGCCTGCGCAAGGTGCCGCTGCTGCGCGGCAAGACCATCGTCAACCTCTTCTTCGAGACCAGCACGCGCACACGCAACACCTTCGAGCTGGCCGCCCAGCGCCTCTCGGCGGACGTGCTGAGCATCGACATCGCCACCTCGGCGACCAAGAAGGGCGAGTCGCTGCTCGACA
>QKED01000026.1 GCA_003252455.1 Gammaproteobacteria bacterium
CACCGCGCCACCACCACCGCCGCCATCGCCGATACACCCCCCCAGGCCGACCAACAACAGTGCCAACACCGTACCCTTAACCGGGTACTCGACAGGTGACCACATGACTTTGCTCCTTACACCGCGCTCGCGGGTGTACCGATAGACGAGGATGGATCGGGTAGTACCAGCCGGGGCGGGTCTGGGTCGGTACGTAGCGACCCCATGCCACCCCAGGGTGGATCAGGCCGCTCGATGACGGTGGGGGCGGGGGCGACGGGCGTGTTTGCACACGGCGGCGACCGTCGTGGGGAATGCGGGTGTAGGCCAGTGCTGGCCTGGATGAGCTGGACAGATGAAATGCAACATGGCCACTCGCATCGTTATTGTTGTACGCGAAACAGGCACACGGTAGCGCGGGTCGGACCCCGTCAACTCCCCCCCTTCAGCGGTGACGACGGCTCGGGCCGCTCTTCTCACCCTGGTGGATGACGGTGACCCTATTTGGCCTAAGGCCCGACATCTCGTAGGAGTATTAGTCCGTATGAAAAATCGGGTCAAGGGGGAAATTGTTACTGAGATTCAGTAAGTTAGAATTTTCTTATTGGGGTTCTAAACGGCTTGATTCTGTGCGCCGAGGGGGATGAACAGGCCCGCATACGCCGCTGATGGAGTGTCAGCGGTGCATGGCGCACAACGAGAGCCGTTGGGCTTGTAAGGCCCATCGACACCCCCATTTTTGTAGGATAAGCACCCACGTCCGCTCACCGTCGAGCGGCAATTCATCCTCGGCGCCAGATCGGTGATAATGCCTCACCTCACAGCGTGCGCCGAGGCGCCCGTTGCCCATCCGCCGAGGTGCGGCCACTCCGAGGGGAGGCACCGCCCCACGCGCCCCCGCAATGCATTCAGTAGGTTGAAGCCACCATGCTGCTAATGATCGACAACTACGACTCCTTCACCTACAACCTCGTGCAGTACTTCGCCGAGTTGGGGGCGCAGGTGCAGGTGTACCGCAACGACCAGATCACCGTCGCCGAGATTGAGGCACTCAAGCCCGACCACCTGGTCATCTCCCCCGGCCCCTGCTCACCGAGCGAGGCGGGCATCTCGGTGGAGGCGATCCAGCACTTCGCGGGTAAGCTGCCGATCCTCGGCGTCTGCCTCGGCCACCAATCCATCGGTCAGGCCTTTGGCGGCAACATCGTCCATGCCGGCAAGATCATGCACGGCAAGACCTCGGAGATTCACCACGCCGACGTGGGCGTCTTCGCCGGTCTCGCCAACCCCTTCACCGCCACCCGCTACCACTCCCTGGTGATCGAACAGGCGACCATCCCCGACTGTCTGGAGGTGACCGCCTGGACGGTGGACGAGGGCGGCGCGCGCGAGGCGATCATGGGCGTGCGCCACCGCGAGCTGGTGATCGAGGGGGTGCAGTTCCACCCCGAGTCGATCCTTACCCAGCACGGCCACGCCATGTTGCAGAACTTCCTCGCCATGCAGGGTGGGGTGCGGGGTGTCTGAAAGGGCACAGACCTCCGACGCGGCACCCGGACTGGTGCCGGTCATCGGCCTCGTCTCGATGATCGGCCCCTTCAGCATCGACACCTACCTCCCCTCGTTTCCGCACATCGCCGCCGCCCTCGGCGTGGCCCTGCCGGAGCTGGCCCAGACACTGGGCTTCTACCTCTTCGCCTTCGCCGTCGCCACCCTGCTGTGGGGGCCGCTCTCAGACGCCTTCGGGCGGCGGCGTGTACTGCTTGTCTCGCTGCTCGGCTTCATTGTCGCCTCGGTGGGGTGTGCCCTGGCCGGTAGCCTGGGCGAGTTGCTGCTCTGGCGTACGGTGCAGGGGGTGGCCGCCTGTGGCGGCATGGTCATCGGTCGCGCGGTGGTGCGCGACGTCTACCACGGCCCCCAGGCGCAGCGCGCCATGGCCCATGTGATGCTGGTCTTCGCCATGGCCCCGGCCATCGCCCCCGTCATCGGCGGTTGGCTGGAGCAGCAGTTCGATTGGCACGCGGTGTTCTGGTTCCTCGCCCTGTTTGGCGTGGTCAGCCTGCTGCTGGTCTGGCGGCGCCTGCCCGAGAGCCACCCGCCCGAGGCGCGCCAGTCGATCCACCCGCGCGCGGTGGGTGGGGCCTACCTGATGGCCTTGCGCCACCTCACCTTCCTCGCCCTGGTCGGCGCCCTCTCCGCCGCCTTCGGTGGGATGTTCCTCTACATCACCGGCTCGCCGGCACTCATCTACGACCACCTCGGCCTCGGCGAGGGGGATTTCGGCTGGTTCTTCATCCCGGCGGTGAGCGGCATGATGAGCGGCTCTTGGCTCGCCGGGCGTACCGCCCATCGCTGGACGCCGAGGTACACCGTCGGCACCGCGTTGCTGATCCTCTCGTTCGCCTTCGGCCTCAATCTGGTCGACGCCTGGCTCTTCACGCCGACCCTGTTCGGCGTGGTCGCACCGCTAGTGCTCTACGCCTTCGGTGTGGCGCTGATGATGCCCAACCTCAGCGTGCTGGCGCTCGACTGCTTCCCGCACAATCGCGGCATGGCGGCGGCGGTGCAGGGCTTCGCGCAGATGGGCTTCAACGCGCTCATCGCCGGGCTGCTGATGCCCTGGGTGGCGCCGAGTCTGCTCTGGATGGCGCTGGCCCAGGGGGCGCTGCTACTCATCGCCTGGCTGTTCTGGACCTCGGTACGGCCACACTTGGCCGAGCCGGTGCGCCCCGCAACGCAAGGATCTTGAAAGGATTGGTACGGCGCCATCCGTTTATCGCCTGTGCCTCAAACCCTTAGACTCCCGGGTTACCCCTACTGCGTGTAATGCTCGACGCAAGGTGCCCCACCGCTCAATGGTCAGACTCCTCCTCCTCCTCTTCCTGCTGATCGGACTCTCCGCCCCTGGCTGGGGCGCGCCGCTCGCCCTCCCGGCGAGTGGCGCGGCGGAGCTGGCGGGCTATCTGGAGCGACTCGATAGCACAGTGCAGGGGCTGGGGATCGAGACGGTGGCGGCGGGGCGCGCGGGGCGTTTCGTACCGCTCCCTGGGCACCTCTACGAGGGGGTCGGCAAACGCCGTGAGGTGTGGCTGCGCTTCCAGCTGCGTAGCGAGGGTCACCCGGCCGAGGGGGTGCTGCGCATCCTCCCACCCCTGCTCGATACGGTCGAACTCTATCAGGCCACCGACCAGGGTTGGCAGGTGCTGCGCGGTGGGGACACAGTGCCCGTCGCCGAGTGGTCGGTGGCCGAACGGGCCGTGACCTTCCCCGTTCGGCTCGCGGCGGGCGAGCAGCACACCTTCTATCTGCGCGTTACTCAGGCAGGCCTGCTCAACGCCTATTTCGAGTACTTCTCCGCCGATCTCTACCCGCAGGTGCATCAGCGCGAGAGCCTCGGTTTCGGCCTCTTCTACGGCCTGTTCGCCGCACTGATACTGATCAACCTGCTGCAGTGGGCCACCCTGGGGGATGGGCTCATCGGTGAGTTGGCGCTCTATCTGACCGTCCGCGCGCTGTTTTTCCTCGGCCTCAACGGCTTGCTCTACCTACACATCCCGCATGCGCCCGTGGTGCACTCGCAGATCGTGCAGACGCTGTTCGCCTGGACCATTGTCACCCACGTCCTGTTGATCACCCATCTGTTGCAGGTGCGCGACGGCTACCCGCGTATCCAGCGCCTGTTCCAGGCCATCATCGTGCTTGTCTCGATCCTCTCCGTGACCGTCTGGTTCGATCTTTTTACCCGGCTGATGGGGTTGATCCTGTTCATCGTCCTGCTCGTCGGTCCACTCAGCGCCTACGTCGCCTTCGATCAGGTGCGCCGTCGCCGCCCGCTGGGGCGCCCACTGCTGGCGGTGATGCTGGTGGTGATCGCCTGTCAGTGGGTAACGGTGCTACCGGGGCTAGGGGTCCACTTCAGTATGTGGCTCGACCTCTACAGTGCGCAGATGAGTTCGGTGATCATCGCCCTGGCCGCCCACCTCGCCGTGGCGCTACGCGTGCGCGAGTTCAAATACTCGCGTATCGCCAGCGAGGAGAAGGCGCGTCTGGCCCTGGACCAAGCAGAGCAGGAGCGCGCCGCGCGGCGCGAGCAGGCCGACTTTGTCGCCATGCTGTTCCACGAACTGAAGACCCCCTTGGCCGAGATCGCCTCCGCCGCGACGGTGCTCGAATACCTCGACGACGGCAGCCGCCTGGAGACCGGCGAGCGCTACGACACCATCCACGCCGCGGTCACCCGCCTGAATGGCTTGGTCGAACAGAGCCTCTCGCGCGACCGTCAGGGGCTCGATGCCGATCACCTGGAGCGTATCCCGGTGCAGTTGCAGACCCTCGCCGCCGAGGTGGTCGGCGGATTTCACACCGCCCGCGACCACCGCCTGGTGTTGCGTGGCACCGACCCCCTGCCGCCCCTGCTGGGCGACCCGGAGCTGCTGCGTATCGCCCTGGCCAACCTCATCGACAACGCCATCAAGTACACCCCGAACGGCAGCCTGATCCGCGTGGAGGTGAGTCGTGGCGCTGGCGTTCAGCGCCTCTGCGTGACGGACTCAGGCCCAGGGATGGACGCCGAAGCGATGAGCCGCGCCTTCGACCGCTTCTGGCGCGGTAACCCGGATAGCGGCGCCATGGGCGCCGGGCTCGGGCTCTACCTGGTGCGCAAGATCGTCCGCGCCCACGGTGGTGAGGTGCGCCTCGAATCGAGCCGGGGCCAGGGCTGTCGTTTTACCGCTGAACTACCCGAGGGGGCTGCATGAGCAACACACCGATCCACTGTCTGGTGGTGGAGGACAACCTGCACCTCAACCGTGACCTGGTCTTCTACCTGGGCACCCTGGGGATGCAGGCCCACGGCGTGGTCAACGGCGAGGAGATGGACCGCCACCTGGCCGCGCAGCCCTGCGACGTGGTGGTGCTCGACCTCGGCCTGCCCGGCGAGGATGGCCTCTCCATCGCCCGCCGCCTCGGCGAGCAGAGCGACCTCGGCATCGTCATCCTCACCGCCCGTGGTCAGCTGGAGGACCGCCTCGCCGGGTGGGCGAGCGGGGCACACGTCTACCTGGTGAAGCCCGCGCCGCTGGAGGAGATCGCCGCCGTGGTCAACGCCGTCTACCGCCTCTCGCGCCCCAGCGAAGAGGCGAGTGGCCCACCGCTCTGGACCCTCCACCCGCTACGCCGCGAGCTGACCGCGCCGGACGGCAGCCAGATCCCGCTCACCCATCGCGAGCGGCTGATGCTCACCGCCATGGCCGAGGCGCCCGAGCAGCGCATCCCGCGCGACCTGGTGCTGGGGCAGGACTCGGGGGGCGCCATCGACACCCTGATCCACCGCCTGCGGCGCAAGCTCAAGGTCTATGGCGACCCGATCCGCACCCTCTACGGCGAGGGCTTCATCTTCACCGAGACGCTCACCGTGCACAGCCCGGAGGAGGGCTGAGTTGTGACGCAGTGCACGGGCCCAGCCCGTGAATGCAAAGACTTTGTCAGAATTCACTGACGCAATCCCTCTACTGTCTCCTCTGCACCGCACCACCGCGAGCCGACAGCCACGCCATAGGCGCCAGACTCGCCATCTGCAGAGGTAGAGACCATGTCCCCCCACGTCGTACACCGCCTACGCGCCCTGCGCGCGCCGCTCCTCTTTGTCCTGCTGGCGGCCAGCCAACCCCTCTGGGCCGCCAGCGCCGTCGTCGCGACGCACGAGGTCTACAGCGCCTCGGTGGGGAGCAGCTCCATCGTCGCGGCGGACCTCGACGGTGACGGCGACCACGACCTGATCGCCTCCAGCCGCAACGACGGCGCCATCGCCTGGTACGCCAACCTCGGCGGCAGCTTCGGCGCAAAGCAGGTGGTGGCCACGGGGCTGAGCGACATCCGCGACTTCGCTGTCGCCGACCTGGATGGCGACGGCGACCTCGACCTCGTCGGCGCCGACAAGGGCGGCAACGCCATCCGCTGGTACGCCAACGACGGCAGCGGCCAGTTCACCGAGCGCACCCCCCTCTCCAGCAACGCCCTCTCGGCCCTGGCGGTGGTGACCGGCGACCTCGACGGTGATGGCGACCAGGATGTGGTCGGCTTCAGCGGCGGCGGAGATGTCCTCTCCTGGTACGCCAACGATGGCAGCGGCCACTTTGGTCCCGCGCAGCAGATTGACCATACGTCCGGCGTCACCGCAGGCAAGCTGTCGCTCGGCGACTTCGAGGGCGATGGCGACCTCGACCTGGTGGTCACCCACTACAACTACGACAGCGTTCTCATCTACACCAACGACGGCACTGGGGACTTAACTAAGCTGTACCACATGGCGACCTACCCCGATGGCGCCGAGAACGCGCTGCTGGTCGACATGGACGGCGACGGCGATACGGATATCCTCAGCAGCTCCAGCGTCGACGGTGAGATCCTCGCCCTGCTCAACGACGGCAGCGACAGCTTCTCCTTCCTCTACGACATCCCCGTGATCGGCACCCTCAGCGCCCTGCGCTACGTGCAGACCTTCGATGTGGACGGCGACGGCCTCGACGATGTGGTCGCCGCCACCGGCAACGAGGCCGTCTACTGGTATCGCAATCTGGGCGGCGGCAGCTACGGCTCGGCGACCCTGCTGGCCGTGGCCTACTCCGCCTACCGCGACGGTGTCAGCCTGGCGGAGTTTGTCTTCGAAGACCTCGATGGCGACGGCGACAAGGACCTCGCCGCGGCCTTCTCCGACGACCTCTCGCTGGTCTGGTGGGAGAACCTCGGTGGTGCGTCGTTCGGTACTCCCCACTGGCTCAACGACCCTGCGGCACAGCTCACGACCCTCGCCGCAGGCGACGTGAACGGTGATGGTGCGGTCGACCTGATCAACTACTCCGTCATGC
Organism: Gammaproteobacteria bacterium; assembly: GCA_003252455.1. Lineage (GTDB taxonomy): Bacteria > Pseudomonadota > Gammaproteobacteria > Thiohalomonadales > Thiohalomonadaceae > SZUA-467. The sequence continues at coordinate 6,846 of QKED01000026.1, forward strand.
TCGACGGCACCAAGGCGGTACGCCTGCGCCTCAACGCCGGCGACGGCACCTTCCCCAGCGACACCACGCTCTACGAGAGCACCAACCTCATCAGCTACATGCGCCTTGCCGACCTCGACGGCGACAGCTATCCGGAGCTTATCTTCGGCGGTTACGTCGGCCTGGTGGTGCTGCCGGGCAGCGCGCTCGGCAGCTTCGGCACGCCGCTGGTGGTCGATAGCGAGGCGATCTACGACCTGGAGGTGGCCGACCTCAACGGCGACGGCCACCGCGACCTGGTCACCGTCGGCGCTACCGAACTGCGCTGGTATGCCGGTGACGGTAGCGGCCAGTTCGCCGCCGCCACGGTCGTCTCCTCCTCCTCCTCCGACCTGAATAGCGTGGAGGTGGCCGATATCGACGGCGATGGGCTGCCGGACCTGGTGGAGATCGACCCCTTCGTGAACAGCTTCAAGTGGTATCGCAACACCGGCGCGGGCAGCTTTGCCGCGCCTCAGAGCGTCGCCGCTGTCGAGCGCATGAATCGCCTCGAAGTGGCCGACCTCGACGCCGATGGTGATATCGATGTGGTGGTCTTCGGCTACACCGACGACCAGATCGTCTGGTTCGCCAACGACGGCAACGGCGGCTTCGGCGCGGCGCAGCTGCTCGCCTCGGTCACCTACGTCTCGGACCTGCTGGCCAGCGATCTGGATGGCGACGGCGATATCGACCTGAGTTACGCCTATAGCACCGCCAATAGCGTCTGGCTGCTCGAAAACCTCGGCGGCGGCAGCTTCGCCGCACCCCAGACGCTCTCGGACACGGCCATCGGTGCCACAGCACTGGCCAGCGCCGACCTGGATGGCGATGGCGACCTCGACCTCGCCGCCGGGCTCAGCACGGGCGCCAACATCGCGTGGTTCGAGCTGGCCAGCGGCGCCCATGTCACCACCAGTGTCGGTGCCAACGGCGCCATCGACCCGCAGGGCGAGCAGGTGATCGCCCTCGGTGCGAACGGGGTGTTCGAGCTGCTGCCCGATACCGGCTACCACATCGACAGCGTCAGCGGCTGCGGCGGCACACTTGCGGGCACCACCTTCACCACCGCCGCCATCACTGGCGACTGTGCCATCAGCGCCAGCTTCGCCATCGACAGCTTTACCCTCAGCGTGAGCGCCGGGAGCGGTGGCAGCATCTCTCCCTCGGGTAGCCTCAGCGCCGACTACGGCACCACCCCGTCGTTTACCCTCACCCCCTCGGTGGGCTATCGCATCAGCAGTGTCAGCGGCTGCGACGGCAGCCTCAGCGGCACCAGCTACACCACTGCGGCGGTGACTGCCGACTGCGCCATCAGCGCCACGTTCGTGATGGACGAAGACACCTACGAGGAGAACGACACCCTGGCGACGGCGTTCGACCTCAGCACGCAGCCCGACACCTGGCTCAGCGCCATCGACGGTCTCGGCGTGCAGGGCGATCAGGATTGGTATCGGGTCGAGATGGCGCAGATCGGCGCACTCACGGTCGACCTGAGTTACAGCTACGCCAGCGGCGGCCTGAGCCTGAGTCTCTACCGCGCCGACGGCACACAGGTCTCGACCGCCTCCGGCGTCGGCGACACCCTGTCGCTCGACCTGGTCTCCACCGCGACCGGTGTATTCTACGTGTTGGTGGACGGGGCCGACGCACACAACAGCTACGACCTGCGCTGGAGCGTGACCCCCTACTACTGGGTCACGCCGAGCGTCGGCAGTGGCGGCGCGCTCACCCCCAGCAGCGCGCAGATGGTCGCCAGCGGGGCTGCCCAGGGATTCATCGTCACCCCCGACAGTGGCTACCAGATCGACAGCATCAGCGGCTGTGGCGGCAGCCTCTCCAGTACGCTCTACCGCACCGCCGCCATCACCGCCGACTGCACGGTGAGCGCTACCTTCGTCGTTACCCCTCTCGAACTCTCTCTGTCGCTGAGTAGCACCAGCGTGAGCGAGAACGGCGGCACCACCACCGCCACGGTGAGTCGCACCGGTTCTACCACGGGGGCCCTCGACGTCACCCTGGGGGTGAACGACAGCAGCGAGCTGAGCGTGCCCGCCAGCGTGGTCATCGCCGACGGTGCCAGCAGCGCCCAGGTGACCCTCACCGGCCTCGACGACGACCTGCTCGACGGCGACCAGAGCGTCACGCTCTCCGCCAGTGCGAGCGGCTACACCGGCGCCAGCATCGGCGTCACCGTCACCGACGACAACCTCGTCGTGCGCAGCGGCAGCGCGACCCTCGCCACCGGCTGCACGCAGGTCGACGTCACCGGCTTCAGCACCACGCCGCTGCTCTTCCTCGGCCCACTCGGCAGCAACGAGAGCGAACCGGCGTGGGCTGCGCCGTGCACCATCGGCAGCGCCGCCTTCACCGCCCAGCTCGTGGAGTGGGGCTACCAGGACGGCAGCCACACTGACGAGAGCGCGGCCTGGCTGGCCATGCAGAGCGGCAGTTTCGACCTGGCCGACGGCAGCGAGTGGGAGAGTGGTAGCTTCACCCTGGCCAAGGCCGCAGGGGTGGCCAGCGACTTCCAGTACGTCGCCTTTGGCCGCAGCTTCTCCGCCGTGCCTGCGGTCTTCGTCAGCGTGCAGAGCGCCAACGACGCCACCCCGGCGGTACTGCGCGTCGATGGCGTCACCACCAGCGGCTTCCAGGTGAGCCTGCAACACGCGGAGGGCGACCTGAGCGCCCACGCCAGCGAGAGCATCGGCTACCTCGCGCTCTACGACCCCGACGGCCTCGGCAGCCTGCCGGGTGGACCCGCCTACCAACTGCTCCAGCCCTCGCTCTCCAGCGCCACCTACTGGGTCCAGGCCGACGGTGTCACCGGCACCACCGGCGTGGCGCTGCAAGAGGGGCAGGCCGCC
>QKED01000114.1 GCA_003252455.1 Gammaproteobacteria bacterium
GTCGTGCGCCACGCCGAGAGTGGCGCGCCGCACTTCATCGCCCAGCACGTCAACGAGCGGGTCGGGGTGATCAACGCCGGTGACGGGCGCCACGCCCACCCCACCCAGGCGATGCTCGACATGTTCACCATCCGCCGCCACAAGAAGGCCTTCGCCGACCTGCGCGTGGTGATCGTCGGCGACATCCTCCACTCGCGCGTGGCGCGCTCGCAGATCCACGCCCTCACCACCCTCGGCGTCGGCGAGGTGCGCGTGGTCGCGCCCAAGACCCTGCTGCCGCCCGAGGTCGAGACCTTCGGCGTGCACCCCTTCTACAGCTTAGAGGCGGGCCTGCGCGACGCCGACGTGGTGATCATGCTGCGCCTCCAGCGTGAGCGCATGGCCGGTGCCCTGCTGCCGAGCGAGTCCGAATACTTCCGCCTCTATGGCCTCAGCCGCGACAAGCTGGCCCTGGCCAAGCCCGACGCCATCGTCATGCATCCAGGCCCGATCAACCGTGGCGTGGAGATCGCCTCCGAGGTGGCCGACGGGCCGCAGTCGGTGATCCTAGAGCAGGTGAGCAACGGCATCGCCGTGCGCATGGCGGTGATGAGCATGGTGCTGGGGCGCAACCCCCAGGGCGACAACCCGAGCGGCGAACAGAAGGAGGGCGAGTGAGATGGGTACCCTGATCCGCAACGGTCGCCTCATCGACCCGGCCAACAACATCGACCGCGTCACCGACCTCTACATCCAGCACGGCCAGGTGGCCAGCCTCGGCACCGCCCCCGAGGGCTTCGTCTGCAACCGCGAACTCGACGCCAGCGGCTGCCTGGTGCTGCCCGGCCTCATCGACCTGCGCGCGCGCCTGCGTGAGCCGGGCCAGTCGCACAAGGCGACCATCGCCAGCGAGACCGCCGCGGCCGCCGCCTCCGGCATCACCTCCCTGGTGCTGCCACCGGACACCAAACCGGCCATCGACTCCACCGCCGTGGTGAAGATGATCCGCCAGCTCTCGCGCGAGTCGGGCAAGGCGCGCGTGCTGCCCATGGGCGCCCTCACCGCCAACCTCGACAGCGAACAGTTGGCGCAGATGGACACCCTACACCGCAACGGCTGCATCGCCGTGAGCAACGCCCACGCCCCCATCGCCAACACCCTGGTGATGCGCCGCGCCCTGGAGTACGCCGCCACCGTCGGTGTCGCCGTGCACCTCTACGCGCAGGACCCCTGGCTCGCCGCCGGCGGCGTGATGCACGAGGGGGCGGTGAGCGCGCGCCTCGGCCTGCCCGGGATCCCCGCCGGGGCCGAGGTGATCGGCGTCGCCCGCGACCTGCACCTGATCGAGCAGACCGGCGTTAAGGCGCACTTCTGTAGCCTCACCACCGCCCGCGCCATCGAGCTGGTGGCCGAGGCGCGCGCCCGTGGCCTGCCGGTGAGCGCCGACGTGAGCATCCTGCACCTCTTCCTCACCGAGCGCGACGCCGACAACTTCAACGCCCAGTGCCACGTCATCCCGCCGCTGCGCACCCAGCGTGACCTGGAGGCGCTACGCCGCGCCGTGGCCGACGGCAGCATCGATGCCATCTGCTCCGAGCACGCGCCGCACGACGCCGACGCCAAGCTGCTGCCCTTCCCCGCCACCGAGCCCGGCGCCTCCACCCTGGAGCTGCTGCTGCCGCTCACCCTGCGCCTGGTCGACGAGGGGGTGCTCGACCTCACCGCCGCCGTACGCGCCCTCACCGCCGCCCCGGCGCGCATCCTCGGCGTCAGCACCGGTCACCTCGGCGTCGGCGCCCGCGCCGACCTCACCCTGGTCGACCCCGAGGCCTACTGGCAGGTCGACCGCGCCCGTCTGCGCAGCGCCGGCAAGAACACCCCGCTGCACGGCTGGGAGCTCAAGGGCCAGGTGCTACACACCCTGCTCGAAGGGCAACTGGTCTACAGCCGCCCGGATCGCGCATAATCTCGCGGTGAATGCGCCACGGAGGCACGGAGGACACGGAGAACAGCCAGAGGCGAGTGGTGGCGGAATAAGCTTTTAAGCTATCCATCCTTCCCCGCTTCCTCTCCGTGGACTCTGTGTCTCCGTGGCTGATTTTCACCCAATATGAACCACGGAGGCACAGAGAGGTTGGCGCGTGAATGGCGTTGATACACACCACTGACCTCTTCTCCGTCTCCTCCGTGCCTCCGTGGCTAATCCCCCCCCGAACAGGAGCCCCCAAGTGACCAGCCATCGCGACACCATCTATCCCGAACAGGCACGCATCCTCGCCCACGAGGCGTACGCCGGTGACCAGTACTGGATGAAGGTGGCCGCCCCCGCCATTGCGCGGCACGCCAAGGCAGGCAGCTTCGTGCACATCCAGGTGGACGCCCAGCGCCCGCTGCGCCGCCCCATCTCCATCATGCGTGTCGACCGCGACGCCGGGAGCGTGGAGCTGCTCTACAAGGTCTTCGGCGAGGGCACCCGGCTTCTCGCCACACGTCAGGTCGGCGAAGAGCTGAGCATCCTCGGCCCCATCGGCACCCCCTTCACCATGCACACCGAGCGCTCGCGCGCCCTGCTCATCGGCGGTGGTGTGGGCATGCCGCCGATGGTCTTCCTCGCCGAGCAGATGAAGCGCGCCAAACACGGCTACCTGCCCTTCGCCATCTTCGGCTCCGAGGTCCCCTTCCCCTTCAGCGCACGCCCCTCGGCGATCCTGGTCGACGGCATGCCCGAGGGCGTCATCGCCAGCATGCCGCTCTTGGAGGATTGGGGTATCCCCTCACGCCTCACCAGCAAGCAGGGCTACCCCGGCTGCCACGACGGCTACGTCACCGACCTGGCCCGCGCCTGGCTCGACGCCCTCGACGAGGGCGACCTGAGCGAGGTAGAGATCTTCGCCTGTGGCCCGCACGTCATGCTGGAGGCGGTGGCCAAGCTGGCGCGCGACTACGCCCTCCCGGCCCAGGTCTCCATGGAGGAGTTCATGGCCTGCGGCGTCGGTGGCTGCGCCGGTTGCGTGGTCGAGGTGCAGACCCCCACTGGCCCGGCCATGAAACGCGTCTGCGTCGACGGCCCGGTGTTCGACGCCAAGGCGGTCTTCCCCGCATGAGGGGTGTCCAGGGGGTAGTGAGCGCAAGCGAGCCGGCGCGGCTCGGCACCCAGAGGAGGGGTGCGGCGCGCTCGCCCCAGACGACGATCGAGGGGTTCGAGACTGGCCGCCGCGACGCGGGGCCGTGCTACAGATACTCGCGCCAGTGCTCCGGGCGACGGTCGCGACAACCGTGGCGCAGCTGTTGGTAGCGGTTCACATAGACCTGCAGGTGGGTGTTGGAGCAGCAGTCGCCCACACCCAGATTGGCGCGCAGCGCCTCCTCGGTGTAGTAGTGCAGGGCGCGGGTGAATTTGGACATCAGGGTGTTGTCCAGATGGAAGCCACACTCACGCAGCAGGGTATCGATGAACTCACGGGTGATGAGGCTGACGTCGTAGTGCACCGTCAGGATGCGCCGCTCGCTCGGGGCGGCATAGAGCACACCATGCAGCTCACTCACCACCCCCATCGCCTCCTCGGCCACCTGGCGCTCCGGCGGCAGGGCGCTGAAGCGGATCTCCCGCTGTTTGATCATCTCGATGGTGGAATCGGGCATGGTGCGCTCCCCTCGGTAATGGTCAGCACGGCGCAACGCTGAGCGACGAAATCATTCTAATGGAGCCTCCCACGACTGACCACTCTCAGGCAATAGCCCTTCACTCCGTCCGCTCCAGCGCCAGCCGCAACCCCAACCCCACCAGGGCCACCCCAGCCAGACGCCGCGCCCAACGCCCCACCCAGGGCCGGTGGCCGAGCGCCCGCGCCGCAGCGAGCCCCATAACGACCAGACCCAACTGATAGACCAGGCCGATACCGCTCACATGCAGCAGCATCGCCGTCAGCGTGCCCCAGCCCGCCCCGGGGGAGAGAAAGAGCGGGAAGAAGGTAAAGAAAAAGAGGATCGCCTTGGGGTTGGTCAGACACACCAAGAGCGCCCGACGCAGGTGGTGGTGTGCGGGCGGCGGTGCGGCCAAGCGGGGCAGCGGTGCGCGCCAGAGGCCGACGCCGTACCAAAGCAGATAGAGCGCCCCGAGCCACTGCAACCCCGACAACCAGAGCGGATGGTTCTGGAGCACCGCCGCCACGCCGAGCAGCGCGGCGAGCATATAGATCAGGTCGCCGAGCAGGGTGCCGAGCACCGCCGCCACCCCCGCCCGTAGGCCATAACGCCCCGTAGTGGCGAGGATCGCCAGCGTTCCCGCCCCGGGAATGAGCTGAAACAGCAGAATCGCGGCGACAAACCCCGCGTAGTTGTGGATCTCGAACATCTCCCCGCCCCCGAACTGCCACCAAACTGTCACGCAATCATCACCAATTCACGCGACTCCCGGGCCTAGTTTGCCCCCTTTTCGACACCACCATCGAGGAGTCCGTCATGTCCATCCGCCACGCCAGCGCCCTGCTGCTGCTCGGCCTCAGCCTCACCGCTCAGGCCAACCCCGAGGTCACCTCGCGCGAGTACAAACTGATGCTCGACGCCAGTCAATTCAGCTACGCCAGTGAGGCGAGCAATGTCGCCAGCCTGATCAGCGCCGCCGACAGCGCCATCGAGGCGGCCATCGCACGCAGCGTCACCGGTAGCGCCAGCCTGAGCAAGCAGCGCGAGGTGCGCTTCTACGACACCCTCTACAGCTGCACCCTCAACAACATGGGCTACATCTTCCGCGAGCGCCGCGAAAACGGCGACTCCGAGGTGACCCTCAAATACCGTGGCCCCGATCGCTACATCGCCGACTTCGAGGACCTCTCCTCCTCCACCAGCGGCGCCGAAACCAAGCTGGAGGCGGATATCGGCGCCAACAGCACCACCCCGTTCAAGGTGGTCTACAGCCACTCCACCACCGCCCCCAACACCCGCACCATCAACGAGATGGCCGACGTCAACGCCCACTTCGACGGCTTCGACGCCGACTACGGCCTGAGCGACAACCTGCCGCTGAGCCTGGTGGGCAACCTGGTGATCCAAGAGCGCGTCTACAAGGGCGTAATCATCGACCTCGGCAGCATCGACGCCGAGATCAGCGTCACCCTCTGGTACCAAGGCACCCCGAGCGGAAGCCAGGCGCCGCTGGTGGCGGAGATCTCCTTCAAATACGCAGACAGCACCGCCGACTACACGGGCAAGGTGGTCAACCGCGCCAAGGGGGCGTTCGACGCCCTGCGCGGCCTCACCAACTGGGTCGACACCGACTCCATGACCAAGACCGCCTTCGTCTACGCCTACGACAGCAACTTCTGCCAGTGATACAACCCGCGCCGTCGGCCCGGGTCGGCGGCGCCCAAGCCCTTTAGGAAGCCCCATGCACTACACCAAGACCCTGCTCGCCACCCACTGCGCCCTGGCCCTCTGCGCCGGCGCCCTGCTCACCGGCTGCAACAGCAGCAGCGACAGTAGCAGCAGTGACCCCACCGCCCTCGACACGGCCCTCGCCGCCTTCCCCGCCAGCGGCGTCGCCCTGCCCTACACCGTGCTGCGCAGCGACCTGCTCGACGCCGCCACCGGCCTCCCCTTCGAGATCCGCAACGGCGGTTACGGCTCCGCCATGACCCGTCACCCGAGCCAGCCGACCCAGTTCTACGCCCTCACCGACCGCGGCCCCAACGCCTCCTTCAACGGCAACTACGGCAACGGCAAGAAGTTCCCCACCCCCGACTACACCCCGCGCATCGGCCTGTTCGAGATCTTCGACGACGGCACCATCGCCCAGCTCGATACCATCCTGTTAAAGCGCCCCGACGGCACCCCGATCACCGGCCTGCCCAACACCTCCGCCCTCGGCGGCACCGGCGAGACCCCCTACAACGCCGACGGCAGCCCGGTGCTGGTCGACCCCACCGTCGCCTACGACGCCGCCACCAACCCCCTGCGCCTGGACGACTACGGCCTCGACGGCGAGGGCCTGGTCGCGCTCAGCGACGGCACCTTCTGGGTCAGCGACGAGTACGGCCCGCACATGGTCCACTTCGCCGCCGACGGCAAGGAGATCGAGCGCATCAACCCCTTCTCCGCCGACACCCGCAACCTCTGTGACCTGCCCGCCGAGTTCGGCAAGCGCTGGGCCAATCGCGGCATGGAAGGCCTCGCCATCACCCCCGACGAGAGCACCCTGGTGGGCATCATGCAGTCCACCCTCGACAACCCCTCCAGCAGCGTGCGCGGCACCCTGACGCGCATCGTCACCGTCGAGATCGCCACCTGCACCGTACACCAGTACCTCTACCGCCAAGAGCTGAGCAAGAACTCCAACAGCGAGATCGCCGCCCTCAGCGCCACCGAGTTCCTGGTCATCGAGCGTGACGGCAACTTCCTCTACGGCGGCCCCGATGGCGCAGCCGCGGCCAAACCCACCACCATGAAGCACGTCTACCGCATCGACCTCAGTACCGGCACCGACGTGGAGAACATCACCCTGGCCGCCGGCATGGTGCAGGACGCCGCCCTCGGCCTGACCATCGACGGCAGCACCCTGGAGCAGGTCGCCATCGCCACCAACGGCTGGGACACCCTCGCCACCAAGGGCATAGTCCCGGTGAGCAAGAGCCTGGTGGTCGACATGGTGAACGCGGTCAACTTCCCGCACGACAAGATGGAAGGTCTGTGGGTCATCGACCGCAAGCACCTCGGCGTGCTCAACGACGACGACTTCGCCACCTGGGCCACCAGCGCCGGCGCCCTGGAGCAGAAGATGCTCGACACCAACACCGTCGACCACAACCACCTCTACATCGTGAACGTGAACCTCTAAGGCCGCGCACGCGGGGCGGCGACACAGGACGCGCGTCGCCCCCTCCGCCGCGGGCCATCCAGCACGGAGGGCGAGGGCAGGACGAAAGCCGTGCCTCAAGCCCCGCTCGTGCCGGACGCAGGCCCAGTGGCCCCCGCCCCGTTCGACGCCGGAGCAGTCATCCCGCCCCACCCACTCAGCGCCTACGGGTGGCCTACATCCACAGACCCGCGCCGCACTGCCCACGCCGGTAGCGAGTACTTGGCAACCAACAGACCGTTGCCCCGCACACGCTCGACGGCAACGGGCGAGCGCAGCTGCTCGTGCCGCTCCCCCACCCAGGTTTCACACCCCACGCGGGTAAACTGGAGTGCCCGCACCGACCGCCCCGCATAGTCGTAGCACCCCGTCGGCACCCAATAGCGCAAATCACGCGCCAACCAATAACCGCCCAACCACTCGCGCTCACGCCCCCACTCACTCGCGGGCGTCACCTCCGGCGGAAAGTGCGCCAGTGTCGCCCACCGCCCGCCCCCCCAGACCAGATCGCCCTCCAACTCCGGGCGCCAGGCAGGCCGTGCCACTCGCCACACGTGCGCATCGAGCCGATCGAGGTCGGCCCGCTGCTGCGCGTCCGGACGCAAGAAAAAGAGCGGGACACCCGCGACCTCCCAGCGCTTGACCACCCCGGTCTGAACCCCCTCGAAAGGGAGTAGCACAAAGGCGTCATCCCAGGCCCTGGCAGAGGGTGCGAGGCTCTGCGCGAAGGGGTAGGCCACCGCCAATAACCCACCAGAGAGCAGCACCCCGAAGAGCCACTGCAAGGGCCGACGTCGTCGCATGGTCATCCTCCGTACACCTATGCCCCTCTTTATTACGGGCGCGAGAAACGGGCGAAAAAGGCCCAAATGCGCTCGCTGGCATCGAAGCGCTCACTGGGCATATCGGCCCGCCGACGCCCCGGCTCGCCACCGGGCCAGGCGTGGCCATTCTCGGCCACCAGCCACTGCTCTACCGCCCGCCCCTCGGGACAGTGGTAACGCCACACCTGCTCCTTCCCCTCGCGCAGCGCCTGCGGCTCACCCTGGCAGCCGTTGGCCTTGGCCCAGTAGTCCCCTTGGGCGCGCAGCGGCGCGTAGGGCGTCCCATCCCAGGCGCGCGCGAAGCGCCCCTCGGCCACGCCCCCCTGCGGGCGCACACGCTCGTCCTCGGCACCGTTGATGGTCAGCACCGGCAACGGCGCTACCGGCGCGGGCTCATCGCCGAACAGCGTGGCGATCACCGGCGCAATGGCCGCCAGACGCGGCGCCAGCTCCCGCCCCAGGCGATGAGTGAGCATGCCGCCGTTGGAGAGCCCGGTGACGTAGACCCGCTGCGGGTCGACTCGCCCCTCGGCCACCAGCGTATCGATGAGCGCAGCGATAAAACCCACATCGTCGCTCCCCTCGCGCATGGCATAGCCGCAGCAATGCCCCGCGTTCCAGGTCAGTAGATGCTCGGCGAAGCGCCCCATGCCGTCGGGGTAGGCGACGAACACCCCCTCGCGCTGACCGATGCGGGTAAAACCCGTCATCTGTGCCGCGTTCTCGCCACTCCCCCCACCGCCGTGCAACACGATCACCAGTGGGCGCTTGCCCGCAAAGTGCTCACCGGGACGCGCGAGCAGGTAGTGGCGCGCGACCCCGGCGTGGTCGAGGGTGCGGGACTCCAGCCCATCCGCCCCCACTGCGGGCAGGGTAAACAGCAGGAGCAGAAGCAGTAGGGGCATGGTAGTACTCGCGTTGTGGACCGTTGCGACAGCCTACCTAGCTCGACGCAGAGAGCGCCGTGACCACTCACACAACGGCCACACAACAAGAGACGCTGACCGTAACATCACCATGGCCAAACGCCCCCATACGTGACAGCAATCCCGCCGCCATCGCCCCAGCGAGACGAGCGTGGGGGCTTGGCACCTAGGCGCAGGGCTCTATCGACGCCCCCCGGATGGGAAGGCCCCTTGCTGACGCCCCATCCCGCCACGCCTCCCCGGACGCCCCTACGCCGAGCGCTACTCGGCCTCGCCCTGAGCCGAAACGACCATCGCGCCCATAGGGCGCCCCTACACGAAGGCGAATTCTATCCCCGTCACCTGACCCTATACCGCCAACGGCACATAGGAGCGGGCCATACCCGCGATGATCTCCCCGCACACCCGGCACCTATCCCTGGTATCCAGGCTCCGCCTGGATACCCACCGCTTCACGGCCCTGCCGTCAGACGCAGCCCATCGCCACACCAAGCCGGAGCGTCAAGCCAACGGCTTGACCCTGCCCAAGAACCTACCCCTCACAAGCCGTTGGCTTGTGGCTCCGTGCTCATCACCACTACGCGGGGCGGAACGCGCCACTCCTGGTATCGAGGCTCCGCCTGGATACCGACCTCTTCACGGCCCTGCCGTCAGCCGCAGCCATCGCCACACCAAGCCGGAGCGTCAAGCCAACGGCTTGACCCTGCCCGATCTGGCCCCCTCACAAGCCGTTGGCTTGTGGCTCCTAGCTCACCCTACGCCGTGCGAGAAAGACCATCGCGCCAACGGCGGCTTCGAGCGGATCTCTGGCCTGTTGCCCCTAGCCGGAGCGTCAAGCCAACGGCTTGACCGTGCCCGATCTGGCCCCTCACAAGCCGTTGGCTTGTGGCTCCTAGCTCACCCTACGCCGTGCGGGTAAGACCATCGCGCCAACGGCGGTTTCGAGCGGGTCACTG
>QKED01000045.1 GCA_003252455.1 Gammaproteobacteria bacterium
GGGTGATCGGCGTCCAAAATTGACCCCCCATCTCATCTGGTGCAAGAGCCTGGAGTTTTCAGCTTCGAGGCTCGGTGAGGATGTTGGTGGTGGAGACGATAGCGAGGATTCGGCGGGACCATTGGGTCCACGGTAAAGGCATCAAGGCGATCGCCCGGGAGCGGGGCCTGTCGCGCAACACGGTGCGCCGGGTGCTGCGCTCGGGGGAGACAGTCTTTCGGTACGAGCGTGAGGCCCAGCCGCTGCCGCGGCTCGGCCCCTACCGGGAGCGCCTGGAGCAGCTGCTTGCGGAGAATGAGGGCAAGCCACGGCGCGAGCGGTTAACGCTGGTGCGGCTGTTCGAGACGCTGCAGGACCAGGGGTTTGAGGGCAGCTACGACGCGGTACGCCGCTTCGCCGGTCAGTGGCGACGGGGGCGTGGGAGCGGCACCGCGCAGGCGTTTGTCCCGTTGGTCTTCGCACCGGGCGAGGCCTACCAGTTCGACTGGTCCCACGAGGTGGTGGTGCTCGGCGGGGTGACCACCCAGGTGAAGGTGGCCCACGTGCGGCTGTGCCACAGTCGGATGCCGTTCGTGCGCGCCTACCCACGCGAGAGCCAGGAGATGGTCTTCGATGCCCACGAGCGGGCCTTCGCCTTCTTCCGTGGGGCCTGCATGCGGGGCATCTACGACAACATGAAGACTGCAGTGGATGCGGTGTTCGTGGGTCGCGAGCGGCGCTTCAACCGTCGCTTCGCGCAGCTGTGCAGCCACTACCTGGTGGAGCCGGTGGCCTGCACCCCGGCCTCGGGCTGGGAGAAGGGGCAGGTGGAGAACCAGGTGGGGGTGTTGCGCCAGCGCCTGTTCACCCCGCGGCTGCGCTTTGCCGACTACGCCGAGCTCAACGCCTGGCTGCTCGAACGCTGCATCGCCTACGCGCGGGGGAAGGCTCACCCCGAGCAGCCCGAGCGCACGGTGTTCGAGGTCTTTGAAGCCGAACGCCCCTCCCTGGTGCCCTATCCCGGGCCCTTCGACGGCTACCGGGTCACGGTCGCCGCGGTCTCCAAGACCTGCTTGGTGCGCTTCGACCACAACGGCTACAGCGTTCCGGCCCATGCCGCCGGCCGCCCCGTGGAACTCCACGCCTACGCCGAGCGCCTGGTGGTCCGACAGGACGGCCAGGTCATCGCCGAGCATCCACGCCGCTTCGGCCGGGGCCAGACCGTCTACGACCCCTGGCACTACGTCCCGGTGCTCAGCCGCAAACCCGGCGCCCTCAGGAACGGCGCGCCGTTCAAGGGTTGGCAACTGCCCGGAGCGCTGGGACGCCTCCAGCACCGCCTAGCGCGTCGTGCGGATGGAGACCGGCAGATGGTGGCGGTGCTCAACGCTGTGCTCAGCGATGGCTTGGCGGCCGTGGAGGCTGCTTGTGCCGAGGCGCTCTCAAGCGGGGCCATCAGCAGCGATGTGGTGCTCAACCTCCTGGCCCGGCAAGCCGCCCCGGCGCCGGTGGTCAGCGTCCTCACCCCGCAGGAGCTCACCCTGCGCCAGACTCCAGTGGCCGATTGTGCCCGCTACGACCGCCTCCGGAGCCGTCATGGAGCGCTCTGAGCTCCTTGAGCTGATGTCCACCCTCAAGCTCGCCGGCATGCGCGCCAACCTCGACGAGGTCCTCACCCGCGGACGCCGGCGCCGCCACAGCCTCGAGCAGGTCCTCGGCGAGTTGCTCCAGGCCGAGATCGCCGAAAAACAGGCCCGCTCCATCCGCTACCAGATGGGGGTGGCCAAGCTCCCTCTGGCCAAGGAGCTTGCCGAGTTCGTGTTTGCCGAGACCCCGGTCAACGAGGCGCTGGTGCGGGAGCTCACCACCGGTGCCTTCCTCCAGCAGCAGCGCAACCTCATCCTCATCGGTGGGACGGGCACCGGCAAAAGCCACTTGGCCATCGCCATCGCCCGCTCCTGCATCCGCGACGGCGCCAAGGGCCGGTTCTTCAACGTCGTGGACCTGGTCAACCGCCTGGAGAACGAGGCAAAATCCGGTCGCCCGGGACGGCTCGCCGATGCCCTGGCCCGCATCGACCTCGTCGTGCTCGACGAACTCGGCTATCTGCCTTTCGCCCAGTCCGGTGGCCAGCTGTTGTTCCACCTCATCAGCCGCCTCTACGAGCGCACCTCGGTCATCGTCACCACCAACCTCGATTTCGCCGAATGGCCCCAGGTCTTCGGCGACGCCAAGATGACCACCGCGCTCCTCGACCGCCTCACTCACCATTGCGACATCATCGAAACCGGCAACGACAGCTGGCGATTCAGGCACCGCGAGTAAACCCCGCAGAGGGGTCGATTTTGCACGCCGATCGGGGGTCAGTTTTCAACGCCGATTGACACCCAGACTCCACGCACCCCGCTGGAAGAGACCTGAATGCCCTGCAACGCCAGTTCGTGGGCCACTCGCATCGTTCCATGCGCTGGGTGGTGCAGACTATGAGGGAGGAGGGCTTGTTCGACCTGTTCGCTGACTCGGT
>QKED01000072.1 GCA_003252455.1 Gammaproteobacteria bacterium
GGTGGTGCAGCAATCCGTGTGGGCCACTCGCATGGGGTAGACGCAGGAGCGCATCGAGGGTGAGGGTCGTCAGTTCGTCCTGTGGATAGTCGAAGAGTCTGCCACTGGCCACGTTCGCCTTGAGCAGATAGCCTCGCTCGTCACAGATCAGAACGGGGTCGAAGGCGTGCTCGAAGAGCTGATTGAGCAGTGTCTGGGTGTGGCGCTCGGTCGCCTCTTGCCCCTCCTGGCGCTGCAACAGCCGGGTGTTACTGCGCACTTGGAGGAGCAGGAGTGAGGCGGCGATGAGCATCAATAAGATGCTGGCGGCAAAGTGTAGGACGAGACGGTCGACCATGGGGTCGAGCGTGGCGCGACTGATCCAATCGCGCGCGTGGGCCATCTGATCGAGACCGAACCAGGGTGTGAGGGCCAACGCCAGGTTGCCCAGGGCAACCAGTACCAGGCCGACCAGCGCCGGTACGCTCCAGCGTTCGATGCTGCCTGGGTTGCGATCTATCGGGGGGCTCACTCGTGCTCCTGAGCTGTGGGTGAAAGTCACATTTTATCCAACTCAACGGGGAAAAGCAGAACTCTAGAGTCAGCAATTTCTGATGTCTAGCCGCCAGGGCCGGACGAAGTCGGATCGGGTCGCTCAGGGCCGGTGCGCCCGTCGACGGCGGGCGCGGGCCGTGGGGGCTCTACTTTACCTCCTGTCCACGGGCCTGCTGCTCGGCGTGGTAGGAGGAGCGCACCATGGGGCCGCTGGCTACGTGGGTGAAGCCCAAGGCGCGGGCCTCGTCGGCGAACTGTTCGAAGCGTTCGGGGGTTACATAGCGCGCCACCGGGAGGTGGTGGCGACTCGGCTGTAGGTACTGGCCTAGGGTGAGGTGTGAACAGCCGTGGGCGCGCAGGTCACGCAAGACATCGAGCACCTCGTCGTCCGCCTCTCCGAGCCCGAGCATCAAGCCCGATTTGGTCGGTACCGAGGGGAGTCGCTCGCCGACGGCGCGCAGCAGCGCGAGCGAGCCCTGATAGTCCGCCCCTGGGCGGGATTGTTTGTAGAGGCGCGGTACCGTCTCCAGGTTGTGATTGAAGATATCGGGTGGGGCGCTGGCGAGCTGCTCCAGGGCGAGGGCCTCTCGACCACGAAAATCGGGGGTGAGCACCTCGATGTGGGTCCCCTCGGCGGCGTCGCGCACGGCACGGATACAGGCGGCGAAGTGTGCCGCGCCGCCGTCGCGCAGGTCGTCACGGTCTACTGAAGTGATGACCACGAATCGGAGCCCCATGGCGGCCACCGCCGCCGCGAGTTGCATCGGCTCGGCGGCATCGAGCGGCTCCGGGCGGCCGTGGGCCACATCGCAGAAGGGGCAGCGGCGGGTGCAGATGCCGCCCATGATCATGAAGGTCGCGGTGCCGTGATGGAAGCACTCGCCGAGATTGGGGCAGGCCGCCTCTTCGCACACGGTGTGTAGGCGCTGCTCGCGCAGGATCCCCTTCAGGCGCTGTACTTCAGGGCTGTTGGGGGAGCGGGCGCGGATCCAGCTCGGTTTGCGCAGTGGCACCTCGACGGGGACCACCTTGATGGGGATACGCGCGGTCTTCGACTCGCCCTTGAGTGGATTGGGCGGGAGGATCTCGGGGTCGTCCGGGGTGTGGCTCATGGGGGCTCCAGTCAGGCGGCGTGGCCGGGGAGGGGGGAGGCGGTGACGTCGATGGGTGCCGGTAGACCGAGGGTGTGGCACAGGTGCGCCACCAACCGCTGCTCCACCACTTGGCGTGGCGGCATCGTCGTCACCAGGTCGGCGAGGCGGGTGACCCTCAGGTCGGCATAGCCGCAAGGATTGATGCGGGCGAAGGGGGCGAGGTCCAAGTCCAGGTTGAGTGCCAGGCCGTGATAGCTGCAGCCGCGCTTCACGCGCAGGCCGAGCGAGGCGATCTTGGCCCCATCCACATAGACCCCCGGGGCGTCGCCACGCGCCAGGGCATCGATGCCGTAGTCGTGGAGCAGGTCGATGAGTGCCTGCTCCATGGCACTCACCAGGCTGCGCACGCCGATACCCAGGCGCTTGAGGTCGAGCAACAGGTAGCCGACCAACTGCCCTGGGCCGTGGTAGGTGACCTGGCCACCGCGGTCGATGGGGATCACCGGGATCTCGCCGGGGGCGATCAGGTGCTCCGGCTTGCCGTTGAGCCCCTGGGTAAAGACCGGGGGGTGTTCGAGCAGCCAGATCTCGTCGGCAGAGTGGGCGTTGCGCGAGGCCGTATAGGCCTGCATCGCCTGCCAGATAGGCAGATAGTCGACCTGGCCCAACCGGCGCAGGTGCAGGGGGGCGACCATCAGAGCGCCATCAACACCCGCGTCTCATCGGTCAGCGCCTGATAGATGGCGTCGAGCTGTGCCCGATTGTGCGCGGTGATGGTGACGGTGATGGAGATGTATTTGCCGTTGCTGCTGGGTCGTTGTTCGACCTTGAGCGGTGCCTGCCCCGCGCAGTGGCGCGCGACGATCTCTAGCACCAGTTCGGCAAAACCCGCAAGGTTGTGGCCCATCGCCTTGATTGGGAAAGGGCAGGGGAAGTCGAACAGCTCGTCCAGATTCTCACTCATGGGGTGTCGCTCGTGAGTTCAGGCACTGCGCAGTGTGTGCAGGCACGCTTGGTAGAGGTCGAGGCAACGGCGCCAGACCGGGCCGGGCACGCCCTGGCCGATGGGGGCACCGTCGAGGTGGGTCACCGGTACCAACTCGCTGACCGAGGAGCTGATCCACACCTCCTCGGCGCCACGCAGCGCGTCGAGGGTGATGGGCACCTCGGCGCAGGGGAGGCCATGGCTACGGCAGAGCTCCAGGGTCAGGTCGCGGGTGATGCCGGGCAGCAGCAGGCGCCCCTTGGGCGGGGTGCGGATCTCCCCATCGATGCACGCGAAGACATTGCTCACCGCGCCCTCGGTCACCTGTCCGTCGCGCACCAGGATCGCCTCGCCTGCGTCGGCCTCCTTCACCTGGATGCGCATGAGGATATTGGGCAGCAGGTTGATGCTCTTGATGTGGCACCAGCCCCAGCGGATATCCTCCACACTGATGGCGCGGATCCCCTGCATCTGGCGTGTGTCGGCGGGCGGCAAGGGGGTGCTCATGACGAACAGGGTCGGGTGGACCTCATCGGGTACCGAGTGGTGGCGGGCAGGTGCAGGGCCACGTGTCACCTGCAGGTAGAGTTGCTGATCGCCGCCGCCGTTCAACGCGATGAGGCGGGTGAAGATCGCCAGCCACGCCTGGGGGTCGAGTGGATTCGCAAGGTCGATACCGGCGAGGCTCTGGTTCAGACGCTGCAGGTGCTCCTCGGCCCGAAAGGTGCGCCCGGCGTAGACCGGGACCACCTCATAGACCCCGTCGCCGAAGAGAAAGCCGCGGTCGAGCACCGAGACCTTGGCCTGGTCGAGGGGGAGGTAGTCGCCATTCAGATAGACGATTCGGCTGCTCTCCATACCCTTCTGTTACTCCAGCATGAGCAGGACCTTGTCCTGCAGGCGGCGCATCACCCCCCCCTCCTCGACTGCCTCCATAGCCACCAGCGGTGCATCGGCCACGGTCTCGTCCTGGAGCTTGATCACCAGGCGCCCCACCTCCTGGCCTGCGGCGATGGGGGCCATGATCTGACGTGGCACGTTCATGCTCGCCTGAAGTGCGCCACGCTGGCCGCGGGGGATGGTGACGAAGAGATCCTCGGGGATGCCGAGGCTCAGCTCCTCGCTCTCACCCATCCAGACGCGGCGCTTCTCGATCACCTGACCGGCGGTGTAGAGCTGGTGCGTCTCGAAGAAACGGAAGCCGTAATTGAGCAGCTTCTGGCTCTCTTCGGCGCGGGCGTTTTCGCTCTCGGTACCCATGACCACGGCAATGAGGCGCGCCCCGTTGTTGATCGCAGAGGAGACCAGGCAGAAACCGGCGGACTCGGTGTGGCCGGTCTTCACCCCATCCACCGTGGGGTCGCGCCAGAGCAGCTTGTTGCGATTGAACTGCTCGATACCGTTGTAGGCGAACTTCTTCTCTTTATACCAGGGGTAGAATTCGGGGAAGTCGTGGATCAGTGCGCGGGTGAGACGGGCCATGTCGTGGGCGGTGGTGATGTGCCCATCGTGTGGCAGGCCGGTGGCGTTGGTGAAGTGGCTGTGGGTCATGCCCAGGCGCGCGGCGTGCTGGTTCATGAACTGGGCGAAGGTCTCTTCGCTACCGGCCACCTTTTCAGCCAGGGCCACGCTGGCGTCGTTGCCGGAGGCGATGACCATGCCGTGGATCAGCTCGGCGACGTTCACCTCCTTGCCCACCTCGATAAACATCTTCGAACCGCCGGTGCGCCACGCCTTCTCGCTCACGCGGGTGGTGTCGTCGAGTGCCAGGTGGCCGCTCTTGACCTCGGAGAAGACCACGTAGGAGGTCATGATCTTGGTCAGGCTGGCCGGCTCCAGGGGGGCGTCGGCGTTGCGCTCGGCGAGGATATTGCCGCTCAGATAGTCCATGAGGATATAGCCGCGTGCGTTGACATCCGGCGGGTCAGGGACGAATCCGGCCATGGCGAGTGGGGTGTGGACGAGGGCGACGAGCAGGGCGAGGGTAGGTAGCAGTTTCATGGGCATGGCAGGGGGGGTTGAGTTCAGAGGGGATCGGCGCAGGGCACGCCCGAATCCGACCATTTTACCTTGAATCCGCCAGTGAGGCGAACCGCCGGGCCGTGAGGGGCATTTGCGCCGTGGGAGTAGGCGATGAGGCGTCCATGCCGTCGGGGTCAGTCGAGCACCAGGCGCGGCTCGCTGTAGCCGTAGGTGGTGAGTCTGGCGCTCAGGGTGGTGGCCTCCTCCATGTTGGCCAGGGGGCCGATCCGTACCCGGTAGAGGGGGCCGTTGGCGCCACTCGACTGGTGGATGATCACCTGTTCGGGACGGGCGCTGTCGAGCATCAGCTTGGCGCGTAGCTGCTCGGCATTGGCCCGTGCGGAGAAGGCCCCGAGTTGCAGATAGAGTGCCTCCAGTTGCTCTTCGGGCGGGGCGGGCAGGTGCGCCGGTTGGGCGCTCACCTTGGCCGGTTCCACCTGGGCCACACGCAACGCCTCGCTGCCCACTTGGGCGGCGCGGCGGCTGAAGTCGGCACTGCTGTAGGCGGGACGCGGGGCGACCAGTTCCGGGGTGATCGCCTGGACCTCGACCTGGGCCGTGCCGTTGGCCACCATGTCGAGCTTCATCGCCGCGGCATAGGAGAGGTCGATGATGCGGTCCCCATGGAATGGGCCCCGGTCGTTGATGCGGACCACTACACTATGGCCGTTCTCCAGGTTGGTGACGCGGGCATAGGTGGGTAGTGGCAGGTCCTTGTGCGCCGCAGTCATGGCGTACATGTCGTACTCCTCACGGTTCGAGGTGAGCTTGCCGTGGAAGTTGGGGCCGTACCAACTGGCGGTGCCTCGGGCGATGTAGCCCTCGGCGCTCGGGCGCACGAAGTAGCGCTGCCCGAGCACGATGTAGGAGTTGGGGTTGCCGTACTTGCTACGTGGCTCGTACTTGGGCACGGCGTTGCCGACCTGTGCGGCACGCGCCGGGTCTGGGCCCTGGCTGCCACGCAGGGTCGACTGCGGTGGGGTGTGGCTACACCCCGCGAGGGCGAGTGCGAGGAGGAGGAGTCCGCCTCGCGGTCGTGGATTAGGGCTTCTGGTGTTGGGCTCGGGCACTGCGGATCGCCTCACTGAGCTGGTAGACAGCCATGGCGTAGAGTGGGCTGTGGTTATAGCGGGTGATTACATAAAAATTATTGGCCACTATCCAGTGCTCGTCACCCTCCTTGCCCTCCAGCGCAATGAGTGCGACCGGCTCCTTGGGGTCGAGGTACTCACGCGGGCTGATGCCGACGGCGGCGAGCTGGCCGAAGGGGGTGTGTGGCTTGTACCCGGCGTCGAGCAGACGCTGCGAGGGGGGCTGGGTCAGATCGGCGCGACGCGCCACGGGCCCGCCCCACTGCCAGCCGTGGGCACGAAAGTAGTTGGCCACGCTGGCAAAGACGTCACCGTGGTTGTTCCACAGGTCACGCTGGCCGTCGCCGTCGTGGTCTATGGCAAAGCTGGTGAGGCTGGTGGGGATGAACTGCGGCAGCCCCATGGCCCCGGCGTAGGAGCCGACCGGTTCTCGCGGGTTGAGCTTGTCCTTGCGACAGATGAGCAGGAACTCCTCCAACTGTCCACGGAAGAACGGCGCCCGCTTCGGATAGGCGAAGGTGAGGGTGGAGAGGGCGTCGGCCACCTTGTAGCTGCCTACGTTGCGCCCGAAGAAGGTCTCCACGCCGATGATGCCAACGATGATCTCCGCCGGTACCTGATACTCCTTTTCAATCTGCGCCAGCAGCTCGGCGTGCTCGTTCCAGAACTGCACCCCGGCCTCGATGCGCTTGGGCTGGATGAAGATATCGCGATACCGGGCCCAGGTCAGGGTTTTTTCCGCCGGGCGATTCATTGCGTCGATGATCGATTGCTGGATCTGCGTGTGCGCGAAGACCCCCTCCAGCCAGCGGCGTGAGAGGCCGTGTTTACTCACCATCTCGTCGATGAATTCGCGTACCTCACTGCGCTTCTCGATACCGGCCTGGGTCGGGGCGGCACTGATGAACAGGGGGAGGGCGAGTAGCAGAGGGGCGAGGCGCGAGGGGGTCATGAGCTTCTCAGCAGGTGGCGATGGGTGTGGACGGACATGAGGATACCGAAACCGGCCATGAGGGTCACCATGGAGCTGCCCCCATAGCTGATCATCGGCAGTGGCAGGCCCACCACCGGCAGCAGGCCACTGACCATACCGATGTTGACGAAGAAGAAGGCGAGAAAGGTCATGATCACGCTGCCGGAGAGCAGGCGTGAGTAGGAGCCCTGCGCCTGGGTCGCGATATAGAGCCCGCGCCAGAGGATGAGTAGATAGAGGGTGAGGAGGATGAGGGCCCCGAAGAGGCCGAACTCCTCACTGAGCACGGCGAAGATGAAGTCGGTGTGGCGCTCGGGGAGGAAGTCGAGCTGCGACTGGGTGCCGTTGAGCCAACCGCGTCCGTAGAGGCCGCCGGAGCCGATGGCGATCTTCGACTGGATGATGTGGTAGCCGGAACCGAGCGGGTCACTCTCCGGGTTGAGGAAGGTGAGCACACGCTGGCGCTGGTAGGCGTGCATACCATAGTGCCAGAGCACGACGGCGCTGGGGATGGCGAGTAGGATGGCGCCGCCGACCCACTTCCAACTGATGCCGGAGAAGAGCAGCACGAAGATGCCGGAACTGGCGATGAGCAACGAGGTGCCGAGGTCGGGTTGCTTGGCGATAAGCAGGGTCGGCACCAGTACGATCATCAGGGCGATCAGCAGGCGCTTGGGCGAGGGGGGGAGTGGCTTCTCGGCCAGATACCAGGCGACCATCATGGGTACCGCCAACTTCATCAGCTCCGAGGGCTGAAAGCGCATGAAGCCGAAGTCGAGCCAGCGCTGCGCACCCTTGCCGATCACCCCGAGGGTCAGTACCGCCACCAGCATGGCCAGGCCGATACCGTAGAGCCAGGGGGACCAGCGCAGTAGGGTGAGTGGGGGGATCTGGGCGATGACGAACAGGGTGCCGAAGGCGACGGTGAGCCGCACCATCTGCTTTTGCAGCACCGCGATAGAGGCGTCACCGGCACTGTAGAGCACGCCGAGACCGAGCAGGGCGAGGATCAGCAGGCCGAGAAGGAGGGGCAGGTCGAGGTGCAGCATGGCCCAGAGGCCACTATCGCGACGGGTGCTTTGGTCAGTGAGCATGGTCGCCTCCGGGCGGCTCCGTGGCTGGCGTGTTCTCGGGGTGTTCGATCGCCTCGTAGGCCTCATCGTCGAGCAGGTAGCGATTGAGTACCGCACGTGCCACCGGGCCCGCGACCGCACCGCCACTACCTCCGTTTTCGACGATCACCGCCACCGCCAGTTGTGGCTTCTCCACCGGGGCGAAGGCGACGAAGAGGGCGTGGTCGTGCAGGCGCTCGTCCAGTTCGTCCTTCTTGTACCGCTCACCCTGGGCGATGCCGAAGACCTGGGCGGTGCCGGTCTTGCCCGCCATCTCGTACGGTAGGTCGACCGCCAGGCGCCTAGCGGTGCCGGTAGGGCCATGGATCACCCCGCGCATCGCCATCACCACCTCGTGCCAGTGGTGCGGGTCGACCACCGTGACTTGGGCCCCGAGGGTCGGCTCTAGCGGCTCGCGTGCGCGCGTCTCGGCGTCCAACAGGGTGCTCACCACGCGCGGCTCGTAGCCGACGCCGTTGTTGGCGAAAGTGGCGATGGCACTCGCCAACTGCACCGGCGTAGAGAGGACAAAGCCCTGGCCGATACCGGCGATGAGGGTCTCGCCGGGAAACCAGGGTTCGTTGCGCACGGCGCGCTTCCAGGCGCGGTCGGGCATCAGTCCGGGTAACTCACCGGTGATGTCGAGGCCACTGGCATGCCCGAGGCCGAAGCCTTTGAGGTAGTCGGAGAGGCGGTCGATACCCAGGGTGTAGGCGAGGTCGTAGAAGTAGATGTCGCACGACTCGGCGATGGCGTGGTAGAGGTTGACCGGGCCGTGGCCGACCCGCTTCCAGTCACGGTAGTAGTGGTCGTCACCCTTGAGCTGGTACCAGCCGGGGCAGAAGAGGCTGTGCTCCGGCTCGACCACGCCCATCTCCAACCCGGCCAGACCGACCAGCGGTTTGATGGTGGAGCCGGGGGGGTATTGGCCACGTAGGGCGCGGTTGAACAGCGGTTTGTCGAGCGAACCGGTCAGCTCCTGGTAGGTGGGCACGTCGATGCCATCGACGAACAGGTTGGGGTCGAAGCTCGGGGTACTCACCATGGCGCGTACGGCGCCGCTGCTCGGCTCGATCGCCACCAGGGCACCCCGTCGACCCTCCAGGGCGTGCATGGCCGCCTCGTGTAGGCGGATATCGAGGTTGAGGATCAGGTCCTTGCCCGGTATCGGTGGGGTGCGCTTGAGTACGCGCAGCACCCGGCCACGGGCGTCGGTCTCGACCTCCTCGTGGCCGACGGTGCCATGGAGCACATCTTCATAACTGCGCTCGATGCCGACCTTGCCGATATAGCGGGTGGCGCTGTAGTTGCCGGGGTCGAGGGTCTTCAGCTCCTTCTCATTGATGCGCCCCACATAGCCGACGCTGTGAGCGGTGAGGGGGCCGAGGGGGTAGTGGCGGGTGAGGCGCGCCTGCACCTCGACCCCCGGCAGGCGGTGCAGGTCGACCGCCAGCGCCGCCACCTCCTCCTCGGTGAGGTTGTCGCGCAGCAGCACCGCATCGAAGCGGCGCAGGCGCTTGCGTGTGCGTTCGAAGCGGGTGAGGTCGCGTTCGGTCAGGGGGATACGCTCGCCGATGAGGGCCAGAGTCGCCTCCATGTCGCTCACCTGCTCGGGGATGATCTCGACGGAGAAGCTGGGCAGATTTTCCGCCAGCACCACACCGTTGCGGTCGAAGATGAGGCCACGGGTCGGGGCGATGGGGCGGATGCTGATGCGGTTGTTGTCGGAGAGGGTGGTGTAGTGGTCGTGGTGCAGTACCTGCAAGTAGACCAGTCGCCCGACCAAGATGCCGACGCAGAGGAAGGCGAAGAGCCCCGCGACGATGGCGCGGGTGCGGAACATGTAGTTCTCGTACGCCGAGGCCTTGAGGGTACTACTCTCCCAGCCCATCGCGCAGCTCAGTTGACCACGAAGTAGCGGCGCACTTCACGCAGCACCAGGTAGACCCAGGGCCACAGCAGCGGACTGGTGAGCGACGGCAGCCAGTAGGCCCAGGTCTGCGGGGGTTCGCCGAGCAGGCCACGGATCCAGAGTGAGAGCATCTGCCCCATCACCACCAGCATCATTACCACCAGCGCCTGCTGGCTCAGGGGGTAGAGGCGGATACGCTGATAGAGCTGTAGCGTGAGGTAGGCGATGAGGGCCAACACCAGGGCGTGCTGGCCGAGTACGGTGCCACGGATCACATCGAGCAGCAGGCCGAGGCTCCAGCCGATGCCCACGCCGATGCGGTGCGGTAGCGCCATACACCAGTAGATGAGGGTCAGCGCCACCCACTCGGGGCGCGCCACATGGGCCCACTCGGGCAGGGGCAGCATGGTCAGCATGAGCGCGACCACGAACGAGGCGATGATGATGCTACTGCCGTGACGGGGGATGAGGCTCACTGTCCACCCCCTGCGCCTGCCGTGGGCGCGGCAGGGGCCGATGTGTTGCCGGGGGGCTCGTCGCCGCCATCGGTCTTCTCTGCCTCCACACCCTCTCCTTCGGCCTTCGGGGGGGCGTGTACCGGCTCGCTGCGCCACACCAGCAGCACCTCGCGGATCTGCTCCAGATTGGCGCTCGGGCGGGCCAAGATCCGCGCGTAGGGCCGACCGGGGTCACGCTCCACCTGGGTAACGACGGCCACCGGGTAACCAGGAGGGAAGCGCTGACCGAGCCCTGAGGTGACCAGCAGGTCGCCCGGTTTGATGTCGGCATTGTTGGGGATGTGCGGGATCACCAACTGATTGGCCACGCCGGTGCCGAGTGCCAGGGCGCGCATGCCGTTGCGATTGACCTGTACCGGAATGGCGTGCGAAGGGTCGGTGAGTAGCAGCACGGTGCTGTTCACCGGGGTGACGTGCACCACCTGGCCCATGACGCCGTGGGCGTCGAGTACCGGCTGCTGGTCGAAGACCTGGTCGGTGCTACCGCGGTTGATCAACACCTGGTGTTTGAACGGGTCCATATCCACGGCGATGATCTCGCCGATGAGCATGCGCTCCCCCACCTTGGCCGAGGAGCCGAGCAGGGAGCGCAGGCGGATGTTCTCCTGCTCCATGGCGGCGAGGCGTTGGAGCTGGATCTGCTGGATGAGTGTCTGCTGGCGTAGCGCATCGATGTCGGCGAGCAGGCTGGCGTGGGTGCGCAGCCCCTCTTGGGCCCAGTTACCGACCTGGGCGGGGAGGTTCATGACGTACTGAATGGGGGAGAGGGCGACGGTGAGGGCGGAACGGATCGCCTCCAGGTGGTGCTCACGATGGTCGAGGTACATCAGCAACACCGAGGTGAGGGCCAACAGGGCCAGCCGCATCGAGGCGGAGGGGCCCTGGATAAAGAGCAGTTTAATGGCTCAGCCCTCGTGGCATGAGAGTGCAGGGGAGGCGGCGTAGCGCCTCACTCCATCGCGAAGATCTCGCCGCCATGTTCGTCCATCATCTCCAGGGCGCGACCGCCACCACGGGCGACGCAGGTGAGGGGGTCGTCGGCGACGATCACCGGCAGGCCGGTCTCCTCCATCAGCAGGCGATCGATGTCGCGCAGTAGCGCACCACCGCCGGTGAGGACCATGCCGCGCTCGGCGATGTCGGCGCCCAGCTCGGGTGGGGTCTGCTCCAGGGCGGTGCGTACGGCGCTGACGATGCCCGAGAGGGGCTCCTGGATCGCCTCCAGGATCTCGGCGCTGTTGAGGGTGAAGCTGCGCGGGATGCCCTCGGCGAGGTTGCGCCCGCGCACCTCGATCTCGCGGATCTCGGAGCTGGGGAAGGCGGAGCCGATCTCCTGCTTGATGCGCTCGGCGGTGGTCTCACCGATGAGCGTACCGTAGTTGCGCCGTACGTAGCTGATGATCGACTCGTCGAAGCGGTCACCACCGATACGTACGGAGTTGGAGTAGACGATACCGTTGAGCGAGATGACCGCGATCTCGGTGGTACCACCACCGATGTCGAGCACCATGGAGCCACTCGCCTCGCTGATGGGCAGACCGGCACCGATGGCCGCGGCCATCGGCTCCTCGACCAGGAACACCTGGCGGGCACCGGCCCCGGCGGCGGACTCCTTGATCGCGCGGCGCTCCACCTGGGTGGCCCCGCAGGGGACGCAGATGAGCACGCGCGGGCTCGGCTTGAACAGCTTGAACTTGTCCTCGTGCACCTTGCGGATAAAGTGCTGGAGCATCTTCTCGGTGACGGTGAAGTCGGCGATCACACCGTCCTTCATCGGGCGGATGGCGACGATGTTGCCCGGGGTGCGCCCGAGCATCGCCTTGGCCTCGGCACCCACGGCGGCGATGCGCTTGGGACTGCCCGGGCCCATCTCCTGGCGGATGGCCACCACGGAGGGCTCATTGAGGACGATGCCCTCGCCGCGGACATAGATGAGGGTGTTGGCGGTACCGAGGTCGATGGAGATGTCGTAGGAGAAGATGCCCCGAAGAGGTCCGAACATGGTTGTCTGCTTATCTCTGGGTGGAATAAGGAGGGGGACCGGCGCGCGGCCTAAGTGGTCTAATTTACCAACCACAGAGGGCTTTGGGCAAGGTCGCATCTGTGATAACTTTCCGCCTTTGCCCATCTACTTGCGAGCCAACAAGGGAGCAGACCATGGCCCTGGACCGTAGCGACGTCGCGAAGATCGCCCATCTTGCCCGACTTGCCATCGACGAGGAGGCAGTGCCCACCTACGCACAGAACCTCTCCAACATCCTCGAACTGGTCGAACAGATGAACCAGATCGACACCAGTGGGGTCACCCCCATGGCGCACCCCCTGCACATGGCCCAGCGCCTGCGCGAGGACGTGGTCAGCGAGGTGAATCAGCGTGAGCACTTCCAGGCCCACGCCCCCTCCACCGAGGCAGGCCTCTTCCTGGTGCCCAAGGTGATCGAGTAAGGCCTCGGCCCGCCTCTCACCTATCTCAGTCAAGCCGACGAGCGACCCCTATGCACAACAAGACCATCGCCGAGCTCAGCGCCGCACTCGCCGCAGGCGAGTTCACCAGCGTCGAGCTGACCCAGCACTTCCTCGACCGTATCGCCAAGTACGACGGCGAGCTGAACAGTTTCATCACCGTCACCGCCGAGCAGGCGCTGGCCCAGGCCGCCGCGGCCGACGCCCGCCGCGCCCGTGGCGAGGCCGGTCCCCTGACCGGTATCCCGCTGGCGCAGAAGGATATTTTCTGCACCGACGGCGTGCGCACCTCGTGCGCCTCGAAGATGCTCGACCCCTTCATCGCGCCGTACGATGCCACCGTCATCGCCAAGTTCCAGGAGGCCGGTGCGGTGATGTTGGGCAAGACCAACATGGACGAGTTCGCCATGGGCTCCTCCAACGAGACCAGCTTCTACGGCCCGGTGAAGAACCCCTGGGACACCAACGCCGTCCCCGGCGGCTCCTCCGGTGGCTCCGCCGCCGCCATCGCCGCGCGTCTGGCCCCGGCCGCCACCGGCACCGACACCGGCGGCTCCATCCGCCAGCCCGCGGCCCTGTGCGGCATCACCGGCATCAAGCCGACCTATGGGCGCGTCTCGCGCTACGGCATGATCGCCTTCGCCTCCTCCCTCGACCAGGCTGGCCCCATGGCCCGCACCGCTGAGGATTGCGCCCTGTTGCTCGGCGCCATGGCCGGGTTCGATACGCGCGACTCCACCTGCGTCGACATGCCGGTGCCCGACTACAGCGCCGAACTGAACAACGACCTCAGCGGCCTCAAGATCGGCCTGCCCAAGGAGTACTTCGGCGAGGGCCTCGACCCGGCGGTCAAGGCCGTCATCATGGCCGCCGTCGAGCAGTACAAGGCGCTCGGTGCCGAGGTGGTCGAGGTCTCCCTGCCCAACACCCACCTCGCCGTGCCCACCTACTACGTGGTCGCCCCGGCGGAGTGCTCCTCCAACCTCTCGCGCATGGACGGCGTGCGCTTCGGCTACCGCTGCGAGAATCCCAAGGACCTCGAAGACCTCTACAAGCGCTCGCGTGGCGAGGGCTTCGGCGACGAGGTGAAGCGCCGCATCATGGTCGGCACCTACGCCCTCAGCGCCGGTTACTACGACGCCTACTACCTCAAGGCCCAGCAGCTGCGCCACCTCATCGCCGACGACTTCAAGGCCGCCCTTGAGCAGTGCGACGTGATCATGGGCCCCACCTCGCCGACCACTGCCTTCAACATCGGCGAGAAGAAGGACGACCCGGTGGCCATGTACCTGGCCGACATCTACACCATCGCCGTCAACCTCGCCGGACTGCCCGGCATGTCCGTCCCCGCCGGCTTCGCCGACGGAAAACCGGTCGGCCTGCAGATCATCGGCAACTACTTCGCCGAGGCGCGCCTGCTCAACGTCGCCCACAAGTATCAGCAGGTGACCGACTGGCACGCCCGCGCCCCCGAGGCTTTCGCGTAATACATTCAGTGTCTGAGTAGGCCGCTGGAAGAATTTTCACCACGAAGGACACGAAGAGCACGAAGTAATAAATGCATTGAAGTTTCTTCTTCGTGTGTCTTCGTGTCCTTCGTGGTTAATGACTCTTAGCCGCACTACGGGACTAGTAAAGAGGTTTGAATGATGGAATGGGAAGTTGTTATTGGGCTGGAGATCCATGCCCAGCTCGCCACCAAGACCAAGATCTTCTCCGGCGCCGCCACCCAGTACGGTGCCGAGCCCAACACCCAGGCCTGCGCCGTGGACCTGGGCCTGCCCGGCGTGCTGCCGGTGCTGAATAAAGAGGCGGTGCGCATGGCGGCCAAGTTCGGCCTGGCCATCGGCGCCACCGTGGCCGAGCGCTCCGTGTTCGCGCGCAAGAACTACTTCTACCCCGACCTGCCCAAGGGCTACCAGATCTCCCAGTTCGAGCTGCCCGTGGTCGCATGCGGCCACCTCGACATCGAGCTGGAGGACGGCAGCACCAAGCGCATCGGCGTCACCCGTGCCCACCTCGAAGAGGATGCGGGCAAGTCCCTGCACGAAGACTTCCACGGCGCCACCGGCATCGACCTCAACCGCGCCGGTACCCCGCTGTTGGAGATCGTCTCCGAGCCCGACCTGCGCTCCGCCAAAGAGGCGGTCGCCTACATGAAGAAGATCCACTCCCTGGTGCGCTACCTGGAGATCTGCGACGGCAACATGCAGGAGGGCTCCTTCCGCTGCGACGCCAACGTCTCCGTCATGCCCAAGGGCTCCGACACCTTCGGCACCCGCGCCGAGATCAAGAACCTCAACTCCTTCCGCTTTGTCGAGCGGGCGATCGAGTTCGAGATCGAGCGCCAGATCGACCTCATCGAGGAGGGCGGCAAGGTCGTGCAGGAGACCCGCCTCTACGACGCCGACAAGGGCGAGACCCGCTCCATGCGCGCCAAGGAGGAGGCCAACGACTATCGTTACTTCCCCGACCCCGACCTGCTGCCGCTGGAGATCGAGCCGAGCTTCATCGAGGCCGTGCGCGCCACCCTGCCCGAGCTGCCCGACGCCAAGAAGGCGCGCTTTATGGAGCAGTACGGCCTCAGCGCCTACGACGCCGGGGTGCTCACAGCCAGCCGCGAGATGGGCGATTTCTACGAGAGTCTGGTTGAGCAGGCCGGTGGCGAGGCCAAGCAGTGCGCCAACTGGATGATGGGTGACCTGGCCGCCAGCCTGAACAAGGAGAACCTGGAGATCACCGAATCCCCCGTCTCCGCCGCCATGCTCGCCGGGATGATCAAGCGCATCCTTGATAACACCATCTCCGGCAAGATCGCCAAGGATGTCTTCGCCGCCATGTGGGCGGGCGAGGGCGATGCCGACGCGGTGATCGAGGCCAAGGGGCTCAAGCAGATCACCGACACCGGCGCCATCGAGACGCTGATCGACGAGATCCTCGCCGCCAACCCCGAGCAGGTCGCCGCCTACCGTGGTGGCAAGGACAAGCTCTTCGGCTTCTTCGTCGGCCAGGCGATGAAGGCCTCCAAGGGCAAGGCCAACCCCGCCCAGCTCAACGAGCTGCTCAAGGCCAAGCTGGACGGCTAGTGGTCAAGCACATCGTCATGTGGCGCCTCAAGGAGGAGGCGGAGGGGCGTTCCCGTGAGGAGAACGCCCTTTTGATCAAGGAGAAGCTGGAGGGGCTGGTCGGGCAGATCCCCGGCCTGCTCGCCATCGAGGTGGGCATAGACTTCAGTGCCACGCCAGACTCAGCGCATATCGTCCTCTACAGTGAATTCACCGACAGAGATGCTCTGGCGGCGTACCACCAGCACCCGGCCCATCAGGCCGTTGCACCACTTGTAGGTGTGGCACGCAGTAGTAGACAGTTGGTCGACTACGAGGTGTAGGGCGGATAAGCGCAGCGTCATCCGCCAATGAATAAAGGCCCGAAGGTTGTACCTGCGGGCCTTTTTCATCTCGGACACAGCACCATCGCCTGGTCACTCTCCGATGGCGACGTGCTTCTTGCGCTCGTTGCGTGTGATGCGCCCCTCTCTCATCAGCAGGCCAAGCACGCTGTAACTGAGATAGTCCTTCGAGCCACCGCCATAGTCAGGCTGAAGTCCGAGATACTTTGCCGCGTCTGAGTTGGCGATGCCGTTGGGGTTTGCCTTGGCCAGCTCCATCACGGCGGATTTGATCAGCTCAAGTCCCATCTGTGCGCGTTCGTAGCATCCATCGGGTACATTGACCCGGACCTTTTTGCCAATCGTGTTCGGATTAGGTTGTACGTGGTTGGTCAGCAGCCCGCCATTTCGCCGTACTCCGAAGGCGGCAATCAGCTCCGCCTCAATCTTCAATGCCTGTTCTTCCGTCAGATTGTCCGCGATGACGGTATGCAGTACCTTGTGGCCGTCCGTATGGATGGACTGAATCACCTCACCCTTCTCTGAGTCGTCGACCTTCGCTTGGTGCTCCCAGGCGCGATTTCCCGTCCCCTTGCCGATATAGAAGGGCTTGGCCGGGCGATCGCGCGGGTCTTTTAAGGCGTAGACATAGAAGGGATTTTGTTGTGGCATCCAAAGAGTCCAGTTATCTGTTTGGCGAGTTAGTAATTCGGGTGGACCCTTAGGATAAGCCGTGGGGAGCTAGTCAACTACTTGTACTGCTGACACAGCCTTCTACTGCACGACCAGGAGTAAGGTACACACTGCTCATACTCGCCGCAGACAGAACTTCTCCACATACCCTAGCGGTCGATAACTCAGCTTCACCCGTCGCAGGTTGCGCAGCCCGAGGTCGTCACCTACGTTGATGTAGGTACAGTCGGCGAGGGTGATGGCGATGTCGCGAAAGCGGAACTGCGCGGCGCCGGGGATCTCGACGTTGGTTTTCTCCACCAGGATGTTGGCTGTCTCGGTATTGAACCGCTCACCAAAGGTGTAGCCCTCGACCTGGCCCAGGATGCGTAGCACCAGGCCGCTAAGCCCCAGTTCGGCTGTAGAAGTGCGGTGCGTTCGATGCCGAGGCGTTCCATCTCGGCGGTGGAGGAAAAACCGGTGACCTTGTCGTAGCAGCTACACTATACCGATGCACACGAGCATCTAGATAGGCCTCATACTCAATGAAGTTGAGATGGGGCAGGTACGTTTGACGCTCATGTGCACAGACTGAGTAGCCGCCTGGCAGGCAGGGCAGCTTAAGCAGCAGTCTGTAGTGGCATAGTGAACGTGGCTGCAGGTCTGTCCGGCCAGAGCTGGGTTACCTTGACGGGGGAAATGCAGGGTCAGGTCATAATTTCGCTCTCAGATCACACTTAGTCAATACGGTACAACGGGTCGATACTCACGGCCATATCACTACCGGTAACTAACAATCAGCGCTTACTGTCTACAGTACAACTTTGGGTAGTGCGCCGACGTTGCAGGATTGAGCAGCTCCTTCTGCGTCCATCTCTGGGTTCTAGTCGTGGCTGACCATTCACACGCTTGATCTCTTAGCAGCTATTTCGCACTCAACTCTTCTGACCACGACGCGTTGAGATCACTCTCTCTGCCCCAAATACACTTGGAGTGTCTGACACCACAAGGAGAACGCGATGATCTTCCGACAGCTGTTCGAGCCCGATTCCTCCACCTATACCTACCTAATTGCGTGTCCTGAGACCGGCGTTACGGCACTGATCGACCCGGTGCTGGATAGTGTTGAGCGGGATCTCTCGGTGTTGCAAGAAATGGGGCTCACGCTCGACTTCACCATCGATACCCACGTACACGCGGACCATCTGACCGGGGCACGCCGTCTGCGTGAGTTGACCGGGTGTCGTGTGGCCTATCCGGCCCTGGACGAACTGCCATGTGCCGACATTGGTGTGCGCGAGGGCGAGCCCTTTCTCGTCGGCAACATTGAGTTGCACCCGCTCTTTACCCCCGGCCACACCGACCACCATCACGCCTATCTGATCGACAATGGCACACAACAG
Organism: Gammaproteobacteria bacterium; assembly: GCA_003252455.1. GTDB lineage: Bacteria > Pseudomonadota > Gammaproteobacteria > Thiohalomonadales > Thiohalomonadaceae > SZUA-467. The sequence continues at coordinate 18,168 of QKED01000072.1, forward strand.
ATGTTGTTCAGCGGAGATGCGCTTCTCATCGAGGCCTGCGGTCGCACCGACTTTCAGTCCGGCGATGCGGCCACCCTCTACCGCAGCATCCACGAGAAGTTCTTTACCTTGCCCGACGAGACGCTGGTCTACCCCGGCCACGACTACGAGGGGCGTTGCATCACCACCATACGCCAGGAGAAGCAGCGTAACCCGCGCCTCGGCAACGGCAAGAGCCTGGATGAGTTCGTGGCGATCATGCAGGGCATGGATCTGCCCTATCCGCGCAAGATCGACTTCGCCGTGCCCGGCAACCTTGAGTGTGGGGTCTGCCCGGAGAACACACCCGAGGCGTACCAGCGTCCGTGCTGATGTGCACGGCGTCCTATCTGTCTCTATCGCTCTGTCGGGTGGCCGAGGTCGGTGCGACAGGCCATCCACTACTCCCCCAGCCGCTCCCTCATCGCCCTAGATGCCTTCTCAGGCTGAACTTCTCCGCATACCCCACCGGTCGATAACTCAACTTCACCCGTCTCAGGTTGGGCAGCCCCAGGTCGTCGCCCACATTGATGTAGGTGCAGTCGGCGAAGGTGCGGGCGAACTCGCGAAACAGGAACTGCGCGGCGCCGGGGATCTCGACGTTGGTCTTCTCCACCAAGATGCTGGCGGTATCCTGGTTGAGGCGCTCGCCGAAGGTGAAGCCCTCGACCTGATCCTGGATGCGCAGCACGAGGCCGCTGAGCCCCAGTTCTGTGTAGAAGTGCAGGGCGCGCTCGATGCCGAGGCGCTCCATCTCGGCGGTGGCGAGGAAGCTGGTGACCTCGTCGCTGGCGAGGGTTGTCACGCGGCGTTGCAGCCAGCGGGCGAGGAGGGCGCGCACCTCGTCGTGGGGGGCGCGGGTGAGGGGCTCGATGGCGTGGGCTGGGTGGGCACGTGGGAACTGGTTGATCTCGTTGCGCTTGGTTTTGTAGGGGTTACCGGCGAGGTCGATGAGCTCCTGGGTGTGGTAGAGGTAGTCGGGGTAGAGCGGGTCGAGCTGCCAGCGGCCGGGGTCGAGGCGCGCGGCGAGGGCGGCATCGACGAACTCCACCTGGGAGAACTCGGCCAGCGGGTTGTAGGCGTCCATCAGTTCGAAGCAGCGCTCCAGCGCCGTGAGCTGCTGGTCACTCGGCCCGATGGGGGGCAGCAGCATGCCGAGGCGGTTACCGCGCAGACTGAAGAGGCAGAAGCAGTCGTGGATCCGCTGGTAGAAGCCGCTCATGTAGCTGAACCAGATGAAGTTGTTGGTGAAGCTCAGGTCGGCGAGCTGTGACGGGTACGCTTTGGCGTAGCGGGCGAAGAGCGTGCGGGTCTCGATGCAAACTGGTAGTAGTTTGGCGCCGTCCACGGCGAGGTGGCCGAGAAGGGGTGTGCTTTCTGTGTCGGGAGTGGGCTCTAGTGCCGGTGGGTTGGCGAGCAGGAGGTTGGTCAGGGGGAGTTCGGGCGAGAGGTCGGCAGACGTTTGATTGGGGTCGCTCATCGGTGTCTTCGGTGCTGTCTGGGCGCGGTGGCGCGGTCGGCGCAAGTATAGGGGGGGGGCCGACGCGGTCAAGCGGGCTGCCTGCGCCGATGGGGTCGTTGCTGGGGCTAGCCGTGGATTCGGTGTAGGTGCTCTTCAGCACCGCTTGGATGGCGCACATGGCACGGCACCGATGTGTCAGGGTCAACCAAGCTGGGTGTTTAGCCATGAAGCCTCGGCATAGAACGTTTACAATCCACACCCTACAACCCTTGTTGGATATCCCCATGAGCAAAGACACCCTGCACCGGTTTATCTTCGATGGTCACCCTGTTCGGGGTGACATGGTCTCGCTGGACGGTGTCTGGCAGGAGGTGCAGGCGCGTAAGCGCTATCCGGAGCCAGTGCGAGAGCTGCTCGGTCAGATGCTCGCGGCGGCGGCGCTGCTCAGTGCGACGATCAAGATCGACGGCGGTATCAGTCTACAGATCCAGGGGACGGGCCCCATCACCCTGTTGGTGGCCGATGCCACCAGCGCCCGCACCCTACGCGGCGTGGCCCGTTGGCGTGGGGAGGTGCCTGAGCACAACTTCCGTGCGCTGGTCGGTGATGGGCGCCTGGTGATCACCATCGACCCAGGCAAGGGGCGTGAGCGCTATCAGGGCATCGTCGAGCTGACGGGCGAGAGTCTGGCCGATTCGATCATCGGCTATCTGGAGCGTTCGGAGCAGTTGGCGACGCGCCTGCAGTTGGTCAGCGACCATCAACGCGCCGCTGGCCTGCTTCTGCAGAAGCTGCCGGGGGAGGCGGACGAGGACCACGACGCCTGGAATCGCATCACCACGTTGGCGCAGACGCTTACTGCCGAGGAGCTACTCGGGCTCGACGCGCAGGAGGTGCTGCATCGGCTGTTTCACGAGGAGTCTTTACGCCTCTTTGACCCGGAGAAGGTGCGCTTTCATTGTGATTGCTCGCGTGAACGCGTGGCAGAGATGCTGCGCACGCTCGGGCGCGAAGAGGTCGATTCGATTATCGCCGAACGTCGTGTGGTCGAGGTCGACTGTCAGTTCTGCAACGCCAGCTATCGCTTCGACGCGGTGGATGCAGAGCAGCTCTGGCACGACAGTCGTCAGGCCCCCGACGCCACCCAGTGAACCGGGCTAGAGCGCCTGGAAGATGAGGTGGATACCGATCAGGGTCATGAGGTAGACGAAGCTCTCCTTGAGGCGCTTCTCTTTGAGCCGCTGGCCGAAGCGGGCGCCGAGTTGGGCGCCGATGAGGGTGCCGAGTGCCCCCCAGAGGAGGTGATTCCACTGCCACTGGGCGGAGAGCACACCGTGCAGCCCACCGGCGACCAGTGCCAGCAGGAACATCATGGGGACGACGCTGGCGATGGCGCGACTCATCTCCAGACGCAGTTGCCGCTGTAGCGCAGGGATCACCCACTCGCCGATACCCACGGAGAGCACGCCCATCATCAGACCGAAAAAGCCCGGGATGGGTAGGAGGCCGTAGAGGGCCTTGGTATCGACCGTGCTTCCGGAGCCATGCGCCTCCAAGGGCTCACGCCCGGCGACGAAGAGCAGGGCCAGGGTCAGGGCCATGGAACCGAGGACGATCTGGACCACCGCCTGCGGCAGGCTCACCGAGAGGAGGGAACCGAGCACCACGCCGGGGAGGGCAACGGCCGTGAGGGTGAGGGTGATGCGTGGCACCACCAGACCGGCGCGCAGGTAGGCGACCGTCCCGCTCCCCATACCGACCACCTGGATGAGGAGTGAGGTGGTGATGGCCGCCGCTGGCTCCTGACCGTAGGCGAGGATCAACAGGGGGGTCCAGAGGATGCCGCCACCGATGCCGATGGCCATGGCCACCGTGGCGATGGCGATGCCGGCGATGAGGAGGCCAGGCTCAAACATCATGGCCGGTCCCCTCCGCCTCGTTCACCAACAGGGTGAAGGAGTCGACGAACTCCAGTAGCGAGCCCACCTCCTGCATCGCCACCTCCAAGTCTTCAGGGGTGAGCGCCTCGCCTGCCGTCAGCCGTTCACGTAGCCGTTCGAGTTGCTCCTGCGCATTGCCGGCGGTGAGTGAGGTAAAGGCGGCCACCTCCTGCAGATTACTGGTCAGCTCGTTGATGGTGCTACCCACCAGGCCGATCTCGTCATTGGTCTCGACCTCTACCACCTGGCTCAGGTCACCCTCGTTGATGCGTGAGGCGACGGCGGCCATGCGCAGCAGCGGTTGGGTGATGTTGCGGATGAACATCAGCAGCACGATGGCCACCACTAGGGTCAGTACCCCGAACATGACCACGATCTTGGTACGCAGGTCGTTGAGTGGGGCGAGTCCCGAGCTGTCTGGCGCAACGCAGGCGCTACACAGCCCCTGCTGTAGCGCTGGACTGCGCATCTCGAAGTAGAACTCGATACCGATCATCACCGCCGCCATGGTGATGAGTAGAAAGTAGTTGAGTAGGCGGAATTCGAGGCGACCGGTCATGGGTAGCTCGCGTGCGGGTGGTGCCCTATTGTAGCGAGATTGTTACGTCTGTGGGTACGCAAGCGGCCTCTATGAGGTGGGCACGTTGCGCGAGCAGCGCACTCCGCGTTTGTGCGCCGCCGAGCGTGACCGTTGGCGCGAGTCGGGTGTGCGGCGACGTGGTGAGATGCGACCGTACAGTGCGCTGAGACGGGCCTCAGTTGACCCAATCGGCGCTCGAATTGGACGGGTGTTCGTCATCGAGTGGCGAAGGGGCCCGACCTGGGATGCGATGCTCCTCTCCGGCCCAGGCGCCGAGGTCGATGAGGCGGCAGCGCTCGCTGCAGAAGGGGCGATAAGTCGACTCCGGGCGCCAGTCGACGGGGGCGTTGCAGGTGGGGCACTTTACCGTAGGCATCTTATCCTCCTCTTACTTCGGTGACCTCGGCCAGGGCGAGGTAGTGTGCGTGTAAGCGGTCGACCTCTGCCAGGAGTCCCTGTGTGTCGCCCTGGTTATCGAGGCGATCATCGGCGCAGGCGAGGCGCTGTGTGCGTGATGCCTGGCGTTGCAGGATGGCGTCGAGGGTCGCCGTGTCGAGCGAGGCGTCGCGTGCCTGGGCCCTCTGACGCTGTAGCGGCTCGGGGAGGTCCACCACCAATACCCGATCGACCTCGCCTTGCCAACCCCGCTCGACCAGTAGCGGGATGGCGATAAGTGCATAGGGGGCCGAGAGGAGGCCCCACTGTCGGCGCACCTCTGTGCGGATCGCCGGGTGCATGACCGCCTCCAGCGCCTGCAACGCGGCCCCCTCGGCAAAGACCCGTTGGCGCAGGGCGGCCCTGTCGAGGGTTTGATCGGGTCTGAGAATCGAGTCGCCGAAGGTGGCCACCAGGGCCGTGAGTGTCGGTGCACCCGGGGTCACCAATTGATGGGCGATGAGGTCGGTGTCGATGAGCGGCACTTGGTGGCGCTCGACAAAGAGCCGACACACCGTGCTTTTACCCGAGGCGATACCCCCGGTGACGCCGACCTTGAGCATCGTTAGTGGGGCTTGGCCCACTCCAGATAGGAGGTGACGATGAGCGGTCCCCACATCAGTGCCAACCAACCCGCTGCGGCCAGGTAGGGGCCGAAGGGGATCGGTTTGTTCCGCTCGTGATTACCCAGTGTCACCATCAGGACCCCGCTGACGGCCCCGACCAGCGAGGAGAGGATGATGATCAAGGGCAGCATCTCCCAGCCGAGCCAGGCGCCGAGCGCCGCCAGTAGCTTGAAGTCGCCGTAACCCATCCCCTCCTTGCCGGTGAGAAGGCGGAAGAGGTGAAAGACGCCCCACAACACCAGGTAACCGGCCATGGCACCCATGACCGCCTGGTTGAGTGGCACAAAGAGGCCATTCATGTTGGCCATCAGGCCGAGCCAGAGCAGGGGGAGGGTGATGTCGTCGGGCAGGAGCTGGGTGTCGTAATCGATAAAGCTCAGTGCCACCAGCGCCCAGGTGAGGGCCAGAGCGAAACCCAACGGCCAGCCAAAGCCGAATTTCCAGGCTACGGCGGCACTGAGCAGGGCGGTAAGGAGCTCGACCGAGGGGTAGCGCGCCGAGATTGAGGCGCCACAGTGTTTGCAGCGCCCCTTTTGCAGTAGGTAGCTGACGAGTGGGATGTTCTCCAAAGGACCGATCGCGTGCTTGCAGTGCGGGCAGCGCGAGGGGGGGGCGGTGAGGCTCAAGCGCTCACTGACGGGAGGCGCCTCGCTCTCCAGGAGTTCGTGGCACTGGTCGCGCCATCCCTGTTCGAGCATACGCGGGAGGCGGTGCACCACAACGTTGAGGAAGCTGCCCAGCATGAGGCCGAGCAGCGCCGCGAGGGCGATGGTCAGTGTCGGTGTGGTGACCAGCAGGTCGATGAGTGTGCTCATGCAGGGTTCAATCGCTGGCCATCAGCCCACCACCTCACCCATCTTGAAGATGGGCAAGTACATGGCGATCACCAGGCCACCGACCACGACGCCGAGGAAGGCCATGATCATCGGCTCCATCAGGGAGCTGAGGCTGTCCACCGCGTTGTCGACCTCCTCCTCGTAGAAGTCGGCCACCTTGCCGAGCATGGTGTCGAGTGAGCCCGCCTCTTCACCGATGGTGGCCATCTGCACCACCATGTTGGGGAAGATGCCGGTCTCCGCCATGCTCTGTGTCACCGAGGTGCCGGTGGCAACGTCGTCACGGATCTTGAGGACGGCATTTTTGAACACGATGTTGCCGACCGCACCCGAGACCGAGTCCATCGCCTCGACCAGCGGCACACCGGCAGCGAACATGGTGGAGAGGGTACGGGCAAAACGGGCAATGGCCGCTTTGGTGAGGATTTCGCCAAAGATCGGGGCGTGGAGCGAGGCCCGCTGTACGGCCTCGTTGAACGCCTTGGAGCGTCTGTTGAGGGTGGAGAAGCCGTAGGAGAACCCGAAGATAAAGCCGAAGAGCGCCCACCACCACTCCAACACAAAGTGCGACATATCCACCACGAACTGGGTGGGTGCCGGGAGATTGGCGCCAAAGCCTGAGAAGAGGGACTCGAACTGCGGGATCACAAAGATCAGCAGGATGATGGTGATGATGAAGGCGACGATCACCACGGCCGTCGGGTAGGTGAGGGCCTTTTTGATCTTGCCCTTGATGATCTCGGTCTTCTCTTTGTAGGTGGCGATCTTGTCCAGAAGGTCCTCAAGAATACCGGCCTGCTCACCGGCATGTATCAAGTTACAGGTGAGATCGTCGAAGTATTGCGGGTGGCGTCTGAAGGCGTCGGCCATGGGCAGACCACCTTCGAGGTCGGTCTTTACTGTGGCAATCAGCGCAGCGAGGGCGCCATTCTCCGTACCCTTGGCCATGATGTCGAAGGACTGCACCAGCGGTACACCCGAGGACATCATCACCGCCAACTGGCGAGTGAAGATAGCAATATCCTTCGGCAGGATCTTTCCCTTCGGTTTGGAGCCGAAGAGCGAGGCGGCTTTTTTCTTGACTTTGAGGGGGTTGATACCCTGCCGGCGAAGCTCGGTCTTGACCAGGGCGGGCGAGGTACCCGACATCTCACCCTTGACTCGCTCCCCCTTCTTGTTAGTCCCTTCCCAAGAGTAGGTATCTTTTTTGTCCTGTTTCGCTGCCATGGTTAATCCTTGGTTACGCGGTTGATCTCTTCAAGGCTGGTGAGTCCGTCCATGACCTTTTTCAGTGCGGACCGTCGCAGGTCGGGAATTCCCTCTTTATGCGCCTGGTCGGCGATATCGTACGAGGTGGCCGAGCCGGTCATGATGAGGCGTCCCATGTCCTCGGAGATAGGCATGACCTGGTAGATGCCGACACGTCCCTTATAACCCGCGTTGCAGGAGTCACAGCCCGCCGTGTTGGCCTTGTAGAGTTTGAAACCGGTATCGATCTGCGCCTGGGTGAAACCCTCTTCGAGCTTGGCCGCCTCGGGGATCTCTTCGACCAGTTTGCAGCTGGAGCAGAGGCGCCGGGCAAGGCGTTGGGCAATGATGAGGTTGACCGCCGAGGCGATGTTATAGGGTGGGATGCCGATGTTCATCAGACGGGTGATGGTCTGTGGGGCGTCGTTGGTGTGCAGGGTAGACATCACCATATGGCCGGTCTGGGCGGCCTTGACGGCAATCTCTGCGGTGGTGATGTCACGAATCTCACCCACCATGATGATGTCAGGGTCCTGACGTAGGAAGGATTTGAGTGCGGCGGCGAAGGTGAGGCCGACCTTGTCGTTTACGTTGACCTGGTTGATGCCTTCGAGGTTGATTTCCGCCGGATCCTCGGCGGTGGAGATGTTGATATCTTCACGGTTGAGGATGTTCAGACCGGTATAGAGCGACACCGTCTTACCCGAGCCGGTCGGGCCGGTCACCAGGATCATGCCGTAGGGCTTGGCGAGGTTGTCGAGATAGAGCTGCTTTTGTTCGGGCTCGTAACCGAGGGCGTCGATACCCAGCTTGGCGCTGGAGGGATCGAGAATACGCATCACGGTCTTTTCGCCGAACAGGGTCGGGCAGGTGCTGACACGAAAGTCGATGGCCTTGTTCTTCGACAGAGTCAGCTTGATACGGCCGTCCTGCGGAACGCGCTTCTCCGAGACGTCGAGCTTGGACATCACCTTGATACGCGCGGCGATCTTCGCTGCCAACTGGATCGGCGGGCTGGAGACCTCGCGCAGCATGCCGTCCTGGCGCAGGCGCACGCGGTAGCGCTTCTCGTAGGGCTCGAAGTGGATATCCGAGGCGCCTTTGTTGATGGCGTCGAGCAACACTTTGTTGACGAAGCGCACCACCGGGGCGTCGTCGATATCCGATTCGGCGGAGGTCCCCTCGGGCTCTTTGCCCTCGTTCTCCGCCTCGATATCGAGGTCTTCCAACCCCTCGTCGGCGAGTCCTGCCATGGAGGTGTCGTTGGCCTCCAGAGCGGCGTTGATCGCGGAGTCGAGCTTGTTCTCCTCGACCAACACCGGGACAGTGTTGATACCGACGTGGAACTTCACCTCATCGAGGCCCGCCAGTTGGGTCGGGTCGGAGATGGCGACGAAGAAGGTGTTGCCGCGGCGGTAGAGTGGCAGGATATGGTGGTTACGCACCAACTTCTCATCCACCATCTTCACGACTTCGTTGTCGATATCCATGGCGGAGAGGTCTAGGAGCGGTAGACCGAAGTCGGTGGAACCGATGGTGGCGACCTGGCGTGGGTCGACCATCTTCTCCTTTACGGCGCAGGTGATGAAGGGCAGCCCCTGCTCACTGGCGAGCTTGATCGCCTTGGCGGCGTTCTCTTCGGTGATGAGTTTGTCGATGACAAGTTTCTTCGCCAAGCCCGTGAGCATGGGGGTCGCTGAGGGGGTCGCCATAGCGTGATAGGCCCTTGATAACAGTGATTTAGGTCTGTCTTTTTTGCCCTAAGTACGTCAAAGTAGTACGTCTTAGTGCCTCCTTTTACAGTCCCAACACTTTAGCCATCTGCTGCGGAAAAGTGAACTCCTCGGCACCAGAGTGCGTCACACTTTGGCATTACTTCAGGGGTATATACCGTTGTGATTCGGCTGGGAGATGGCGGCTACGTCAGGCGCTGTTCACCCTAAAGTAGCATTGTCCAGGTCCTCGTTGGTCTGGTATCTATCTCGCAAAATTCATTGGAGCTGAGCTACGTTGCGATTGAGGGAACACCCTTCGCTCCTCGGGCGAGACCTGGCCATCTTTCTCATCATGGCCATTCTGGCCGGGTGTGGATTGGTCTACGAGTATCTGGTCTCGCACTATGCCGGGCGTGTGCTCGGGGCGATGGAGACCGCCATCTACGGCATCATCGGTACCATGATCGTCTCCATGGGCATCGGCTCGTTCCTGGCCCGACGCATCCGTGACGCTCACAGCGGCTTCGCCTGGCTGGAGGTACTCATCGCCCTGTTGGGTGTCTCCTCGGTGTTGATCATCTCGGCCACTTTTGCCATCGCCAACCTCTTGCCACATGTCATTGGTCAGGTCTTCGACCTGCCACCGGACCTGCTGCCCCGAGGTGGTGGCATCGAGTGGGCGCGACAGATTGCCAAGGTCTCGCCCTATGTGATCGGTGCCATCCTCGGCATCCTCATCGGTATGGAGATCCCGCTCATCGCACGGGTGCGCGAGGCGCTCTATGGCGAGCACCTGGAGCACAATACCGGTTCCATCTATGGCATCGACTACATCGGCGCTGGGGTAGGGGCTGCGCTCTGGGTGCTGTTCATGCTGAGCATGGACCTGACCCTCTCCGCGGCCCTCACCGCCTCGGCCAATCTTGCGGTGGGGGTGCTCTTCTTCGTCCTCTTTCGCGATAAAATCCGTTGGCCGCGTCTGCTCCTCGCCGCCCATTTGCTCACCTTCCTGCTCGTGCTGCTCATCGCCGAGCAGGGGCAGGAGTGGGAGACGGCCATGGAAGACCTGCTCTATCAGGACCACGTGGTGTTCCGTATGAACACCACGTTCCAGCACCTGACGATTACCCGGCGCATCAACGACCCGCGCAAGGCGCCGGTCTACACCTTCTTTCTTAACGGGCGCACCCAGTTCGCCAGTAACGATGAGCGCATCTACCACGCCATGCTGGTCTATCCCGCCTTGGCGGCCTCGGCGCGACACGATCGCGTGCTGGTGATTGGCGGTGGGGATGGCCTCGCCCTGCGTGACATCCTCAAGTGGGAGCCCAAACAGGTGGTTCTGGTCGACCTCGACCGTGAGCTGGTGGACTTCTTCACCCACCCCTACAGCGTGGACGGAGAGGTGGTCAACCAGGCACTGCTGGAGCTCAACGAGTTCTCCTTCAGCGACCCGCGAGTGCAGGTGCATATCGGTGACGCCTTTACCCAGGTCGACGCCCTGATCGAGGCCGGAGCGCTGTTCGATACCATCATCGTCGACCTGCCCGACCCTAGCCACCCGGACTTGAACAAGCTCTACAGCACGCGTTTTTACGCCAAACTGCGTAATCTCCTCGCCGGGGATGGGGCGATGACAGTGCAGTCCACCTCGCCTTACCACGCCAAACACGCCTTCCTCTCCATCGGGAAGACGGTGGCCTACGCCGATTTCGCCCATGTGGAGCAGTACCACCACAACGTCCCCTCGTTCGGCGAGTGGGGCTGGACCATCGCGGTACGCAACGGCGCCCCCGCGCGTACACGTCTCGCACGGTTGGATGAACCACTGGCGGTGGACGATGGTTGGACCACGCGCGGCGTGATGCTCGCCGCTTTTGAATTTAGTCGCCATTTCTTCGATGATGTGCCAGCGATCAAGGTAAATCACCTCGGTTCTATGGTTGCCTATCAATACCATCAGAATGATTGGCGGCGTGAACAGGGGATCTTCACCCCCTTTGAAGACACGCAAGCAACACCCACAAAGGAGACGCAATGAGCGAGCAACAGTTGCAGGCGATCTGCCAGGGCCTGAACGGCATCACCACCGAGGAGGGCTTCACCTTCTGCGCTGTGATGGTCAAAGAGGGTGACGTCACCCTGGCCAAGGTCGAGGTCGAGGACCGCGAGGAGTTCCCCATCTTCATCTCACTGGACGACGACCAGTTGGTCTGCATGACCTACCTCTGGCCCGAGTCCGAGGTCAAGACCGAGCGCCGCGGTGAACTGCTGGAGGCGATGTTGACCATGAACGTACCCATGCCCCTCTCCTCGTTCGGCAAGGTGGGCGATCAGTACCTCATCTTCGGGGCCATGGCCAACAACAGCGAGATGGCCGAGATCCAGCACGAGCTGATGGTGCTCAGTGACAACACCCTGAGCGCGGTGGAACTCTTCACCGATTACCTCAACTAACCGCCCGCACACCTTAGTTTTCCAAGGAGACACCATGAGCATTTGGAACAAACTGCTGACCGCCATGCGCGGTGCTGCCAACGAGGCAGGCGAGGCCATCGTCGACAACCAGGCCCTGCGCATCCTCGACCAGGAGATGCGTGACGCCAAGGAGCACCTGGGCCGAGCCAAGGAGTCCCTCACCGCCGTGATGGCCGAGGAGATGGGCGTACGCCGTAAGGTCGAGCAACTGCGTAAATCCATCGAAGAGCACGAGGGCTATGCCGTCAGCGCCATGAACAAGGGCGACGAGGGACTGGCCATGGAGGTGGCGGAGAAGATCGCCGAACTCGAAGGCGAGCTGGAGGCCCAGGAGACCCTGCTCAAGGGCTACACCGACAATGTCGCTCAGCTCAAGCGCACCATCGCCGAGACCGAGCGCAACATCCGTACGATGGAGCGCGAAGTCTCCGCCGTGAAGGCCACCGACGCAGTGCAGAAGGCCAGTAGCGCCGCTGCCGCCAAGTTCTCCGGCAGCAACTCCTCTATGCGCTCCGCCACCGACTCCCTGGAGCGCATCAAGGCCAAGCAGCAGAAGCGTGCCGACCAGATGAAGGCCGCGATGGAGCTGCAGAACGAGAGCAGTGGCGCCGACCTGCAGGCCAAGCTCAAGGCCGCAGGCGTGGTCACCGGCGCCTCCAGCGCCAACTCCGTGCTCGAACGCCTGAAGAAGCAGCAGGGCAGCTGAGGCCCGGGTGGCCGCGAAGGCGGTCACCTCACCCGATGGTATGTTTGACGCGCCGACCCAAGCGCGTCACGCTCTGTGCCTTCACCGTCACACCCGCAGTGAACGGGTGACCCGGTCGAAGGTGCGACACGGTTATTTCCCAGGACGAGGAGGGGAGTGTGATGAGTGAGGTCGTAACACCGGACAGCCCCAAGGGGCGTCTCGGGCGGTTGCTTGCGCGTGGTGGTGCCATGATGCGCTACACCTTGGCGGGCATCCTATTCCTGACGGGTGGGCTAATGCTCACCACCTTCTGGTTCCAGACCGACGCGGGGTATACCTACGTCTACCAAAACAACATCACCGGCCAGCTCTCGGTCTACACCGAGCCGGGGATCCACTTTCGAATCCCTGGCTTCTCGCGCGTCTTCGAGTACAAGCAGGTGATGACCATCTCCTTCGGCGGCGAGGGCGACCATGACGGGCCGCTCGACTCCTTCAGCCGCAACTACTCCACCCGTGGCCTGGAGCCCATCAGCGTACGCTTCGCCGACACCTACACCGGGCTGCTGCCGACGACCTTCCGCTTCAAGCTCTCCTCGGACCCTGAGCGCATCCTGCAGATGCATCGCGAGTTCCGAAACTTCGACAATCTAGTCGACGCCCTGCTGGTGAAGAATGCACGCAACGTCACGGTGATCACCGCCACCCAGTACACTGGTGAGGAGTTCTTCCAGGGGGGGCTCAACCAGTTCAAGGCCAAGCTCGAAGACCAACTGCGCAACGGTATCTACATCACCGAGCGCCGTCAGGTGGAGATCGAGCAGACCGACCTCGCCCCTGTGGGGCTCGATCAGTCCGACTCCAACAAGCTGCAGAGCACCAAGCAGTTGGTGTGGAAGACCGTCCCGCTGCTGGATGACAACGGCGCCGTGCGTCGCCAACCCAATCCCCTCGACCAGTATGGCATCGAGGTGACCCAGGTGACCGTGGGTGACCCGGTGCCCGAGGCGCAGCTCAACACCCTGCTGACGGACAAGAAGCGCCTGGTCGCCGAGCGCATTCGCACCATCCAGGAGCAGGAGACCGCCCGCGCCCAGGCCAAGACCGAACAGCTGAAGAAGGAGATCGAGCGCACTCGTGCCGTGCAGGACGCCCAGCGCGAGAAGGAGTTGGCGGTCATTGCCCAGCAGCGCGAGGTGGAGGTGGCTCGTCAGATCGCCGAACGTGAGCTGGTCGAGCAGCGCAAGAAGAAGGATGTCGCCGCGGTAGAGAAGGAGAAGGAGCTGGCGGTGGCCGAGGCCAATCGCAACATCCAGAAGGCCAACGCCGAGGCGGCAAAATTCGAGGCCGAGGCGATCCGCGAAAAGGGTCAGGCGGAGGCCGAGGTGACCAAGGCCAAGTACGCCGCGCTGGGGGCCAATCAGGTCATCTATCTGGCAGAGATCCGCCGCGACATCGCCCGCGTCATGTATGAAAACCTCAAAGACTTCACGGTGCAGATGCCGCGCAACCTCATTACCGGTGACGCCCAGGGCGGCCTCAACACCAATCTCGACGTCATCTCCGCCTTCGCCGCCCTCGGCCTGATGGAGAAGGGCGGCAAACTGGCCGAGGGTGATGCCTCGGGCGCCGACAACCGTTAACTGCAAGGAGTAGGCATATGGGATTCTTCAAGGGCATCTTTGGGGGTGACGAGCAACCTGAGCGCCCCGTGCGCACCCTCGACCACCCCAAGTCGCTGCAGATCGGCGATATGCTCAAGCTCGGTTTTACCGGCGAAGAGGGGCTCTCGGCCCAGACCTTCACCGTCAAGGGGATCGACACCCAGGACCTCGGTGGCGAGGCGCTCAAGAAGGCGCTCTTCAACGTCGAGGGGGTCGACGGCCACTATCGCATGGCGGTGGTCAAGGAGCGGGGGGAGGAGTGGCTGGAGGTAGCGCGTCAGTGCTACCCCGAGGATGTGCTCTCGATCTTCGAGCAGGAGGCCTTTATCGATCTGCTCGACCCCGAGACCGGCGTCAACCACTCCCTGGCGCGCATCGGCGAGCCCGCCGAGTTCAGCGGCTGGACCTGTGCCGCCTACCGCCAAGAGGCAGGGCACAACGCCTATTTCCATCACGGCGACTATCGCAACCGCTCTATCACCTATGTGCAGGGCGAGGCGTTCAGCTACTACCGCCTGGTGAGCGACGAGCGCCTCTGTGCCTTGGAGGTGCAGGTCTATGACGGTGGGCGTACCGACGTCTGGCTGTGCAAACTGCTGCCGCTGCACAAGGTCGAGGAGCTGTGGCCCGCCGCCTGAGGGGTCGATAGCAGAAGGAGTGGGCATGTTCAGTTGGCTCTTCACCTGGGTGCGCGTGCATCGCAACCGCCCTTCACGGGCGCTGCGCCTGGAGCTCGGGCGCACCCTGGTTCAGACCGGTCTCTACCTCCT
>QKED01000094.1 GCA_003252455.1 Gammaproteobacteria bacterium
TGTGGCTCCTAAGTGGTTCCAAAGCGTCGCGACGGGGCATCAAGCCAACGGCTTGATTTCACCCCTTCCGAACAGCGCCCCCCCTCACAAGCCGTTGGCTTGTGGCTCCTAGGTGATTCCAAGGAGCACCGCCGACGGAGCATCAAGCCAACGGCTTGATTTCACCCCTCCGCACAGCCCCCCCTCACATGCCGCTGGCACGTGGCGCCATATCGCGCCCATGGGGCGCTCCTACAAACGCGCGGCGGGCGCGCGTCACCTACAGCCGCGAGGCGAGGTAGTCGAAGGTGCTCTCGGCCATGGCGTCGAGCCCCAGCAGCGTGCACCACTCGCCGTACTCGGCGTAGAGGTCGTCGAGGGCCGCGGTGCTGGCACCACCGCCCAATCCGGTGAGCATCACCCCCGCCAGCTTCTGACTCAGGCTGCTCTGGTAGCTGCTGGAGAGGGTGGCGATGTAGCCGTTCAGGGCGCTGATCTGCGTCTGCACCTCAAGGGTGCCGAAGGTACCGGCGGAGGCCTCGGACCAGCTGTTCATCAGGCGGTTGAGCACCTCTTCCGGCGGGTTCGCCATCACCACGCCGCCGCTACTGCTACCACGCCGACGGCTGCTGGTGACACTCTCCAGCTTGGTCTGATAGGCACTCCAGGCGTCGACGAACTCGTCGTAGTCGGGTGTATCCGTAATGCCGATGGTGAAGAGCGTACTCGACGTCAGGGCCGCCCCTGGGCCGCCATCGCTCACCTCGATGGTGAGGCCGATGTTGTTGAACTGCTCGTAGTCGACCTCCACGCCAGCGGCCACACGCAGCTCGCCGCTGCTGCTGTCCAGCTCGAACCACCCGGCATCGTTGCCCGCGCGGATGCTGTAACTGAACGTGCCGTGGGTGGCGTCGCCGTCCGAGGCCGTGAAGGTCGCCACCAGGGTGCCGCCTGCGGCGTTCTCCAGCACCTCGGCGCTGGCGCTATCCAGGCTCGGGGCGGACTCGTTGAGATCGTTGAGGGTGACGGTGACGATTGCCGTGTCGCTGCGTGGGGTGAGCGGGCCGTTGTCGCTCACCTCGACGGTGAGCACCACTTGCGCCAGGGCCTCGCGGTCGAGGAGGCTGCCGTCCGCCACACGCAGCTCGCCAGTGGCGCTGTCGAGGGTGAAGATCCCCGCCTCGTTACCTGCGGTGATGGTGTAGCTGAGGCCACCGTTGAGGGCGTCGGCATCGCTCGCCACCAGGGTGGTGACCAGGGTGCCGTCGGTGCTGTTCTCGTCCAGCGCGACGTCGAGGTTGTCGAGCACCGGGGCGAAGTTGTTGACCGCGTTGGAGACGGCGAAGCTGAAGGCGGCGCTATCCTCGACGCCGCTGCCGAGGCTCGGGTCGTCGAGGGTCACGCTCACATCCAGGGTCGGATTCGCGTCGGCGTCGAACACCGCACCCTGCACCAGGCGCAGTTGGGCCGTGTCGCCGCTCTCGACCAGCTCGAACAGCGCGGCGTCCTCGCCGGTCAGGCCCCACACCTCGCTGCCGTCGAAGTCGTCCACCACGCTCAGGGTGGCGACGACGATGGGCGCGGCGTCCGCATCCCCAAGGTAGATCACCTCACTGCGCACATCGCTCGTCAGCAGCGAGGGGCTCAGGTTGATGTCGTCGGTGACGAAGAGGGTGAAGCTTTTGCTCGCCTCGATGGAGCCCGGCGCGCCCAGGGTGGTGTCGTCGACGTCGATGGTGACATTGAGCTGCGGCTGGCTCTCGGCGGCCAGCTCGACCCCGGCGCGCACCGCCAGGGTCCAGCCGTCGCCCGCGTCGACCAGCTCGAACAGGGCGGCGTCGGCACCGCTCAGGCTCAGGCTGTGGTCGCCGTAGCCGTCATCACTGAGGGTGATGGTGGCCACGTCGATCGCCGTGGCGAGGTTGTCGTCCTCGGCCACGGCATTCAGCAGTGCGCTGACGTTGACCATCGGGGCGTTGTTGACCAGCTCCACCACGCTCAGGGTGAAGGGCACCTGGGCGTCGATGGCCGGACCGAGGTCGGCGTCGTCGAGGTCGACGTTGACACTCAGCTCAGTGAGCACGCGGCCCGTGAGGTCGACGCCCTGCTGCAAGGCCAGATAGACCACATCGTCGTCGCTGGAGTCGGCATCCGCGCCGGGGTCGGTGTAGAGTTCGAAGAGGGCGGCATCGGCACCGCTCAAGGAGAGGACGTTATTACTGAAGGTGTCGCCATCGCTGACGTTCACCGTGGCGAGTAGCACGCGGCTGTCGAGGTTGTCGTAGGCCGTCACGCTGCTCACCAGGGTGTCGAGGGTCAGACCCGGTACGGTGTTCTCCAGCACCACCACGACCGTGCCGAGGTCGTCGTCGCTCAGGGTCAGGGTGACGGTGTAGAGGCCCGCAGCGGCGTAGGTGTGCGCGGCGCTGATGGCGCCAGAACCGGCCACGCTGTCGAAGCTGAGGGTCACGCTGTCGGCGGAGGTGGTGGTGGTGCCATCACCCCAGTCGATGGTCGCCGTGTGCGTGTCGCTAAAGCCGTACTCCTTGAACAGCGCCTCCAGATTGATGGTCTGCCCCGCAGAAACCAGTGCCCCTGTATCGAACGCATCCGAGGTCACGCTCACCACGGTGGGGGCGATGTTGACCACGGTCAGGGTCACCGAGGCGTTGGCCACACTGCTGGCATCGGCGTTGTCCACCGCCGCGACGCTGATGAGGTAGGTGTCGCTCACGCTGGCCGTCCCGTCGTCGTCGGCATAGAGGTGCGACGCCTGGAAGCTGCGCCCGTCGAGCGTCACCAGCTCCTGGGTGCCGTCGCCCCAGTCGACCGTCACCGTGTGCAGGTCATGGACGCCCGCGTCGAGCAGGGTGCCGGAGAGGATGGCGTCCTCGCCCTCGCCGATCTCGCTCGACTGTAGCGCGAGGGCGAGGCTCGGCGCGGCGTTGCTCACGCTCACGTCGAGCAGCAGGTCGGCGACGCCGCTGCCGAGCACGGCGCTGCTGCCGTCACTGTCGCTGACAACGAGGCTGATCTGGTAGCTGCCGTCGTCGAGGTAGCGGTGGCTCGGCGAGAAGCTGCCGCCGCCCGCATCCAGGGTAAACACCTCCACGGCGCCGTCGCCCCAGTCGATGCTGAGGCTCTGGGTATCCAGCAGACCGGCGTCGACCACGCTGCCGCGCAGGGTCACCAGGCCGCCCTCGACGATGGCACCGGTGTCGAGGCTCAACGCGGTCACCTCGGGCGCCGCGTTGCTGACGCTGAGGTCGGCGAGGGTGAGGGTGACGCTGCCGTCGTTGCTCACAGCGGTGACGCTGATGGTGGCCGTGCCCGCGCCGGTGTCATCGGCGAAGGTGTGACTGACACCGGCCAGCATCTGCACCTGGGTGTAGCTCTCCGCCTCCTCGCCGTCGCCCCAGTCGACCGAGAAGCCGCTGATCACATCGCTGGCGCCAGGGTCGACCAGGTTGGTGACGCTCAGGCTGTAGGGGCTCCCCTCCGCCACGCTGCTGGCGCCCACCAGGGTGAAGCTCGGCAGCACGTCGAGCACGTCGAAGGTGGTGAGGTAGTCGGTGAAGCCGCCGTCGTCGTCGGCGATGCGTGCGGTGACGCGCACCTCGCCGTCGTCGGCCAGATAGGCGGCGGGCACATAGACGGTGGCGTCACCGCCCACGAGGTCGAAGGTGCCGTCGCTATCGAAGTCGAAGCTGTAGACCAGGTCGGCGATATCCCCATCGCCCGCATCGGTCGGGTCGACGAAGCCCACCTGCACCGTGGCCCCACTGCTCCCCTCGGCCACGCCACTCCCGGCGGTGTGGCTCAGGCCATCGGCTTCGGGTGCCACGTTGAGCACGCTGAGGGTGGTGCTGGCGCTCACCGGGGAGCCGCTGGCGTAGCTCGCCTGCACCGCGATGGGGGCGGCGCTCAGGTCGTCGTCGATGCCGAGCGCCACCAGGGTCGCCCAGCTGACCGAGACAGAGGCGCCACTGGCGTCGTCGAACAGGCCGTCGTTGTCGAGGTCCCAGGCCACCGAGGTGGGGGTGCCGCTGACGCTGGCGAGCAGGTCGAGCGCCTCGCCCTCGGCGATGCTGTAGGCCCCCCCGGCGCTGAGCAGCGGCGCCGTGATGGTGACGAGCTGCTGGCTGGAGGCACTGACGCCGTCGTCGTCGAGCACGCTCACGGTGATGGTGTAGTCGCCGGGCTCGGCGTAGCTGTGGCGCGCCGTGGCGCTACCGGCGCCCAGGCTCTCGCTGCTGCCGTCGCCCCAGTCGAGGCCCCAGCTCACCGGGATGTCGGCGGCCACGTCCGTGGTGCTAAAGCCGATGGTCAGCGCCGCGCCCGCGCGGGCGCCGGTGTCGCCGTTGAGGTTGACCACGGGGGCGACGTCGGTCAGCACCAGCTCGAAGGTCTCGGTGGCACTGAAGCCGTCGCCGTTCACCGCCTGGGCGCTGATCTGGTAGCGGCCATCGTCGTCCACGCCGTAGAGCAGGGAGAGGAACTCCCAGCTGAGCGACAGGGTCTGGCTGGCGTCGGTGTTGCCGATGACGGTGAAGCGCGAGCCGTTGACGGTCCAGACCAGGTTCTCGCTCAGGTAGGCACCGCTGCCATTGGGCACGATGTCGACGCTGAGGGCGAGCGCCTCACCTTCGTACAATACCCCTGGGTCGACAAAGGTGATCTGCGGTGCGGCGAGCACCGTGGTGCCCTCGATGCCGTCGAAGGCAAGGGCGCCGTAGGCACCGAGGGCCGGGTCGATGCCCAGCTCGCCGCTGGGGGCCGCGTCATTGGGCAGGATGGTGTCGCTCGGGTCGCTGGGGATGAAGAGCAGGGTGTCGTTGCCACCGCTGGCCGCATCCGGGTCGCCGCCATGGATGAGGATCTCCGGCGTGGCCGGGTCGAGGCGGGTGGCGATCGCTGCGCCATTGACGCTGAAGCGGTCGTCGTCCGCCTCGCCGGAGAGGGTGATGGTGCTGTTGGCGCCGAACGCCGCCAGCTCGAAGCGGTCGTCGCCCGCGCCACCGGCCACCGTCAGCGTGCCGCTGGCAGCGCTGCTCACCAGCACCTCGTCGGACCCCGAACCCAGCTCGACCGTCATCCCCGCGCTGCCGAGGTCGCTCACCAGCAGGGTGTCGCCGCCGTCACCTGTGGTCAGGGTCAGCGGGATCGCCGGGGCGCTGCTCACCGTGACCACGTCGCTCCCCTCGCCGGTGCCGACACTCAGCGCCTCGAAGCCGCTGTACTCGACGCTCAGGGCGTTGGCGCGCTCGACGATGGTGGTGCTCGCCTGCATGGAGTAGGCACGGGTGAGGGTCTCACCGGCACTGAAGCGCATCGCGGTGGCGAGGTCGGCGCCGCCGTTGATCAGTGCGGCGAACGCCACCGTGACGCTGTTGCTGGCGCTGTCGAGCAGGGTGAAGTCGTTGAAGGTGGTGCGATCGAGCACCTCGATGGAGACGGAGACCACATCCTGCAGGTTGCTCAGGCTGAAGGCGTTGCGGCTGAACTGTGAGGGGTAGGTGATCGTCTCCTGCACCGTGCCACCACCGGCCAGGGTGCCGGTGAGGGTGATGGTGTTGGCGCTGAAGTAGCTGGTCAGCCCCAGCTCGGTGAGGGAGAAGCTGCCGCCATCCTCGCGGGCGATCACCATGCTGCCCGGCACCGTGTTGGGCAGGATGCCGTTGTCGACGCGGGTGTCGAAGCCCGTGGCGTCAGTGGTGAAGAGGTAGCCGCCCTCGCTGTAGCTGGCGGTGTTGGCGGCGACGATGAGGTTGTTCTCGCTGGTGTCGAGGCGGATCACCTGCACCGAGGTGTCGTCGGTATAGGAGACACCCCCGGCGATCATGCTGTTGGGCCGCGTCAGCCAGCCGAAGTAGCGCCCGGCGGTGAGGGCGCTGCCGGAGACCAGGTCGAAGCTCTCCTCCTGGGCCACGCCGAACTCCTGCTCGATCACCGTCTTGGTCGCACCGACGCCGACGATCACCCACTCATCACCGCTCTTCTCCAGCAGCACCGGGGTGATGGTGGAGGGGAAGTCGTAGTAGCCACTGGGGATGAAGCGCCAGCTGTCGATCAGCCCCTCGGTCTCGCCGAAGGGGTCGGCGAGGACGTTGAGCTGTGCCTCGCCCTCGGCCTCTTCGGTGTTGAGGCCGTCGAGCAGCACGTTGCCGACGTTGCCGACGCGGCTGAAGCGCATCAGGCCACCGGCGGTGACGCCGTCGCTGATGGTCGAGACCCACAGCGTGGTGCCATCGGCGCTGGCCAGGGCGGCCTGCGGGTTGACGAAGCCGCTCACGCCACCGGCGTTGTTGAGCAGCTTCTGCACCTGGGCGCCGCTGGCGAGGTCGACCACCGGCACCGCGCCCGCGTCCTGACCTATGGCGAAGAAGTAGCTGGCGCCGTCGGGCTCGGCGATGGCCGAGACACCGGCGAGGCCGCTCGCCCCGCGCAGGCCGTCGGTCACCGAGGAGAGCAGGGTCAGGCCGCCGAGGGCCGCCCAGTCCATCACCGTCACCTTGCCCTGCTCGGGGTCGAGGGCGTAGAGGCGGCTCTCGCCCACCACGACGAGGTCGGTGGCGCCGTTGAAGCCGTAGCTGGCACCGTCCGCATCGCCGCCGGTGCCGAACAGCAGGCCCGCGCCGGGTGAGGGGTAGCCGACGAAGAGCTGGTTGATGTAGCTCTCGCCGGTGGTCAGGTCCTCCTGCAACAGGTAGAGGTCGTCGCCCATCAGGGCGATGTCGTGCACCGCCACCGGGCCCGCGCGGTCCGGGTTGTACTCGACCCGCTCGGTGGTGATCTCCGGGTCGCTCAGCGTCAGCGCGGTGAAGAGGCCCGTGGAGGGGTCGCGCACGAAGGACTTGATCACCTCCTCGGTCTGGGTGTCGTCGCCGTCGCCGGGGTCGCTGTCGTAGGTGATGTGGGCGATGGCGGTGTCGAACCACTCGCTGAGCACGAAGTGCTGCAGGCTGTAGTTGTCGGCGTCGAAGAAGAGGTTGCCCGGGATCTCGTAGTCGATGCTCTGCACCGTGGAGAAGCTGAGCAGACGGGTGTTGTCGTTGCGCTCGAAGATGGCGATCTGCTCGTCGTTGACCTGCACGTAGACGTGCTGGCCATCGGCGCTGGTGAAGAGGTTGCGCGCATCTTCGAACAGGCTGACGCCGTCGAAGCCGTTCTCGATCAGCTGGCGCAGCTCCAGCGTCTCGGCGTCGATCACCAGGAGCGCATCGCGCCCCTCGGCCAGGGCGTAGAGGTCGCGCCCGCCGCCACGGCTCTCGACGATCTCGCTGAGGCCGTCGAAGTCGACCAGGGTGCCCACCTGTACGCTGTTGGCGACGCGGTTGCCCTGCTCGTCGAGGGTGTAGACCACCTCCTCGCCGCGTGAGCCCGCCCCCTCCTCGACCAGCAGGCCTCTGGTCGCAGTGATGTAGGCCACCTCGTCGACACCGAGTTCGGCGGCGGAGAGGTTGCTCACCTGCCCGTTGATCGAGGCGCTCACCGTCAGCACCGTCTCCGGCACCAGGGTGACCCAGATGGCCCCGGCGTTGAGGGCGTCGAGCTGCACCAACTCGCTGTCCGCCAGGCCGTCGTAGCCCAGGCGGGTGGTGAGGGTGGCGTCCGCCGAGTCGGCGAGGTGGATGCCGAGGCTGGGGATCGCCAGGTTCATTTGGGTGAGGTTGATCATCAGCAGCAGGTCGTAGCCGCTGAAGTCGAGCGCCTCACCGCCGAGCAGTGCCTCGTAGCCGCTGTCGACGCGGTAGAGCGCCACCAGGGCGTCGGCGGGGGCGTCGTCCTGCGCCACCGTGTTGAGGTCGAAGTCGAGCAGCGTCTTGTAGTCGAGCCCCGCGGCGAGGTCGAGCAGGCCGTAGACCTGCGCCCCACCGAGCAGGTCAGGGATGTAGGGGGTACTCTGCGCGCTGGTCGAGTAGATGAAGGGGTTGGCCGCAGTGGGCCCGGCGTAGTAGTTCGCGGTGTCGAGCGTGGTGGTGCTGATGACCCGCTCATCGCTCGCGTCGCTGTCGTTACTGCCGAGCAGGATGCGCCCGTCACCACCGTCGCTGGTGGCCAGCGTGCCCTGCCCGCCTGCGGTGTCCACGGTCACGGTGGCGTTGCCCGCGCCATCGGTGGCGATGGAGAGCTTGCTGGCGAAGAGCTTGATGGTGCCACCGGCACCACCACCGGCGGCACCGCCAGTGCCACCCACACCGCCATCGCCACCGTCGCCGCCATCGGCACCGTCGCCACCCACGCCGCCGGCCCCGGCCCCGTCGGTCGCGCCGCCGCTGCCGCCGTCACCACCCACGCCGCCACTGACGCCGCTACCGCCGCCGCCGCCAAGGCCGGTAAAGGCACCGGCGACCAGGCCGCTGTTGTCGCTGCCGTCGCTGCCGCTGAGGCTCAGGCTGGCGGAGATGCCCGCCTCGCCCGCGTCACCGGCGTAGCCCCCCTGCGGGTTGCTGATGACGTAGTTCCCGGCGAAGCGCCCGCCAATGCCACCGTCACCGGCGCTACCGGCGTTACCGCCACTGGCGCCACCGGCACCACCGCTGCCGCCCTGACCGAGGGCCGCATCGCCGCCGGAGGCGTCGAACACCACACTGTCGCCGATGCTCAGGGAGCCGAGGGCGTAGAGTTCGAAGGCGCCACCGCCGCCGCCACCGCTGGCGCCGTCGGCCCCCTCACCACCCGCGCCGCCGTCACCGCCGCCGCCGCCGCCGCCACCGCCGCCACCACCGGAGCCCTGCTCGGGTGAATAGAGGCCATAGGTACGGTTGTAGGCCGCCTGCGCGGCACCGCCACCGCCTGCGCGGCACCGCCACCGCCGCCGCCGCCGCCTGCACCACCGGAACCCCCGGCACCGCCGCCGCCACCGCCACCGCCGCCGCCACCGGCACCGCCGCCACCACCGGAGATGAGCAGGCCGTCGCCGAGGTTCTGCCCACCGCTGCCGCTGCTGCCCGCCGCGCCGTCGGCACCGGGCAGTGAGTCGCCGCCGCTGCTGCCGATCGGGTTGCCGTCGCTGCCGTCGCCGCCACTGCTGCCATTACCGGCGTTGCTGGTGGTGTCGGAGCCACCGGCACCGGCGCGACCACCGAGCTGCTGAGCGGTGGAGCTGCTGTCGCCGCCCTCGCCCGCCGCCCCGCCGCTGCCACCGGCGCCGCCGTTGAAGCCGCTGCCGCCGTCGCTGCCCGAGGCACCGTCGAGACCGTTGTCGACGCCGCCGTAGTAGGCCAAGCGACCACTCTGGCCGTTGCCGCCGCGCCAGGCGACCACCGCGTCCTGCGAGCTGTCGGTGTAGTAGGCGGCACCGCCGTCGCCACCGTTGCCGCCATCGCCACCATCCTCGCCCAGGCCGCCCTCGGCACCGGCACCGCCCGTGCCGCCGTCACCGGCGTCGCCGCCACCGGCACCGCCCGCTCCGGCCACCAGGAAGTCGTCACTGGTGTCGTCCGGGGTGCCGTTGTCGTCGATGGTCGCGTTGCCACCGGAGAGGTCGAAGACCAGGTTGGCGCCGAGCTGGGCGTTGTTCTCGACGAAGAGCGAGAGGGCGTTGCTGCCGGTCACCTCGATGGTGCTGTCGTCGGGGATGAAGAGGTCGCCGTGGAAGACGTAGCGGGCGATGTAGAGCTGCCCGTCCACCGGGCTCGCCACCACGCTGCCACTGGCATCCAGGTATTCGATGGTGAAGGCGGTGTTGTTGAGCGCCGTGGCGAGGGCGCCGTCGACCGTGAGGGTGGCCGCCGCGCTGCCACTGCCGGTATCGAACACCAGCGTCTGCGCCGAGGCGCTGGTATCCGCCGCGGGTACCGCCTCGGGCACGCTCACTGCGGCGACGCCGCTCAGGTAGCCCTGGCTCACCACCACATCGTCGACGCGCAGGTAGTTGGCGTCGTCGAGGAAGACGCGCAGGGTCACCTCGGTGACGTCGACCATCTTGCTCACGCTCAGGGTCTGGGCCGCATCGCTGCGCAGCACGCTGAGGGTCTCGGTCACCGTCTCGCCGTTGGCGCGGGTGCCGGTGAGCAGCCAGCTCTGCTGGATATCGCCCGTGCGTACATCGTCGATCACCAGCGACTCCAGGCTCATCAGCCCGCCATCCTGCGGGCGGAAGGTGAGGTACTGGCCGCCGAGCTGCCCCTGCGGGTGGAGCTGTCCGTCGCTGAGGTAGAGCAGCCCGCCGTCGCCGTCGACGATGAAGCCGTCCTCGGCGTAGCTGCCGCTGCCGGAGTCGAGGTTGTTGAAGTCGATGGTCGCCGCGACCCGACTGCTCGCCAGGATGTTGTCCAGCGCCACACCCGCCGGGGTGTTCCAGCGGATGCTGCTTAGCACGGTGTTGAGGTCGGTGAACTCGACGCTGACCCGGCCACTGTCGGCGGCGAGCGTCACCTCGATGGGGTCGAGTTCGGTGCCGTTGAGACTGGTGGGGGTGAAGCTCAGGGTCTGCACCGTGCCGCTGGTGTTGATCAGGTCGAGGCCGTAGAAGGCGAAGCCGCCGCCGTCGCTGGCGGTGAGGGTCATCAGCTCGCCGTCGCTGGCACCGGTCACCGCCGGGCCAAAGGTGTTGTCGGCGGCCAGTGAGTTCTGCGCCGTGAGGGTGAGGCGGTCCTCGCTGTAGCTGGCGCGGTCCTGTACCGCCGAGGCGCCGTTGAGGCTCACCGGAGAGGTGCTGCCCGCCAGCGGGTCGAGGGAGAGGTCGCCGATGTAGAGCCCGTCGAGGTGCTCGTACTCCAGGGCGGTGAGGTTCTCCAGCCCCGCGAGGGAGTAGTGCTGGAAGTTGACCGGGTCGCCGCTGTAGTCGAGGGTCACGCTGGTGGTGCCGCCCCCGGCCAGATAACCGGTAAAGAGCAACTGGTGGGCGTCGCTGCCGGGGTGGAACAGCACCAGGCCGTCGAGCGAGAAGGCCTGGCCGTCGATGCGTTCCAGGCGCACCGTCTCCGGTCCACTGTCGCCGCCCACCGCCAGGGCGTAGTCGAAGGCGGTGAAGCCGCCGTCGAGGTTGGTGACGGTGAAGTTGCCCTCGCTGTAGCTGCTCGAACCGTAGGGGATCTGATCGATGTCGTCGAAGGTCATGCGCTCCTTCGGCTCGACCACGATGGCGCCGATGCTCATATTCTCCGCCAGGGTCCAGCGCAGCTGGCTGACGTCGAGGCCGTAGAGGTCGAGCGTCACCAGCCCCGTATCGCCCGTCACAGAGACAACCGTCGGGGTCCAGCTGTCGCTGCCCGGCTGTTGATACTCGATGGTCAGGGCGTGATCACCGGCCCCGGTCGCTTGCAGCTGCATGCTCACCAGGTCGAAGAGACCACCGTCCTCCGCACTCAGGGTCACCAGCCCCTCGCCACCGGCAGTGCCGAGGGCGCCGTCGCGCAGGATGAAGCTGCCGTCGGTTTCGAGCACCAGGCCGTTCTCGCTGTAGCTCGACGCCAGCTCCAGGAAGGCGTCGAAGCCCATGGCGATCTGCGCCTGGGCGAAGGTGGTGAGCCCCTCGGGGGCGAGCACCACGGTGCCGAAGTCCAGCTCGACGGTGGTGCCGTCGATGCGCCCCACCGCGTCGGTGGCGGTCTCGGTACCGACGTGCAGGGTGTCGTCGCCGGACCCGGCGACGATGCGCACCTGCTGCGCGCCGATGCTGGTCAAGACGTCCACCACGCTCGCCGGTGTGGCGCTGGACCACGCCTGCAGCTGGCCGTCCACCAGGCTCCAGACCATGCCGACGCTGTTGCCGCTGTTGTCGACGATGAGCGACTCCACATCCAGGCGCAGGTCGCTGAACTGGTCGGCGAACGGCAGCCCCGGGATCGTCACCTGCACGCTGTCCTGGTTGTCGCCACCGGCGATCGCCGTGGTGTGGGAGAGGGCGACGACGTCGAAGGTGTCGTTGCCCGCGCCGCCGTCGACCTGGATCTGGGTGGCGGCCAGCAGGGCACCCGCATCGATGGTGAGCTGGTCATTGCCCGCGCCCAGTTGCAGGTCGACCACGCTGATGCCGTCGAAGCTGATCGGCGCGCCGGTCATGCCGCTGAGGAGGCCACTGCTGCCCTCCTCCAGCGTCGCGGCGAAGGCGCTGGTGGCGCTGCTGCGGTCGACGCTGAGGGTGTCGACACCGCCGCCCTCGGCAGGGGCGAGGCCGTGGATGGCCAGCGCGGCGGAGGTGTCGACGACGATGATCCGGTCGGCGCTGTTGTCGTTGCCGAGGTGGATCGAGGCGGCCACCGAGAGGTCGTTGACCGTCACCAGGTCGGCGCCGCCACCGGCGTCGAGGGTGAGCGCCAGGGTCGCGTCGTCGATGGTGACCACGTCCGGGGCGTCGCTCAGGGTCGCGGCGATGCTCTCCAGGCCCGCGTAGGTGACCACGCCGCTGGCGGCGCCGCTGCGGATGGTGCTGGCACCGAGGGTGAAGCTGGTGGATTGGTTGAAGGTGAGCGCCAGGTCGTCGTCGCCCGCCTCGCCGTCGACGCGGATGTCGGCGACAAAGTTGCCGAAGGTGCCGCTCACCACCAGGGCGTCGTCGCCACCGCCGAGACCCACCTCGGTGGTCATGCCGACGCCGAGCAGGGTGAGGGTGTCGGCACCGCTGCCGAGGCTCAGATCCATGCGCTCCAGGCCGCCGAAGGCGAGCCCCTCGCTGGCGTCGCCCATGCCGAGGCCGGTGAGGCTGCTGCTCGACAGGGTGGCGTTCTGGCTCGCGCTCACCGCACTGTTGTCGACCAGGATGTAGTCGCTGCCCGCGCCGCCCTCGATGCTCACCTTGCCGAGGAGCCCGGCCACACTCTGGCCGCTGCCGATCACCAGGTCGTCGTCACCGGCGCCGGTGTCGATCTGGGTCCAGACGCTGTCGACGCTCTGGGCCACGGTGACGCGGTCGTTACCGCTGCCGAGGTCGATGTGCAGCTCGGCCAGCCCGGTGTGCTGCACCGCGCCGCTGTAGCCGAGCACGCGCCCGGCGTAACCGCTCTGGGCGTTGCTGTCCAGGGTGAGGGTACGTGCGCTGACGCTGCCGCTGTCGTCGAGGGTCAGCGTGTCGCCCGCGTCGCCCCCGGCGTCGACCAGCACGTCGGCGAGCAGCAGCCCGGCCAGGGTGCCGCTGCTACTGCCGATGCGCACCGCGTCGCTGCCGCCGCCGCTGTTGATCACCAGCGGCGTGGTGGCGCTGAGGGTCTGCACGTCGATGGTGTCGCCATCGTCGCCGCCGTTGAGCGTGAGGCTGCCGCTGGCGCTGAGGGCCCCGGCCAGGGTCACCACGCCGCCGTCGAGGTAGTCGGCGCCCGACTGGTCGACACTGATCGCCACATCGACGCCACGCACGCGCCCGCGCTCCAGCAGGGTGAAGTCATCACCGATGTTGAGCGTCACGTTGCCCTGGTCGGCCTTGATGCTCTGGTAGCTGCCGTCGACACTGCTGCCGACGCGCAGGTCCTGCCCCGCGTCGCTGGCGTCGGCCACGCTGAGCACGATGTCGCCCTCCACCGAGCGCACGCTGTCGCCGCCGCTGCCCACCAGGTTGTCTTGCAGCGTGAGGCCGCCGTCCACCTCGGTGAGGCGGATGTCGCCGTAGGCGAAGGCGCGCAGGGCGGCACTGGCATCGCTGTCGATCTCCAGGGCATCGGTCACCCCGATGCCGCCGACCGCGAGCAGGGTGATGCGCTCGGCGGTGATATCGGCGCTGCCATCGTCACCTGAGCCATCGCCGCTACCGTCGATGATGTCCATCTGCGCCCAGAGGTCGACATCGCCGCCCGCCTGGATCGAACGGACGGCGAGCGAGGAGGCGACGCCCTGCAGCCAGATGTCGCCTGCGGCGCTGGCGGTGAGGTCGAGGGCGTAGTTGTTGGCCCCGGCACGCAGGCGCTGGCTGCTGCTGCCGATGCTGCCCGCGGCGGCGCTCATGGCCAGCGCCACGGTCTGCACCTTGATGTCGTTGCGCGACATCTGGATGCTGCCCGCCGCGCTCAAGAAGGTCTCGCTGAAGGGGTTGCTCAGGTCGCCGGTGAGCAGCAGGTCGCCCGCGCTCTCGATGGTGACGATGGTCTCGCCCGGCTCCACGCTCTCGGAGGCGAAGGCCAGGGTGTTGACGTCGAAGGTGTCGAGTAGGTTGAGCAGCGCCGTGGGGGCGAGGCTGTAGTTGATCACCTCGATGGCGCCCAGCTCGACATCGCGTGCGGCGGCGATCTCCAGGGTGACGCGCACGAAGCCGGTCTGGTAGACCAGGTTGCCGTTGCCGCCGAGGCTGCGCAGCGAGTCGTAGTCGACGCTGTCGTAGTCGCTCGCCGCCATGCCGATGTTGATGCCACCGGCCAGGGTGCCGTCGGCGTCCGCCAGGTCACCCTTGTTCTCGATGGCGTGGATGGTGATGGTGGAGCCGTCGTCGTCGAACTCGACGTTCTCCTGCGCCAGCACGTTGCCGTCGGCGTCGATCTCCAGTATCGCGCTCTGCGACACCAGGTAGATGTCGCCGTCGAGCTGGATGGTGCGGTCGAGGTCCACGCGGATGGGATCGCTCGGCGTGCGCACCTCGTAGCCGATCAAGGGGGCGTTGGCGTCGCGGTTGGCACTCATGCTCGGGGTGGCGATGGCCACATCGGCATTCAGGACCCAGGTGAGGATCTCGGAACCGCTCGCGGTGATGACCCGCCCGCGCGCCTCCAGGTCGGACAGCGCATACGAGTTGGCGATACCGCTGACGCTGAAGCTGCCCGAGGCGATGTTGATATCCGAATGCGCCTCGGCATTGAGGCGCTGGTCGTGCTGGGTGGCGATGAGGTCGACATTTTCGCCCCCCTCCAGCCGCGACCCGGTACCGACGACCACATCCGTGGCGGTGTCGACCACGACCTCGGAGTTCGAGTGCGCGTCGCTGAACACCGCACCGCCCTTGGACTGGGTGCGCGCATCGGCGTCGAGCGACTCCACCTCGGCGATCAGCTCCACGCCATTGGCGCCACGGATCAGCGTGCCCACGGTGACGATGCTGACCTGTGCCGCATCGGCGTATTCGCCGCCAGCGCCGCCGAGGTCGATGGTCGCCACGCTGGTGGGCACCGCCCCGGCGCCGAAGGCGTCAGCGTCGGCATCGGCGTCGAGGGCGCTGGCCATGTTGGCGTGCACGCGCACCGTATCCCCGGCGCGCAGCTCGGCGGCGCCGAGGTCCAGCGTGGTGCTGTTGTTTACCGTGATGCCGACGCGCACGTCGGAGACCCCCAGAAAACCGCCACTACCGGCCAGACCGTCGCTCTTGCCACTCTCGCGGGTGTCGCTGGTCAGCTCGACGTTGGCGGTGGTGGAGCGCAGGTAGGCGCCATCGGCGATGGTCACCCCGGTATCGCTGGTGAGATAGGTGTCGGCACGCTGCGTGCCGATGCCGACGATGCCGCCGCTGTTGCCGTCGGTGTCGGTATCCGCGGCGTTGTGTGAGCGCGCCTGCACGGTGAGCAGGCGGGTCGCCTGGAGCGAGGAGGCGCCGATGGCGGTATCCACCACCGCCGCGCTGCGCGCGGTGGCCCAGGTGCCGTTGTAACCGACGAACAGTGCGCCGCCGGAGGCGGTGGTCTGCACCGCCGCCTCACCGCCCAGCTCGGAGCCGTTGCTGCTGCTGTTGAACAGGCTCTCGACGGTGATGGTGTCGGCGAGCAGGGTGTTGGCGTCGCCCAGCTGGGTGGTGAGGGTCGGGCTGATCTCGGCCTCCGCCACGGAGATACCGGCGGTGGCGGTGGTGCCGACGGTGAGGCCCCAGGCCTGGGCCAGGGCGTCCATCTCGCTGCGGCTGGCGATGGCGATATCGCCGCTGGCGTAGATGCCGTTGGCGTGGCCCATGCCCGCGAGCACGGTCGGGTCGATGAACACGCTGGTATCGGTGCCCGCACCGGCGAGGATACCCCCTGCGGCGGCGCGCGCCTGCGCCTTGGCGCGGGTCACCTCGGCGAAGGCGTCGATGGTGAGCGAGCCGATCTTACTGGTCGGGTTGCCGTAGCTGTCGATGGTGCCGAGGCGCGTGCCGCTGCCGAGCCCGGCCTGCACCGTGCCGCCGAGGTCGATCTTGGCCGCCGAGACGCCCACGGCGACCGCACCCACAGCGCCCCCCGTGGAGTCGGCACGCACATCGCGCGAGTGGCTCGCGGCGAGGGTCACAGCCCCGGCCTCAAGCACCTGCACGCCGTTGTCGATCACCGCCGACTGCGAGCTGTCGATGAGCGCCTCGGTGTACTGGATGCCCAGCACCAGGCCCGCGCCACCGGTCCCGGCCAGGGTCTTGAGTTGGGCCGTCTCCTCGGCGTGGGCGGTGACGTCGAGGGCATCACCCACGCGGATCACCGCGTCGTCGTCGATGTAGGCCTCGGTGACGGTGTGGACCTTCAACGAGGTGAGCGCGGCGCCCACCGCCCCGCCACCCACGGCCACCGCACCGGCGGTGACGTTGCCCAGCGCGCCCACGTCGATGCCGCCGAAGTCGACCGTCTCGGTGGCGCTGAGCGTGAGGCTGCCACCGGCGCTCACCTCGGCCTCGGCGCCGATGTAGGCGCTCACGTCCACGGCGAAGCGGTCCTGGGTGCCCGCCTGGCTGGTATCTGCCGAGGCGGCGGCGAGCTCGTCGTGGACCATGCTGGGGGTGGTGGCGGTGTCGAGCCCGGCCTCGTCGAGCAGGGCGCCGAGGGCCTCGTCGGTGGCGGCGCGCGTATCCGTGCCGATGGCGCCGAAGGCGTCGCTCGACACGCCGCTGCCGACCGAGGCGACGGTAAAGGAGCCGGCCAGGCCGACAAAGGCGAGACCGAGGCCGCCACTGGCGCCGGTGATGTTCTTCTGCGACGCGGCGCTGACGCTCACGTCGCCCACCGCGCTCACCTGGGCCAGGGAGCCGATGTGGGCGTCGAGCGTGTTCTCGATCTCGCTGTAGCTCAGTGCGCCGCCGAAGGCGCCGAGGGTGCTGGCCGAGGCGGCACCGGTGAGCTGGCGGGTGGTGACCGCATCGAGCGCGCTGACGCTGACCGACTGCCCGGTGGCGGCGTAGTTGGCGTCCTGATTGACCTGGGCGGCGCGGCTGCCGCCCTCGATGATGCCTCGGGTGGAGGTGTGCGAGACGTAGAAGGAGAAGGAGCCCATGAAGGAGGCGTTGATGCCGCCACCGAGCACCAGGGTAATGGCGTCCACGTCGGCGCTGCTCCAGCCGCGCACCTGGGTGGTGCCCATGGCGTTGCTCACCACGCCGCTCATGCTCGCCTCGACGGCGTTGTTGTTGAGCACCACGAGGAAGGAGCCGCCGCCCGCCGCCGTGCCGGAGGCGGCGACGTTACCCGCGCTGGATGTGTAGTCGACGATGTCGGTGGCGAGCACGCGCAGGTCGCCGTCGGCGTTGACCGTCACGTCGGTGAGGTTGGCCTGGGTGACGTTGTCCAGGGTGAGGAAGTCGACCGCACCGGCACCGGCGTAGGCGCTGGAGAGGGCCAGTCCGACCACCACCGTCGAGGCCTGCTCACGGGTGGTGCTGGAGACCTCCACGTCGCCGCCCGCGTAGAGCGTGGCGTAGCCGTCGCTGGTGTTGCTGTCGCTGATGTAGGCCTGGGTGTCGTTGGCCAGGAACAGCCCCTCGGCGGCGATGCCGACGCCGGTACTGCCCCCGGCGATACCGGCGGCGCCGATGACGCTGCTCACCTGGGTATCCTGGTGCGCCTTGACCTTGATGTCGCCGCCGTGGTCCGCCGCACTGTTGACGTCGGAGTCGGCGATGTAGGCGCGCACCGTGTCGCTGACGAAGTGCGGGGCGATGTTGACGCCGATGCCGGTGTTGCTGGCGGAGAAGCCGATGGAGCCGGAGAAGATGTGCAGGGTCTCGTTGGAGCTGGCGAGTACCACCAGACCCGAGGCGCTCTCGCTGCTCTCGTCACCCGCATCGGCCCCGGCGGATGCCGCCTGGTTCGGGTCGTACCAGTCGGGGATAACGAGGACCTCGCCGTCGTTGGCGCGGGCATGGACGGTGGAGTCGTCGATACTGGCGCGCACGTCGTTGCTCAGCACGCTGACGCTGACGCCGCCACCGAGGCCGACCGACTTCTCGGCGAAGGCCGCCGCACCGGCGATGATCTCCAGGGTGCCGTCCTGCTCGGCGAGCAGCGCCAGGTTGCGGTCCACATCCAGGGTCGAGCCGAGCACGTCGGCGTGCACCGACCCGGCGCTCACCTGCACCGCCAGGGAGCCCGCCAGGGCGGTCTGTCCCGCCCCCGAGGCGCCCACGGCGATGGCCTGGATCGTGCCCTCGCTGGTGGCGGCGATGGTGCCGCTGCCGTCGCTGACAGTGATGGTCGAGCCGTCCACCACCGCCTCGGTGGTGTCGGCGAGCACGTTGACCGAGATGGCCGCGCCGATGCCGGTGCCGCTGCTGCCACTGGCCAGGGCCACACCACCGGAGAGGGAGCGGATGGTGGAGCGGTTGTCGGCGGAGAGGCTCAGGTCACCATTGGTGCCGGTAAGGGTGACGACGCTGCTGTCGATGCGGCTGCTGAGCGCCTGGTCGGTCCAGTTGACGCTGATCTGCCCGCCCACGGCGACGCTGCCCGCACCGGCACCGCCGACGCCGAGGCTGTCGATCTGGCCGTCCGTGCTGCTGCTGATAGCGAGCGCGGCGGCCTCCAGCGTGGCCTCTTCGAGCTGCGCCTCGACCTGCGTGGTGATGGTGTTGAAGGCGAGCGAGGCGCCGACGCTGTTGGACTGGTTGGAGTTGAGGTCGCCCACCGCCAGGCCGCCTGAGAGGGCACGGATCGCCGAGACGTCGCTCGCCGTGAGGTTCACCAGCCCGCTGCTGGTGAGGCCGAGGCCACTGGCCGACTCACGCCCACGAATCGTGGCGCGGCTCTTGGTGCTGATGATGTTGGCACCGAGGCTGAAGCCGATGGCGTTGGCGGCGGCGCCGGTGGGGGTGGCGAAGTTGAACGCAAGCCCGGTGGCGGCGGCCCAGATGCCGCTGTCGTTCTGCGCACTGACGCTCACATCGCCACTGGCGTCGACCCGGCTGTCGCGGAGGGTCGCCAGGGTACCCGCATCGGCGCCCAGGTCGTTGCTGATGATGTTGAGCGCGATGGCCGCGCCGACGCTGGTGGAGCCGTTGCTGTTGGCGTTCTTCAGCGTCCCGGCGATGCCCCCGGCGAAGGCGCCGATAAAGGCGGTGTTGTCGCTGCCGACGTGCAACGCGCCGACCGTCAGGTGGCTGCCGTCGACGTAGGCGCGGGTATTCAGCGCGACCACGTTGACCACCACGGTGCCCGCGACCGAGAGGCTGCCCGCCGCCGCCGAACCTGAGAGGGCGATGCCGATGATGCGCCCGGTGGCCTCGGCGTCGACACGCGTGTCGCCGCCGGTTTCCACCACGGCGTCGAGGATGAAGGCCTCGGTGGTGTTGCTCACCACGTTGAGGGCGAACGACCCTGCCAGCCCCTGGGAGCCGTTACCGGCGGTGACCGAGGCGTAGACCACGGCGCCCGCGCCCATGTAGATGGCGGTGTCGTTGTAGGCGCTAAGCGAGAGGTTGCCGGTGGTGAGCAGCTCGGCGCCCTGCAGGTAGGCGCGGGTCTGGTCGGCGATGACCGAGAGGCTGACGGTGGCAGAGACGTTGAGGCCACCCTGCTTGACCGTGGTGGCGGAGCGCCAGGCGGCGCCGCTGGCCCCGGCGCCGTGCTTGCCGTTCTGCGACGGGGTGGAGACGGTGCCCGCCAGGGTCACCTGGATCACGCTGCCGGTGTTGGCGGCGGCCACCTTCACCTCGCCCCCGGAGAGGATGCTGCCGCTGAGCAGGCTCGCCTCGCCGAAGCTGTGCGCGGTGCCGGTGGCGAGGCTCGGGTCGAGGTCGATGGCCAGGGTCGGGGTGGCCTGCTCGGCCAGCTGGATGGTCTGGCGGTCGACGCGGATGACGCTGTAGGTGGTGCCGTCCACCAGCCCGCCGATGCTGGTGCCGCCACCGTTCGAGTAGGTGAGCAGGTCGCCGGTGACCAGGCCGTGCAGCCTGCCGAAGTCGATGGTGTCGGCGGCGCCGTCCACCGCCGCCTCGGGGCGCAGCACGGCGACGATGGCGTGGGCGTCGCCGTAGACCCCGTCGGCGCTCAGCTCGATCAGCTCCGGCGTCTCGGCCAGGGCCTGCTCCAGGGTCTCGGTCAACTGCACCTGCTGGCTGTCGACACGCACCACGTAGTAGACCTGCCCCTCGTTGAGGCCACCGAGGGAGAGCCCCTCGCCGCTGCTGTAGAGCACCGCCTGACCGGTGCTGTAGCCGTGGGCGTAACCCAGGTCGATGGTGTCGAGTTCGCCGTCGGCGTCGCTGTCGGAGAGCGCGCTGGCGGCACTAAAGGGGCGCGCGAAGCCGTGGGTCTCCTGCGTGGTGGTGGTCGGGTCGAGGGCCAGGCGCAGGCTGTAGTCACTGCCGCTGGCGCTGCTGGCGTCGAGCGCCATGCGCAGGTCGTGGTGGAAGAAGTGGGCGTTGGTGGTGGGCGTGCTGCCCGCGAGGCTCACTCGCGCGGAGGTCTGGATGAAGAAGTGGAACTCCTGCGCCGCCGCCGCGCTCACCTCCACCAGCAGTCCGTCACCGTCGAGCAGCTGGAAGCGGAAGGGCTGCTCCTCGGCGCTCAGGTTGGTGAGGCTGACGGTGTAGCTGGCGCCATCGATAAGGCCAATGTCACTGGTGCCGTTCTGGAAGTAGACCAGGGTGTCGCCGTCGAGGTAGCCGTGCTCGGTGAGCACGTCGAAGGTGTCGAACCGGGCCGGGTCGCTGGCGTTGCCGTTGTCGATGAGGTCACTGGCGTCGAAGTAGCGCACGCGACCTGCGTCGGCGGCCTCGGCGCTCTCGGCCAGGGCGATGCGCGTCTCGTCGATGACGATGGCGTAGTAGCGCTGACCATCTACCAGGTCACCTAATGCGACGCTGTCCGCACCGCGGTCGTAGCGTACCGTGTCACCGGTGAGCAGGCCATGTTCGTAGCCGAGGTCGATGGTGTTGTCGTAGACCGCCGCGCCCTCGCCCACCAGGGTGACGGCGCTGGCCGGGTCGAAGCCCGGTTGCAGGCTGTGCACCGCACCGCTCGCCTGGGTGGCATCGAGGGTGATGGTGTTCCCGCTGGCGTCCTGGAGCTGGAACGCATAGCTGTCGCCGTCGATGCGCTGGACATAGTAGACCCCACCGTCGACCAGGCCGCCGATGCTCGCGCCGCCGCCATTGGAGTAGACCAGCGGGGTGCCCTCGGCGAGGCCGTGGTCGTAGCCGAGGTAGAGGGCGTTGTCGGTGATCTGGCTGTAGGGGGCGAAGAGGTAGAGGTCCTGCGACAGCGCCTCGTCGTGGAACGGGGCCAGGGCCACCGTGGTGCTGTCGACCACTAAGACGTAATAGGTCGCGCCATCCTCCAGGCCGTCGATGGCGCTGCCGCTGCCCTGAGAGAAGGTCACCGCATCGCCGTTGTGGAAGCCGTGGGCGTAGCCCAGGTCGATGGTCATGGCGCCGTTGGCGCTGACCACTGCGCTGTCGCTGAAGGTCGCGCTCGCCTCTGCCAGGGTACGACCGATGGTAAAGCTGTTGTCCGTGGCGGAGGTGACCACGTAGAGGCCACGGTCGGTCAGGCCGCCGATGGCGAAGTCGCCCCCGGCGCTGTAGACCAGGGTGTCGCCAGCGCTGAAGCCGTGGGCGTAGTCGAGCAGGATGTTGTCGTCGGCATCCACGCCCAGACCAGGGGTGTAGGGGCTGGCGTCGAGGCTGTACTCGTCGTGGCCGACGTAGGCCTCGGTGGTACGGCTGATCACATCCACCGAGACCGAGACCCCGGCACCGGAGCCGATGGTCTTGGTGATGGCGCCGGTACCGCTGAACTGATGGGTGTCGTCCTGCGCCAGGATCACCAGGTTGTCGGTGGTGGTGACGTAGGAGCCGAGCAGGCCGGGCACCACGGTGACCGAGCCGATGGCGCTGTCTGCGGCGGTGACCAGGCCGTCACCGTTGCTGTCGAGCAGGTCGACGTTGCTCGGGGTGAGCAGGCCGGTGAAGTAGTCGGGGCGGAAGCTGTGGCCATTGCCGCTGCCACTGCTGGTAAGGGTGAGCACCCCGGCGCTGCTGCCGGTGAGCGCGGCGTTGATCGCCGCCTCGGCGCTGCTGGCGAGGCGGAAGGTGGAGTCGCCGGTGACGATGACGAAGTACTGGGTGTTGTCGGCGAGGCCGCCGATGGCGCCGTTGCCCGCCACGCCGGTGCGGTAGGTGACCGGCTGGCCGGTGATGAGGCCGTGGTCGAAGCCGACGTCGATGGTGCCGCTGGCAGTGTCGACCACCCCGCTGGCATCCACGTCGATAGCACGGTAGAGGCTGTGCATGCCGTCGTCGGTGCCGGTGAGGTCGATATCGAGGCGGGTCCCGGCGAGGGCGTTCGCCTCGCTCGCGGCGAGGGCGAGGGTCTGCGCATCGACGCGGATGACGAAGTAGGTGGTGCCGCTGCTGAGGCCATGGATGTCGGCGCCGCTGCCGCCCTGCGCGGCGTCGTTGTCGTAGATCACCGCATCGCCGGTGACCAGGCCGTGGTCGTAGGGCAGGGTGATAGTGTTGGCGTCGGCATCGACCCGCAGTCGGGTCTCGTCATCCGGGTCGTAGGCCTCGGTGGGGCTGAACTGCGGCACGCTGGTGATGAAGGTGGTGCCGTCCTGGCGCAGCGAGTCGAAGCTGAGCGGCACGTTGACCGTGCCGCTGCCGAGGGTGACCTGAGCCTGGTCTGAGACCTTGGCCACGGTGCGGCTGTCGACGAAGCGCCCGCTGAAGGCGCCGTTGAAGCCGTAGGTGTCGGAGACGCTGCCCTGTAGGCCGATGGCGATGTTCTGCCCGCGATTGTTGGCCATCACCAGGAGGCTGGCGGCGTTGATCACCGCCCCCGCCTCGATCTGCGCCTGGTTGTCGTTGATGTAACCGGTGAGCATCACCGCGCCGCCGACGCCGGTGCCGCCGGTGGCGTTGAAGGTCATCAGCAGCGGCTGACCGGCGAAGTTGATGGTGTCGTTGTCGGTCTCGCTCACCAACTGGATCGCCCCGCCCGCCGTCACCTCACTGCCGCTGGCGATGGTGACGTAGTTGTGGCTCTCGGTGATGAGCAGGTTGACGCTGGCGCCATAGGCCTTCTGCTGGGCGCTGACGATCGCCTCGGCCCAGCTGGTGAAGAAGGCGTTCTGCAGACCGAGGTTGTAGTTGAACTTGTCCATGAAGGTCTGCGTATCGACGTTATCCGGGTCGAACAGCAGCTTGAGCCAACCGGCCTTGCCCTCGGGGATCTCGTAGGGCACCTCGGCGATGGAGCGCAGGGTGATGTCACCGGCCACATCCACAGAGGCGGACTGGATCGAGACATCCACCTCGTTACTGATGTAGCCCCCAGTGAGGGCGGCGGCGATGCCGGTCTCGCGCTGACTGAAGGAGCCCTTCCAGGCGCCGGAGGCCGAACTGGGCACGGAGCTGTTGATGTAGGAGATGGCGCTCAGCTCGGGCAGCTCTTGGGCGCGCCCATGCAGCAGCAGGTCGCCGCCGACGGTGACGCTGGCACCGGGGCCGAGGCGCACCTCCACGTCGTTGAAGGCCAGACCGACGTTGATCGAGGCGGAGAGGTCCATCTTGGAGGTGGCGGACTGCTGCGAGGGTTGCAGCGAGTTGCCGGTCTTGAAGAACTCGCCGAAGGCCTTGGTCATGTTCTGGAACAGGTAGCCGCTCATCGCCTGGCCCGCGCCGGAGCCGAGCACCTTGGAGGCGAGGCTGCCGGTGCCCACGGTGGAGCTGGCAAAGTAGTCGTTCTTCAGCGTCGTCAGGTCGGCGCTGACGCTGAGGTTGCCGCCCACGGCGAGGTCGCCGTCGAGCAGGGCGTTGAGGGTCGACTCGTGCACCGCGACGTTGATCGCCGTGGCCAGGGTGCCGTCGCCGTAGGCCGCCGCGGTGGAGCCGACCAGGTGATCCTGGACCGCATCGACATCGACGGTGAGATTGCCTGCCGAGGTGATGGTCGAGTCGCCGGAGAGCAGCACCTCGGAGCGGACATCGGAGTAGGCGCCGTTGAGGGTGACGTTGTACTTCTCCACCGTGGTGCTGAAGCCGAAGAGGTTCTGCGACGCCTGGATCGACATGTCGCTACCGGCCAGGCTGGTGAGGTTGATGTTGCCGGAGCCGGTCGGCGCGCTCGCGTCGGCCACCGCCACCAGTGCCGCGCCGTTACGGATATCGACCTTGGAGTGGGGTTGCGACTGGCCGTAGGCCAGGGCCCCGTAGGCGGTGGTGACCAGTACCTCGGCGTCGGCCTCGGTGTGCGCCGAGAGGGTCAGGTTGCGCCCGGTGATGCTGCCACCGTCGACGCTGACGTCGGCGCTGGCGATGGAGATGGCCGTGCCCACGCCCACGGAGATCGAGCCGATCCACTCCTGCAGCGGCTCGCCCATGCCGCCCGCCGTGTCCTCGTCGGCGAACAGGTCGGAGGCGTCCGCGTCGGCGCTGATGGTGACGTCACGCCCGTGCAGGGTGGCGCCGGTGAGCTGCACGCTCGCCTGGGTGGTGCTGATCACCGGGACCAGCGGCAGGGTGATCAGCGTCGAGGTGATGTCGTCCAGGCGGCCGGTGGCGGTCAGCGAGATGTCCCCGCCGCTGTAGCTCGTCGAGTCGCTGTGGCTGTAGAGAGCGGCGCCGCTCTGCAGGGTGATGTCGGTGGCGAACAGGGCGATGTCGCCGGAGTCGGCGCTGGAGGCGTCGACGGCGTGGTCGCTGCCACTACCGAGGGCGCGGGTGGAGACCACCGCGTCGCTCCACACCTCGATGGCCAGGGCGTTGATCGCGAGGTCGATGCTCGGGGCGTAGATATTCTGCAGGTAGAGGGTGCTCTCCGAGCCGCTGGAGAGGTTTTGCAGCAGCAGGGCGAGGTCCCCATCGCTCTGCATGTTGAGCTGGGCATTGACCGTCACGCTGCCGATATCGCTGCGCGCCAGGTCGACCAGCGCGATGTAGCTGCCCGCCTGGCTGGTGCTGTAGGCGAGGTTGCCGTCGTCGCCCTTGAGCCAGATGTCGTCGAGGTCGAAGATGGTGGCGCCGCTGTAGTGCAGGGTCAGGTCGACCGTGACATCGTAGAGCCCGGTCTCGGCGTTGAGGCCCTCGCTGGTGGTGTGCTCGACGAAGGGGGCGGCCACGGCGCTGAGCACGCCCGTCTCGGCGGCGTCGCTCTCGTGGGCGTAGCCGAGCAGGTGCGCCGCCTCGTGGGCGATGACCCGCTCCAGGGTGACGAGCGCCTCGGCGCGGCTGTCGCCGGGTTGGATCAGATTCTGGCTGAAGACGAAGGCGTTGTCGCTGCGATCCAGGTTGCCGTGGTCCACCTGCTCGGCGATGCCGCGATAGAGACCGTAGGCGTTGAACTCGGCGCCGTCGCCGCCGATGTAGATGGTCGAATACGCTTGCTCGCTCTCGGGCTGCTCGGCGCTGAAGCGCACCCCGAGGGCCTCGAAGCGGGCGTTGAGCTCGTCGACCAACTGATCGATACCGCCGCCCTCCCCTGGGGGCAGCTCCAGCGCCTCGACCTGGATGTTCTCCAGCGTCACCGGGCCCTGGTAGGTCACATCCGCCGCGCCATCCACATCGAGGTAGAAGAGCTGCCCCTGCAAGGTCTCTGGCGCCGTCGCCTGGAGCGCCTCCAGCCCGGCGAAGAGGTCGTCGAGACCGCTGGCCCAGGTGACACTGGGTGCGCCGTCGAGTAGCCGCGTCGCGTCGGTGCTGGCGGCCACCGCCTCGGCACTCGTCGCCTCACCCTCGCCTTGCGGGAGCAGGGCGAGCAGCGGGTCGGCGGAGAGCAGGATGCGCTGCTCCAGCGTTTCGAGGGCGAATTTTGACTTGTGCATGGGGGCTACTCTGCGTCGTGGTGGTATCAGAACGGCCAGGGAGAGAACTCGATATCTGAAAACGATACAAATCGTTTCGTAGAGCCCCCACACTGGGGATACAGTGTGCCGAAGCTGGGTGGCGCTCTGGTAGACTCTCAGTCTCACCAACGATAGACCCCGCGTCTCGGCCATCTATTTTTTACTTTAATATCAATGTAGTGTGATGAATTCCCACGCATTCACAATCTATGAATAAAGTACCGAAAGCGTGCTTTAACGCACAAGATTTTCCCCCCGAGGCGCGCCTCAACGCGTTTCGCAGGCTCACCGAATCGGCCTACCAGCTCTGGGCCATCGGCGACGCGCTGGCGTTCGACGCCAAGGCGATCGGCTATCAGGTCGGCGGGCTGCTGTTCAACGATGTCTACTACAGCCCGTCACGCTTCGTACGCAGCGCAGAGCACCTGAGCGGCAGCAACAACGACTACCTGGAGCTGCATGCGCAACTCTCCGGCAGTGAGTTGGTCGAGATGCAGCACGGCATCATCCGTCTGCAACCACACCACATCTATCTGCGCGACTGGAGCTTCCCCTTCGAGTCCCACACCAGCGCCACCCAACTGATGTCGGTGCTCATCCCACGCCACCTGCTGCGTTCCAGCGCCATCCTCTGTGCCAGCAACCCGGTCCTCTCCTGGCCCATGGCGGAGCCCAAGGGGCGACTGCTGATGGAGCTGTGGCTGCGCGTGGTGGCCGAGTTCGACGAGGCCGACCTCGGCACCGCCGAGGCACTCTGCCGGGCCCTGCTCGGCTTCCTCGACGGCCTCATCGGCAGTGCCGAGGTAGGCCCAGAACACGACCACGTCGAGCTGCGCACCCTGGAGCAGTACCTGCAGGCGCAGCTGCGCGGCGACGTCGGCGTCGAGCAGCTCTGCCAGCGTTTCGAGATCTCCCGCGCCACGGTCTTTCGCCTGTTCAAACAGCACGGCGGCGTCGTCCGCTACCTCAACCGCCTGCGCCTGGAGCGCTGCTACCTGGAGCTGCGCGACGCCGACCCGCAGCAGACCAGCGTCAACGAGGTGGCCAGCGGCTGGGGCTACACCGAGCCGCGCTCGTTTCTGCGCGCGTTTCGCGCCCAGTTCGGCGTCGCCCCCTCCGAGGTGCTCGGGACGACCACCTCCCGCGCCGCGACACCGCACGAGAGCGAGGCCGTGCACGCGAGTGAACAGGTGTTGATCGGCGAATATGCGGGCTGGCTACGCATGTTGGGGCCCACTGCGCAGGGCTGAATCGGGCGGTCGCCTAGCGGCGCCACCGAGAGGGGGCGTGGGGAGCAGCCGCGTCGACGGCGACATGAGCCACTTGCACCGTTCGCCTCGCGGGGCGACTGGCCCACCGCTCGATGCGCCCTCTACCTGAATGGCAGGGATGCGAGCGCGGGCGGCAGTGGCCCCTGGTAGCCGGGGCGAGCCGCCCTACAGCCGCGAGGCGAGGTAGTCGAAGGTGCCCTCGCCCATAGGGGTGAGGCCGAGCAGGCTGCACCACTGGCCGTACTCGTTGTAGAGGCTACCCACCTGCACCGTGGTGGCACCGCCGCCGAGGGCGGTGAGCATCTCACCGGCGAGCTTCTGGCTGAGGCTGCTCTGGTAGTTGCTGGCGAGGCCGCCGATGTAGCCGTTGAGGGCGCTGACTTGACCCTGCACCAGGCTACTATCGAAGGCCCCAGTGGTGGCGTCGGACCAGCTCTGCATCAGGCGA
This sequence comes from Gammaproteobacteria bacterium, assembly GCA_003252455.1. Lineage (GTDB taxonomy): Bacteria > Pseudomonadota > Gammaproteobacteria > Thiohalomonadales > Thiohalomonadaceae > SZUA-467. The sequence continues at coordinate 27,571 of QKED01000094.1, forward strand.
TGCAGCACCGCCTCGGGCGGGTTGGCCACGACCACGCCGCCGCTACTGCCGCCGCGCCGACGGCTGGAGGTGCTGGTGACGCTCTCCAGCTTGGCCTGATAGGCGCTCCAGGCGTCGACGAACTCGTCGTAGTCGGGGGTGTCGGTGATACCGATGGTGAAGAGCGTGCTGCTGCTGCGCGGGGTAGCGGGGCCGCCGTCGGAGACCTCGATCTGTAACCCCAGGCTGGTGAAGTTTTCGTAGTCGAGCAGGGCGCCGTCGGCGACGCGCAGCTCGCCGCTGGCAGCGTCGAGGGTGAAGTACCCAGCGCCACTGCCGCCGGTGATCTGGTAGCTGAGGCCGCCGTTAGTGGCGTCGGCATCCGAGGCGCTGAGGGTCGCCACCAGGGTGCCCGCAGTGGCGTTCTCCAGCACCTGGGCGCTGCCCTGGTCGAGGCTCGGGGCCGCCTCGTTCACGTCGAGCAGGCTGATGGTGAGGGTGCCGCTGCCGGTGAGGGCACCGCCGCTGGCGTTGTCGCTCACCTCGATGGTCAGCTGCACCTCGCTCAGACTCTCGCGGTCGAGCAGACCCTTGTCCGCCACGGAGATGACGCCGGTGGCGCCGTCGAGGGCGAAGATGCCCAGCTCGTTGCCGCCGCTGATGGTGTAGCTGAAGGCGCCGTGGGTGCCGTCGGCGTCGCTGGCACCGAGGGTGCCGACGCTGCTGCCGGTGGCGCTGTTCTCCAGCACGCTGAGGGCCGTGGTGGTGAGGCTCGGGGCGAACTCGTTGACGTCGCTCAAGCGCAAGGTGATGGGGATGCTGGCGTCGGGCGTGTCGCCCACCGTGGGGTCGTCGACGCGCAGCCAGACGCGATACTCGGGGGTGCCCTCGTAGTCGAGCACGACCCCGGCTTTGAGGTAGAGCACGCCGCCGTCCAGCTCGAAGTCGCTGCGCGTGGCACCGGCCAGATCCAGGCTGTTGCTGCCGAAGATGTCGTCCACCACACGGTAGTCGGCGATGGCGATGCGTGCACTGGTGTCGCTGTTCTCCGCCAGGGTGTAGAGCCCCTGGGTGACCACCAGACCCGGCCTGTCGTTCACATCCAGCGCGCCGTCGTCGGCGAGGGTAACCGCCACGCTGCCGCCGACGCTCGCGCTGCCATCGTCGAGGCTGAGCTGCACCGAGGCGGCGCCGTTGTAGTCCCCCTGCGGGCGGAAGCTGAGACCAGCGAGCAAGGCGTTGAGCTGGGTGGCGCTGCCGCTGCGGGTGAGGCTCGGCGCCTCGGCCCCGTCGAACAGCAGGGTCCCCGCGCTGGTGGCGAGGGTGAGGGTGAGCAGGTCGCCGTCCACGTCCGCCACGCTCACGCCGGTGAGGGCGAGGAGCTGGTCTTCGACCATGGCCTGCGCGCCGGGTAGGGTGAGCTGCGGGGCGTCGTTGACCGGGGTGACGCTGACGGCGAGGCTGCGCTGCACCGTGCTGCTGGCGTCGCTCAGGCTGAGGCCGATGCTCGCTGCGCCGTTGAAGTCGGCGTCGGGCTGGAAGCCGAGGCTGGCCAGCGCCGCGTTGATAGTGGCGGCGTCGCCGCTCAGCACCACCTCGCCGCCGAGGCCGTCGAAGCCGCCCTGGCTGCTCTTGAGGGTCAGGCTCAGGCTGGTGGAGTCGCTATCCGCCACGCTGATCCCGGCGAGGGCGAGAGAGCCATCCTCGGTGAGCGTGAGGCTGGCCGGGTAGCTGAGCTGGGGTACGTTGTCGTAGGGGGTCACCTCCACCGTCAGTTCGGTGCTGTTCTGGGTGGCGCCGTCGTCGGCCACCAGCTGGATGGTCGCCGTGCCGTTGAACTGCGCGCTCGGGGTGAAGAGCAGACCGGCGAGCAGGGCGGTGAGGCTGGCCGGGTCGGCGCTACGCACGATGCCCTGGCCACTCTCGCCATCCAGGCTCAGGCTGCCCTGGGCCGGGTCGACGCTCAGCGTGAGGGTGACGCTGGGGCTGTCGATGTCCTGCACGCTCAGCCCCGTGATGGCCAGCGGGGTCGCCTCCGGGGTGGTGTAGCGGGTGGCGCCGAGGATGCGCGCGTCGGAGTGGTTGAAGGCGAGCCATTGGCCGCCGGTCTCGATCACCCAGCCGCTGACCGGGTCGAGGACGAAACCGCTCTCGGTCGAGAACCAGAAGTCGAGGTCGCCGTCACCATCCAGGTCGCCCACCGCCATGGCGCCGTGGGCGCGGTTGATATCACTCCCGGTCAGGGCGATACCGGCACCGAGGTTGCCCTGGCCGTCGTTGCGGTAGAGGGTGCCATAGTCCTTGCCGCTGAGGGCGTCGAGGTCACCATCGCCGTCGAAATCGGCCAGGTGCAGCTCCTGGACGTACTGACCGGAGGCGAAGTAGAGGGTATCCGCCACGTTGCCCTGCCCATCGTTGAGCAGGATGCGCGCCCCGCTACTGCCGCCGATCACCCAGTCGAGGGTGCCGTCGCCGTTCATGTCACCGACGTCGAGGTCCATCTGGTTGCTCAGCACCACCTGCTTGGAGAAGGCGAGCCAGTTGCGCTCACTGCCGAGCCAGGTCTCGAAGTAGGAGGAGCCGAGGATGGCGATGTCGCCGACGCCGTCTCCGTTCCAGTCCCCCACCACGCCGGTGCGGTAGCCGCTGTCGTAGCCGTAGCCGACGCCCTGGAAGTAGTTGGGCGCCGGGGCCAGGGCGAAGCGCCCGTTGCCGGCGTTGAGCCACACCTCGCTGTCGGCGAGGTAGTTGCTGTTGACCATCAGCAGGTCGAGCTGGCCGTCGCCGTTGAGGTCGGCCAATTGCAGCGCAGCGGCGTAAGGCTGCTCGCCATCGCGCCCCTCGGTCTGGAGCAGTTGACCGGAGTCGGCGAACTGCCCCTCGCTGCCCCCCTGCGCGCCGCCCTGGTTGAGCCAGATGCTCACCCCGGCGGCGTGGCCGATGAGGGCGTCCTGGTCGCCGTCGGCGTCGATATCGGCGAGCAGGAGGGTGCGCGCGAGGTGGCCATCGAGGGCCTGCCCGCTGTCGCTGAAGTTACCTGCGCCGTCGTTGAGGTAGATGCGGTCGGCGCCGCTGAAGCCGACCCAGGCGTCGAGGTCGCCGTCGCCGTCGAGGTCGGCCAGGGCGGTGGCCACCGCCGGGGTGGTGTTGAGGCGCGAGGTGGAGAAGTATTCACTGCCGCCCAGGGTCGCCTGCTCCACCACCAGGTCGGCGGAGGCGCTGGCGGCACCGGGGGTGCGCAGCAGCGCGCCGCTCACCGCGACGGTGCTGGAGAGCAGCCCCGCGCTGACGCGGCGGTCCTCTGCCTGCGGCACGACCGTGCCCTCGACCCGGTAGGTGATGGTCGCCCCCACCGGCAGGTCGATGGTGTCGTGCAGGCCGTTGGCCAGCGCGCCGACGCTCAGGCCGCTGCTCGCCGTACCGGCGGCGGTGGCGGTGCCGAAATCGAGCGCCAGCACCGCCGTCTGCGGCTCGCCCCCGGCCATCAGCGCGGCGGCGTCCGCCGCGCTGAGCACCTGGTCGTAGATGCGCACGCCGTCGAGCAGCCCCTCGAAGCCCTTCACCCCCTGCAGGATGGAGCCGTTGGCGTAGGGTTCGGGGTTGGCGTAGCCGAGCACCTGACCGAGGCGCGAGAAGGGGGTGGTGATCTGCCCGGTGCGCCCGCTGGCGCTGGAGGCCAGCACGCCGTCGACCAGCATCTGCAGGGCGCCACTGGCGGCGTCGCGGGTCATCACCACGTGGTGCCAGTTGCCGTCGTTGATCGCCGCGCTGCTCTTCACCTGGCCCCCCTGCACGGTGAGGCCGATGCGCCCCTGGCTGTCCAGGGTGCCCCAGTAGATGTCGCCGCTGTCGGCGACGTTGAGGTTGTTCCAGTAGTCGCCGCCGTAGGCGTTGGCGCCGGTGATGCCGGGGGCGATGCCGATCATGTCGTAGGTGGAGTAGTAGTGGGCGGTGTCGGCCTGGGTGGTGTTGACCCAGAAGGCGAGCGAGGAGGTGCCGCCGAGCCACTGCGAGAGGTCGCTGCCGCTCTCCAGCCAATCCTCGTCGACCCAGAGGGTGTCGGCGCCCACCTTGTCGCCGACGCTGTCGAAGCGCACCACGCCGGGCAGCGCACCGCCGTTCACGCCCGTCCCCTGGGTCACCGTCACCTCGGTGAGCTGCACGGCGTTCAGGCCCGCCAGGGTGTCGTCGACGGAGAGGCCGCTGAGGTCGGTGTCGCCGCTGTTGGTCAGGGTGATGGTGTAGCTGACCCGATCGCCCTCGCGGGCGGTGGTGAGGCCGTCCTCCTTGGTCACCGTGACGTCGGGCTCGTAGATGTTCTCGATCAGCACCGGCACCTCGACCTCGTCGAACAGCGCACCGCTGGTGAGGCGCACGCGCAGGGTGTAGGCGGCCTGGGTCTCGTAGTCGAGCAGACCGTCGGAGGCGACGGTGATCACCCCACTGGTGGCGTCGATGGCGAACTGGCCGTCGGGGTCGCCGCCGACGATGGCGAAGCTGTCACCGGCGTCGATGGCCAGGGTGCCCACGGTGCCGACATAGGTCCCGCTCGGCGCCCCCTCGTAGACGGTGTGGCTCTGCGCCTTGTCCAGCCGCGGCACCTCGTTGACGTCCTGCACCTGGATGTAGGCGGTGGTGGAGGACTCGTTCTGCTCCGAGTCGACGGCGAGGTACTGCACGATGAACTGCGAGCTGCCGGTGTAGAGGGCGTTGATCGGGGTGAGGCTCTCGTAGTCGAGCGGGGTGCTGTCGACCACCACGAAGTCGGCATAGGCAGGCACCCAGGCGAAGGCCTGGTTGAAGGCGGCGCCGTTACCCGCCTCAGCGATCACCTGCTTGGTCACGCTCACCGTATTGTCGGCGTCCCAGCTACCGTAGAGGAAATTGGCACTGGCGTTGAAGCCGAGATAACTGCCGACCGGGTAGTTCTCGTCGAAGAAACGGAAGCCCGCGATCTTGCCGTCGCTGTCGTAGCGCACCGCGCCGCTGAGGTCGCTCAGGTCGACGGTGATGGTGGCGGTGTCGCTGAGTCCGGCGCTGTCGCTCACCTGCACCGTGAGCTGGATCGACTGGGTCTCCGGGTTCTCGTAGTCGAGCAGGGCGCCCCGGTTGACGGAGATCGCGCCGGTGCTGGCGTCGATGGTGAAGATGTCGCTCACCGGGGTGGCTGCGCTGCGCAGCAGGAAGTTGTCGCTGAAGGCGAACAGGCTCGCCCGCTCGGCGCTGTGGCTGCGCTCGCTGTCGTGGCCCTGGTCCTCGTCCACCACTAGGCCGACCGCGTCGGTGCCGGGGGTGGCGAGACGCAGCCAGCCGCCGTCGGCGTCGCTGCGACTGGAGAGGCTGCCGACCACATGGGGCGCGCTGGCGAAGCTCTGGCCGTAGGCGGTAGAGACACCGCTCGCGCCGACCTGGTCCCAGCCGGTCACCGTGGCGCCGGTGAGCAGGCCGAGGAAGTCGATGGTGGTCCCGTGGGCGTCGACGAAGGAGCCCGCGCCGCTCTCCATGGCGATCCAGCCGATCTTCTCCTGCACCACCACGTCGCTGCGCGCCTCGTTGTGCTCGATGGCGAGGTCCGCCCCGCTGGCGTCGAGCGCACCGACGGCGACCGAGAGCATCGGCGTGGCGGCGGCGGCGAAGCCGCCCTGGTTGTCGTAGGTCTGCAGATTGGTCAGCAGCAGCGGATTGCTGAACCCGGCGCTGAAGTCGATGTGGGTGTAGCCGACGCCGAGCCCCTGCAGTTCAGGGAAGACCGCCGGGTTCTCCGCCCGCTGCGCGGTGCGCAGGGTGCCCGCCTCGAAGGTGACGCCGCCGATGGTGTGCACGCCGGGGGCGAGGGCGATGTAGCTGAAGCTCATCGCGTCGACCGGGTTCATGTTGTAGTTGTAGAGTTCCGCCTGCTGCACCTCGAAGCCGGTGGGGCTGACGTGCTTGAGGTTGAGGATCACCGGGTCGGCGTTGCCCGTGGTGGGGGTGAGGATCACCACCGGGGTCTGCGCAAACGCCTCCTCGAACTGCACCGAGACGTAGCCGGCGTAGAGGTCGCTCACCGCCGGCAGGGTGACAGTGCCACCCTGCATCACCGGGTAGTCGACCAGCACCTCCTGGTTGGTGATGGCGTAGTGCAGGTGGGTGTCGTAGTCCGGGTCGCTGGCGCTCACCGTGCCCACCAGGGTGCCGTCGGCGCGGTTCTCCTTGATGGTGAAGGTGGCGTCGCTGGCGGTCGGGGCCTGGTTGATGTCGCGGATGTTGACGGTCACCGTCGCCGTGGTGGAGAGGCCCTCCTGGTCCACCACCTGGATGCTCAGCGCGTAGTGATCGGTGGTGGTGGCGCTGAAGAGCGAGGCGTCGGCGCGGACCACCCCCGTGCTGGGGTCGAAGCTGAAGGGGTCGGCGGCACTGCCGGGGGTGAGGGCGGTGACCGCGCCGCCGGGGGCGACGTGACTGAGGCCCACATAGCTCATCGTGATCGCATCGCCGTTGACCACATCGGCATCCGTCGGCACCAGGGTCGCCACCGGCGTGTCGGCCACGCCCATCTCCAGCAGCAGCACCTGCTGGTCGGCCAGCACCGGGGCGTGGGTGTAGTCGAGGATACGCACCTCGACCACCTGCGGGGCGCTGAGGCCACCGCTGTCGGTCACCTCCAGGGGGAAGGAGAAGTAACCGCCACCGCTACCGTTTTGGTAGATGGAGGCGTTGGCGCCCACCGTGAGGTGGAACAGGGAGGGGTCGACCGCATCCACCTCGACGCCGAGGTAGTCGGCGTCCGAGGCGTTGATGAAGCCCCAGGTGAACCGGTCACCGGCGTCCGGGTCGGCGACGTGGAAGCTGCCGATGGCGTCGCCGGAGGCGCGGTTCTCGTAGACGTCGAAGTAGTACCAGTCGAGCACCGGCGCCTCGTTGACGTCGTTCAGGCGCACGATCACCGCGGGGGTGGTGGCCAGGTCCGAGAGATTGCCGTCGGAGTCGGTCATCTGCACCTGCAGGGTGTATTCGTTGACCCCCTCGTAGTTCAGGCTGGCGTCGGCCACTGTGACCCGCCCCAGGTTGTCGATGGCGAAGAGGGCGGCGCCGGTGCCGCCGATGATCTGATATTGCGTCACGCGGTCGCCGTAGGCCGCCTCCGGGTCGACGCCGACCACCTGCCCCACCGCCGCGCCCACGGCGCTGTTCTCGTCCACGTGGAGCACCGGCGGGGTGGTGAGCTGCGGCGCCTGGCTCAGGTCCGCCACCGAGACGGTGACGCTGCCGCTATCCTGGTTGCCCGCCGCATCGGTGACGGTGAGGTCGAGGGTGAAGCTGAGCGTCCCGGCGAGGGCCAGGGCCTCGTAGTCGAGGGCGGCGGCGACGCGGATGGTACCGTCGGCGTCGAGGCCGAAGAGGGCCGCACCGTCGCCGCCGGTGAGGGTGACGCTGTGGCTGTCGTTGGCGTCGCGGTCGAGCCACGCCACCTGCCCCACGGCGCTGCCGACGGGGTTGTTCTCGTGGATGGTGAAGCCCTGGCCGCTGACCAGACGCGGCGGCGACTGGTTGAACCAGAGGCCGTCGAGCATGCCGCCACCACCGGCGTCGAAGACATTGGTCACCACCGCGTCGAGGTCACCGTCGCCGTCGAGGTCGCCTACCGCCACGGCGGCGCTCTTGGCGCTGTTGGCAGTGAAGCGCTCACCCTGGAGGCTGAAGTGGCCGCTGCCGTCGTTAAACCAGAGTTCGTTTGCCTCGCCCTGATTGTAGAGGTAGCCGTAGTTGGCGAAGAGCAGGTCGAGGTCGCCGTCCATGTCGAAGTCCCCGGCGCCGATGGCCAGGGTGTTGGCGCTGCCGAGGCGCTGACCGGAGTCGCTGAAGTGGCCGCTGCCGTCGTTGAACCACACCTGGTTGTTGCCGCCCAGGGCGAAGATCGCGTCGTCGAAGCCGTCGCCGTCGACGTCGGCGAAGCTGGGGCTGCCGATGGGGTTCGGGCCGTCGAGCAGCCCCGCGTCGACAAAACCACCCTGGCCGTCGCCACGCAGCAGGCGCGCCTGCCCGGTGCCGATGAGCGGCAGGACCAGGTCGGCGATGCCGTCGGCGTCGATCTGCGCCACGCTGAAGGCGTGGATGTCGTTCAACGGCAGCTCCTGGTAGAGGCTGAAACCGCCCAGGCCGTTGTTGAGCCAGCTCACCACCTCCTGGTCGCCGCTCTGCGGCGCGTAGGTGGTCGCCACCAGGTCGCTCTTGCCATCGCCGTTGAGGTCGAGCGCGGCGGCGGCATAGAGATAGGCGGGGGCGAGGCCGCCGATCGATAGCGTGGCGTCGGCGAGGAACTCACCGGCGACGCCCCCCTGGCTGCCGCCCTGGTTGAGCCAGAGGGTGGCGCTGTCGGTGGCGATCAGGTCGAGGTCGCCGTCGCGGTCGAAGTCGGCGGCCACCGCGCTGCCGAAGCTGTAGCCCTGGGCGACGAAGCCGCCGCTGCCGTCGCCGAGCAGCAGGTCGGCACCGAGCAGGTCGACCACGCCGTCGGCGTTGAAGTCGGCGATCACCACCGGGGTGTAGCTCGACTCGGTGAGGTGCAGGTTACTGCCGAGGAAGGTGGCACTGGGGGCGGGGATGGTCTCCAGCCAAGTGCCGTAGCCGCTGCTGGCGCTGACGCTACTCCCCTCGATCACCTCGATGCGGTCGGCGCTGGTGCCGATGGTGCCGTAGGGGGCGCTGAGGGCGATGGTGGCGACGTTGAGGTCGAGGTTGCCGCCGTTGAGGTCGAGGATGGAACCGGCCCCCGCCGTGGCGCTGAAGCTACCACTGAGGTTCTCCACGTAGCCGAAGCGCAGCCCCTGATCGGAGGCGACCAGCAGCGTGCCGCCGGGGCTCTTGAGCTGGTCGAGGGCCAGGTTGATGGGGCTGTCGACATAGAGGCCACTGCCGATGACGCCGCCGAGGCTGCCGCTCAGCTCCACCTCGATGGGGTTGGCCAGGGTGCCGAAGGCGTCCGCCTCGCTCCAGAGGTTGCGCGCGACGATGTTGGTCAGGGCGTAACCGCCGCTGTCGTTGGCGTCGAGGATCTGCCCGCTGCTGCGCAGGTAGACATCCTGGGTGGCGTAGATGGTGGCGAGGTCGAGCTGGCCGGTGGTGTCGGTGAGGTGGGTGTCACCGCCGGAGCGCAGGGTGAGGGTGCCGCTGAGGGCCAGGCGCAGCGGGTTGACCTCGGCGCCGACGCCGATCGCCCCGGCCCCTTCGAGGACCAGGTCGTGGCCCACCAGGGTGTCGCTGGCGTCGTTCACCGCGCGCAGGATGTCGGCGCTGGACTTGATGCGGATGTCACCGGCGGCGCCGCTGGCCAGGCTCTCCACGCGGGTCAGGTTGAGGTCCGTGCCCGCACCGAGGAAGATGCGCTCCCCGGCGGTGATGCTCACCGCGCCGCTGGCCGCCACGTCGACGTCCTCGCGGAACTGGATGAGGATGGCGTTGAACTCGTTGGCGTCCACCAACTGGTCGCCATCGAGGTCGACCCAGGGGGTGAGTTCGTTGCCGTTGCGCAGGTAGAAGGTCAGGTCGTCGGGCTCGGCGGTGAGCAGGGCGATCTTCACGCCCTCGTCGGCCAGGGCGGTGACATCGCCATTCGGCACATCCACCAGCTCGCTGCCGCCGCTGTCGGCGCCGAAGCCAACCGCCACGCTCACCGTCAGGTTGTGGGCGATGAGGTTGGGCGCCTCGATGCTGGTCTGGGTGTTGGCGGTGCGCAGCACCGAGGCGCTGGGCAGGCCCCACAGCAGCTGGTCGCTGGACCAGACCAGGTTGGCGCTGATGGCCGCCTCCTCGGCGGCAGTGAGCTGGTAGGCGAAGGCGGCGTCGTGGTGGCTCGGGTCGTAGCTGGGGTCGTAACCGGGGGCGTTGGCGCTGGCGTAGCTCCCCCCCTCGCCGAACCAGGCGTGCAGGGCGAAGAAGCGCTCGGTCACCTGCTGCTCCTGCGCCGCCACCTCCGCCTCGCTCAGGCCGAGGCTGTTCAGGTAGTAGCTGCGCACATCGGCGCTGTAGTGGAAGCTGAAGGCGGGGTCGTAGGCGGCATCGATGCCACGCAGGGCCCAGTAGTAGTGGTACTGCGCGCCATACTGGCTGCGCGCGCCGTCGAGGGCCTGCTGTACGCGCGCGGCGGCGGCGCTGCCGGTGAGACCGAGCTGGTCCCACAGGCTGAGCAGGGCGTCGCGCGAGGCGGGGTCGACCACCGCGCTGCCGTTGTCGTTGAGCAGGTCGAGCAGGGAGCCGTCGGGGACGCTGAGGGTGATGTCTCCGGCGCTGGAGCTGGCGCGCTTCAGCGCCAGGTCGCCGCTGCTCTCCTGCAGGTGGATGTCGCCCACCGCGTCGAGGGTGACACTGCCGCCCGCATCGCTACCGGAGTCGATGAGCAGCGCCTGGCTGGCGCTGCCGATGGCGCCGCCGCTGTGCACGGTGATGGCGTTGCCGCTGAGGTGGTTGCTGAAGGCGCCCTGCGGGTCGAGGGCGACGATGCCGCCACCGACGCTACGCAGGTCGATGTCGCCACCGTTGGCGTTGAGCTGCTGCACGGTCAGCTCGCCGCTGGCGGCGATGTGCAGGTCGCCCGCCTGGGTGTCGGCCACCAGGCTGCCGCCGTGCACGCCGGTGAGCGCCACGGCGACGCCGTCGTTGGCCGCGCCGATGCCGGAGAGGGCCTGGAGGGTGATGCCGTCGGCGCTGATCTGCCCGCCGCCGCTGGTGCGGATGGTGCCCTGGGTCGCCGCCACCAGGCGGTTGTTGCTCAGGGTGTAACCGGCGGCGAGCCCCACCTCACCGGCGCGCGCCACCAGCGCGTCGGCGATCACCAGGTTACCGGCGGTGACCACGTTGATGGCGCCGTTGGCGTCGCCGATGAAGTGGATCGCGATGGGCAGGTCGGCCTTGACGCTGTGCTGGTAGATCCCCTTCACGCCCCCCGCCTCGTTGAGGGTGTAGTCGATGTGGTCCAGGTGCTCACCGGTCTTCTGCCCGATGAGGTTGTAGTCGTAGACCATGGTGATGTAGGCGTAGAGCGTGCTCTGGGTGAAGTCGTAGCTGTTGTTGGCGAAACGGTAGTAGTCGCTGCCGCTGCTGCCCTGGTCGAGGTAGGCGGAGGTGAGCAGCGCGGTGGGGGTGGCGGCGTCGACGTCGTTGAGGGTCTGGGTGCCGTTGGCCCTCACATAGGCGGCGTCGCGCGTCTCGGTCTGTCCGTTCAGCACCCACTGCTTGGCCACGTCGTAGGCGTTGCCGGTGTTCCACACGTAGCGGCTGGCGTAGGGGAGGTAGGCGGCGGTGTCGCTGCTGTTGATGGTGACACGGCTGTTGCCGCTGGTGGCCTGGCCGTTGGGGCGGGTGATGAGCGCCTCGTTGTGGTGTGCCCAGCTGGTGTCGATGATCGACACCTTGCCCTCGATGCCCTCGGCGTCGTTGGCCCCGCGCCCCACGTCGAGGCGCCCGGTGACCACCAGCTCCACCTCGCTCTGGTTGACGATGTCGATGGTGCCGTAGCCGTCCACCACCGAGATCTGCCCCCAGTAGGTGCTCATGATCTCGCCCACCAACTGCACGAAACCACCCTGCACCTGGATGTCGCTGACCAGCTCCAGGCGCCTCAGCTCGGCGTCGTACTGCACCGTGGCGTCGCCCTGCACATAGGCGGCGTCGATGGTGGTGTAGCGCTTGGCCGCGCTGTGGCCGCTGGCGACGTACTGGGCGTCGGCGCTGGCGATGGCGTTGTCGACCGCGGCGAGGATCTCCACGCGGTGCTCGGGGATGCCGCTCTGGATGGTGCCGTTGACGTTGATGTACTGCGCGCTGATGAAGACGCTGCCCGCGGCGATGGTGGCGCTGAGGCTGGGGTCGTAGAGCGGGCCGATGGGGTCGTCGACCAGGCTCCCCGCCGCCTCGTTGGCCTGGGCCACCGAGGCGTAGACGTTGATCGGGTCGCCACCCATGTGCGCCCAGCGCGAGCCGGTGAGGAGGAAGTCGCCGCCGCTGTTGGTGGTGAGTGACCCGGCGGTGAGGTCGCCGTTGATCAGCAGGCTGCCGTTGCCGCTGTCGAGCACCACCTGGCCGAGCTGGTTGGCGACCGCCCCGGCGACCAGGATGTGCGCCACCCCCGCCTGCTGGTTGACCACGCTGATCACCGGCTCCGGGCTGGTCGCGGCGACCGTCAGGCTGAAGGCGGCGCTCGCCGAGGTCACCGCCTGGCTGTTGAGGGCGTTGATCTCGACATCCGAGGTGACCGCGACGTTGTTGAACCAGAGCTTGCCACCGTACTGCTCGGGGATGGTCAGCCCCTTCAGCTCCAGGCTGGCGCTGCTCTTGTTGAGGATCTCGATGCGCACGTCGCCCGGCGCGGTGATGGCACCGCTGCCGGTGAGGGAGTCGGCCTCCACCAGCACGTTGCCGGAGCGGGCGGTGACCGGGTCGATGACGTAGAAGGGGAGGTCCAGGCCGTTCTGCACGCTCACGGTGTCGGTGATGGGGTCGTAGGCGGCGCTGCCACCCATGCCGTTGATCACCGCGATCCACGCCTCCAGCTCGGCCTGGTAGACCGCCTCTTCTGGCGTCCCGGCCACCGCCTGCTTCTGCGCCAGCAGCTCGGCGATAAAGGCGGAGAAGGAGGCGTCGATCGGCTTCACCTGCAGGGTCGGCGTGGTGAAACCGGCGTCCTGCTGCGAGAGGCTGCCGTCCGCCTCGATGGTCAGACGCTGCAACGCCTCCTGACCGACGACGATAGCGCCGTCGACCACCACGCGGTTGGCGACGTTGGAGTGCTGGGTGCCGCCGAAGTTGACTGCGTAGCCGCGCTCGATGGACTGGGCGTAGAGGGTCGGGATGCCCTCGTCGGTGAGCAGGTGGACGTCCTGCTTGCCGGTGAGGACGGCTCCGCTCTGCACCACCACCTGGTTGCTCTGGTTGACCACGCTCTGCGCGCTCGCCGTAGCCGCGTCGTTGACCGCCTGGGAGTAGGCGCCGCCCCACGTCGTCAGGGTGTAGGCGTTGCTCTCGGGGATGTTGAAGACGTCGGCGATGCGATCGGACTTCCCCGCCAGCAGCTTGATGTCGCCCACCGCGTTGACCGTGGCGCCGCTGCCGATCTGCACCTGATTGAGCGCGTCGACCTGGGCGTGGGCGTTGGCGCTCGGGTCGCCGAAGGCCCCGGCGATGGCGGCGGAGCCATCCACCGTGAGGTCCGCCGTGGACCAGGCGGCCAGACGCAGGTCGGCCTGGGCATCGAGTCGTGCGTTGCTGCCGAGGGTGACCAGGGCGTCGTCGTTGTGCAGCAGGATGTGGTCGTCGACGCTGTTGATCGCCACCGCCGCGTTGTTACTGATCTTGGCGGTATTACTCAGGGTGGTGCGGTTGACCGCCGTCAGCGCGAAGCTGTCGCTGCCCGTCGGCGTACCCGTCTGGGTCAGAACCGCCCCCTGCCCGACCAGGTTCTGACTGGAGAGCCAGGTGTCGATGTGGCTCTGCACGGCGCCACCGCTGCCGAGCAGGCTGCCGGAGACGGTGTAGAGGTCGACACGCCCGGCGCTCACATCCTGCTCGGCGTGGATGGCGAAACGCCCTGCATTCGCCTGGCGATAGCTGCCCACCTGCGCCTTGAGGTCACCGCTGAGATTGACGTCGATGCGCGGCGCGCCGACGGTGACCCCGACGGAGACGGCGAGGTTGTCGATGGTGGAGTAGACGCGGCGGTCGTGCTGCGCGCTGATGCTCAGGCTGCCGACGTTGATGGAATCCGTGTTGCCGCTGCTGGCGTCGGCGAGACCCGCCAAGGTGACGGTGTTGGCGTTGACGATGGCCTCGGCGGGCGCCGCCCCGGCGCCCGCGCCAAAGGTGCCGATCAGGGCGGCGGAGAGGGTGTCGCTGTTGGCCTCGTAGCGGTCGTCGCCGCTGGCGCTGATGTTGAGGCTGCCCGCCTGCACGCTCACCCCCGTGCCGAGCAGGGCGCTGGTCTGCACGCTGTTGTTCAGCTCGGCGCGGTTCAGGCCGATGGCGGCGACGCCGCCGAAGCTGCCGCCGTTGGCCTCGGCGAAGAGGTCGACCTGGCTGTCGGCGCTGAGGGTGAGGCTGCCGCCGACGTTCAGCTCGACGCCGTCACCGATGGCGGCACGGGTGGCACCCTGCGCCTGGGCGGTGAAGAGGGTCGCCTGCACCCCGAGCAGGGCCGAGCCACCGACACCGTAGCCGAAGGTGCGCGCGGTGGGCTTGCTGGCGTCGCGCTTGCCCTGGCTGGCGCTGACGCGCAGGTTGCCCGCGGCGATGATCGAACCGACGCCGAGCAGGGCGTCGACCTGGGGCGAGACGAAGGTGTCGGCCAGGGCCACACCGCCGGTGGCGTAGAGCGAGAGGGTGAGGCCGAAGGCGTCGGCGCTGGCCTGGGCGCTGGCGTCGGCGCTGATGGTGACATCGCCGGTGGCATAGACCTCGCTGCCCGCGCCGGTGACGGCGAGCACGCTCGGGGTGACGTGGGTCTCGATGTCGATGCCGGAACCGGCGGCGACACCGGCCACCCCGGCGTAGGCCTCCGTGGCGGCCTTGTCGCTCGCCTGGGCGCTCAGGGTGAGGGTGCCGACGGCGTGGCCGTTGGCGCCGATGAGGGCGTTGTCGAGCAGCTGGGCCGAGACCGTGCCGCCCGCCAGCAGGCGCGCCGCCGAGACGCCGACCACGGTGCCGCCGATGGCGCCACCGGCGGCGCGCGCGGTGAGGTCGCGCACGAGAGCGGCGCTGACGCTCACCTTGGCCGCGTCGTCCACCGCCGCGCCGATACCGATCCATGCACGCACGTTGCTGTGGTCGTTGATCCCGGCGTACTGCGCCGCCGCGCCCACGGCGGCGCCGGTCCCGGCGTAGACCTGGAGGTTGGCCAGATGGTTGGCGCTGGCGCTGACCAAGAGGTCGCCGTTCAAGGTGAGTGAGGCACCGTCGCCGAGGTAGGCGTTGACGTCCGCCCCCAGGTCGAGGATGCCCACCGAGCCGCTGACGCCGACCGCGCCGACGGCGAGGCCGCCGACCAGCATCTGCGCGTCGATGTGGCGTGCCGCCTCCACCTCGATGCGGTCCCCGGCGCTCAGCGTGGCGTTGTCGGCGATGAAGGCGCTCACCCCGCTCGGCAGGCTGCGGGCGACCGTGGCCGGTGCCGTGGCATTGAAGCTCTGCTGATTGGCCGAGGTGGTCTGCTGGCTCACCAGGGCGCTGTTGTTGCCGCGCAGCTTGCTCGTGGCGCTGAAGCCGCCGAGGTTGGCGCCGTTGGCGGCGGCGCTGCCCTGCTGCTGGGTGCTGCTTTGTGCGCTGTTGCCGCTGCCGTCGCTCAGGGCGTTGCTGCCCTGGCCGTCGGCGGTGTAGTTGCCATCGGCGTTGCCGTCGATGCTCCACACCGCCACCGCCCCGGCGACGCCGACCGTGACACCACCGGCGGCGCTGACACCGACCACGTCGACCTGCTGGTCCGACAGGGCCGCCACCTGGATGTCATCGCGCGCCGCCACGCTGCCACCGACCCAGGCGAGGGTGTCGTTGTGCAGCTCGCCCACCACCACGCCGCCGGAGATGCCGCCGGTCATCAGCCCGGCGGCGAGGGCCCCAGCGTTGGCGTTGGCGCTGACCCGGTCCACCGCGCTGACCCACACATCCTGGCCCAGCGCCGCCGCGCCGTTGGCGGCGTTGATGCTGGCGCCGCCCTCGATGTAGGCCTGGGTGTCGGCGTCCACCAGCTGCACGGCGGCGGCACCGGCGAAGGCCCCCTCGCCGCTCAGGCCACCGGCGGCGGCGAGGCCGAAGAGGCGCTCCTCGGACCAGGCGCTGACGACCAGGCCCTGCACGTTACCGGCGTAGAGCACCGTGCCGTTGGCGTCCAGCGCGCCGCTCGGTGCCTGCAGCGCCGTGGCCACGCCGTCCGCCTGCACCTGGGCGCCGCTGGCGACCCAGGCGCGGGTGTCCTTGTCGATGTTGACCAGGCTGACGCCGGCGCCGAGACCGGCCCCGGAGAGGCCGATGCCGAGGCCGCCGGCGAGCATGTCGACGCCGCTGCGGTCGCGCGCCTCGACGATGAGATTGCCGCCGCTGTGCAGCTGCGCGGCGCCGAGCCAGGCCTGGGTCTGGGTGTAGAGGCCGAGCGAGTTGACCGACCCGGCCACCGCCGCCGTGCCCGCACCGGAGACACCGAGGGTGGCGAAGACCAGGTCCTGGGTGGCGTCGGCGCGCACCTTGAGGTCGGCCAGGGCATCCACCTGGGCGGCGGCGTCGATCCACGCCTTAGTCTTCTGCTGCAGGGTGAGCTGCTCCCAGCCGATGGCCCCGCCCACCTGACTCGCCCCGGCCAGGGCTCCCGCAATACCGCGATGAAAGAGGTCCGCCCCCGCCACCACCCAGGTCTGCTGCGCGGCCCCCGCGCCGCTCGCCTGGTTGACCAGGGCGCCGCCGTCGATGTGTGCCAGGGTGTCGACGCTGTAGAGGTTGTAGATGGCCGAGAGCTGCACCGCCGCCGTGCCGCTGCTGCCGGCGGCGCCGACGCTCCACGCCTGCACGTCGTCGCGCTGGGTGGCGCTCACCGCGACCCCCTTGAAGCCGCTCTGCACCACCGGCGTGGCGCTGCGCTGGTTGAGGAAGTGGCTGGCGTCCAGCGCGCTGTTCTGCGGGTCGATGCCGTTGAGGTTGCCGCTCCCCTCGTCGATGCCGCCGCTGGCGGTGGCGCTGCTCCAGCTGTTGCCGATCTCGCCGATGGCGACGGTGAGGCCGTTGCCGTTGGCCAATGCATCCACCTGCGCACCGCTGGCGATATAGGCCTCGACCCTCTCGTGGACGATGGGCACCGAGAGCGCGCCGCCGAGACCGGCGTTGCTGCCGAAGGCGAGGGAGCCGGTGCCGAGGTCCAGCTCGCTCTGGCCGTCGGCGGCGACGCGCACGCTGTCGCCGACGCTGACCACGGCGTTGGCACCGATCCAGGCCTGCGTGGTGAGGTCGAGGAGGGAGACGCCGACGCCACCGGCGACCCCGGCGCTCTCCGCGGAGAGGCCGATGGAGGCGCCGACGGAGATGAGGTGGAGCTGACCCAGGGCATCCACGCTGAGGTCGCCACGCGCCTGCAGGGTGACGCCGCTGTCGAGCCAGGCCTGGGTGGTGCGGTTGACCACCGCCACGTCGACACCCGCCCCACCGCCGCCATGGCCGCCGTAGGCGACCGCTCCGGCGACGCCGATCAGGGTCTCGCCGTCACCGGCGCGCACGGCGACGCCCTGCCCGGCCCCCTCGCCGGTGGTGGCGCTGTTGATCTGCGCGCCCGAGCCGATCCAGGCCTGGGTCTGGTCGTTTTGCACCGTCACCGTGGCCGAGCCCGCGAGCCCCAGACCCCCGGCGACCGAGCCCGCCGCCGCGATGGTGGTGATGGCGTCGTGCGAGAGTGCGGTGAGCGCCAGCCCCTGATGCGCCTCGGTCAGGGCGTTGCCGCTGCCATCGAAGGCGCCGGTGGCGATCTGGATCGCCGTGGCGTTGCCGTCGGCCTGCAGCGTCACACCGGGGTCGACCCACGCCTTCACCGCGTTGGCGCTGATCAGGGTGGAGTTGGCCAGGCCGATGGAGGTGGCATCCGCTGCACCCAGCGAGCTGAGGGCGACGCTGCCGGCGAGGCTGAAGAGGCGGTTCTTCTCCTCTGCCGCCACACGCACGCTCCCGGCGGCGTGGGTCAGCCCCGAGGCGCCACTGATGTGCGCCAGGGTGAGGTCGCGCAGCACATTGACCGAGAAGGAGCCGCTGAGCGCGGTGTTGGTCCCGAGGGCGGCGCCCACGCCGATGGCGCTGATCTCCACCGCCGCGTCGGCGTCGACGAGGATATCCCCGGCACTGCTGCTCACGTGGCTGCTGTCGAGGCTCGCCTCGACCCGGTTGGCGATCACGTTGACGCCGAGGCCGAGCCCCATGGCGGTGCCCTGGGAGCCGAGGGCCAAGGCGGCGGCACCGGCCACCGAGAGCACGCTGCTCTGGTCCTGGGCGTGCAGCGCGACCCCCGCCGCCCCGGCGACGCCGTTGCCGCCCTCGCGACGGATCGCGGCGACCGAGGCACCGGCGATGAGGTTGAAGGTGATGCTCGCGGCGCCAGCCTGGTGGGTCGGCGCGGAGCCGGCGGCGAGGGCGAAACCGGCGGCGAACGCCTGCACCTGGGCCTGACCCTGGGCGTCGAGCCGCAGGTGACCGGCAGCGACCACATCGCTGTCGCTGATCAGCGCCTCTGTGCCCTCCCCGCCCACCAGCAGATTCGCGGCCAGCGAGAGGCCGTAGCCGGACTGGGAGGTGGAGGAGACCGCGCCACCGGCGACGATGCCGAGCGCCCCGGCCAGGGCCAGGGCGTGGCCCTGCTCCAGGGCGGAGAGGTGCACGTCGCCCACCGCGTCGACCTGGCTCTGGTCGGTGATGGCGGCGCGGGCGGTGTTGGCGATGGCGTTGACCGCCACCGAACCGGCGAGGACGAAGCTGCCGCTGGCACCGGCGCCGGAGACCGCCACGCCGACGATGTCGGTGCTGTTGGTCGCCTCGACCAACAGGCTGCCCGTTAGGTCGACCGTGGAGTTGCCGATGAGCGCCTGGGTGTCGTTGAACACGCCGTTGAACACCAGCGACCCGGCGCCGCCCTTGGAGTCGTCGGTAGCGATGGCGATGGCGATCGCCCCGGCGCCGTCGTAGACGCGGCTGTCGTTGCGCGCGTTGAGTTCGAGGTTCACCGCGCTGAGGCTGGCGTCGGCGAGCCAGGCGTGGGTGGTGGCATGCTGCACCGTGAGCACCGCGTCGGCGGCCCCAGCGACGCTGGAGGTGGCCTTGGCCGGGTTGTCGCCGAAGCCCGCCCAGCTGGCGCCGCTGGTGAGGGCGCCGCCCTTGCTGGTGCTCACCGACCCGGCCAGGGCCACGGTGATGAGCTGACCGCTGCTCTTGGCCTGTACCAGGGCGTTGCCCGCCACCGTGACCGAGCCACCGGCGATATAGCGGTCGTTGATCGCGTGTTGGCCGATGCCCGCCAGGGTCGGGTCGAGGGCGATGGCGGTTCCGGCTTGCGCCTCAAGCGCAGTGGCGGCGAGCTGGATGGTGTGGCTGTCGACGACGATGGCGTAGTAGCTGGTGCCGCTGGTGAGGCCGCCGATGGGCGTGGTGTCGCTGGTGTAGGTGACCGCCTCGCCGGTGGTGAGGCCATGGCGGGCGTTGAAGTAGAGGGTGTCGGCGGCCCCATCCACCACCGGGATGGGGCGCAGCTGGGCGGCGATGGCGTGCTGCTGGCCGCTCGCCTGGCTGGCATCGAGGCTGACCCGCTCGGGGCTGCTGCTGAGTGCCTCGGCCCTGGACTCGGCGAGCTGGATCCGCTGGTTGTCGACCACCACCACGTAGTAGAGGGTCCCGGCTGCTAGGCCGCCGATGGGGTCTCCCTCGCCGGGGCTGTAGAGCACCGCCTGACCGGTGCTGAGGCCGTGGGCATAGCCGAGGTCGAGGGTGTCGCCGCTCACCTGGGTGGCCGGGTCGAAGGCGCGACCGAGGCCGTGCAGGTCGCCGGTGGCGAGCGTCGGGTCGAGGGCCAGGCGCAGGCTGTGCTGGCTGCCGGTGGCCAGCGTGGTGTCGATGACGATGCGCGGGTCGTAGCGCAGGGTCTGGGCGCTGGCGCTCGGCAGGCTGCCGAGGTCGATGCGCGCGGCGCGATAGCTCAGGGTGTGGCTGTCGCCGGTGGCCGCCGCCGGGGTGAGGGTGAGGGCGTTGCCCGCCAGGGCATCCGCCAGGGTGGCGGCGAGTTGGATGCGCGTGTCGTCGCTCGGCGTGCCGCTGGCGGGGACGATGGCGTAGTAGCTCTGGCCGTCCACCAGGCCGAGGGCGGCGGCGCCCTGGGTGTAGACCAAGGCGTCGCCGGTGGCGAGGCCGTGGGGTAGATGGAAGTCGAGGGTCTCGTAGCTGCCGTTGCCGTCCGCATCCACCAGCCCGCTGGTGAGCGCGCCGCTGCTGGCATCGAACTGGAGGTCGCCACCCTTGAGCGCCTCGGCCTGGCTCGCGGCCAGGGCGATATGCGTGGCGTCGAGGACGATGGCGTAATAGTGGCCGCCGCTGGCGAGGCCAGGGATCGGCGTGTCGGCGCTGTAATAGACGGCATCTCCCGTCGCGAGGCCGTGGTTGTAGCCGAGGTCGATGACGTCGTTGAGCGCATCGACGCTGGCGCCCGCATCGCTGAAGCCGGGCAGCAGGCTGTGGACACTGCCGCTGGCGACACTGGGGTCGAGGGCGATGGCGATGCCGTTGCTGGCGTCGCTGGCGCTGAGCGCCAGTTGCAGGCTGTCGGTGTCGCCACCGACGATGGCGTAGTAGACCTGACCGTCCACCAGCCCGCCGACGGCGGCGCCACCACCGCTGCTGTAGCGCACGATATCGCCGCTCTGCAGGCCGTGGGCGTAGCCGAGGAGGATGCGCCCCTCGCTGGCGACGACCTGGCGCCAGGGGGCGAAGCTGTGCCCCTCGCCGTCGAAGGCCCCGGCACGGGTGGCACTGAGGCCGAGGGTGGTGCCCTCGACCTGGGTGACGTAGTAGGTCTGCCCCTCCACCAGCCCACCGATGGGGGTGCCGCCCCCGGCGGAGTAGGTGACCGCGTCGCCCACCTGGAAACCGTGGGCGTAGCCGAGGTCGAGCTGGATGCCCGACTGCGTGGCCGGGTCGATGAAGGCGCCCGCCTCGCCGCTCGCGCGCCCGAGGGTGACCCCCTGGCTGGTGACCGACTGCACCACGTAGGCCTGACCGTCGCCGAGCCCCTCGATGGTGAGGCCGCCACCGGCGCTGTAGACCACCTGGTCACCCACCTGCAGGCCGTGGGCGTAGCCGAGATTGACGCTGTCGTCGGCCTGCACGCCGACGCCGGGGGCGAGGCTGGCGTCGCCCAGCACCCGCTGCTGATTGCCGATCCCCGCCTCGGTCTGGCGGTCGAGGTTGTTCACCGCGACCGCCACGCCGCCGCCCTCGTTCTTGCCCAGGGTGATGCCGCCGACGCCACCATAGAGGTTGGAGTCGTCCTGCGCCAGCACCAACAGGGATAGGTCGGTGTAGAGATAGCCCGCGTCCTTGCCTGCGATGTGGCTGGCGTCGAGGGCGGTGAGCGGGTCGACCACCTGCAGGTGCGTGTAGTCGGTGGGCAGCAGCAGGTGGGCGGTGCCGCTGGTGCCGTTCAGGTCGAGGGCCAGGGCGATGCCGTCGCGGGCATCGGCGGCGCTGGCGGCGAGCTGGATCTGCTGGGCGTCGACGACGATGGCGTAGTA
The DNA here is from genome assembly GCA_003252455.1 of Gammaproteobacteria bacterium. Classification (GTDB taxonomy): domain Bacteria; phylum Pseudomonadota; class Gammaproteobacteria; order Thiohalomonadales; family Thiohalomonadaceae; genus SZUA-467. The sequence goes on from QKED01000094.1 coordinate 48,813, forward strand.
GCTCTGGCCCTCCACCAGGCCGTGGATCACGCCGCCGCCGTTGCTTGTGTAGCGCAGCGGCTGGCCGGTGGTGAGGGCGTGGTTGCGCCCGAGGTCCAGGGTGTCGGTGGCGGCGGTCAGCGCGGTGGCGGGGTCGAGGCCGGGGTAGAGGCTGTGGCTCGCGCCGCTGGTGCCGGTCAGGTCGAGGGCCAAGGCGACGCCGTTTTGCGCATCGGCCAGGGTGGCGGCCAGTTGCAACTGGTTGGCCGAGCCGCTGGGGACGATGGCGTAGTAGGTGTGGCCATCCTGCAGGCCGCCGATCACCCCACCGCCGCCGCTCTGGTAGTAGACGGCGTCGCCGCTGGCGAGGCCGTGGCTGTAGGGCAGCGTGATGGTGTCGCCGGCCACCCGCTTGAGGGCGGTGTTGGCCGGGTCGTAGGCCTCGTCGGGCTGGAAGCGCGGGTAGTCGCTGGTGAGGCCGTTGCTGGAGATGCTGTCGTAGTCGCGGGCGATGCGCACCAGTCCAGCGCCGACGACCAGCAGCGCGCTCTCGTCGATGCGCGCCACGGTGCGGTTGTCGACGTTGAGCCACTGCATGGCGCCGTTGAGGGCGAAGTCGTCGGCCACGCCGCCCTGCAGGGCCAGCGCCACGTTCTGCGCCTGGTTGTCGGCGAGCACCAAGAGCGCGCCGGTGTTGACCGAGGCCCCGGCGTCGATCAGCGCCTCGGTGTCGTTCTGGTAGACCACCGCCATCGCCGAGAGCCCTATGCCGGAGCCGCCGCTGCCGTTGAACGGCACCAGCGGCGAGCCGACGAAGTTGATGGTGTCGTTCTCGCCCTGGGCGACCAGGCTCAGCTCGCCGCCCACCGTCACCTGCGCCCCCTGACCGATGCGCGCGTGGGTGTTGGTGTTCAGCAGCAGGCCGTTGGCGCTGAAGCCGTAGGCGTTCTCCTTGGCGGCGGCGGTAGCCTCGGCCCAGGAGGTGAAGAAGCCGTTCTGGATGCCGAGGTTGAAGTTGAGCTTGTCGGTGATGGTCGAGAGCCCCTCCCACTTGGCCCACTGGATCTCGTAGGGGATGCGCGTCTGCGCCTGCACGCTGAGGTCGCCACCGGCGCTGAGGGTGGCGCCGTCGCCGATGAAGGCGTCGGCCTGGCTGTCGAGGATGCCGATGGCGATGGCCACGCTGCCGCCGCTGCTGCGGTGGCTGTAGCCCTGGCTGGCGATGAGGTAGGAGTAGGCGCTGGTCTCCGGCATATCCTCGGCCAGCGCGTGCAGGGTGACGTTGCCCACGGCGCTGAGGCTCGCCCCGGCGGCCAACGAGGCGCTGGCGTGGTTGATGAAGTGGCCGTAGGCGACGCCGCCGGAGAAGCCCTTCTGCACCGGGTGGGCGACGGCGGAGGCGATGGTGCTGCCGCCCTTGGTCATGCGCGCGAGCATGCCGGTGAGCCGGTCGAAAATAGTCCCCGCCGGGTGCGAGGTGAGCAGGCTGCCGGAGAGTGCCGAGGTGCCGACACTGGACTTGCCCGCCACGTCGTTGCGCAGCACCGTGAGGTCGGCGCTGATCAGCGCATCGCCGCCCACCACGCTACTGCCGTCGAGGGTGGCGTGGATGTCGCTCTCGCTCACCGCCACGGCGAGGCCGAGACCGAGCGTGCCGTCGAGGTGGGCGACGCTGCTGGCGTCCACCGAGTGCTCCTTGACGCTCTCGGCGCGCAGGGTGAGGTTGCCGCCCACGCTCAGGCTGGCGTCGGCGGCCACGTCGATAAAGGTCTGGGTCTTGGCGTAGCCCCCGGCGAGGGTGATGTTCTGGCGCTCAACGGCGGCGCTGACGCCGAGCGCCCCCTGCACGGCGGAGACGGCGAGGCTGCTGGCGGTCTGCGCGTGCAGGGTGAGGTCACCCGCGCTGCGGACCTGGGCGCCGTTGGTGAGGCTCACCTTGGCGGTGGTCTCGGTCTGGCCGTAGGCGACGCCGAGGTAGTGGGAGATGGTGCGCACCTGGGCGGCGGCGGCGGCGTAGGCGTCGATGGTGACGCTGGCGCCGTCGATGGAGCCGCCGTCGACCAGCACCTGGCCGTCGCCGAGCGAGTAGGCCGCCCCGGCGATGAGGTTGAGGCTGCCGAGGAACTCCAGGGTGCCCTCGGCGATGGCGGCGGGGGCCCCGCCGTCGTCGAACATGGCGGCGGCGTCGGCGTAGCTGCTGAGGCTGATCGCCCCGCCACGCAGGGTCGCCTGGTGCAGTTGCAGGCCTGAGCTGGCGGTGCGCAGGTCGAAGAAGGGGATGATCAGGTAGAGGTCGTTGGAGTCGTAGCGCGCCTGGAGGTCGAGGGCCCCGGCGTGGAAGGCGCTGCCGCCCTCCACCTGGGTCAGCAGGGCCGCGCCACTGCCGACGTCGATATCCAGTGCATGCAGGGCGAGGAGGCCGGAGTCGGCCACCGAGCCGCCGTTCAGGTGGTCGCTGTCGCCGCTGGCGAGGACGCGGGTGGAGATCTCCGCGTTGGCCTCCACGGCCAGCTTCACCGCGTTGACCAGCAGGTTGCGCCCGCCGGTGTGCAGGTCGCCCAGGGTGAGGGTGGTCACCTGCGGGTCGAGGGCGTTGATGGTGAGGCTGGCGTGGTCGCTCCAGCGCAGCGTCTGCTCGCCCGCGTCGACGGTGTTGAAGTCGTAGGTGAAGCTGCCGCCGTCCTTGCTCCAGGCGAGGTTGCCGCCGATCTCCTTGATGGTGACCGTGTGGTCGAGGTCGCTGGAGAGGGTGAGGGTGTCGCCCGTCACGTAGAGGTTGAGACCCGGCAGCTCGGCCACCGCCGCCAGCGGGTTCGAGGCGTCGGAGACCGGGTGCGCCACGCCGAGCAGGTGGGCGCTCTCGTGGGCGATCACCCCCTGCAGGGCGTCGAGATAGGTCTGATCGTCGGTGACGACATCGGCCAGGTTGTCGCTGAAGACCAGCGCCGCGTCGTTGCGATCCTGGTTGCCCGCATCGACCTGCTCGGCGAGGCCGAGGAACTGACCATAGTCGGCGAACTGGGCGCCGTCGCCACCGATGTGCACGGTGCTGTAGTCGCCCTCGGCAGGGGGCTCGCTGGTAAAGCTGACGCCGTAGGGGGCGAAGTCGTGGTTGAGCCCGGCAAGCAGGGCGTCGATGGTCTCGGCGCGCGAGAGGGTGAGGCCGTCGGGGGTGGTGAAGGGGTCGAGGGTGAGGCCGGTGAGGGTGATGGGGCCGCGGTAGTCGAAGTCATCGGCGCCGTCGAAGTCGAGCACGATGGTCTGCCCGGCGAGGCCCCCGGGGTCGAGGCCGTCGAGCCCGGCGAAGAGGTCGAAACCACCCTGCTCTCGGTTGTCGGCCTGGGCCGTCTCCACCGAGGCCTCCGGCACATCGAGGGCCGCCAGCAGCAGGGTGGTCGGCTCGGCGCTGAGGAGCAGGCGCTCCTCCAACTGTTCCAGATGGAAGGAGGGGCTGTTCGGCTTGGTCATGGGCTTGCTCGGTGACTCGTTGGTCGAGGCCGTAGGCCACGGCGGCTAATCGGCAGCCACTCACCGTGGCCTATCCCCTCCCTGGCGGACGCGGCGTGGGGCCCCGCAGACAAAATGTCGATCCCGGCATTGGCCAGAGCCCCAACAGACTAAGTATATGTGCGTAATTGAGATACGTTCTCAGCCAGCATGAGCGGTACGTTAACGTACCAAATGTACGATTTCAAACCCGAATGTACGAACCGTACCGACCAAAGGCGGGCAACGACCGCGGGAGGGGCCTTCATACGCAGGGGATGCGCGGCCTCGACACGAAAACACGATGCGCCGAACGTTGTACGCCGCCCAGGCGTCAAAAAGGCCGCAGCGTGGCCAGGAAGATGACCGGAACCAGGGCCAGCAGGGGCAGCTCACTGAACCAGCGATACCAAGTCTCGCTGTGCCGGTTGCACCCATTCATGAAGTCGAACAGCATCTTGGCGCAGTAGCCGTGATAGGCGAGCACGAGGGCGATGAGCACCAGTTTGATCTGCATCCAGGGCATGGCGAGATAGCTCGGATAGTGGTAGAGCATGAGCCCACCGAAGGTCAGCGTCAGCACGGCCCCGCCGACACTCACCCGGAACAGACGCCACTCCATCAGCTTGAAGCGTTCGTTGCAGCGCGCATCGTCGGAGCTGGCGTGGATCGAAAAGATGCGCGGGAGGTAGAGCAGCGCCGTGAACCACGCGACCATGAACCAGAGATGCAGCGCCTTCGACCACAACAACATATCGACCTCCTTAAAAATGAGGGACGCTAGTGGCCGTCCCTAATCTGCGCCCAGGGGAGGCGCAACAGGAGGTCGACCCCCTTCGCCTCCTGGCGCATCGAGCGGTAGCTGCCGACACCGACGAAGATGTCGGTGAAGTAGCGCAGGTAGTAGCGGTAGACCGGGGTCGACATCATCGCGCCGAAGAGTTTCGGGGGTAGGCTGAAGACCAGGTGTGCCCACTGAGCCGCCAACACCAGTTCGGGCAGTAGCTGTCGACGCACCTCGGCGTCGTACTGCGCCTCACCGTCACCGAGTAGCGCCTCGGCGGCCAGCACCGCGCTCTTCACCGCGTACTGGATCCCCTCGCCGCTGAACATATCGACCAGCCCGGCGGCATCGCCCACCAGGTAGGCGCCCGCTGCGGCGTAGTGCTCGCGCGGACGACGAAAGACCGGGATCACGCCGCCCTTGATACTGTGGATGTGCAGCCCGTGCAGGGTCTTGCTCTGCGTGACGAAGCGTCGGAAGTGCGCATTGAGCTCGCTCGAACGCATCGGCTTGGTGGTGCAGACGCCGATCGCCGCCGCCTGCTTGCGCGGAAAGATCCAGGAGTAGCCCATCGGCAGCGCAGTGAAGTCGAAGATGGCGTCGTTCTCACCACGGGGGGCAGTGGGGTCGAGGTCGGCGAGCGCTTCGAGTGCGGTGCAGACTTCGCGATTGCGCGGAAAGCCGAGCGCCTTGGCGGTGGGCGAGAAGGCGCCGTCGCAGGCACACACCCGGCGGGCGTGGATCCGCACCTGTGGCGTGGTAACCAGAAAGCCCTCGGCGCTGCGCTCGATGGCGGTGAGGCGATGGCCCTGCAGCACCTGGGCCCCACTCGCGGCGGCCTTGTCGAGTAGGAAGGCGTCGAAGCGGGTGCGGTCGACGACCTGGCATTGGCGATCGACCGGGAGGCCGAGGCGCCCGCTCCAGGCGCCGTCGACCATCAAGCGGTCGACCTCCGCCTCGGTCACCGGCGAGACATCGAGCTGGAGCGCATCCAGGGTCTGCCGCGACAGGCCACCCCCACACGACTTATGTCGTGGAAAGTGGGCACGGTCGATCAGCGTGACCTCGCGCCCGGCTTGCGCCAGACGCCGGGCAAGGGTCGAACCGGCGGGGCCTCCGCCGACGACCAACACATCGGTATTTAGCGTGGAGCTGGACATGGCGACTTCGGGCTCAAGGGAACTTGGGGAATTTGCTGAAGTCCGGCGGACGCTTCTCCAGGAACGCGTTCTTGCCCTCCTTCGCCTCCTCGCTCAGGTAGTAGAGCAGGGTCGCGTTGCCCGCCAGCTCCTGGATACCCGCCTGCCCATCCAGCTCGGCGTTGAAGGCCGATTTGAGCAGACGCAGTGCGATGGGCGATTTGCTCAGCATCTTGTGGCACCACTCCAGGGTGGTGCTCTCCAGCTGCTCCAGCGGCACCACCTTGTTCACCAGCCCCATCTGTAGCGCCTCCTGCGCGTCGTACTGGTCGCACAGGAACCAGATCTCGCGCGCCTTCTTCTGGCCGACGACACGCGCCAGGTAGGAGGCGCCGAAACCACCGTCGAAGGAGCCGACCTTGGGCCCGGTCTGACCGAAGCGGGCGTTCTCCGCGGCGATGCTGAGGTCGCAGATCACGTGCAGCACGTGGCCGCCGCCGATGGCCCAACCGGCGACCATCGCCACCACCGGCTTGGGGATGGAGCGGATCTGCTTTTGCAGTTCGAGCACGTTGAGGCGTGGGACCTGGTCCTCGCCGATATAACCGCCATGGCCACGCACCGACTGGTCGCCACCGCTGCAGAAGGCCTTGCCGCCCTCGCCGCTGATGATGATCACGCCGATGTCGTCGCGCTCACGACAGATATGCATGGCATCGAGCATCTCTTGGATGGTCAGCGGGGTGAAGGCGTTGTGCTTGTGCGGTCGATTGATACTGATCTTGGCAATGCCGGGTTGGTACAGGAAGAGGATCTCCTGATACGTCTTTATGCTCTGCCATGCGTCCTGTTGTGACATAAATCGCTCCATTGCTGTTTAAAGAGGCGGAAGACCTCGCTGTTGGTCGACATCGCGGTGTGGATTTCGAGGAGCCTGGCCGCGCCGGGTTGCAGGAGTCCGGCAACCCGGCGCGCCAACGGTTCGCCCTCGCGACATACCCAATACTCCAGGCCGAAGTCGCTGGCGGTGTTGGCCGCATTCAGCACGTGCGGTGTGGTGAAGTAGGGGCTGCACTCGGGCAGCCGACGGGAGTTGGGCAGGATGTCGAAGATCCCGCCGCCCTGGTTGTTGAGTAGCACGATGCGCAGATTGTCGGGGAGACCACCTTGCGCCCAGAGGGCGTTGCGATCGTAGAAGAAACTCAGATCCCCCAGCAGGATCAGATTGAGGCGCGTCGAGGCGTGGGCATGGCCGACGGCGGTGCTGAGCGAGCCCTCGATCCCGGCGGTGCCGCGATTCGAATAGACCTCGATGCGGCTGGGCGCGAGCGCAAGGTGGTTGGCATAGCGCACTGCCATGCTGTTGCCCAGGTGCAGGATCGCATCGTCGGGGAGCGCCGCCAACACCTGGCGTATGGCGTCGAACTCGTTGAACGCCAGTGGTTGGGAGAAGAATTCCGCATGGAACGCGTGGGCCCGTTCGGCCCACTCTTGCCACTGCGCGCGATAGGCAAGGGGGCGACCCGGGGGTAGCCGCTGGGCGAGCTGACTGAAAAAGCCCTCCGGGGTGAGACGCACCACCTGGGTCAGCGACTGATAGGTGTCGGCCACCGGCCCCGCCGCCTGGATGTGCCACTGCTCCGTGGCCGGATTGGCGCGCAAGAAGAGCTTGAGGTTCTTCGATACCAGGGACTGTCCCAGGGTAATCAGTAGGTCGGGGCGCAGTTGCGCAAGCCGGGCGTGATCCAGGTCGCCGAGGATGAGATCGGCACAACGAATCGACCCGGCGCAGGGATGGAGATTGCTGACGATGTCCCCGACGACAACCGCGTCGAGCTGTTCAAATTGCGCGATCAGTGCCGGGGAGAGGCGCTGCTGCCCCACCACCACCAGGATCTTCTCGTGCGCCGACCAACGCTCGACCAGGGCCGACCACTGCGCCTCGCTCAACACCCTCTCGCCCTGCAGTTCGCGGATCACCTTGCCTGGCGAGTAGCGGATTTCACCCTGGGGATAGAAGGGTTCACGGAGCGGCACGTTGATATGCACCGGGCCGCAGGGCGCACACATCGCGAGGTGGATCGCCTGGGCCACCGTACGTTCGATCTGCCAAACCGCATCGGGGTGGTCTCGGTCGACCGGGAGGTTGTAGCTCGCCTTGACCCGCTGTTGGTACATCTGCGGCTGCACGATGGTCTGGCCATCCTGTTGGTCGACCCACTCGGGTGCGCGGTCGGCGGTGATGACCAGCAGTGGCAGCGCCTGATAGAAGGCCTCGGCGATCGCTGGGGCATAGTTCAACGGGGCGGTACCCGAGGTGCAGACCAACGCCACGGGGCGCTGCTGCTGCTGCGCCATACCCATGGCAACGAACCCGGCGCTGCGCTCATCGACCACCACGTGGGAGGTGATCCCCGCATGGCGGGCAAAGGCGACCAGCAGCGGTGCGTTACGCGAACCCGGTGAGAGCACGGCGGAGTCGACGCCGAGCTGGTGACAGATTTCGGCAATATTGGTGATGGGAGCGAGGTCGCTCATAGTCCAACCCTAGCGCTAGAGTACATCCAGGAGTGTTTGGCCCTTCAGGCAGGTCTCGTCCCACTCCGCTTCGGGCGACGATGAACGGGTAATGCCCGCACCGAGGAAGAGTCGCACAGAGGAGGCGAAGACCTGCATACAGCGAATATTGACATACAGACGGATGTCACGAGAGAAGAGGTTGCAGGGCCCCCAATAGCCACCATAGAGCTGGCGGTCGAAGGGTTCGATCGCCGCGATGAAGCGCAGTGCCGTCTGTTTGGGTGTACCGCAGAGCGCCGGGGTGGGGTGCAGCCGTTCGAGGATGCGCGCATAGCTGCTGGCGGTATATTGCGCTGAGGGGAGTTTGAGCATAAAGGCGCTTTTCAGGTGCCGAAGGATACCGATGTTCATATTGTCGATGGCGGTCTCCTGCAGCTCGGTAATCCCCAGGTCGAGAAAGATGCCACGGATATATTGATTCACCAGCTCCTGCTCTTGGTACTCCTTGGCGGTCCAGTCATGGTCCGTGCGTATGGTCCCGGCGAGAGAGAGGGTACGTAGCGAGGCGTCATCGACCGCCAGCAGGAGCTCAGGGCTGCAGCCGATCCAGGTCCCCTCCTCCGGCGTCGAGAGAAGCGCGACGAACTGTTCAGGGCGCTGACACAAGCCGAGGAAGAGCGCGACCAGATCGAGGCTGGCGGAGAGTGGCTCGGTCTGGGTCCGTGCCACCACGACCTTTTGCAGATCACCCTGCGCGATCGTCGCCACCGCCTGCTCCACCCTGGCGACGAACGACGCCCTGGACTCATCGCCGACCGGCGAGGGTGGCGCACAATAGTAGTGGCCCTCGGCGCCAGAACAGAGTACCTCGCGTAGTGCCTGGAAAAAGTGCAGTGCCTGCGCCGAGTCACCCTCCGTGGGCGCAACCAGGTGCTCACCACGATACTCGAAGAGCAGGTCGGCGGGCAGAAACGTACACTCGTCTCCCGGCGCGGCGAAGCGATTGTAGATAAAGCCCGGGGGAAGCGCCTCGGTGAGGCGGCAACGCTCTACGAGCTGAAAGGCGACCAAGACGTAGAGCCTCTCCGCCTGTGTCTCTTGCCATATCGCCACGCGCCCACCGGTGCGTTGTGCGGCCCCCAAGAGGGCCTTGAGTAGGCGCGGCTTCGGGTAGACGGACCAATCGATATCGTCTGTCATCAGGGCTTGTCCACCACGGCCATGGTGATGCGACCAACGCAGGTCAGGGCCCCGCTCTCATCCACCAGCTCGACCCCCCACACCTGCGTACGGCGACCGATATGCAGCGGTTTGGCACTCCCCCTGACCACGCCGGAACGAACCCCTTTGAGGTGGTTCGCGTTGACCTCCAGACCGACACAATATTGCCCCGGAGTGACGTTGAGATTCGCGCCGATACTGCCGAGTGTCTCGATCAACACCACGGAGGCGCCACCGTGCAGTGAGCCGAACGGCTGCTTTACACACGCCTCGACTGGCATGGTCGCGGTGACCCCATCGGTCGACGCCGCAGTGATCTCTATGCCTAAATGGGAGATGAGGGTGTTACTGCAGAGCGCTTGGATGTCAGAAAGTTTCATGCCTACTTCTCCCGTGTCAGTACATAGTGTGCCAAGCCGCGCAGCTGTAGCGTCGCCTCGCTAGAGGGGAAGTGCTCAAGCGCCTCGACCGCCGCGGCGACGAGGGTTTGGGCCATTTGCCGTGCCCGCTCGAAGGCGCCACACTCATGCAGCAGCGCGGTGACGCGTTCGAGCGCGGCGATGCGCGCCTCTGTATCGTCGTTGAACGCCTCCAACAACCAGGCCCGGTCGGTAGCGCCGCAGTTCTCCAAGGCGTAGATCAACGGCAGTGTCATACGCTTCTCACGCCAATCACACCCCTGCTCCTTACCCATCTTGTCACGCGAACCGAGGTAGTCGAGGAGGTCATCGGTCACCTGATAGGCCAGGCCGAGGTTCTGCCCATAGGCGCGCGCGGCCTCACACTGCGCCGTCGGGGCACCGACGAAGAGGGGGCCACTCTCACAGGCCGCACGAATCAGCATCGCCGTCTTCCCTTCGAGCACCTTGAAGTAATAGGCCTCCGACGGATTGGTATCGCTCTCGTTTTCGAGCTGCAGATACTCCCCCTCGACCATCCCCTGCACCGCCTGACAGACACGCTCGATACAGTGAATCCCCCCTTGTACCCCCGCGAGATAGAGGGCACGCGAGTGGAGAAAATCACCGGCGAGGATCACCATATGGTTACCCCAACGCTCGTTGGCACTCACCTTGCCTCTGCGCAGACTGGCGTGGTCGATCACATCGTCGTGCAGCAGACTGGCGGCGTGCAGATACTCGAAGGCGATGGCGAAGCGGGGAAACTTTACATGCGGCTCGCCCGGAGCGGTGCACGCCTGGGCGAAAAGGACACTCAACAGCGGACGCAGGCGCTTGCCACCATTGAAGATCGCATAGTCCACCACCTGCTTTAGCAGCGGGCTATCGATACAGCGCAAATCATCGTGCATCAGCTGGTCGATCTCTCCCGCTTGTGCACGAAATTGGCTTAAGAGTTCATCGTTGTTTGTCATAGCTGTCACGTTTGTTATGTGCATGGTACTCTGCCGACAACGGCCTGCCACTCTATTGTGAGTCGCCGTGTTATCCTGCGCCATCGACCCTATCTGTCCATGCGAATATGGACGCCTGCTCCCTCTAACTATATTCGTCATCTACAGCCGACCATGGCTGTACTCGATCTCGGTTTCCCGAACATTGCCCACGCTGGCGTCGCGCTTATACTCAACGAATACTCGATTGACGATTTTGCACAACGTAGAGCGCCATGGCGTGCATCAGCGTCAAATACCCATTAAAACAACATCCACCCTGTAGGAGATACGTTGTCCATGTCTGAACAACCAAAAGGATTCAAGATTTGGTTCATGGCACTGCGCCCCAAAACCCTCACTGCGGCCTTTGCCCCCATGCTGATGGCCACCGCCATGGCGTGGAGTAACGAACAGGCGCAGATGTGGGTCGCCCTGGTCTGTCTGGTCACGGCCCTACTGCTGCAGATTGGGACTAACATCGCCAACGACTACTACGACTTTATCAAAGGGGCCGACAGTGCGGACCGCATCGGCCCGACCCGCGTCACCCAAGCCGGGCTACTCACGCCAGAGACTGTAAAAAAGGCCTTCATCGTCTGCTTTGTCCTCGCCGGTGTCGGCTGGTCGGTGCTCACGCTGCATGCCGGCTGGGTAATGGCCCTGCTCGGCATACTCTCTATCTGGTCTGGCATCTACTACACGGCAGGCCGCAAGGCACTCGGTTATGTCGGCCTTGGTGACCTCTTCGTCTTCATCTTTTTCGGCCCGGTCGCGGTGACTGCGAGCTACTACGCCCTGACCCTGACCACCACACCCGTCGTGTGGCTGGCGGGGATCGGCCCGGGCCTTCTCTCCGTGGCCATTCTCACGGTGAATAACCTGCGTGATATCGACAGTGACGCCCGCGTCGGTAAACGTACCCTCGCCGTGCGCCTGGGCCGGAACTTCGCGCGTGCGGAGTATTCGCTCGCCATCTTAGGGGCGGCCCTACTACCACTGCTCATCGTCGCGACACTCCCCGCTCCGACCTGGATCATGCTCGCCACACTCGCCTGCGTGGCCGCCATCCCGATGCTCAGAGTGGTCAATACACAAGTGCAGGGTGAGGCCCTCAACCGCTGTCTCGCCCAGACCGGGGCGCTACTGCTCGTCTACAGCATGCTCTTCTCCCTCGGCTGGTGGCTGGGTTAGTCGAATTCACCGCGCCATCAGTATTCGAGCGAGTCAAACTGCCGCTCCAAGAGGTGGATGAAGAGCTTGCGCAGTAGGCGCAGGAGCGGGTGATAGAAGGCGACCTGATAGCGCGTCGAGTGCAGGGAGCAGCCGATGCGCTTTTTGAAGGTGTAGCTAGTCATGCCGAAGTCGATCCGCGCACAGCCACTCTGCAGGGCGTACTCGACCGCCGCATAGATCAGATTGAAATAGGCATGGCTCGGGTTCGAGAGCTGGTAGTCGAGGCCGACGCTCTTGAAGTACAAGGTCGACCCACCCCGCATGACCAGACAATAGGCGATCAGCCGCCCATCGACACGTATCACTATCGCCTTGGCCTGCAGACAGGGAAACTGACCCAACTGCGCGAAGAACGCCTGCCCAATCTCCACCGGCGTGGGGATATAGTCACCCTGCTCCTGCTTCTTTCGATTGGTGGTCTTGTACAGCGCATAGAGTTCGTCACTGATCGCCTCGGGGTCGGGGCAGACCTCCACCACCGCGCGATGCTCGGCCAGCAGCTTCTGGTCTGCCCTTAGCTTACGCCGCTTCTTGCTCGGCAGCGCCTCGACAAAGGCGTTGAAATCCCCTTGCGTCAACGCCAATCGGGTGTTCGGCAGGAAGTCGAGTGTGGAGAAGCGCGCGTCCAACTCGCCATCCGCCCCGAGCGTATCCTGCTTCACACAGAGAAAGTGCCACTTCAACTCCTGTCGACAGTAGTCGGAGACGAGGCCGATCATCTGCGACCGCTCCAATGTTGTAATCTCCGGCCGGGTCAGCAGGCCAGAGTAGTTGGCCATCGGCACCTCAAGGAAACCGACCTGCAGCTCAGGGAAGAGCCTCTGTAAGAGTGCAGAGCGGTCGATCAACTTGACCAACGGCTGCCACAGATAGCGGTAGGCCTTGAGGCGGCGCATGGCGAACAGCATGGCCACACCGACCAGGCTCTGCTGTCGGTAGACGCCGAGGAGGATGAGCCCGGCCTCGTCCGAGGTCGTGGCATCGAGCAGTCGCGCCCAGCAGAGCGCCGACTCGGCGTCGATGAACTCCGAGGAGCACTCGCTCAGCGCTCGGGACTCCTCGGTTAAGGGCTTAAGCTCAAACATCGTGCTGCTGGATTTCCGTCAGAAGGTCGAGGAAGGGCTGCGTCTCCAGCCAGATGCGTGGCACCTTGCCTTCGAGCTTATTATGCTTGATCAACCAGGCATCGAAGCTACCCGGCGGGGCGATGTAGAGTGCCGGGCGTTCGAGCACCCCGGTACGGTAGGCGGCCGCGTAGTTGAGATTCTGCTGACAGAGGTTCTCCTCCAGCGCGGCGACGAAGGCGGCCTGCTGCTCGGTGGTCGGCAGCTGGGTGAACTCGATGAGGTAGTGGTAGCGATTGCGCTCGCCGATCTGGGTGGCGGAGCGTGGATTGAGCGCATACTCGGTAATCGCCACGCCGCAACGCGCGGCGGCAGCGTTCAGTGCCTGATTCACGTCGGCCTCCAGCAGCCGCTCGCCGACGATGCCGATACTCTGTGCCGTGCGCCCGCTGATCAGCAGACGTGGCGGTTGCAGGTCGACGAAGCGCACCAGGTCGCCGAGAACATAGCGCCACAGGCCCGCCGCCGTGGAGATGACCAGGGCATAGTCGACATCGGTCTCCACCGTATCGATCCAGAGCACCTGCGGGTTCGCCTTGCCCAGCTCGGTGACCGGGATGAATTCGTAGAAGATCTGGTTGTCACAGACCAACCGCAGCCCCTCACCCGGCCCCCGATCCGCAATGCCGAAGAAGCCTTCGCAGGAGGGATAGATCTCACGCAGGTCGCAATCACTGCCCGCGAGCAGCCGCTCGAACTGCTGTTGGTAGGGCTTCATCGAGGTCCCGGCATGCACGATCAGGTCGACCCGCGGCAGCGCTTCTTTGAGCAAAAACGCCCCGCTCCGCCCCTGCTGTTGCTGCACGTATTGGAACAGGTTCAGAAGATGCAGCGGGGTGCCACTAACGGCGCGCACGTTCTGCTGCCACACCCTGGTCGCCAGGCCTTTCAACTTGGCGTGCATCTCCGGGAGTTCATGCAGGTCACGGATGTCGACGTAGAACGGCCTGACCCAGGGCGGCATCGCCTTGCCGAGCAGCAGGGCGGTCATGAACGAGGCGTAGACCCCATCGGCCAACGCCCTGATCGGCGTGAAGGCGCTGGTCATCGCCCCTTTACCGGCGAGCAGGTGACTCTTCGGGTAGTTCACCAGGTGGTGGCAAAACATGTCGTAGCTGCCGCGCTTGTGCGAGCGCACGATCGCCCACGAGACCGGTATGTTCTTCGTCTGCTGCACCTTATCCGCATCGGCCCGGGTCAGTTGGCCGGTACCTGTAGTGGTGGCGAAGAAGGGGATCTTTCCCGGCCATGTGACGTTGTCGAGGATGGGGAAATCGGCCCGCCAATACTCCTCCCAGTGGTCGTCGTAGGTGCGCAGCGGCACGCGCTGCTGATACGCCTCGACACCCTGAATATGGGCGAAATCGTGGTCGCGCCCAAAGCGCGTGGCGCGGGCCTGCTTGAGCAGATAGGCGAGCTGTTTGCGCTGGACATCGGCGGGCCGCTGACGCGCGAGCTGGCGCAGGCGAAAGCGTGCGTAGAGACGCACTAGCGGCGTAATGTCGATCATCCTCGGCTCTCCCTCAACCGCTCTGTCGCGGCCCGTCGCTGAATCTTGCCGCTCCCCGTGCGGGGTAGATGGCGCATGAAATAGACCGCTTTTGGACACTCATAGACGGTGCAGTACGCGGCCAACTGTGCCAACAAGGCCTCACCACCGCCCTCATCCTCGCCCTCGACGATCAGCACAATCCGCTCTCCCAGGCGCTCGTCCACCAAAGAGGTGACAATAAACTCCCGCTCGGCCAGCAGGGGCACGCCGGCGGCAGAGAATTTGCGCTCAAGCGCCTCAGGATGGCTCTTCAATCCACCCGAATTGATGACATTGTCGAAGCGGCCAAGCCACTCGAACTGTCGGCTATTCACGAGCCGCACCACGTCGTTGGTCAACAACCGCTCCACGCCCAGATGGGGGGCGTCGATGATCAGACGACCCTGACCGTCGACAGTGATCGCCACCCCGTCGAGTGCCGCGTAGTAGGCCTCGGGGTCGGGCTGCAGACGGCGCAGGGCGACATGGCTCAGAGTCTCGGTCATCCCATAGCTCTGGTAGACCCGGCACGGCAACTGCCGAACACGCTCATGCACGGCGGGCGTCAATGCTGCCCCGCCCAACAGAAGGTTGTCGATACACGCCAACCCCTGCACACCCTCCCCCTCTTCATTGAGTAAGCGAAACAGCTGTGTCGGCACCAACGCGGCAAAGGCCATCTGCGGCAGGTCGTGCAAGGTCAACCCCTGCGGTGCGCGCGTGAAGAGGTTCAGACCCAACTCCCAGGCACGCACGAGCATCATCTGCCCAGCAATGTGGTCTGCGGGCAGGCAGAGGAGCGCGCGGTCGCCTGACTGCAGATGGAAGAACCGTCCGGTCATGCGCGCGGAGGCGCGCATCGCCGCCTTGCTCACCCGGATGGGCTTGGCCCTCCCAGTGGTACCCGAGGTCTCGACCACGATCGCCTCTGCCGGGTCCATCCAGTCGAGCATGAAGCGGTGGAGCACGCGCTCCCAAGCGGGTGTCTCAGCGGACGCCAGCACCTGCGCGCAGCGCTCGGCGAGTTCGGGCGGAGTATACCAGCGGTCGGCCAAACAGAGGGGTTGTTTAAACATCCGCGTAAAACCGCCCGTAGTCGCTAGGGTCGAATGTCAGGTCGTAGTAGAGCCGCCCCTGGCGAATCGAGAGTGGCGTCGGGAGGTTGTTAGTATACAGGAGGCCCGTCCCCAGCCCTTGCGGCATCGGGTTGCCCAATCCGGCACACCACTGTGCAAGGAGATTCAGGCCGAGATTCGACTCCAGCGCCGAGGTGACCCACCAACCGATACCGCGCGCCTCGGCGAGTGCGATCCACTCTTCGGCCTCGGCAAAACCTCCGAGCAGGCTCGGCTTGAGGATTAGATAGTGCGGTTTGACCTGCTCCAACAGCGCGACGCGATCGCCTGGCGCATGCACGCCGATCAGCTCCTCGTCCAAGGCGATCGGCAGCGGGCTCGCGGCCACCAAGTGCGCCATCGACTCGTACTGACCGGGTGCGATGGGCTGTTCGATGGAGTGCAGTTCGAGGGCCGCCAAGCGCTGCAACTTCTCCAGCGCCTCGTCGACACGGAAGGCCCCGTTGGCATCGACCCGCAGCTCGACCTCACTAGCGCCGTACTCACGCCGGATCTCGCTCAGCAGGCGCAACTCCTCCTCGAAATCGAGCGCGCCGATCTTCAACTTGATGCAGCGATAGCCCTCATCGAGCTTGCGGCGGATCTGCGCCTGCATCGAACGTCTGTCGGCCATCCAGATCAACCCGTTGATCGCGATGCCTGCCCCCTCTTGGGTAAAGGGCGTGGAGAAGATCGGACCTTGCGGATGACGCAGAGCCAATCCAGCCTGCTCCACGGCAAAGCGCAACGCGGGAAACGCCGTTGGGATCGCCACCTCGGTGCTCTGCGCCGTCGCAATCGCGTTGCACACCTGGTCGAGCGCAGCGACGAGATCACCCTGGCCGTCGGGACTCAAACCGGGGAGTAGACTGCACTCGCCGACGCCGTAGTGGCCACCCTCACTCATCAGCGCGAGGTAATAGCCGGGCTTGTCGGTCAAGGCCCCGCGCGAGGTCACGGCAGGCTGCTTGAAGTGCAGCGAGTAGGGCTTCCAGCTAGCGTTTAGGCCCAGCATCTGCCGCCTTGCCCCGTGTAGTGGTCCATACCGCCGCCCCTCACAGCCGCGAGGCCAGGTAGTCGAAGGTGCTCTCGGCCATGGCGTCGAGCCCCAGCAGCGTGCACCACTCGCCGTACTCCGCGTAGAGGTCGTCCAGCTCGGTGCTGCTGGCGCCGCCGCCCAGGTCGGTGAGCATCTCGCCCGCCAGCTTCTGGCTCAGGCTGCTCTGATAGCTGCTGGAGAGGGTGTCGATGTAGCCGTTGAGGGCGGTGATCTGCGCCTGCACCGCGCTGGTGGCGAAGGTGCCGTCGGAGGCGTCGGACCAGCTGTTCATCAGGCGGTTGAGCACCTCTTCGGGCGGGTTCTCCATCACCACGCCGCCGCTACTGCTGCCACGCCGACGGCTGCTGGTGACGCTCTCCAGTTTGGTCTGGTAGGCGCTCCAGGCGTCGACGAACTCGTCGTAGTCCGGCGTATCGGTGATGCCGATGGTGAAGAGGGTGCTCGACGTCAGGGCCGTGTCGGGGCCGCCGTCGCTCACCTCGATGGTGAGGCCGATGCTGCTGAACTGTTCGTAGTCGACCTCGGCACCGGCGGCGACGCGCAGCTCACCGCTGGTGCTGTCGAGTTCGAACAGACCCGCCTCGTTACCGGCGGTGATGGTGTAGCTGAGGGTGCCGGTGGTGGTGTCGGCGTCGGTGGCGCCGAGGGTGGCGACCAGGGTACCCGCAGCGGCGTTCTCCACCACCTCGGCGCTGGTGGAATCGAGGGTCGGGGCGTTGTCGTTGAGGTCGTTCACCGTCAGGGTCAGGGCGACGCTGTCGTCGGGGCTGCTGCCCACCGTGCTGTCGTCGACCTGTACGGTGACGCTGTAGCTCGCCTGGCTCTCGCGGTCGAGGGAGGTCCCGGCACGCAGGTAGAGCACTCCGCCATCGAGCTGGAAGCGGGCGGCGTCAGTGCCTGCGAGGCTGACGCTGTTGCTGCCGAGCAGGTCGTCGACGATGCTGTAGTCGGCCACCGCGATGCGCACCGTGGTGTCGCTGTTCTCGTCGATGGCGAACAGCGTCTGCGTCAGGTCCAGGGTCGGGGCGTCGTTGACCTCGTCCACGCCGTCGTCGGCGACGCTGATGGTGAGGCTGCCGCTGTCGCTCAGCTCGCCGTCACTCAGGCTCACCACCAGCGTCTCGTCACCGAACCAGTTGCTGCTGGGGGTGTAGCTGAGGCTGGCGAGCTTGGTGGTGAGCTGGGCGACGCTGCCGCTGTAGCTCACCTCGGCGGCGCTGCTGCCGGCGAAGGAGAGCAGACCGTTGCTGACGCTCAGGGTGAGGGTCAGGCTGTCGCCATCCACATCGCTGACGGCGATGCCGCTGATGGCGAGGGTGGTGTCCTCGGTCATGGCGAGGCCGCTCGGCAGGCTGAGCACGGGGGCGTCGTTGACCGGATCGACCGTCACGGCGAGGCTCTTGGCCAGGGTCGAGTTGCCGTCGGAGAGGCTCAGACTGATGCTGGTGGCGCCGTTGAAGTCGGCCTCGGGCAGGAAGCTGAGGCTGTCGAGGAGCAGGTTGATCTCAGCCGCCGTGCCGCTCAGGGTGCGCTTGGCGGCGCTGCTCGCGCCGTCGTCGAGCAGGCCGTCGCTCGCCTCCAGCACCAAGGTAAGGCTGCTGGAGTCGACATCCGCCACGCTGAGGTCGGCGAGCGCGAGGCTCCCCTCCTCGTCGACGCGAAGGCCGCTCGGCAGACTGAAGGTGGGGGCGTCGTCGACGGCGGTCACGCTCACCGTCAGCGTGCGGGTGATGGCGACGTTGCCGTCGTCTTCGATGAGGGTGATGCTCGCCTCACCGCTGAACTCGCTGGCGGGGGTGAAGAGGATGCCGTCGAGCAGGGCGTCCATCTCGCTGAGGCTGCCGCTGCGGCTGATGGAGGTACCGCTCTCGCCGTCCCAGGTCAGCGTGCCGACGCTGGGATCGACGCTCAGGGTGAGGGTGTAGCTGCTGCTGTCCACATCGCTCAGGCTGATCGCACCGAGGGCGATGGGCGTCTCCTCCCAGGTGGTGAGGGCCTCAGTGCGGGTGATGGTCATGGCCGAGGCGCCGAACAGCACGGCACTCACCCCGGCACCCTCGCCCACGCGCACCAGGTCGAGGTCGCCGTCGCCGTCGAGGTCGCCGAGGGCCATACCGGCGTAGAAGGTGGTGGTGGCGCTCGCCTCCACCAGGGTCGTGGCCAGGGTGAAGCCCGCGGCACCGTCGTTGAGGTAGGTGTAGATCTGCCCGTCGTTGTAGCCGGTCGCCACCAGGTCGATGTCACCATCGCCGTCGAGGTCGCCGAGGACTAGGTCGCTGACCCCATGACCGACGCTGAACTCGCTGTGGCTGAACGAGGCACCGGCGTTGTTCAGACCGATGTCGATGGTGGTGGTGTCACTGCCGGCAGTGAGCATGTCGAGGTCGCCGTCACCGTCGAGGTCGGCGACCGCCAGGCTCGTCCCGTCACCCCCGGCGCCGATGGACTTACCATAGTCGAGCTGCCCGTTGCCGAGGCTCTTGAACACCGAGGCGTAGTCACCGAACTCACGCGTCCACCCGTCCAGCAGGCCGTCGGCGTTGAAGTCGGCCACCACCGAGCTGACGCTGCTGTTGCCGATACCGACGTTCTGCACCGCGCTCAGCTGCACCGCATTGGCGAAGCTGGCGCCACCCAGGTTGAGCCACACCTCGTTGCGCAGTAGGCCGCTGACATAGATGTCGAGCAGGCCGTCACCGTTGAACTCGCCGATCACCACGTCGTAGGCGTACTGCGTGTCACCGTACTCGTCGAAGTGGACCAGGGATTGGCCGCTGTCGAGGAACACCCCCTCGCTGCCGCCCTGCGTGCCACCCTGGTTGATCCAGACGCGCATGTCGCCGTTGTCGCCGCTCACCGCGTCGAGGTCGCCGTCGTTGTCGAGGTCGCCCAGCGCGACGGTGCGGTCACTGCCGCCATCCAGCAGCTGGCCCGAGTCGACCAGGTTGCCGCTGCCGTCGTTGAGGTAGACGTAGTTCTGCGTGCCGACCACCCAGGCGTCGAGGGAGCCGTCGCCATTCACATCGCCGAGGGCGACGTCGTAGGCCTCGGCGAGGCCCTGCGCGCTGTCGTAGAACCAGCCGCTGCCACTGCTCGCGGCAGCAGCAACGTAGAGCGGGTCGACCGCGCTGTCGGCAGTGGCGAAGCGGTTGACGTAGTCGCCACTCACACTCACCGCGCTGCTGAGCAGGCCGCCACTGGTGTAGCCCGCGCCACCCACGGCAGTCACCGTGCCCTCGACCACGTAGGTGATGGAGGCGCCCACCGGCAGGTCGATGGTGTCGGCGAGGCCGTCGGCCAGCGTGCCGAGGGCGACGCTGCTGCTGGCACTGACCAGGCCGCCGCTGCTGGTGGTGAGGCTCCAGCTGCGCACGGCGCCGGGGGCCGTCTCGCTGTCGGCCATCACCTCGCCCACCTGATCCACATCGAGCACGCTGTCGAAGATGCGCACATCCTCCAGCAGCCCGGCAAAGCCGAAGTAGAGGTCGTCGATTAGGTTGACGCTATCGTCGACCCAGTAGGAGGGCGGGGTGTAGTGGGTCGCCTGACCCAGGCGGGTGAAGGCGTTGTCGAACACGCCGGTATCGCTGGTGACGCTGCCGGAGAGTTCGCCGTCGAGGTAGATGCTCAACACGCCCGTGTCGGCATCGCGGGTCATGGCGATGTGGTGCCAGGCGCCGTCGTTGATCGCCGTGGCGGTCGAGGCGGTCTTGTTCGACACCTTGAGCGACATCTTGCCCTCGCTGTCGATGGCGCCCCAGAGGATGTCGCCGCTGCCGCTGGCCAGCCGCGAGTCGTTCCAGTACTGCTCGGTGACCACACCGGTGACACTCGGCATCAGCGTGGCGTAGTCGCGCACGTCGCCGAAGTAGGAGCCGTACCAGAGCTTCGCCTCGTTGACCTGGGTGGTGTTGACCCAGAAGCTCATGGTGGAGCTGCCGCCGAGCCACTGCGAGAGGTCTTCGCCGGTCTCCAGGTAGTCCTGGTCGACGTTGAGCTGCACGTCGTAGTCGCCCCAAGTGTCGTCGAGTTCGGCGGTGCCGTTGGTGAAGCCGAGCGGTGCGCTCGCGTCGCCGAGGCTGAGCCCCGCACCCGCGTCGAGGGTGACGCTGAGCAGCTCCACGTCGTCGAGGCCGGTGAACGCATCGCTGACGCTGGCGCCGCTGATGTCGGTGTCGCCGTCGTTGCTCACGGTGATGGTGTAGGTGACGCGATCACCGACGTTGGCGGTGGTGATGCCATCGTCCTTGGTCACCGTCAGGCCGCCCTCGTAGACGTTGCTGACGTGCACCGCGACGTTGCTCTCGGCGTACTCGCTGCCGCTGGTGAGGCGCACACGCAGGGTGTGCAGGGCGGTGGTCTCGTAGTCCAGGGCGGTCTCGTCGGCGATGCTCAGCTCGCCGCTGTCGGCATCGATGGTGAAGATGCCGTCGGCGTTGCCGCTGACGATGGAGAAGGTGTCGCCCGCGTCGATGGCGGCGGTCTCTACCGTGCCGAGCACCAGACCGGCAGTATCCGCCTCGCTGATGGCGAAGCTCTGACCATCGACCAGCTCCGGGGTCTCGTCGCGGTCGTAGATGTAGTAGCTGTAAGAGTAAGAGCCGGTCTGCCCCTCGGTGTCGGTCACCGTCACCGTGATGGTGGTGAGCAGGCGCTCCGATGATGTACCGTCGAGGGACTCGTAGTCCACATCCCACTCCTGCCCCTCGCCGAGGGCGAGATAGAAGGTGGTGCCATCGTTGTAGGCCTGGAACTTCTCGGCGTAGTCGCCGCTCAGGCTGAAGGTGAGGCGGTCGCCGTCGGCGAGGTCATACTCGCTGTCGATCTTGGTGAGCTTGAACGCCCCGCCCCACATATCGCCCTCTTCCATGAAGTTCTCGGCACGGACCGAGGAGGTACTGCCGCCGTCCCAGTTGTTGTCGGTCGGGGCCTGGTTGAGGTCGGTGAGGTCGATGGTCACCTGGGCGATGGCGGAGAGGCCACCGGCATCGCTCACGCGCACATCCAGGGTGACGCTCTGGGTGGCCGGGTCGTCATAGTCGATCTGGCTGCCGTCGCTAACGGTAATCAGGCCGCTGCTGCTGTCGATGGTGTAGCCGCTCAGCTCGGCGTACTCGGTCCACTGGCCGTAGACGAAGTCGCTGGAGAAGGCGAGCAGGCCCGCCACCTCGGTGACGTGTCCCCGTTCGGCGTCGCTGTAGCTGTCCTCCTCGTAGAGCAGCGTGGCGTTCGTGGCACTGCTGCCTACCAGGGAGATCCAACCGCCGTCGGTACCGCTACGCGTGTTGACGGAAGCGACGACCCCCGGGGTAGAGGAGAAGGCCGTGTCGAAGGTGACCGCATAACCGCCGGGATTGTTATCGTAGCCGCGGATGGTGCTACCGCTCACCTGCGCCAGCAGCTCGACGCTGTTGCCGTCCGCCCCGCTCAGCGTGGCATGCCCCTCGCTGAGGGCGATATAGCCGATGGTCTCGGGGTTATCGAGGCTCGCCCCGTCGGCCACCTCGGCACGCTCCAGGGCGATGCTCGCCCCCGTGCTGGTGATGTCGTAGCTGGCCACGGTGAGCCAGGGGTCGGAGAGGGTGTAGGAGCTGGTGTCGGACTCGTTGGCGACCCCTTGCACCTGGCTGAGCAGCACCGGGGTGCTGCTGAACCCGGCCGTAAAGCTGAGGCTGTCGGCCACGCCGTCGTTGCTCTTGGCACGGTAGGCGGTGGTCTCCAGCGAGCCCACCTCGACGGTGAGACCGCCGAGGTCGTAGACGCCCGCAAGCGCGGCGATGTAGCTCACCTCCATCGCCTGCACCACGCCGTCGTTGGCCGCCTGCACGCCGCTCTCGTAGCCCAGGCTCGGCTCCACCTGGAGGATCTCGAAGCCCTCGGTGGTGACGTTCCGAATGCGCAGGCTGGCCGGGGTATCGCCCGTGATCGGCGTGGCGATGACCACCGGGACCTCGTCGAACGCCTGGGCGAAGGTGACCTGCACGAAGGTGCTGTCGGCGCTAGTCTCGGGCAGGCTGACGCTGCCGCCAATGAGCTGGGTGTCGAAGGTGCCGAGGGCATAGCTGAGCACGTTGTCGAGGTCGGCGTCGGCGCCGGTGACCGTGCCCACCACATAGCCCGCCTCGCGGTTCTCTACGATGCTGAAGCTGGCGTCACTCAGGGTCGGCGCCTCGTTGACGTCGTCCACCGTCAGGGTGATGGTGCCGGTGCCGATGTTGCCCTCTACGTCGGTACCGGTGATGGTCACCGCCCAGCTGACGTAGGCGGAGGCGTCCAGGGCGGAGGCGTCGACGCTCAGCGCCCAGGTGTCGCTGTCGAAGCTGAAGAGGTCGTCGGCGCTGCCGAGGGTGACGCTGGTGACAACGCCTAGGGTGTCGGTACGCGTCAGGCCGGTGTAGGCGAGGGTGAAGCTGTCGCCGTTGACCACGTCGGCGTCGCTCGCCACCAGAGTGGTGACATAGGTGTCGCTGCTGCCCCCCTCGGCGACGGAGACGCTCTGCGACCCCACCACCGGGGCCTCGACGTAGTCGTGCAGCCAGAGCAGCAGGCTGACGCTGGTCTGGTGGCCGGCGCTGTCGGTGAAGTAGTAGAGGGTGGAGCGGTAGTAGCCACCCCAGCCGTCGTCGAAGTAGTTGGCGTCGCTACCGGCGTAGACGGTGTAGTGACGGGAGTCGTCGGGGTCGACTTCGAGGATGTAGTTGTCCGCATCGCCGCCGTTGACCGTGGTGTAGGTGAAGGTCTCGCCCGCGTCGGGGTCGGAGAGGGTGAACTCACCGATGTAGTCCCCCTCGACGCGGTTCTCGTAGGCGTCGAGGTACTCCCACTGGTCCTCGCCCGCCTCGTTGACCCCGTCCACGCTGATGAAGATCTGCGGCGTGGTGG
Source organism: Gammaproteobacteria bacterium (assembly GCA_003252455.1). Taxonomy (GTDB): domain Bacteria; phylum Pseudomonadota; class Gammaproteobacteria; order Thiohalomonadales; family Thiohalomonadaceae; genus SZUA-467. The sequence continues at coordinate 72,283 of QKED01000094.1, forward strand.
CGCTGTCGCTGACGTTGCCGTCGCTGTCGGTCGCCTGGATGGTGAGGGTGTACTCGCTGGTGGTGTCGGCGTCGAGTGCGGCGGTGGTGGTGATGTTGCCCGCGCTGTCGATGGCAAACAGCCCCACGCCCGTGCCACCGACGATCTCGAAGGCGCTGATGGTGTCGCCGTAGGCGCTCTCGGCGTCGCTGGTATCCACCTGACCGACCAGGGTGCCGATGGCGGCATCCTCGTAGACGCTCATGTCGAACGGCCCCTCGATCGCCGGGGCGATGGCGATATCCGCGAACTCGACCGTGACGCTGCCGCTGTCGGCGAGGCCGATGCTGTCGGTCACCGTGATGCCCAGGGTGAAGCTGGTGGTGGTGAGGCTCTCGTAGTCGAAGGCGCTGGTGAGGGTCAGCTCGCCGCTGGCACCGTCCAGGCTGAACCACCCCTCCGCATTGCCCGAGGTGAGGGTGAAGGTGTGGCTGTCGCCGCTGTCGGCATCGCTCACCGAGAGGGTGTCGATGAGGGTCCCGGCGGGGTTGTTCTCGTAGACCACGAAGCTCTGCCCGCTGTCGAGCAGCGGCGCGCACTGGTTGAGCCAGAGGTTGTCTTTGCTGCCGTAGCTGCTGCTGTAGGCGTCGATGTCGCCGTCACCGTCGAGGTCGGCCAGCTTCACCGCCCAGGAGGTGGCGCTGCCGAGGCCCTGACCCGAGTCGCTGAAACTGCCGCTACCGTCGTTGAGCCAGATGGCGTCGGCGCCGTCGTTGGCGAAGTAGAGGTCGATGTCGCCGTCCAGGTCGAGGTCGGCGGCGGCCACGTCGCGGCTGTCGGCGCTGCCGAGTGCCTGGCCACTGTCGCTGAAGCTGCCGTCCGCCGCGCCGAGGTAGATGCGGTTGGCGCCGTCCACGGCGAGCACAAGGTCGAGCTGGCCGTCGCCGTCCACGTCGGCCAGGGTGCCGCCGTTGTTGGCCACCAGGGCGCCGTCGGTGAACTCGGCGGTGAAGTTGCCGAAGCCGTCGCCCCAGAGGATCTGCAGCGCGCCATCCTCGGACCAACCGACCATGTCCAGGCTGCGATTGCCGTCGACATCGGCCAGCGCCATCCAGTAGCTGTAACCCGCGGTGTCGCTGAACTGGGCGTCGCTGAGGTTGCCGCTGCCGTCGTTGGCCCAGACGCCGAGGCGCGAGTTGTTGCTGTCGAGGGTGAGCAGGTCTTGGTCGCCATCGCCATCCACATCACCGAAGGCGATGCGCGCGATGTAGGGGGTGCCACTCACCTCCTCGTAACCGACACCCCAATCCTTGTCGGCCATGCTCAGCGTGGTGGCGAGGGCGAAGTCGCCCTCGGTGCCGCCCTGGTCGCCGCCCTGATTGAGGGAGATGGCCACGGTCCTGTAACCGGTGGCCACGGCGGCGTCGAGGTCGCCGTCGCCGTCGATATCGGCGAAGACGATGCGGTTGTCGCCATAGGGGTCTTCGATCCCCGCGCCGTTGTTGGTGAAGGTGCCGTCGCCGTCGTTGATCAGCACCTGGTCGAGGGAGATGAGGTCGGCCAGACCATCGCCGCTCACATCCACCAGTTGTAGGTCGTCGTAGCTGGTACGCCCGCTGCTGGTACCGGCGGCGTACTGTCCGCTGGGCAGGGTGAGTTCGGTGAGGTAGACGTAGCCGGAGGCGGCGGCGCTGCCGCTCATGTCGAGCACCAACTCCAGGTAGTCGTCGAGGGCACCGATGTCGCCGCCGGTGGCGCTCAGCTCGTAGCCGCTGGCGTTGAGGTTGTGCGCCTGGGCGTTACTGTCGAGGATGGCGCCACCGCTACTCAGGGTGATGGTGCCGCCCGCCTCCAGGTAGCCGAGGGTGAGGTCGTCCTCGGCGCTGACGTTGAGGTCGCCGCCGCTGCTGGCGAGGTCGTCGATGCTCAGCACGTCCACCGCGTCGAGGTAGAGGTCGCCGCTGAGCGCGCCGCCAAGCGTGCCCGTCAGCTCCACCTCGATGGCGTCGCTGCTGCTGCCGAACTGGCCACCGCCGAGCCACAGCCCCTCGGCGACGATGTTGCTCACGGCGGAGCTGGCGTCGTTGGCATCCGTGATCAGGTCGCCGGTGAGGTAGACGTCGCCCTCGGCGTAGATCCCGGCGAGGTCGAGGCTGCCAGAGCGATCCTCCAGATAGAGGTCGCCACCGGAGCGGGCGGTGAGGCTGCCGCTGAGGTCGAGATAGATGGCATCGCCCTCTAGGCCGACGCCGATGCTGCCGGAGCCTTCGAGGATCAGGTCGGCGCCCTGGATGTTCACCGTGCCGTCGTAGGCGCCGTTGAACAGGTTGCCGCCCACCTTGATGCGGATATCCTCGCGCGTGCCGCCATCGTCGCTCACCACCTGGTAGATGTTGATATCGCTCTCGGCACCGAGGAAGACCTTGTCGGTGGCGCTGATCTCCACCACCCCTTCGGCCTCCACGTCCACATCCTGGCGGTAGTAGATCTGGATCAGGTTGAACTCGTCGGCGTCGACGATGGAGTCGCCGTCGTCGTCGGCCCACGCGGTCAGCTCGTTGTCGGAGACGCTGCCGTCGGCGTTGCTGTCGACCCACTGGTAGAAGACCAGATCGTCCGCCTCGGCGGCGAGCAGGGCGATCTTGGTATCTTCGTCGTCGATGTTGCCGACGTCGCCATCCTCGACGTAGACGTACTCGCTGCCGTCGAGGTCGAGGCCGAAGCTCCCGGCGACGGTGACGGTGATGTTCTCGCCGCTGAGGTTGGCCTCCTCGACGTTGCTCTCGGTGTCGGCGGTGCGGATCACCGCCCCGGCGGGCAGGCCCCAGAGGAGTTCGTCAGAGGTGTGAATGAGGCCGTCGGTCAGCTCCGCCTCCTCTGCGGCGGTGAAGCTGTAGCTGAAGGCGGCGTCGTAGTTGTCTGGGTCGAAGGTCGGGTCGTTGTCGGTGACATAGCTGCCGCCACTACCGTAGACGGCGTAGAGCTCGAAGTACTCGGCGGTGATCTGCGCTTCCAGCGCGCTCACCTGGCTCTCGCTGAGCCCCTGGCTGGTGAGCATGGCGTCACGCAGCGTGCTCTCGAAGCTGTAGCTAAAGCCCGCATCGTAGGCGTCCCAGCTGTAGACACCGCCATCCTCGCTCAGGTTGCGCAGCTCGGCCCAGCGCGCGTACTCGGCCTCGTACTGCGCCTGCACGCTGTCGAGCAGCGCTTGCGCGCGCGCCTCGGCGTTGTCGCCGGTGAGGGCCAGGTCGTCCCACAGCGAGAGCAGCGCGCTACGCGTATCCTCGTCGTAGCTGGTGCTCTCTTCGAGGTGGGCGTCGAGGATGGCGCCATCGACCACCTCGATCACCAGGTCGCCGCCGCTGGAGCTGATCTGATCCACCGCCAAGTCGCCGCTGGTCTCGATGAGGTAGATATCGCCGACCGCACTGATGGTCACCACCTCGGCGCTGTCGCTGCCCGAGTCGATGCGCAGCGCCTGGGTGCTGCTGCCGATGGCCCCGGCGCTGTCGAGGGTGAGGTTGTCGCCGCTGATGTGGCTGCCGCTGCTGAGCGTGGTCAGCTCGATGCTGCCGCCGTCGCTGGTGATGCTCACATCGCCATCGCCCGTCGCGGCGCTGGCGAGGGTGAGGCGATTGCCGGTGGCGGTCACGGCGAGGTCGCCGCTGGCGGTGTAGGCGTTCAACTCGCCGCCCACCAGGGTCTGCTCGATCTCGATGGCGGCGTCGGCGCCGATGCCCGTGGCGGCGTCGAAGGTGAAGCTGGCCGCCTCGATGCGCCCGTCGCCCTCTGTGGTGATGCTACCGTCGCTGCTGATACTCACCTCACCGCCGCGTGCCGCCAGTTCGGAGGCGATCACCACGTTACCGACGGACTGGATGTCGAGCGAGCCCTCGCCACCGATGAAGCTGATGTCGATGGGCTGGTTGGCCTTGACGATATGCGTGAAGACCTGCTTCACGCCGGTGCTGTAGTCGAGGATGTAGTCGTAGTCGACCTCTTTGTAGGTCAGATAGTGGGTGGTGTGCTTGTACTCGTAGAGGGTGTAGGTGGGGTCGACGGTGTAGTCGTCGTAGTAGAAGTCGTAGATGTTGCCGTCGGCGAAGAACTGCACATATTCGCCGCTGGAGAGGTTGGTCGGATTGGTGTAGTCAGTATCCTCGCTGACGAGGGTGCCGTTGCTCTGCACATAGACCCGGTTGCGCGCGGTGTCCTGGTTGTTCAGCTCCCAGGTCAGCTCCTCGGTGTAGGCGTTACCCGTGGTCCAGACATACTCCCAGCGCTGCGGGTCGTACTCGGCGTCACTCACCGAACGATTCCCCTCACTGTCCTCCTCGTAGACCACGCCGTCCTCGCGCAGATAGGTCACATTGATCAGGCCGTAGGAGGAGTCGAAGTAGTTGTACATGCTGGTGTCGATGATCGACACCGTACCCTCGATGCCGTCGGCGTCGTCACTCCCCTGGCCCAGGTCGAGGTCACCGGCGATCACCAGCTCGTAGCTGCTGTTGTTGACGATGTCGATGTCGGCATAGCCGTCGAGCACGGCGATCTCGCCACCACCGGTGCTCATGATGTGGCCGATGAGCTGCACGTAGCCGCCGCTCGCCTCTAGGTCGCTGGTCAGCTCCAGGCGATTCTCCTCTGCGTCATAACGCACGCTGCCATCGCCACTGACCACATCGCTGGAGAGGGTGGTGTAGCGGTCATCGCTGTCGGCGGCGTAGGCGCTCTCGGCGGCGGCGACCTCGGCGGCGAGGGCCGCGTCGTTGGCGATGGTCACCGAGTAGCTGTCGATGCCGGACTGGATATAGCCGTTGACGTTGATGTACTGGGCGCTGATGAAGATGCTCCCGGCGATGATGTCGGGCGAGTCGTCACCGGTGAGGAAGGTGGTGGGGTCGTTGACCAGCGCCTCGGCCGCCTCGTTCGCGTCGGCCACATCCTCGTAGAGCACGCTCGGGTCGGTGCCGATATGGATCCAGTCGCTGCCGGAGAGCATGAAGTCGCCGCCGCTGGTGGCGCTGAGCACGCCCGCCTCCAGGTCACCGTTGATCAGCAGGCTGCCGTCGCCGCTGTCGAGATTCACCGCCCCCTCGGGGTTGGAGATGTCGCCGTTGACCACCAGGTGCGCGGTCCAGTCGCTGCTGGCGGGCTGCACGTTGGTGACGTTGATCGACGGATCTGCGGTATTCGCGCCCACCGCCAGGGTGGCGAAGGCGGCGCTGGCGCTGCTCACTGAGCTGTCGTTGAGCGCCGTGATGGTGGCGTTGTCGCTCACCGAGGTGTTGTTGTACCAGAGGTTGCCGCCGTAGGACTCGGGGATGGTCAGCCCCTCGATATCCAGGCTCTTCTCGCTGTAGTTGGTGATGGTGATGGTCACATCGCCCGGTGCGGTGATGTCGCCGGAGCCGCTGAGCACGTCCGCCTCCACCAGGATGTCGCCGGAGCGGGCGGTGGCCGCCTCGATGGTGAAGAAGGGGATCTCCAGCTCGTCGTCGATGGTGACGGTGTTGCTGCTGCTGTCGTAGCTGGCGCTACCGCCGAGGTTGTTGATCACGGTGATCCAGTACTCGATCTCCGCCTGATAGGTATCCTCCAGGTCGGTACCGGCGTAGCTGCTCTTCAACGCCAAGAGGTCGTCGATGACGGCGCCGAAGCTGGCGTCGATGCTCTGGTATCCGGCGTCGTAGTAGCTGATGCCGTCGGTCTGCTCGCTGGCCGTGCCGTCCTCCTCGATGGTCAGGGTCTGCACCGCGTCGAGGCCCACCTCGATCTCACCGTCGATGTTGACGATGTTGTAGACGTTGAAGTTCTCCTTGCCGCCGTAGCTGGTGGAGTAGCCCTTCTCGATCGACTGGGCGTAGATGATCGGCGAGCCCTCGTCGGTCTTCAGGTGCACATCCTGGATGCCGCTGATGTAGGCCCCGGCGGCGATGTCGATGAGGTTGTACTGGTCGACCTGCGACTTGGCGCTGGCGTCGGGCAGCGCGATGGCCGAGGTGGCGTAGGCGCCGCCGTAGGTGGTGAGGTTGAACTGGTTGGTCGCGGGGATATCGTCGAGGCTGTCGAGGGTGTTGGACTTACCGGCGACGAACTTGATATCGCCCTCGGCGAAGATCTGCGCGTCGGCAGCGATGCTCACGCCGTTCTCCGAGTCGACAAGATTGTCGGCGTCGGCGCTCGGTGTGGCCGCGGTGCTGGAGCTGTCGCTCGACGCGTTGAGGTAGTTGTCGGCGGTGGACCATCCGGCCATCAGCAGCTCGCCGACGGCGTTGATCTCGGCCCCCTGCCCCACCAGCGCCTTGGCGTCATAGTCGTGCAGGTCGATGCGCCCGTCGATGTCGCTCCCGGCGTAGACGAAGGAGGCGGTGACCAGCTGGGCGTCGAGGCTCAGCTCGGCGTTGTTGGTGGCGCTCAGCTCGAACACGCCGGGGTCGTCGACGTCGCCGCTCTGGGTCACCTCGGCGTAGTCGCCGATCTCGTTGGTGGTGGTGTGGCCGAGGTCGAGGGTGGCGCTGGAGTCGTTACCGGCACCGATAAAGGAGCCGGAGAGGCTGTAGAGGGTGAGGTCCTCGGCAATCGTCTCGTTAGTCGTGGTGAGCTGGATGTTGTCGGCGGTGACGCGCTGCCTGTCGCCGATGCGCGTCTGTACCGTGCTGTCGAGGTCCTGCGTCAGAGCGGCGCCACTCACCGTGGCCAGGGCCGAGAGGGAGTAGTTCTCCACCTCACCGGCCAGGGTGTAGCTGTGGTCGGCGCTGAGGGTCAGGTCGGTGACGTCGACGTTGTAGCCGGTGTCGAGGGTGGTGGCGTCGGCGAGCCAGGCGCGGGTGTCGGCGCTGGAGCTGATATCGGCGGAGGCGACGTAGGTCTCGCCCTCCTCGTCGCTGGTGCTGAAGGAGCCCGCCAGCGCGGCGGAGGTGGCCCAGGCGTTGGCCTCCAGGGTGTCGTCGGCGTCGGCGCTGAGGTCGAGAGTGTCGGCACTCAAGGTGACGCCGGTGCCGATCCAGGCGTGGGTTTCGATGTCGTGCACCACGTCGGCGTGGGCACCGCCGACGGAGAAGATGCCGCTGGCCCAGCCGTCGGAGTCGGCGAGCATGTCGCTCGTGCTCTGCGCGGTGACGCTCACCGCGCCGCTGACGCTGATCGCGCTGTCGTCGCCGATGGCGCTCTCGCTGCTGCCGGAGCTGTTGCTGCTGAGCAGGATGCCCTGCACGCCGATGAGCAGCCCGGCGGAGATGCCGGTGCCGCTCACCTTGGCGGTGTGCCCCTCGCCCTCCACCTCGCGCTGGCGCGACTTGAGGGTGAGCCCGGCGGCCATCACCAGGTTGCCGGTGCCGATGAGGGCGCTCACATCGGGAGAGACGTAGACATCGGCCAGGGTCACGCCACCGGCGGTGCCGGAGATGGAGACGCCGATCACCTCGGACTCGCCGCTCGCCTGGGCGTCGGCATCCAGGGTGACGGTGCCACTGCTGTAGAGGCTCACGTCGCTCGCGGTGGTGGCGCTCACGCTGGGGGTGACGTGCACCTCCAGGTCGACCCCGGAGCCGGTGACGATGCCCACGGCGGCGGCCACACCGGAGCCGTAGGCGCTGTCGACGCTGCTACTTTGCAGCGTGATGTCGCCGATCTTCGCACCGGCACTGCCGAGCGTGGCGCCCGCGTCGATGCGGCTGCTCACCTCGCCTGCGGCGAAGATGCGCCCAGCGCTGACACCGGCGGCCAGGCCGCCGAAGGAGGCGCTGCCGGAGCCGATGTCATAGTCGCGGCTCTGCTCGCTCACCAGCGTCACCGTGCCGCTGCCGACCACCGCGCTACCGGCGCCGATCCAGCTCTGGATCGCGCTGCTGTCGTCGATCTCCGCATACTGCGCCACCAGCGCACCGAGGGCCAGGGTGCCGCCGAGGGTGATGATCTGGAACGACTTGATCGCCTGCGCCTCGATGGCGAGGTCGCCGCCGAGGTCGATGTAAACCGCGTCGCCCACATAGGCGTGCACGTCCACCTGGGTGTCGAGGATGCCCACCGAGGCGCCGACGCCGACCAGGCCGCCGTTCACCGTACCCACGGTGAGGTAGCCGTCGAGGTAGCGGCGCGCCTCCACCTCCACATCGCCGCCCACCTCGATGTAGGCGCCATCGGCGATGAAGGCGCTGACCCCGGCGGGGACGTCGGCGCTGGTGCTGGTGGCGCTGCTGCTGAGGGCGCTGCTCTTGGCGTCGGCCTCATCCAGGGCCGAGGCGACGCGCGCGGAGTTGCCCCCCTGCTCCTCGTCCTCGTCCGCCGTGGCGCCACTCAGGCCGCTCTCACTGATCTGGTCGTCGGCGATGGACTTGTTCTCGCTCTCGGCGTCGTTGTCCTCCAGCGCGTCGTAGCTGGCGTCGTCGGCGGTATAGCTGGTGTCGAGGTCACCGCCCAGGCTCCAGACCGCCACCGAGCCGCTGACGGCGATGGCGCTGCCGCTGGCACTCAGCGCGAACACCTCCAGGTTGGCGTTGGAGAGGGCCACCACGTCGAGGTCGCCCTTCGCCTTCACCGTGCCGCCGATGTAGGCGGCGGTGTCGTTGTGCACCGTGCCGATCACCACGCCACCGGAGAGGGCGCCGCCGAGGGAACCGGCGATGGAGCCGACGCTGTGGGTGTCGGCGAGCTGGTTGATGGCGGTGACGTAGACCCCCTGGTCGCTCTGCGCGCTGCTGAGGTCGGTGTTGATCACCGCGCCGGTGTCGATGTAGGCGAGGGTGTCGCTGTCGAGCCATTGATAGGTGACCGCACCGGCGAAGCCGATGGTGGAGCCACCGCCACCCGCCACACCCAGCGCGTAGAGCTCCTCGCTCGACTCGGCGCTGACCAGGATGCCCTGGCCGGTGGTGAGGGTGTAGCTGCCATCGTCGGCCATCTCGCCGGAGTAGCGGGTGAAGTCGCTGCCACCGGCGTCGGCCTGCACCTCGGCGCTGCCGATCCAGGCGCGGGTGTCCTTGTTCAGGTCCATGATGATCACGCCGACACCGCCGCCGCCACCGCTGATGCCGATCCCGGCACCCCCGGCCACCGCATCGATCTCGGTGCTGTCGTCCGCCTCGACGATGACGTTGCCCGCGGCGCTGACCACCGCGCTGTCGTTGATCGAGGCGTAGGTGGTGTCGAACAGGCCGATGCCGATCACCGAGGGGGCGAGGCCGACGCTGCCGCTGATGGAGACGGAGATCCCCGCCGAGGCGAGCACCACGCGGTTCTCGGCGCCGACGCGCACGTCGCCCCCGGCGTCGACCGTGGCCGCACCGATCCAGGCGCGGGTATCCTGCTCGATGCGCACGAAGGAGAGACCGCCGGAGAAGCCGGTGGTGGTGCCGAAGCCGAGGCCACCGGCGATGCCGCGCTCGAAGGTGTCGCTGGCGGCGCGCACCAGCACATCCTGGTCCGCATCGCTGGCGACGTTCTGGTTCACCTCGGCGCCGTCGCCGATGTAGGCATAGGTGCTGTTGGTGACCCAGTTGAGGTCGGCGGAGACCTGCACCGCCACGCCCGTGGCGGAGCCGGTGATGCCGAGGCTGTAGGCCTCGATGTTGTCGCGCGCGGTGGCCACCACGGCGATGCCGCTGACGCTGGCGGTGACCGGCGTGGCGCTGTACTCCTGCACGTAGCGCTCGATATCCAGGTCGGAGTTGTCGAGGTCGACGCCCTTGATGTCGCCGCTCTCCTCGTCGAGGCTGCCGTCGCTGTCGTCGTCGGACCAGCTGCTATCGATCTCGCCGGTGCGCGTGGTGTAGCCGCTGCCCGTGGCCCCGGCGTCGACCACCGCGTTGGCGTCGATGTAGGCGCTGGTGCTCTTGTTGATGATCGGCATGCTCACCGCGCCGCCGACCCCGGTGCCGCCGAGGGCGACACTGACGTTGCCCAGCCAGTAGTCGAGCAGCAGCGACTCGTCGGCTGTGACGATGAGGTTGTTGCCCGCGGTGACGGTGGCGGCGCCGATGTGCGCATCGGTGGTGACCGAGAGCGAGGAGATGCCGATGCTCCCGGCGAAGCTGCTGGTGGCGAGACCGGCGCCGATGCTCCCGGCGACGGAGAGCTGCTGCTGGCTGCTCAGCGCCTCGACCACCACGTTGTTCTCGGCCTCGATCTCGGCGTTGTCGCTAATCTTGGCGCGGATGGTCTTGTCCACCACGGCGATGTCGATGCCGACGCCGTAGCCGCCCTTGCCGCCGACCGCGATACCGCCGCCGACGCCGACCAGCTGCGCCTCCTCGGCGGCGCGCACCACCACCGACTGGGCGCTATCTTCATCGCTGGTAGCGAGGTTGATCTCGGCGCTGTCGGCGATCGTGGCGAGGGTGTCGTCGGTGAGTACGGCGACGCTGGCGGAACCGGCGATGGCGTTGCCGGTGCCGCTGCCGCTACCGGCGGCGGCGATGGTCACCAGCTCGTCGCGCGACAGGGCGGTGACCGCCACGCCGACCAGCGACTCGGTCTTGGGCTCGTCGCTGCTGTCGAAGGTACCCTTGACCACCGCCATGCTCGCCTGGTTGGCGTTGGCCTGCACCACCACACCGCTGCCGATGGTGGCGGTGACGTCGTTGTCGCACACCAGGGTCGAGTTGGCGATGCCGAAGGCGGTGGCGTCGCCGTCGGAGAGCCCGAGGGAGGAGAGCGAGAGGCTGCCGCCCACCGAGGTGAGGGTGTTGTCGTCGCGCGCCGCGACCTGCACGTTGCCGTCGGCGCTCAGCGTGCTGCTGCCGCTGACGCTCGCCTCGGTGTCGTAGTTGGTGAAGTTGAGCGAGAAGGATCCGGTGACGGCGTCGTCGGAGGCCGCCGCCGCGCCGATGGTGACGGCGGTGATGGTCAGCGCCGCCTGTGCGTCGACCTCGATGCTGCCCGCGTCGGCGGCGACCACGCCATCCTCGATGAAGGCCTCGGTGCCGCTCTCCACCACGTTGATGCCGAGACTGAAGCCGACGCCGTCGGCGTTGGTACCGAGGGCGATGCCCCCGGCACCGGCGATGGAGATGATCTCGCTCTCGTCCACGGCGCTGACGCTGACGCCGTCGCTGCCGCTCACGCCACTACCGCCCTGGCGGCGGATGGCCGCGACCACCCGCCCGGAGATGACGTTGATACTGAAGCTGGCGCCGACCGCCTGCTGCGACACCGAGGCGCCGGTGACCACGGCGAAACCGGCGGCGGTGGTGATGAGCTGGCTGTCGTTGCGCGCCTTGAGCGCCACCGCCCCCTCGGCCACCACCTCGGAGTCGCTGATGTAGGCGCGCGTCTCGCCGCCCCCGGCGAGTATGTTCATCGCCAGGGCGAGGCCGTAGCCCGACTGGCTGGTGGAGGAGAAGCCGCCAGCGCCGAGGGTGATGCCGAGCGCACCGGCCAGGGCCAGCACATCGCCCTCCTCCTTCGCCTTCACGGTGACGTCGCCCGCCGTGTGCACCACGCTGCCCTGTTCGATCTCGGCCCGCACACCGTTGGCCACGGCGTTGATCGCCACCGACCCGGCGAGGGTGAAGTTGCCGCTGGCCCCGGCCCCGGAGACCGCCACCGCCACCAGGTCGGCGTCGTTGTGGCCGCTGACGAAGAGGTCGCCGCTGAGGTCGAGGCTGGAGGCGGTGACCAGCGCCTGGGTGTCGTTCTGCAGCACGTTGAGCACCAGGGAACCGGCGCCACCCTCGGAGTTGCTGGTGGAGATGGCGATGGCCACGGCACCGGCGCCGACGTAGACCTGGGTGTCGTTCTGCGCCACCACGTCCACATCCGCCGCGCTCAGGTTGGCGTAGTAGAGGGTGGCGTAGGTGTTGGTGGTGAGCACGGTGATCACCGCGTCCGCCGCCCCGGCGACACTGCTGGTGGCGGCGCTGGTGGCGCCGGAGAAGCCGGCCCAGCCACTGCCGCTGGTCCAACTGCTGCCGGTGCTGGCGGAGACCGCGGCGGCCAGCGCCACGGTGATCACCTCGCCACTGCTGGCGGCCTGGATCAGCGCGTTGCCGCCGACGGTGACGCTGCCGGTGGCGAGCAGGCGGTCGGCGATGCTGTGCTCGCCCACCCCGGCGCCGCTGGCGTCGAGGTCGATGGCCAGCGGGGTGCTGGCGGTGGCGTTCGCCGAGGTGGTGGCGAGCTGGATGGTGTGGTCGTCGACGACGATGACGTAGTAGGTGCTCCCGGCGGTGAGGCCGCCGATCGGGTCGACATCGGTCTCGTAGGTCACCTGGTCGCCGTCGCTGAAGCCGTGCAGGGTGGCGAAGGTGATGGTGTCGGCGGCGCCGTCCACCACCGGGGTGGGGGCGATCTGCGCGGCGATGGCGTGGGCGCTGCCGCTGGCATCGCCCGCGTCGAGTTCGACCAGCTCGGGGTCGCTGCTGAGCGCCTCCTCCTCGGTCTCGGCCAGCTCGATGGTCTGGCTGTCGACCACCACCACGTAGTAGACGGTGCCCGCCGCCAGGCCGCCGATGGGGTCGCCCGTGCCGGGGGTGTAGAGCACCGCGTCGCCGCTGCTGAAGCCGTGGGCGTAGCCCAGGTCGATGGCGTCGCCGCTCACCGCCGAGCTGGGGTCGAAGACCCGCCCGAGGCCGTGGTTGTCGCCGCTGGCGTCGCTCGCATCGAGGGTCAGGCGCAGGCTGTGGGCGGTGCCGGTGGCGCTGCTGGTATCGAGGGTGATGCGGTTGTCGACCTGGAAGAACTGCGCGCTGGATGCGCTCAGCGCGGTGAGGTCGATGCGCGCCTCGGTGCGCGTCAGCTGGTGGTAGTCGCCACTGCTGGCGACCGGGGTGAGGGTGATGGCGGTGCCCGCCTCGGCGTTGGCCACGCTGGTGGCGAGGCGGATGCGCGTGCCGAAGCCCTCCTCCTCGTTGTCGCCGTCGAGCACGATGGCGTAGTAGGTGGCGCCGTCGGTCAGGCCGATGCTGCCGGAGCCCTGGGTGTAGACCAGCGCGTCGCCGGTGGTGAGGCCGTGCTCGCGGTAGAGTTCGAGGGTCTCGTAGCTGCCGTTGCCGTCGCTGTCGAGCAGGCCGCTGGTGAGTTCGCCGCTGCTGGCGTCGAAGTAGATCGGCGTGGCGGAGGTGGCGTCCGCCTCGCTCGCGGCCAGGGCGATGTGGGTGTCGTCGACGTAGATGGTGTAGTAGCGCTCGCCGTCCACCAGGCCGCCGATGGTGGTGTCGCCGTGGTAGATGACGGCGTCGCCGCTGGCGAAGTTGTGCGCCGCGCCGAGGTCGATGGTCTCGGCGCTCGCGTCCACCGTGCCGGTGCCGGCGTAGAGCCCGGCGAGCAGGTTGTGGGCCACGCCGGTGGCGTCACTCGGGTCGAGGTCGATGGCGCTGCCCGCCAAGGCGTTGGCGCGGCTGCTGGCGAGTTGCAGGCTGTTGTCGTCGTCGCCCTCGATGACCCAATAGGTGGTGCCGTCGCTGAGGCCGCCGATGGCCACGCCACCGCCCGTGGTGTAGCGCACCGGGTCGCCGGTGGTAAAGCCGTGGGCGTAGCCGAGCAGGATCAGGTCGTAGTCGCCGCTCACCTGGCCGGTGGGGTCGAAGCTGTTGTCGAGGCCGTCGAAGGCCCCGGCGTAGGTGCTGGAGAGGCCGAGGGTGGTGCCCTCCACCTGGGTGACGTAGTAGGTCTCGCCATCGCTGAGGCCGTCGATGACGTTGCCGCCACCGCTGCTGTAGACCACCGCGTCGCCGACCTGGAAGTTGTGGCTGTAGCCGAGGTCGATCTGCAGGCTACCCGCATCGGCGGGCTCGAAGCTCTGGTTCGACTCGCCGCTGGCGCGCCCGAGGGTGATGGCGGTGTCGCTGGCGCTCTGCACGTAGTAGCTCTCGCCGTCCACCAGGCCCCCGATGGTGAGGCCGCCGCCCGAGGTGTAGACCACCTGGTCGCCGACGCTGAGGCCGTGGTCGTAGCCCAGCTCGATGCTGTCGTCGGACTGCACGCCGACGCCGGGGGCAAAGTCGGTATCGAGGCTCAGCTCCTCGTTGCCGATGCCCGCCTCGGTGCGGCGGTCCATGGTGTTGATGGCGAGCGAGATCCCGGCGCCCTCGTTCTTACCCAGGGTGAGGCCGCCGACGCCGCTGTAGAGGTTGGACTCGTCCTCGGCCAGCACCAGCAGGGAGAGGTCGGTGTAGACGTAGTCGCTGTCCTTACTGGTGATGTGCGCGTCGTCGAGGGAGGCGATGTCGTCGTAGACGCTCAGCTCGGTGTAATCCTCCGGCAGCAGGAAGTGGGCCGTGCCGCTGGTGCCGCTGGCGGCGAGGTCGATGGCGATGCCGTCGCGTGCATCGGCGCTGCTGCTGGCGAGCTGTAGGATGGTGTCGTCGACCACGATGGCGTAGTAGGTCTCGCCGTCCACCAGGCCGTCGATCACCCCGCCGCCGTTGCTCAGGTAGGTGAGCGGCTGGCCGTCGATGAGGTTGTGGTCGTAGCCGAGGTCGAGGGTGTCGGCGTCGGCATCCAGCGCGTCGAGGGCGACGAAGCCGGGGTAGAGGGAGTGAGCCTCGCCATCGGTGGCGTCGAGGTCGAGGTCGATGGCGGTGCCCACCAGGGCGTTGGCGTAGCTGCTGGCCAGCTGTAGCTCGGTGGTCTCGCCGTCGGCGACGATGGCGTAGTAGGTGGTGCCATCGCTCAGGCCGCCGATGGCGGTGTCGCCGCCGCTCTGGTAGTAGACCGCGTCACCCGTGGCGAGGTCGTGCTCGTAGGGCAGGGTGATGGTGTCGGCGTCGACGTCGACGCGGGTGGCACCGCTGTCGTCGTCGATGATGGCGTCGGGGGTGAACTGGGCGTAGTCGCTGAACAGGCCGTCGCTGGAGACCGTGTCTTCATCGCGCGCCAGGCGGATGAGGCCGGAGCCGACGACGATCACCGCGCTCTCGTCGATGCGCGCCAGGGTGCGGTTGTCGATGTGCAGCCACTCGATGGCACCGTTCATGGCGAAGCCGTCGGCGATGCCGCCCTGCAGGGCGATGGCGACGTTCTGCGCCTGGTTGTCGGCGTAGAGCAGCAGCGAGGCGGCGTCGACCTGCGCCTCGGACTTGATCAGCGCGGTGGTGTCGTTCGCGTAGTAGACCGCCATGCCGGAGAAGCCGACCCCGGTGCCACCGGTGGCGTTGAACGGCGCCAGCGGCGAACCGACGAAGTTGACCGTGTCGTTCTCCCCCTGGGCGACCACGGAGAGGTCCCCGGCGACACTCACCACGGCGCCGTTGCCGAGGTAGGCGTGGGTCGCGTTGTCCAGCACCAGGGCGTTGATGCTGAAGCCGTAGGCGTTGTCCTTGGCGGCGGCGATCGCCTCGGCCCAGGAGGTGAAGAAGCCGTTCTGGATACCGAGGTTGAAGTTGAGCTTGTCGAGGATGTCGGTGAGACCGTCGATCTTGTGCCACTGGATCTCGTAGGGGATGCGCGTCTCGGCGCGCACGCTGAGGTCGCCGTCCACCGTCACCGTGGCGCCGTCGCCGATATAGGCGTCGGAGCTGTTCTCGGTGATGCCCACCGCCAGCGCCGCGCTGCCGCCGCTCTCGCGCGGGCTGTAGCTGGCGCTGGAGTTCAAGAAGGCGAAGGCGCTGGTCTCCGGCATCTCCTCCACCACGGAGAGGATCGAGACGCTGCCGCCCGCATCCAGGCTCGCCCCGGCGCCGACCGCGGCGACGCCGGTGTTGAAGTAGTGGCCGTAGGCGAAGCCACCGGCGATGCCGCGCTCGGTCATGTGCACCAGGCCGCTGGAGACACTGCTCAGGCCGCTCACTCCGGTGAAGACCGAGCTGAGGGCATTGAGACCCCCCCCCACCAACTGGGTGGAGAGCAGGTTGCCGATCTTGGTGGAGGTGCCGACGGTGGCGCTGCCGCTGACGTCGTTGGTCGAGACGTTGAGGTCGACGCTGATGGTGACGTTGCCGCCCACCACGGCGCTGCCGAGCAGCTGCGCCTGTGCCTCGTTCTCGGTCACCGCCACGGCGAGACCGATGCCCAGGGTACCGTCGTTGTGTGCGTAGCTGGAGGCGGAGACGTCGTGCTCCTTTTCGCTCTCGGCGAAGAGGGTCAGGTCGCCGCCGATATCGAGGCTCGAATCGGCGCTGACCTCGACCTTGGTCACGGTGTCGGCATAGCCACCGGCGAGGGTGACGTTGATCGACTCCACCGTGGAGCTGAAGCCGAGCAGCGCCTGCACCGCCGCCACCGAGAGGCCGCTGAGGGTCTCGGAGTGGAGGGTGGCGTCGCCCGTGGTGGTGATCTGCGCGCCGTTACTCAGGGTCACCTTGGCCAGGGTGTCGGTCTGACCGTAGGCCACCCCCAGGTAGTAGGAGACGGTGCGCACGGAGGCCTCGGCGCCGCCGAAGGTCTCCATCAACAGGCTGTCGGCCTCGATGCTGCCGCCGCTCATGGCGATGGTGGCGTCGGCGTTGGAGTAGGCGACACCGCCGATGAGGTTGAGGCTGGCGAAGAACTCCAGCACGTTCTCGCCCAGGTCGGCGAAGTCGGAGTCGTCGTCGAACAGCGAGACGGCGTCGGCGTCCGCCTCGATGCTCACCGTGCCACCGCGCAGGGTGGCGTTGGTGAGGGTGACGTCGGCCACCGCGTCGCGGTAGTCGTAGACCAGCGCCGCGAGCAGCCCGTCGACCGAGTCGACCGTGGCGTGCAGGGTGAGGTCACCGGCGCTGTAGCTGCTGCCCGCCTCCACGTCGGTGAGCAGCGCGGCGCCGCTGGCGACCTCGATGCTGGCGGCCTTGAGCTTGAGGTCGCCGGAGTGGCCGGTGGAGACGGCGCTCAGCGGGTCGGCGCTGCTGTCGGCTAGGTTGCGGGTGGAGAGGGTGGCGCCGGCCTGCACCTCGATGTAGGTGGCCTTGAGGGTGAGGTCGCCGCCGTCGGTGTCGAGGTCGCCGAGATAGAGGGTGCCGATGTAGCCGTCCACCGCGTCGACGGTGAAGCTGGTGTAGTCGCTCAGCACCACCTCCTGGTCGCCGCTGGTGGCGGAGTCGAAGTCGTAGCTATAGCTGGCGCCGTCGGCGCTCCAGGCGAGCTTGCCGTCGATGTTCTTCAGGTAGAGGTCGTTCTGCGCCAGGGCGCTGAAGCTGACGCCGTCGCTCCCCAGGTCGACGCTAAAGTCCGCCGCCTCGGCCAGCGCCGCGAGCGGCCCGGCATCCGCCGCCACCGGGTGCGCGGCACCGAGCAGGTGCAGGCTCTCGTGGGCGATGAGGCCGCCGAGGGCGTCGAGGTAGGCGGCGTCGTCCTCCACCACGTCGGCCAGCTCGGCACTGAAGACCAGCGCCTGGTCGTCCTTGTCCTGGTTGCCCAGGTCGACCTGCTCGGCCAGGCCGAGGAAGTCGCCATAGGCGTCGAAGGCGTCGTTGTCGCCGCCGATGTAGAGGGTCGAGTACTCCCCAGCGGCGGGCGCCACGCTGGTGAAGCTGACGCCATAGGCCTCGAACTGCTGGTTGAGGCGCGCCACCAGGGTGTCGATCAGCTCGCTGCGCGAGAGGTCGAGGCCCTCGGGGGTGGCGAAGGGGTCGAGGGTGATGCCACTGACGGTCACCGGCCCCTGGTAGGTGAAGTCGTCCAGACCGTCGAAGTCGAGCAGGATGCGCTGCCCGGCGAGGCTCTCGGCATCGAGCCCGGCCAGCGTCTGCTCCACCGCCTCCAGCCCGGCGAAGAGGTCGAAGCCGCCCTCCGCCGCCTCGGCCTCCAGGGTCACGCCCTCGTGCGCCTGCACCCCCTCCAGCTCGGCGGCGAGTAGGGTCGCGGGGTCGGCGGAGAGGAGCAGGCGCTCCTCCAGGGACTCCAGTTGGAAACGGGCGTGGCGTGGGCGGTTGGGCGGTATGGACATCTCGACTCTCTCCACTCGGGGCATCCGTCGCCCAAAACCTGGTGTAGGTACGTCCGCACCCCACAGGTATCGACCTGTGCGATGACGCGACGCCCTCGGTGCTCGATTAAGGGGCTCATGCCCCCATTTTGTGTGACTATTTCCCATTTTATCCGAGCAAAGCGTACTTAGCTGGTCAGATATCGGATAATTTGGTGAAACGAGTCACAATTCTAGGCCAATCTGAAACGATCCAGAGTCGTAGATGACGCCATTGGTCGGGAGTCAACGGGGAAGAAAAAGCCAAGTGTCTGAGGGTACTGGATGGTACGGCAGAGTTATAGAGTTAGCCTCCACATCCAGCCCGCAAGGGCACAACCCGGCGTAGGCGCGGGCCATGCCTGCGATGCGCATTGCTATACACCGGGCGGGCGGCCATCGCGCCCATGGGGCGCCCCTACACCACGGACGGAGGTGACCTCAGTCGGCCACCTCCCGCGCCGGGGTCTGGGGGGTGGTGCTCGCCGCAGGCCGCGGCTCGGGAAAGTGCTCCAGTACGATCTGTTTCCAGTGCGCCTCGCCCGCGAGACGCCAACAGCCCATCACCGCGTCGGCCACGGTGGCGGGGTCGAGGCGGCGGATGGCGCCGTCGTAGCGCTCGACGAAGTCACGGGTGTAGCTCTTGACGATGTCGGTATCGACCGCCCCCGGGGCGACCAGGAACATGCGGATACCGGCGTCCATCAGCTCTTCACGCAGGGCGTGGGTGAGCGCCTCCAGCGCCGCCTTGGTGGAGGAGTAGGCGGTGAGCAGCGGCAGGGGCATGGCCGCGACGTTGGAGCTGATGTTGATCACCGTGCCCTGACCGCGCGGCTTCATCAGGCGGAAGGCGGCGCGGGTGCAGAGCAGCGGGGCGCGCAGGTTGACGTCGATGAGCTGACGCAGCGCGGCGCTCGGCTGGCCAGCGAAGGGGCCGGTGAGGGTCGCCCCGGCGTTGTTCACCAGCAGGTCGAGACGGCCGAAGCGCGCCTCCACCTCGGCGAAGAGACGCTCGATCTGCGCCGAGTCGGCCAGGTCGGCGACCAGTTGCGTGACCCGCTCCGGGTCCGCCAACCCCTCGGCCACTTGGCGCAGGGTGGCGGCGTCGCGCCCGTGCAGGATGACGTGGGCCCCCTCGGCGTGCAGGCGCTCGGCGAGGGCACGACCGATACCGCGGCTCGACCCGGTGATGAGCACCACGGCGGGTGCATTGGCGGCGTGACTCATCCTTTATCGCTCCATTGGGTGGGGGTGATCGTCAGGCGGTCGAGGCTCACCCCAGGCGGGCGGGTGAGGACGAAGCGCACCAGTTCGGCCACATCCTCGGCGTCGATGCGCGGCTCCTCGTCGATGCGGTACTCGGCGATGAACTCGGGCGGGAAGTGACGCAGGATCTGCGAATGGGTCGGCCCCGGTACGATGGTGCTGAGGCGGATGTTGTCGCCCTTCACCTCGTCGCGCAGCGCCTCGGCGAAGGCGTCGACCCCCGCCTTGGTGGCGCTGTAGACCGCCTGATACTTGAGCGGACTGGCCCCGGCGGTGGAGGAGATCTGCACGATGTCGCCGCCGCGCTGCCTGAGCAGCGGCAGCGCCTCTTGGGTGACGCGCCAGACGGCGAACAGGTTGACGTCGATCAGCTCCTCCCAGATGGAGGCGTCGGGGATCTCGATGTGGTCGAAGAAGGCGACCCCGGCGCTGTTGACCAGCGCGTCGAGCGCCTCGCCCGTGGCGGCGATGCGTGCGAAGGCGGCACTCAGGGCCGCGTCGTCGCGCAGGTCCAGCATCAATGCGACCGGGTGGCAGCGGCCCGCCTCGGCGAGGGTGGCACGCAACGTCTCCAGAGCGGGGCCGTCGCAATCGAGGAGATAGAGGGTATCGAACAGGTCGGCCACGGCCAGGGCGGTGGCACGACCGATCCCGGAGGCCGCGCCGGTGATGAGGGCGCAACGGGGAAGGGGCGGAGTGGGCATGCGGGATTCCAGGGCAAAGAGGGGTGAGTGCGGGGCGCCGGGGTTCAGAACGTGTAGCCGAACTGGGCGATGTCCGCTCGGCTGTGCTCGCCGACCAGTTCGACGCTCTGCACGTCGTAGTACTCGCGGTAGTGGCGGCGCTCGACGCGGTTGACGAACGGCAGCTTAGCGTCCACGTCGAGGGTGCGGCAGATATGTGCGAAATCATCCCCCAGAGATTCGAAACGCCCGACGAAATCGACCAGGTGGTCGCCGTTCTCGTCGGTCAGATAATCGAGTTGGGAGATGTTGAGGATCTCGGCGTTGGCCCGCAGCCAGGTGTTGAAATCGACGCGGTTGGCCTGGTCGGTGAGGCTGCGCTCCATGGCCGAGAACTCCGGGTAGAGGTGCGGTCCGGCACTCTTGAAGAAGTGGTAGTCAGAGACCATGCGCTCCCATGGATTGCGCACGATAGAGAAGGTGAAGTAGTGCGCCCACTCCTCGGGAAACAGCTCGCTCAACTCACTGGCGAAGCAGTGTTTGTGTGGCAGCACGGTGCACTCGTGCACGGTATAGCCTACCGGCGTACGTGAGTAACGCGCCATGGCTGTCTCGATACTCGTCCCCCCGGTGCGCGGGATATGCACGAAGGCGAACTGCTTGGAGTCGGAGATCATCCTGTGGTACCAACAAGGCTTGCGGGGTGAGGTGACCATGTATCTAGCACATGGATTTCGCGATCAGTATCCGTGCAACTCCGCACCAACGACAAGGGCATTCGGGCCTCTCCACAGCACACTTCGCCCGATTTGAGTGGGAAAAGTCTCCCCATGGGATGGGCACCTATGCGATTGATATATCCTGTCTATGCCGTGTGTCAGAGCGGCGTGCTGACGCTACCACGAGGCATCGCTAAGATACGCCCTACACGACCGGCCACCGCCGAGAGGCCCGAAAATGGCCCCCTTTGTCCGGCAGGTCAACGCGGGGCAGACCCCGTATCCCGACCCCGCATTCGCCCAAAAGGGAACCCCATCAAATGTTCGAGCACGTCGACACCTACTGCATGTTCGTGGGCTACCCGCGTAGCGGCCACAGCCTGGTCGGCTCACTGCTCAACGCACACCCCGACCTGCTCATCTGCCACGAACTCGACGCCCTGGCGCTGCTGCGCGACGGCGCCCCGCGCGAGGCGATCTTCAGCCGGATCCAGGCGGAAGACGCACGCTTCGCCGCCAGCGAACGCCAAGATGTGTTCGGCTACGACTACGCCGTACCCGGCGCCTGGCAGGGGCGGATTCGCGACCTCAAGGTGATCGGCGACAAGAAGGGCGGGCGCTCCACCTGGTGGCTGCACGACGAGCCCTGGCTGCTCGACGAGCTGCGCGAGACGCTGCAACTGCCGATTCGTTTTATTCACGTACACCGCTCACCGTGGGACAACATCGCCACCATCTCCACCCGCGGCCACACGCTCGACGCGGCTATCTCCTGGTATCGCGGCATGTGCGCGGCTATCGAGGGCATCAAGCAGCGCATCCCGACAGAGGAGCTGTTCGACCTGAGCCACGAGGCGTTCATCGCCGACCCCACCTCTCACCTCTATGCCCTGTGCGACTTCCTCGGCGTGGAGCGCAACGTGGAGTGGGCGCAGGCGTGTAGCAAAGTGGTCAACAAGTCACCGCACCAGAGCCGTTTCAAGGTCGAGTGGAGCGAGGCGCAAAAGGCGCTGGTGGCGCGCGAGATGGCGAAATACCCGTGGTTCGACGCCGAGGTGCTCGGCTTTGGCAGCAGCGAGTCCGGCAGCAGCAAGTCCGGCAGCAGCAAGTCCGGCAGCAGCAAGTCCGGCAGCAGCGAGTAGCCACCTCATGAGCAGCCCCTACGAGACCTTCCTCGACCGCCTCGGCGCACTCGCGCAGGCGCGCCCCGATACCCACGCCTTCACCTTCCTGCCCCAGGGTGAGGAGGAGGCCGAGCCCATCAGCTACGCCGAGCTGGAGCGTCAGGCGCGCGCCATCGCCGCCCAGTTGCAACAGCTTGGTGTAGCTGATGGCCGCGTGTTGCTGCTCTACCCGCCGGGGCTTGCGTTCATCAGCGCCTTCCTCGGCACACTCTACGCCGGGGCCACCGCCGTGCCCGCCTACCCGCCGCGCGCCGGACGCTCGCTCGGGCGCCTACAGCGCATCCTCACCGACTGCGACGCGCGCTGCTGCCTCACCGTCGAGACCCTGCGCGACAAGGTCAGCGAGGGGCTCGCGGCAGAGGGGTGGACCCTGCCGGTGATCGCCAGCGACACCCTCGACCTGAACCTCGCTGCCGACTGGTCGCGCCCGCTGATAAAGGCCCAAACCCTCGCCTTCCTGCAGTACACCAGCGGCTCCACCGGCGACCCCAAGGGGGTACGCGTGACCCACGCCAACCTGATGGAGAACCAGCGGCGCATGTACTCGGGCTTCGCCCATCAGCCGCACGACATCAGCGTCGGCTGGATGCCGCCGTTCCACGACATGGGGCTGATGGGGCTCTTCCTGCAGCCGCTGTTCGGCGGCACCCCGGCCATCTTCATGCCCCCGGTCGCCTTCACCGCGCGCCCGCTGCGCTGGCTGGAGGCGGTGACCCGCTACCGCGGCACCGCCATCGGCGGCCCCAACTTCGCCTACGACCTCTGCGTGCGCGCCGCCGAGGGGGCCGACCACTCTGGCGTTGATCTCTCGGGCCTCGACCTCTCCTCCCTGGAGCTGGCCACCAACGGCTCCGAGCCGGTACGCGTCGACACCCTGGAGCGCTTCGTGCGCACCTTCGCGCCCCACGGCTTTCGCCCCGAGGTGTTCATGCCCTGCTACGGCATGGCCGAGACCACCCTCTTCGTCTGCGCCACCCCGCGCCACGTCGGCGGCACGCTGCTGCACCTCGACAGCGAGGCCCTCGGCCAGGGGCGCGTGGCCGAGTCCGACGCCCCCGACGCGCGCCGCGCCATCAGCTGCGGCCCGCCCGCCGAAGAGGTGGCCATCGTCGACCCCGAGAGCCACACCAAGTTGACCTCCGACCAGATCGGCGAGATCTGGCTGCGCGGCCCGAGCGTGGCCGATGGCTACTGGGGCGACCCGGAGCGCAGTCGCACCACCTTTAGCGCAGAGACCGACGAGGGCGACGGCCCCTGGCTGCGCAGCGGCGACCTCGGCTTCCTGCGCCACGGCCAGCTCTACATCACCGGGCGCATCAAGGAGCTGATCATCATCCGTGGTCGCAACCACTATCCGCAGGACTTCGAGCGCAGCGCCGAGCTGGCCGCCGAGGCGGTGATGCCCCACGGCAGCGCCGCCTTCGCTATCGAGCTGGCGGGCAGCGAACGGCTGGCCATGGTCTGCGAGATCCAGCGCAGCCAGGTGCGCAAGATCGACGGCGCCGCCGTCTGCGCGGCGATCCGTGCACGCATCGCCGAAGAGCACGAGGTGCAGCCCGCCGCCGTGCTGCTGACCATCGCCGGGGGCGTGCCGCGCACCACCAGCGGCAAGATCCAGCGCCGGGGCTGTCGCGACGCCTTCCTGCAGGGGACGCTACGCGTGGTGGCCGAGTGGCGCGAGGTGCCCGCCTCCGCCAACACCTCCAACGACGCCCCGCCACGCGATGACCTCCCCGCCCTGACCGCCTGGCTCACCGCGCAGATCGCCGCGCGCATCGGCGTCGCCGCGGATGCCATCGACCCCAGCCTGCCCCTCGCCCGCCTCGGCCTCGACTCGCTGATGTCGGTGGAGCTGGGGCTCTGGCTGGAGCAGATGCTGGGCGCCGAAGGCAAGAGCTTCGGCCAGAGCCTGACCCTCGACTACTCCAGCATCGACCAGCTCGCCCGCCACCTTTGTGCACAGCCGAGCGATTGCGCGCAACCGAGCGACGCCCCCGCAGCGCAAGCCACGCCGCGTGAGATGCCCGCCACGGCGTTTCAGCAGCTCATCTACCGCGACCAGGGCCAGGCCCCCGGCAGTGGTCTGCTGTTCGAGGTGAGCGGGCCACTGACCGCCACTCAGGTGGCCGAGAGCCTGCAACGCCTCGTCGCGCGCCACGACCTACTGCGCTGCGCCTTCGAGGCGCGCGAGGACGGGCTCTGGCTGCTCCCGGAACAACCCGCTCTCATCGAGGTGATCACCCTCGACGGCACCGGGCAGGACGAGGCCGAGCTACTGCACCAGATCCACGCCCTCGCTACGCAACCCTTCGACCTGCACCAGCCACCGCTACTGCGCCCCATCCTGGTCAGCCTCGCCCCCGAGCGCCACTGGCTCGGCCTCGCCCTACACCACCTGCTCTACGACGCCGTCGCCCTGCTCGACTTCCTCTCCCAGTGGCTCGCCGCACTGGACGTGGAGACGGCCCCCGCCAGCCCCACGGGCTCCTTCCTCTCCCGTGCCGCGCAGCTCAATACCGCCACACCCACCCCGGCGAGCCGCGCCTGGTGGGCCGAGCGCCTGGCCGGGGCCGCCTGGCCCCCGGTGCCCCACGACCGCCCCGCATCACCCCCGCGCGTCCTCCCCGCCGGGGCCATCACCCTGGAGGGGCCGGAGCTGCAAGCATTCGAAACCCTGGCCCGCAGTGCCCAGACGCCTTTGAACGCCGTCATCTGCGCCGCCTGGGCTTTGGCCATGTGCAGCGTGCTCAAGGTTGAGGAGTTCGCCGCCGCCTACCCCGTATCTACCCGCACGCTCGACGACACCACCACCCTCGGTCCGCTGATCAACGACCTGGTCCTGCGCCTCGGCCCGCTGGAGGACGAAAACACCACCGGCTACATCACCCGCATCGGCCAGCAGATGCAGCAGGCCGTGGCCCACGCCGAACTGCCCTACATCGAACAGCTCAGGGCCTTCGGCGCCGCCGACGGCCCCCTCACCCCGGCGATCTACGCCTACTACGACCTCACGCGCATGCCCGCCAGCGCCCCGCTGCGCCAGCTACTGCGCGGCGAGGCGTGTCAGAGCGGCGCAGTGACGCTGCAACAACGCCCCCTGCCGCCCCTCTCTCAGGCGCGCCCCTTCGACTACTTCGCCAACGTCACCCACGAGGGCGACCGGCTGCGCGCCACCCTGCTGGTGCAGGAGTCGCGCGTCGGGTGTGCACTGGGGGAGTTGATCGTGCAGCGCTGGGAGGCGATTCTAGGGCACTTTGTCGCCCACCCCGATGCAGCGATTGAGGGGCTCTGATGGCACTTGCCAACGCCACGAAGACACGCTGAAGAAGGGGCTGTCAGGGGCGTGGCCATCGCGCCCATGGGGCGCTCCTACAAGATGGTCATCTCCCGTAGGAGCGGGCCATGCCCGCGACAGCCCGTCCATCGCGCCCATCGGGCGCTCCTACAAGATGGTCATCTCCCGTAGGAGCGGGCCATGCCCGCGACAGCCCGTCCATCGCGCCCATGGGGCGCTCCTACAAGATGGTCATCTCCCGTAGGAGCGGGCCATGCCCGCGACAGCCCGTCCATCGCACCCATCGGGCGCTCCTACAAGATGGTCATCTCCCCTAGGAGCGGGCCATGCCCGCGACAGCAGCCCGTCCATCGCGCCCATGGGGCGCTCCTACAAGATGATCATCTCCCGTAGGAGCGGGCCATGCCCGCGACAGCCCGTCCATCGCGCCCATGGGGCGCTCCTACAAGATGGTCATCCTCGGTAGGAGCGGGCCATGCCCGCGACAGCCCGTCCATCGCGCCCATGGGGCGCTCCTACAAGATGGTCATCCTCGGTAGGAGCGGGCCATGCCCGCGATGCCGCTGACTCGACCACCACCCTAGAGAGTCGTCGACGTCATACCACCGCAACAACCGTCCGCCACTTTCAGTACTCACCCCGTTCGCGTAAACCCTTAAACTGTCGCTCTCTGTGCCTGCGTGGCGCATTCACCGACCCTAGACGGCCACCCAAAGGAGTCCCCCATGTCCGATCGTCCCCCCGAGGGCAGCGCCCCCCGCAGCGGCCTCGCCGCGCTCTGGACGATCACCCGCCTGCGCACCGCCCTCGGCGTGGCGGCGGCGGCCCTGACCATCCTCTTCTCCCTACTGCACATCGCCGCCCCCTTCCTGATCCAGGACATGGTCGACAAGGCGCTGCCCGCGCAGGACCTGACGCGCCTCACCATCGACGCGGCGATCCTCCTCGGCGTCTCTCTGTTTCAGGCGCTGCTGCTCTGGTGGCGCGCCGACCTACTCTCGCGCTTCGCCGCCGAGATCGCCCACACCCTGCGCAACCGCATGCTCGCGCGGGTGCAGACACGCCCGCTGGCGGAGCTGAGCGGCGGCTCGCTGCCCGAGCTACAGGCGCTCTTCTCCCAGCACATCGCCACCCTGCGCACCTTCCTGGTCGGCGCCGGGCCGCGCATGCTCGGCGGCATCGCCATGGCCGGGGTGAGCGTGCTGTTCCTCTTCATCGTCGAGTGGCGCCTGGCCATCGCCACCTTAGTCGGCGGCGCCCTCTCCACCCTGCTCCCCTCCGGTGCGGCCAAGCGCTTCAAGGCGGCGGCGCAGGACCAGGCCAAGGGCGAGCGCACCCTGGGTGACTGCCTCAGCGATGTGCTCAAACAGCAGCCGGTGATCCGCGCCTTCGACCGCGCCAGCCACTGGCGCTCGCGCTTTGACCGCTTCGCCGGTGAGCTGGCCGACACCGAGCGCCAGAGCGCCTTCTGGAGCCTGGTGGCGCACCTTGCCACGGTGAGCGGGATGATCCTGGTGCGCCTGATGGTGGTGGTCTACGGGGTCTACCTCACCTTCACCGGGCAGATGAGCATGGGCGAGCTGCTCGGCTTCCTCGCCCTGGTGGTCAATGTGATCAACGGCGTGTTCCAGATCACCGACGACGTGCCGCTGACCCTCTCCGCCCTCGACAGCGGCCAGCGCATCGCCACGCTGCTCGATGACCCGGATGCCGTCGATGCTGATCGCACGGGCGGCGCCACCGCCCCGCCGCTGCGCCAAGGCATCCGCCTCGACAAGGTCTCCTTCGGCTACGTGCCGGGGCGCCTGGCGGTAGAGGATCTGAGCCTCGCCCTGCCCGCCAAGGGGCGCGTGGCGCTGGTGGGCGCCAGCGGCTCGGGCAAGAGCACCCTGCTCTCGCTGCTGCTCGGCGCCAATCCACCCGAGTCGGGCCAGGTGCTGTGGGACGACTGCGAGCTACAGGGACTCGACCCCGCCTCGCTGCGCGCACGCCTCGCCGTGGTGTTTCAGGACACCACGCTGTTCCGCCTCACGGTGGCCGAGAACATCCGCATGGGGCGGCTCGACGCCGACGACGCCCAGGTGGAGCGCGCCGCCCGCGCCGCAGGCATCCACGAGGTGATCGCCGCGCTGCCCGAGGGCTACGCCACCGAGCTGAGCGCCGACGGCGGCAACCTCTCCGGTGGCCAGCGCCAGCGCATCGCCCTGGCCCGCGCCCTGGTGCGCTCGCCCGACGTGCTGCTGCTCGACGAGGCGACCAGCGCCCTCGACCCGGAGACCGAGGCGGCCATCGGCGAGACCCTCAAGCGTCTGGGCGACCAGTGCCTGGTCATCTCCGTCACCCACCGCCTCACCACGGTGTGCGACTTCGACCAGATCTGGGTGCTGGCCAACGGGCGCGTGGCGGAGCACGGCAGCCACGCCGAGCTGGTGGCGCATGGTGGCCCCTACGCCACCCTCTTCGCCCGCCAGAGCGGCATGTCGGTGAGCGAGGATGGGCGCATGGCCACCGCCACCCCCGAGTGGCTCGCCACTGTGCCGCTGCTGGCGCACCTCGACGCGGCGCAGCGCAGCACCCTGGCCCAACGCCTGGTGCTGGAGCGCGTCGCCGTGGGCGAGATCGTCATCCAGCAGGGCGACCGTGGCGACAGCATGTACCTCATCGCCCGTGGCGAGGCGGCGGTGGTGGTGACCGGCGCCGACGGCGAGGAGCAGACCGTGGGCCGACTGTTCGACGGCGACCACTTCGGCGAGCTGGCCCTGCTGCGCGACACCCCGCGCATGGCCACCGTGCGTGCGCGCACCGACCTACTGCTCTGCGCCCTGGCCAAGGCAGAGCTGGAGCGGTTGCTGGAGGAGGCGCCCGAGACCCGCGCCCTGCTCGAAGCCGAGGTGCTCAGGCGTGAGGCGCAGAGTGGTGCCAATGAAGAATAGCCACGGAGCACGGAGAAAGATGGTGTATCGCGTGTAGGTTGGGTTAGGTGCGCATCACCCGCGCACTCACAGTGACCACCGCCCTCTGCGCGCAGCGTAACCCAACATGGAACCTACGCCCGCCCCCTGGAAGTCGGGTTACGCGGCGCGAATAGCTCGGCGGCATCTGAAGTTGAGCAGGGGTGCGCCGCTAACCCGACCTACGCACTATTTCGTTCACTTCCACTAACTTGCATGTTGTGTCTCGTTCGAGGAGTGGTATCCTTTCGCTCTAACTGTTTGGCGACGCACTAGATCGCCCAGTAGATCTACGTTTCGCCTCGGGTGGCGCTCAGTAGTCCCAATCCACCCAGCCATCCACACACCCTCGACACGAATTGAATGGTCGGCGATTCGTCCAGACTGTTCGATTGATGATGGAGGGATAGTAAGCCCCCACCTGACAAGGAGTCTAATTGCATGTTTTTCGAAGTTTTACTAGGCCTTTGGATCGCCTCAGCCATAGTCATATTTTCTTTCTCAAGAAGTGTAGTTCACATCATTGGCGGTGGCTTTATCTGTGGAGCGTTGCTTATTCTCGTTGTTAACCCTGTTTTAAAGCGCTTCGGTATCGAAATCTCACCTCCCGCGAACTCTCAAACAGAACTGTTCCAGCCACCAAGGACGCCAGGCTTCGATACTGCACGGATTCGTAGTGTTATCACACAAGAGTCAGAGTTTTTTGGAATTGAGGCTTGGGAACCATCAGCCACCGAGGAAGGTGTACTGGTCGCGATCAACCATAAGAGTCGTATTGCCTATAACTCATTTCACGATGCCGTGACGGTAGATGTCGTCCCCACGAGTCCGAATGAACTAGTTAACGGAATGCTAGTCTGCGCGGCACTGGGAAAGATTGGTTTCCAGTTGCCACTTAACTCCGGTGACTCGATCACTAGCCAACTGATAAAAATCAACACAGATAGCGTTGAAACAATGTCTTCACACACTCTGATCCATAATGGTGTTGTCTATAAAGTTTATTATTCTACGCAACCCATCAGGCTCTTATCGTGCAATGTTTCCCCTGCCAATTAACCCATTACTTAGTTAAGAACATCTTTGCTATAGGCGAATGCCCGCCCCCTGGAAGTCGGGTTACGCGGCGCGAATAGCTCGGCAGCATCTGAAAGTGAGCAGGTGTGCGCCGCTAACCCGACCTACGCACTTGATGCTCACGTGAGGAGCTACAAGCCAACGGCTGCGTTGTTTGGATTCTGCATCTTCAAGCCGTTGGCTTGAAACTCCGCACAGCAAAACGCTGCGCCTCGTTCCTCGGCACACCCTATAGTGATTTCGAAGGAGTGGAATCGAGCAGGTAGGTTGGGTTAGGTGCGCATCACCACGCACTCACGCTAGCCACCGCCCTCTGCGCGCAGCGTAACCCAACATGGAGCCTGCGCCCGCCCCCGGGATGTCGGGTTACGCGGCGCGAATAGCTCGACGGCATCCGAGATCAAGCATCCGAGATTGAGCAGGGGTGCGCCGCTAACCCGACCTCCTCACTCAACGGCTGTTCCTCTGTGTCCTCCGTGCCTCCGTGGCAAACCATCGTCAGGGACCGCCTCTGAATCAGACGCTCTCCACCTGGGCGTCACGGATACCCCGCACACCCTCCCGCGCCCCCGCATGCTCACTGCGCATGAAGGCGTCGTAGTCCACCGCCGTGGCGAGCATGCCGATGGCACTCAGGCTGCCGTCGAGGATGATGAAGCGCGGCGCGGCGAGGATCAGGCGCAGCGCCGTGCCCGCGCTGATGTCGCCCTGCGCGGCGAGACGCACGGCGCGCCAGCAGAGCGAGGCGCAGAAGATCGGGCGAAAGCCCCATGGCAGTTTGTAGCGCTTGGGGTAGCGGCTGGCGACGCGCGCCCGCTCCAGCATGCGCTGCATGGAGAAGGTGCGCGCGCAGAAGGCGAGGTAGGAGGCCTGGAGGCTGTCGGCGCCCATGCGCGCCGGTTTGAAGACGGTGTTGCGCACGTTGTAGCGGTCTGAGTCGAAGTTGATCACCCGCGCCTCCCCCTCCATCTGCGTGCGCAGCAGGGTGCCTGGGTAGGGGGTGAGGATGTTCGGCAGTACGTAGAAGATGTTCTGCGCCTCGATGAACTCGGCCAGGCGCGTGGCCGACGCCTCGGTGTCGTGCTCGCCGCCGAGGATGGTGGAGAAGATCACCGCCATGCCGCGCTCCTTGATGTTGCGGATCGCCTCGCCGTAGCTCTCCGGCGAGTTCATCTTCTTGTCCATGGCGTCGAGCGTCTCCTGCTCGATGGACTCGAAGCCGATGAAGAGGATCTGACAACCGGCGCGGCGCAGCGCCTCCAACAGCTCGATGTCGAGACCGGTGCGGTAGTTGACCTGGGTGTACCAGCTGAGCACCATGCCGCGCTCTTTTTGCATCTTCTCCAGTGCGGCGCAGACCGCCAGGGCGTGTTTGCGGTCGATGGCGAAGTTGTCGTCGCTGAAGAAGATGGTGCTGGTGGCGAGGTGCGTCTTCACCCCGCCGTTGAGGTGGTCGACCACCGGCAGCGGGCGGCGCTTGAGGGCGATGAGCGACTCCACCTCGGCGACCACCTGCTCCGGGGTCTTGCGCCGCAGCTTGCGCCCGTTCATCTGCGTCACGGTGCAGAAGTTGCAGTTGTAGGGGCAGCCGCGTGTGGTCTGGAGTTGCAGGATGACGTAGTGCTGGTGGCGCGTGAGGTCGTAGCGCGGCGGGGGCAACTGCTTGATCTCGGGCGCGTCGAAGGCGGTGTAGCGTGGCTGGAGTTGGCCCTTGGCCAGGTCGTCGAGGATCCCGGCCCAGATCATCTCCGCCTCGCCGACCACCACGCAGTCGACATGCTCGGCCACCTCGTCGGGGCACATGGAGGCGTGGATGCCGCCCATGATCACCGGCACGCCTCGCCTGCGGAACTCGGCGGCGATGGCGTAGGCGCGCTTCGCCTTGAAGGTCATGGCGGTGATGCCGACCGCATCGCACGGGGTGTCGAAGTCGATCGGCTCGACCATCTCGTCGATGATGCGCACCTCGTGCTCCGCCGGGGTCATGGCGGCCAGGGTCGGGAGCGCCAGGGGCAGGCCGAAGAGCAGACGGAAGTCAGTCTTGACGCTCATCAGGGCGGAGAAGATCTCCCCGGTGTAGAGGTCGCGCCCGGCTTCGGCGGGGTTGTCTGGGTTGATGAGGAGTATCTTCACCGGCTCGTGCCTCTGGGTTCATCCCTTGAGGCCAATCCCGACGCACAAGGCTTTCTGACTCTTTTAGTCAGTATATCCCTAGCCTGCCCGGCACGGGTGGGAGAGTCGGCCCGATGGGCCGTAAAGTCACATGATCAGGGCACGCGGCGCCGACCTGTGCTTAAGTAGGTAGGCCTTCAGGCCTAAGCCTTGTCGCACGACACTGCGCTAGCGTGAGCGCGGGCCATTCCCGCGAATGCTCAGCCACCAAGACCCTTCGCGCCCATGGGGCGCTCCTACGCCGACCGAAGATCCCACGTAGGAGCGGGCCATGCCCGCGAATGGCCAGCCTCGAACACCCTTCGCGCCCATGGGGCGCTCCTACGCCGACCGAAGATCCCAC
>QKED01000067.1 GCA_003252455.1 Gammaproteobacteria bacterium
AGGTATCCAGAACGCTGGAGCGGCAAGACGAGGAACTGGGAACTGGAGCCGGTGGTTCGGTTGAACCCGGAGCGAAGCGAGCCGCGGCTGGAGAGCAAAGCCGCTGCTTGATAGGTGACGCGACAACTATCTTGAAAAACACCGTCGATAGCCCCGTGCAGGTGCGTTTTCTTGCGAATTTAGTATCTTGTGCCACTCGTCTATGGTCTTCAAACACGCCTATGTTGTTCGTGCTCCATCTGGGTTATGGATTGTCGCCAATCCCTCAGGATCAGGTCTTGAGACGCCGCTAGCATCCAGGTTACTCGGACCAAGAACTACCCGCTATTCTTCTGTAAGATACTGATTCAATGTGTAAATCTAGACGCTGAACCATGTGCGGTCGCTATACCCTGGAAAACGATGGCGAGGATCTCTTCAGCCACTTCGACCTCGACGAGCCCCCCACCCAGTGGCAGGCGCGTTACAACCTCGCGCCGACACAGCCGGTGCCGGTGATCTGCTCTGTGGAGGGTGTGGGGCGCCACTGGTATCTCATGCGCTGGGGCCTGATACCCACCTGGGCCAAGGAGACGAGCATCGGCAACCGGCTCATCAACGCCCGCAGCGAGACGGTGGCCGACAAGCCCGCCTTTCGCGCCGCCATCCGGCGGCGGCGCTGCCTGATACCGGCCACCGGTTTCTACGAGTGGCGCGGTCAGCGTGGCCACAAGCAGCCTTACTGGATTGGCCACCAAGCCCGCCGCCCCATCGCCTTCGCTGGTATATGGGAGAAGTGGCGAGACCCGAACGGGGAGCAGGTTATCCAGAGCTGCACCATCCTCACCAAACCCGCCAACCGGCTAGTTCAGCCCATCCACGAAAGGATGCCGGTCATCCTCACCCCGGACGTCTACGGCCTGTGGCTCGACAAGACGGCCCCGCTGGAGGCGCTGCAGCCGCTCTATGCCCCTCAGGGGTACGACTGGCTGACGCTCTACCCGGTCTCGCCTGATGTGAGCTCGCCGGGTGTTGAGGGTAGGTACTTGGCTGAACCACTGCCGGGTCTGCCCTGAGCTACGGGGTCTCGGTCCCTCGGAACCTCACCCCGTCACTGGCCACCTCGCGTGCAGATCGTACTCTCGAGCCTGCCGATAGAAGTGAACGAGGTGCAGCTAACAATGCCAACGAGGAAATGTTGGCATTAATGCGGTCATTATGGAGTCAACACAGGCCAAATGTAGCCCCAAAAAAAAGCCACCTATAAAATATAGATGGCTGATTTTTAAGGAAGTTATGGTGGAGGCGGCGGGAATCGAACCCGCGTCCGCAAGTCCTCCGCCTTGAGCTCTACATGCTTGTCTCACCTTTGAGATTTGACCAACTGGCTAACCCGGTGGGCAATGGCTACCAGCGGCGAGTTCGGTATTAGGTTTTAGTGGTCTGACCCCGAACGAGCCTCGCCACGATCCTGTGAGGTATGACCCCCGGAAACCTGGACGCACAGGCACGGCTCCAGTCCGAAGGGCACTCTACTGGTGTTTAGGCAGCGAGTGCGTAGTTGTCGTCGTTGGCAACTATGAGTTGTACAGCTGGATTTACGAGGTAGTCTGTCCCTCGGCATGCACCCAAGGGTTCGCAACCCGCGTCGAAGCCAGGTCGCCCCCAATGGACGGCTCACTATAGGCGTCTATTTGCCCGCTTTCAAGATGCGCTGCTTTTCGCGCGACCAGTCGCGATCGCGTGAGGTGGCGCGCTTATCGTGCTCTTGTTTACCCTTGGCGAGGCCGAGGTCGAGTTTCGCACGCCCTTTTTTCCAATAGATGGAGAGGGCGATGAGGGTGTAACCCTTGCGTTCGACCGCGCCAATTAGCTGATTTATCTCATATTGATGGAGCAACAGCTTACGTGTACGATTTTGTTCCGGTTTTATGTGGGTGGAGGCGGCCAGGAGTGGGGTGATGAGGGCGTTGGTGATCCAGGCCTCGCCGTTCTTGATGAAGACGTAGCTGTCCACCAGCTGTACCTTACCAGCGCGTAGGCTTTTGACCTCCCACCCCTCCAGCACCAAGCCCGCTTCAAAGTGTTGTTCGATGTGATAATCGAAGCGCGCCTTCTTGTTTTGCGCGATGGTGCTGGTTCCGGGACCCGTGGTGCCTTTGGTGCCTTGTTTCTTCGCCATGTCCGTTGTTCAGCTGGGTGGGAAAGACCGAATAAGATAGCACATTCCCCCGTATGGACGAGGTCGGGCACTTTTCATTGAATATTTTGGGAGTAGGCAGGTGGCTGAAAAGCGCGAATCGATACACGGCCAGTGGTCATCCCGCTGGGCCTTCATCCTGGCGGCGACAGGTTCGGCGGTTGGTCTTGGCAATATTTGGAAGTTTCCCTATATCACCGGTGAGAACGGTGGGGGCGCCTTTGTGGCGGTCTACCTCATCTGCATCTTGCTTATCGGTATCCCGATCATGATGGCGGAGGTGATGCTAGGCCGGCGCGGACGACGCAGCCCGATCAACGCCATGCGCCACCTGGCCAGTGAGGAGGGGGCCTCGCCGCACTGGAAGTATCTTGGTTGGGCCGGTGTGATCGCCGGATTCCTTATCCTCTCCTACTACAGTGTCATCGCCGGTTGGGCCCTTGCGTATATTTTCCGTGCCGCCTCTGGGAGCTTTGTCGGGGTCGGGGCGGAGGGGATCGGCACCATGTTTGGCCATTTCATCGGTGACCCCGAGGCGCTCA
Source organism: Gammaproteobacteria bacterium (assembly GCA_003252455.1). Taxonomy (GTDB): domain Bacteria; phylum Pseudomonadota; class Gammaproteobacteria; order Thiohalomonadales; family Thiohalomonadaceae; genus SZUA-467. The sequence goes on from QKED01000067.1 coordinate 2,722, forward strand.
TCGCTTGGCATACACTGTTCATGGTGATGACGATGGTGGTGGTGGCCCGCGGTGTGCGCGGAGGTCTTGAGGCGGCGGTGCGCTTTCTGATGCCGGGTCTCTTCATCCTACTCATCGTCATGGTGGGATATGCACTCAACACCGGGCACTTCAACGAAGGGCTCGCCTTTCTCTTCACGCCCAATTTCGACAAGCTCACAGGCAATGGCCTGCTCATCGCCATGGGCCACGCCTTTTTCACCCTCAGTTTGGGTATGGGGGCGATCATGGTCTATGGCTCTTACCTTCCGTCCAAGGCCTCCATCACTAAGACGGTGGTGATCATCGCTGCCGCCGATACCCTGGTGGCGCTGCTGGCGGGTATGGCGATCTTCCCCATTGTGTTCGCTTACGGTCTGGAGCCGGGGTCTGGCCCGGGCCTCATCTTCCAGACCCTACCCATCGCCTTTGGGCAGATGCCGGGTGGGGTGCTGTTCGGTACCTTCTTCTTCATTCTGCTACTGTTCGCCGCTTGGTCATCCTCTATCTCCCTTGTCGAACCGGCGGTGGCGTGGCTTATCGAGAACCACGGGATGACGCGTAAATCGGCGGCCATCTGGTGTGGGGTCATCACCTGGTTCGTCGGTTTGGGGACGGTCTTCTCCTTCAATTACCTCTCGGGTGAGGAGTTCCGGTTGTTTGGCAAGACCTTTTTCGACCTGCTCGATTTCCTCACCTCGAATGTCATGCTGCCTCTGGGGGGGTTGCTCATCGCCGTCTTCTCGGCTTGGATCATGCGCCCCGAAGATGCCCGCGAGGAGATGCGCATGGGCTACCCCAAGGCCTTTGCCCTCTGGCATTTTCTGGTACGCTATGTGACCCCGATTGGGGTCTCGGTGGTCTTTTTGCGCGCTATCGGGGCCATCTGAACCCGCCCTACAGAGGTTTTCCGTGTCTACGTCGATCCGCAAGCAGGCCCTGGTCCCCTACACTCCGGCACAGATGTTCGCGCTGGTCGACGATATCCACGCCTATGCGGAGTTTCTCCCCTGGTGCAGCGGTACCGAGGTGTTGAGTCGCTCCACGGACGAGGTCCGTGCGGCCATCTCAATCGCCCACGGGGCGTTGCACAAGTCCTTCACTACGCACAACCGTATGCAGCAGGACAAGATGATCGAGATGCGTCTGGTGGAAGGTCCGTTTAAGCATCTCGAAGGTTTTTGGCGCTTCGAGGTGCTAGGGGAGGGGGCGGCCTGCAAGGTGCACCTCGACCTCGACTTCGAGTTCTCCAACCGACTGGTGGGCATGGCCTTGGGGCCCGTGTTCAGCCAGATCGCCAACACCCTGGTGGATGCCTTCTGCCGCCGGGCCGAGCAGGTGTATGGAAAAGCGTGAATTGATCCTGGTCGAGGTGGTCTACGCCCTGGCCGACGAGCAGGCGCTGCTCACGGTCGAGCTGGAGGAGGGGAGTCCTGTAGAGGAGGCGATCCGCCGCTCCGGTGTGTTGGAGCGCTTCCCCGAGATCGACCTCGGCGAGAACAAGGTCGGGCTCTTCAGCAAACCGGTCAAGCTCGATACCCCGCTACGTGACAAAGATCGCGTGGAGATCTATCGCCCTCTCATCGCCGATCCGAAGGCGGTGCGCAAGCAGCGTGCTGCCGAGGGTAAGGCGATGAAGAAGGGCGGCGGCGAGGCCTGATCCTGGCGTCTACCCTCACTCCCTCGGTGCCCCTCTCTCGTCGCCCCCCTGACTCACTAAGGCCGGTCGTAGCCGTGCTTGGCCTCGCCACTGTACCAGTGGTCGGCGAACTTCTGCATGGGGAAGTAGGAGCCACTGCCCTCCTGACGCATGTGTTCGCGTGTCGCCATCTCGTCCGGGTCGTCGGTATAGCAGAATGAGCGTGTGTAGACATCGAACTCCCTGTTACTGATAAAGAAGTCTACGGTGAGGGTGTGATTCGGGCCACGTGTGACGGTGACCTTGTTGTCGTTGCCTGAGAGGTTTCCGTAGCGCTCGGGCAGGGTGATGTAGTTGGGGTGGGCGGGGTCGTCGGGCGGTAGTTCTCCCTCACGGATCGCCTCTATGGCCGCCTCGCGGGCCTCACGGTAGAGGGTGAAATCGATCTGCTGCAGCAGGGTTGTCACACAGGACTGCTTCTGGCAGGGGATCAGCAACAGTAGCGGCAGCGCGAGGATGACGAAGGGCCTCCACTCACGCCAGCCCTTACGGCGGCCGTAACGGCGCCACTGCAACAGGCGCATGAAGATCAGGCCGACGATCACCACGCCCCAGAGCAAAACCACTAGAGAGATGAGGATCACTATCTCGTAGAAGCTGAAGCGGGCGAAGTAGAGGGCTACATAGCTCAGGTAAAAGATCAGTACGGTGATGCTGGCGACGTGGAGTTCACGTGGGCGTGGCATGGGCGTGCCTTCAAATAGCTTACGGATGTGTTCTTATATTTGGGGAGAATGTACCGCAGGCACGACAATAATTGTGTCTGGGAGGTCACAACTATGCCCTTCGTCGTGAGCATTGGGCGCGCGAAAACCCCACCTAGGCATGTAAGCCTATGGCGTATTGGCTAAATTCCGTGAACTCAGTCTTTGAGTGTGTGTAACAGGGCATCGCGCCCCTGGCGCAGGAGTTGTTCCGCCTCCTGGGCCAGGGTAGGGCAGCGGGCCTCGATGCGTGCGAGCAGTGGGGCGTGCAGCGCCTCCAATGCGTCTAGGAGGCGTTGGCGGTCGATCTGCAGGGGGCTCGTCTCTGCTGCGGCCACTGGCTGGCCGTCGAGGGGCTCCACCTCGGCGGAACGAGGCACCATGCGTGCGGTACCTTCGTCATCGTAGGCGATAAGCGGGGTGCTCTTGGTGTAGAGGGTATCGCGCCACTTGAAGCGGGCGCCCACGGGGAGTAGGTGAAAGCGCATAGGATTAATCGAAGCGAAAGCGTTTGTCGAAGTCGATAATGGTCTTTTTGATCTCTTGCGAGACCTGTTCGTACTCACCCTTGAGCAGCTCTTGGGCGCGTGTCGTGTCCCCGTTGTCGACCAGCCAGATGATCTCGCAGGCACAGGCATGGAAATTACTGTGCAGGATCTGCATGGTTTGGAACTCGGGTACCGTGTGGTAGGTGCCGAAGCGGTCGTTGATCCAGCGTCCCAGCGTGCACTCCTTGTCGCTACACACCGCCTTTGGGTCGATCTCCAGTGCTTCACCACGGATGTAGCGGGTCAGGCGGGATTTCCAGGCCACATGGCCATTGATGGCTTGAAAGGCGTCGAGCATTACGCAGCCCCCTCGCTGGGGCCCTAGTCTTGGCGGTGGCGCGCCTAGGGCAACTGTATGGATGAATTATGGCGCTTAAGTTACCGAATCTAGGCATGTCCTGGATAGCCCCCAGTGGCTCGAACACCTCGCAGGCCAACGCACGATAGCGGTGAGTAACGCTTGGCGATCTCACGGGATTGCGAGCACGGCACGACGGCAGGGCCAGCGCATACCTTGCCCGAAGGGCTGAAAATCAGCCACGCAGACACACAGGACACGGAGAAATACTGCTATTGGTGCGTGGGAAAGGCTGCCCGAATAGAGGGAGATGTGCGTTTCAACATACGCTCGCGACCGAATTCCGCCTCTGTGCCTCTGTGGCAAAAGTATGCGGTTGGCCTGTGCGCGACGGGGGTTGGGGTGAGTGTCTGGGGGTCTTGAGGTAGAATGCCCGGCCCATCCGTCGGCCCCGAGGTGCCTCCATGTCCGCCCCCCGTCCCCCCGAGATCTATGTCAGTGTCGATATGGAGGCGGATGGTCCCATCCCAGGGCCGCACTCCATGCTCAGCTTCGCCGCCGTCGCCTTCGACGAGGCTGGCAATGAGCTGGGCCACTTCAGCGCCAACTTGGAGACCCTGGAAGGGGCAGCAGGGGCGCCGCAGACCATGGCCTGGTGGGCCAAGTTTCCTGAGGCGTGGGCCGCCTGTCGGGTCGATACGCAGCCGCCACAGGCGGCCATGGTGGCGTTTTTGGCCTGGGTGAAGGGGTTGCCGGGTACCCCCATCTTTACCGCCTGGCCCGCCTCGTATGACTTTATGTGGGTCTATTGGTATCTGATGCGCTTTACCGGGGAGCGTCCCTTCTCGGAACATGCGGTGGATATCCGCTCCTACGCCATGGGGATGCGCGGGAAGGATTTCCGCCGTTCGGGCAAGAACTACTTGCCCAAGCGCTGGATCCCCGCCCAGGCCCACACCCACGTGGCCCTGGACGATGCCCGTGAGCAGGGCCTGCTATTCGTCAACATGCTCAAGGAGAACGGCGACGGGCGTCCTGAGTAGGCGCCCGCCATCACCGTTTACTGCATCGACATCAGCATCATCTGTAGCATCGGGGTGTTGTCGTTACCGTTGACCATCAGCTGGCTATCGGCCAGCTTGGCATCGAGCAGGTAGTTCACCCCCTCTTCCTTGATATAGCCACTCATCTTCATCACGGCGATCTGCTGGTCTACCGCCTCGGCTAACTGTACGGCCATCTCCTGCGGGTCGGTATCGGCCGGCATCTGCTCCATGGCCTGCTTCTGGATCAGCATGCGCACCAGCGTGGCAGGGGCCTGCAGGTGCAGGTCGATGGCCAGGTGGGCGATGATCTGGTCGGGACGGGTGGGGATGCCGGCGCCGTCGTCCTGGTACTTGATGCGCAGATTGCTGTCGATGCGGCCATCGGGTAGGGCCAGGTGCAGGTCGGTGATGGCCAGTTCGGGGGAGTCGCTGAGGGCCATTTCGAGCATCTCCAGCACCTGGGTCTGTATCTGTGAGGCGGCCACCGGGTCGTTGGGGTCGAGGCGCTGCAGTTCGCCGGCCTTTGCCTGCAGTTGCTGCAGGGTCTCCATGCGCAGGTTGCGCAGGGCCAAGCTCACGCCGCTCTGGCCCAGGGTGAAGAGGGGGGTCTGCAACTGGTCGATGGCGAGGGTGCTGCTACTGTCGAGGCGCCCATCGACCATCTTTTGCGCCGAGGTGACGGAGAACTGATCGAAGCGCACCGGCCCCTCGTCGCCATCGTCGATGGTCAGATAGCTCAACAGCATTTTGCTGTCGCCGAACCACTGATCGTTGGTCACTTCACCGTTGGCGGTGATCGTGGACTCGCCCATCTGCACCACCTTGTCCCCCTCGGTCACCTTGAGGCCGGGGGCGCGGATCACGCCGTTGACCTGCATGTCGGGGCTCTGGCTCACCTCGCCGCTCAGTCCACCCCACTCCACCATCATCTCGGGGTTCGCCGCGGTGGGGCCGGAGAAGGAGGGGCTGCTGAGGGTGCCCTGCTGGCTGCCATTGAAGCCGACGTCCATCGCGACGCTGAGCATGGGGGCGCCATTGAGGTAGTGGGCCAGCGCCTTGCTCACCTCTTCGTTGAGGATGTCGAAGTCCAGTTGGTAGGCGAGCATGCGCTGCTTGCCGAGGTCGGGCATGTGGTCGATGAGGCCTTTGAGCTGGATGACGACGGGCTCGTCCAGTTCGGGGTTGGGCACCTCCAGCCGCACGGTGAAGTGGCTCTGGCTATAGCCGCGCTGATACTCGACAGAGGTGAGCTTGGCGTTTGGCTCGTGCAGCGCGAGCGCCTCGGTCGACTTGGCCAACTGCTCCTGATAGCGTGCCTCGGCCTCGCCACCCAAGTAATAGGGCACGGCTGCCGCGCCGGCCGCCAGTACCACCACACCACCGAGTACGACTCCCTTGATACCCATGGGCATTTTCCCCTCATCAATTTAAGTGTGTGTCGCCGAGCCGGGGCGCGGCGCAGAGTTCCAGCGTGTCGCTGGGGATCGTTCTGCCCCCATCTTATGCATTCTGTGGATGGGTGAATAGGCCTATCGGCAGAAGCTGAGAGGCCTATCTCAGCGTGGGGCGTACCCACACCGGTCGGGAAGGTGCTATGGTGTGGTGCGATGTGAATATGCCTACAAAACCAGTGGTTAATTGATGTAGGCATCAATCCAGATAATGTAACGAGGAGTCCCTATGTCGTCTGGTCCGCGCGAGATTGTCACCCCCTTCCGCCCCATCCCACTGGAGGTGCCGGAGGGGATGAAGCCCAACGAGTTTTTCAACAGTACCGAGAACCTCAACGACCTGGTGAACAACAACGGGCTGCTCATCACCCCAGAGAACCTGCTCCTCTATCGCAAGGCCCTCGGCCACTCCAACCTCTTTGACACCTCCATTATCTACAACACCTCCCAGGTGATCCTCAACCCGTTGGGGCGCCCGGTGCGCCGCACCCAGGTGCAGCGTGAGGTGAAGCAGGTGTGGAATCGCATGAACCAGATCATCATCGAGTTCATGCTGGAGCGTTACCCCGACCCTGGTGCCCATCTGGTACTGGCTGGTGAGGCGAGCCTGGATGCGACCTGGCCGCTCACCTCGCCCGGGGTGCCGAGCATCCGTATGCTGCACAACCACTTCATCGTCTTCGACAAGGGGCAGATGCGCGACGCCCCACAGGCCGACCCGGCCAACCCCAATCTCACCGATGGCGGCCAGCACTCGCTGTTTCAGGCGCACATGCGCGATGTCTACCGGCGCTTTTTCGACGAGGCGCTGGAGCTGGAGATCCTGCGCCCGGCGAGCGATGAGGA
>QKED01000092.1 GCA_003252455.1 Gammaproteobacteria bacterium
GCTGCATGCTGTACGACAAGATCCCGAGAATGCCGGAGGAGTGGTTACGGCCTCTGATGGAGAAATTCTCAGAGCTTATCTCAGCCCAGACCGTCTATAAGCAAATTTTTGGCATTATTTGAAAATATGAGGGGATGCCTGAGCTCTGAGTGATGAAATTAGTGAGCGGGCAGGATTAAAACCCATCAAAAAAGTGATCGAATATAATGGTGTAACGGTTGATTATGAATATCGTCGCGGGCAAATGGACCTAAAGAGCGTTTGCGCTGCGCACAATATAAATTCAAAGTCCTATGCAAAGTGCTCTGCTACGGCGAAATCATTTTTTGTGGATGCGTGCGCGTATTTCAAGGCTAAGAAATCTGGAACTAACAGTATTCGACAACAAACGAGTCTATATTGCGGCGCCGCAGACAACTACATTGCTCAATACATAACTGGTGGCGATGTGGCAAGAGATACAGTAACCGTAAAACAACTTACTCCAACTGAGCTATCCCGTGTCGAAAAACTACGTGAAGAGTGCTCGCTACTTACCCTCGAAGCCAAATATACTCCCGATGATTACAATCGGAGGCAGAGGAATAAGGTTTGCTCAGAATATAATTCCTTGAAGTGACGATTGGGCTCACCGGCTGGCAAGGGCGGAGCGGCTTGGAGCATAGCGGGAAGCCGTGTAGCCTTTGGATGTCCGGTGTGGACCATTAATAGCCGCAATCCTCACTCTATTCATTTCCCAGTACTCTATTTTTTGGTGGAGTAGATAAAAGTTCCGCTAGGTAATTCCGTTGAACCATGGATTGCGGGTTATTGATGTAATTCCAGAAATTATTAGGTAACCAGCCGTTCGTGTTGTACTGCGTTGCTTCAACCAGGAGAAACCAAACTTCTCCGAGCCTGCCGTGAAGAACGGAGGAGAGATCAGTAATGCTAAGCTTTGAAATCAGAATGGCTGTGCCGCTTATAGGAGAAACCCATGTTTCTATCGCCTGGGTATCGTTCAGAAGAAAAGTTACGTATTCTGACGTATAGACATTGTTCCAAGAGAATATGTATGCCTTCATTTTGAACTCCCTTCTTGAACGGCTTCTCCATCACCCAATGCTGGATTGAAAGCAGGGGCTTCTAGGGGGAGTTCTTCGGCTGTAACTGGCGCAGGCAAGCCAGTGCCAGTGATCATGTTTATTCTCTTAATTTCGCAGCGATATTCTTCGGATTGAAGGCGATCTGGATCTTTTATTGCAAACCTTGAGTAAGAATAAAGATAAAAAACAACGATCGATATTGAACAAAGAGAAAATAGCCACAACAAGGGCTGGTTTTCCCTAAATAGCCACGCTGCTCCAACAAATATTGGTACAAGAAACAGAGTGGGAATGATTCCACTCATTGCTGTCCCTCGTTTGATCAAGGCATCTGCAGAATGTTGCAGTCCATGACCCCACGTTGTCATTTGTTCTCTGATATCCATAAGATCTCGAAATATTGTTTTACGACTAACGACTAACGACTAACGATTAACGACTAACGACTAACGACTAACGACTAACGACTAACGACTAACTAAATGGCGTGAATGAAGTGTAGCGGAATTTGCGTCCATTTTGAGCGCCGTGTTATGTGTTTGTTCACTAACATTTAATTCAAAGCACCTAGCCGCGTGAACGGCTAGGTGGGCCTTTTGCGCTAGAAGACAGAGGCCATCCTGCTTCCTATCCGCTACAAAAACATTGAGGCTATTGTTATAGCAATGCTGACTAGAGATACCAGAATTGAAATAACACCAACAATGTTATTGATGGCGGTCGCCTGATTTTCATTGCCGTTTGACATGTCAACCTCCAAATCATGGAGGGGGCATGCCAGAGACACTACTTCATAGACTCGACTACCACTACACCCTACAGAATACTGCCGAACCTCTCTTGTATGAAGTATGCCTCCTGGCGGCCCCAGTTAAGGGACCGGATGTAATACATTTCACATGACGTGGTTTAAACAGCTTACGAATTAATCTGATTAAATCGTAAGCATGATAACACCTGAACGGTAGCGTATGGGGGATAAGCGGTCAATCCAAGACTTAGGCCTAGACTCGTAGCTGTTCAGCCTACAAGAGCTTAAGCGGCTTTCAGTCGTTTGACGTGCAACTCACCTCGACGTTGCTCAGCATTCCAAAGGTCGTACTGTAGCTGTTGATTTAGCCAACTCTCCGACGAAGTATTGAAGGCAATAGATAGCCTGACGGCCATCTCTGGGCTGACGCCTGCCCTGCCGTTGATGATGCTAGATAAGGTCTTGCGGCTTACGCCTAGTGCCTCGGCGGCGTCCTTTACAGTGAGCCCCAGCGGCTCTAAGCAGAGTTCTTTGATGATCTCGCCAGGGTGGGGAGGGTTGTGCATTAGCATAGCATCACCTCAGTGATAGTCTTCATAATCGACAATCTCGGCATGGTCACCGTTAAAGCGGAACGTGATACGCCAATTTCCGTTGACCTTGACCGACCAGATATCGGCTCTGTCACCTTTTAGGGGATGCAGATCGAGGCCAGGGAGGTCCATATCACCAGGAGTGGTCGAGACGTTGAGGCGACCCAAAATGAGCCGTAAGCGGCTGGCGTGGTTGGCCTGTATGCCCGCCTTCGAGCCTGTTTGAAAGAAGCGCTCTAGCCCTTTGTGCTTGAAGCTTAGGATCATCCTCTGTCCTGATAAGCGTTACGTTACGCGTTACGTGCTTAAAAGTAGAGCCACCGGCACGAAGTGTCAACCAGTGACGACGCGCGCGGCATTAGATGCAACGCTCTGAACGTGAGGCGTGGTTAAATGGCTAATTTGAAAGGGCGTGAAATTTGGTGAACGGCTAGAACAGAATTCGTAATCAGTAGGCTGGAGGTTCGACTCCTCTTTGCGGCACCAGACACAAGAAAGGCTTGCCACGTTGCGTGGCAAGCCTTTTGTTTTTCTGCTGGGGCGCTGGGTCTTCGCGCGACTATAAAGTGACCGCTAGAGATCCTCAGCCATCTGAATATACCCACACGGACACTCATGGGCGCAGAGCCCGCACCCCTTGCAGTAGTCGTAGTCGAAGACGTAGTGCGAGCCGTCGGAGGCGAACTCGCGGGTCTTGAGTACGGCGGAGTCGGGGCAGAGGGTCCAGCAGTTGTCGCAGGCGAGGCAGTTGCCGCACGAGAGACAGCGGTGGGCCTCGCCACGCACGGCCTCGGCGGAGATGCCGAGTTCGATCTCCTCGTCGCCACGGCGTTGCTCGGCGGGCAGCATCGGCTCGTCGGGGCGCGGGGCGTGCTCGTAGTAGTGCAGGTTGAGGGACTCGATGCCGATGATCTGCGCCATCGGCTCCTTCTCGGGGTTGGCCTCGCCACGGGCGTGGCGGTGCATGGCCAGGGCGGCGCGGCGCCCGTCGCCCACGGCGGCGGTGACGCTGCCGCCGCTCTTTTCGCGGGCGTCACCGCCGACGAAGACCCCTTCGAGCGGTGAGACGCCCCAGGTGTCGGCGTGGAAGTGGGCGGCGCGACCGAGCAGGGCGTGCATGCCGTCGGCGTCGAGCGCCTGGCCGATGGCGGGGATGATCTGGTCGACGTGCAGTACGGTCTCGGTGCCCTCGAAGGCGACGCGCTCGGGGCGACCTGCGCCGCGGTCGATCTTCTTCATGCGCACCATCTCGATGCCCACTACGCGCTCGCCGCGCAGGATCAGGCGGCGCACGCCGCGATTGGCGTGGATGGTGACGCCCTCCTCCTCGGCCTGGGCGATCTCGCGCGGGATGGCGCTCATGACGTCGAGCGGGTGGCCATCGCCGGGCAGGGATTGGTGGGTGATGAGGTGCACCTCGGCGGCCCCGGCGCGTTTGAGGATGCGCGCCAGGTCCACGGCGGTGTTGCCGCCGCCGATGACCGCGGCAGAGCGCACCTTGGGCACCACGCCGAGGGAGATCCAGTCGCGCAGCATGTCGAGGCCGGAGTGGAGGTCGCTCGGTACTACGCCGTCGATGCTCCACTCCTTGCCCTGCTGCAGGCCGGGGGCGACGAAGACCGCCTGGTAGTCGAGGCGCATCTGGTCGAGGTCGAGGTCGCGCCCGAGCTTCTTGTTGGGGTGGAAGTCGATGCCACAGGCGAGCAGGCGCTGCACCTCGGCGTCGAGCACCTCACGGGGCAGACGGTAGGGGGGCAGGGCGGTACGCAGGGTGCCACCCGCCTCGGGTAGCTGGTCGAACAGGTCGACGCGGTAGCCGAGGCGCAGCAGGTGGTAGGCGTTGGCCAGGCCGGCGGGGCCTGCGCCGACCACCGCCATGCGCGGGGCGTCGGCCTTGGGGCGCTCCACCGGGTAGGCCCAGTTGTGGCGGATCGCCTCGTCGCCGAGCCAGCGCTCCACTAGGTGGATGGCGATGGGCTGGTCGTACTGGCCACGGTTGCAGGCGGACTCGCAGGGGTGGTGGCAGACGCGCCCGGTGGTGGCGGGCAGCGGGTTGGCGCTCACCAGGATGCGCCACGCCTGCTCGGGGTGGCCCTCCTCTAGTGCGGCGAGGTAGGCCTGGGCGTCTTCGCCTGCCGGGCAGACGCCGTGGCAGGGGGCGCTGGCGTGGGCGTGCTGGGGTTTTTGAACGCGCCAGGTGCCGGTGTGGTAGTTGAGCGAGGTGCCGGGGAGTGCGAAGTTGGCACGGGTCAGGATGGTCATGTTGCTAGTGCTCCTTGTGCCTTATGCCCAGCGCTGGCCACCGCGATGCACGGTGTCAGAGCCCTCGGTGTCGAAGCGGTCGACCCCCTCGCCACGCAGGCCGTAGACCTCGATGTTGTGGTCGGCCAGGGCCTGGATGTGCTCCAGCTCCTCGGCGGCGCGGCTGTCGCCCTTGGCGAAGAGGTGGCGGAAGCGCTGTTGGCGCTTGAGGTACTCGGTAACCGGTACCTGCTGGCGGATCGGCATCACGCCGGTCAGCTCGCCGCGCTCCAGCTCGACGAGCGGGAAGAGGCCGGTCTGCACCGCCAGGCGCTCCACCTCGATCGACTCGTGGCCCTCGTGACCCCAGCCGAGCGGGCAGGGGGCGTGGATCTGGATGAAGGTGGGGCCCTCGATCTCCATGGCGCGACGGATCTTCTTGCGCAGGTCCGAGGGGTAGGCGACCGAGGCGGTGGCGGCATACGGTGTGTGGTGGGCGGCGATGATCTGCACGATGTCCTTCTTCAGGTGGCGCTTGCCCATGCGCGCCTTGCCGGGCGGCGAGGTGTTGGTCATCGCCGCGTGCGGGGTGGAGCTGGAGCGCTGCACGCCGGTGTTCATGTAGGCCTCGTTGTCGTAGCAGACGTAGAGCACGTTGTGCTCGCGCTCCAGCATGCCGGAGAGGGCCTGAAAGCCGATGTCGAAGGTGGAGCCGTCACCGCCCATGGCCACCACCTTGGTGGACTTGCCTTGGGCGCGCATGGCCGCCTCGATGCCGGAGGCGATGGCCCCGGCGTTCTCGAACAGCGAGTGCATCCACGGCACCCGCCAGGCCGACTCGGGCCAGGGGGTGGTGAAGATCTCCAGGCAGCCGGTGGCGTTGGCGACGATGATGTCGGGGCCGACCGCCTCGCCTACCAGGCGGGCGCCGAGGGCCTGGCCGCAGCCGAGGCAGGCGCGATGGCCGGAGTCGATGGCGTTAAAGCGCGGCTGCTTCTTGCGCAGCTCGGCGATGTCGATGTGCGTCTCAGTGGTCATGGATTCATATCCTGTGCTGTGTGCTCGCCGTGAAAATTCGCCACGGAGGCACGGAGGACACGGAGGTGTTCTTGAGATGAGTCGTTCATAGGCACGAGGTCCGAACGGTTCGCAGAGTCACGGAGCCGAGCAGAGAACTCGCTGTGTCCTCTGTGTCTCCGTGGCGCATTCACCGGTCTTCCTCCGGCAGCTTGTTCAGGTCGGCGTCGAACACGGCGAAGCGCAGCGGCGCGTCGCGCTCGGCCAGGGCGAGCAGCTCGGCGTAGCTCGACATGGGGATGTCGCGTCCGCCGAGGCCCAGGGCCACGTTGTGCACGCGCGGCGCGTCGGCCAGCTCGCTCATGGCCGCGCGCACCTCGGCGCCGACGATGCCTCCGGCACCGGGGGAGAGGGCGCGCTCGACCACGATGAGGTCGGTGAGCCCGGCCACGGCGGCCTTCAGCGCCTCCACCGGGAAGGGGCGGAAGCTGCGCAGTTTGATGAGCTTGGCGGCGGGCAGGTCGGTGCCCTCTTCGGCGGCCTCACGGAAGGTGCCGATGACCGAGCCGAGGGTGAGGATGCCGATGCGTGCATCTTCCGGCCCCTCCACCGTGAGCAGGCCACCGCTGCGGCGCCCGATGGCGGCGGCGAAGTCGGCGTCGACCTGTTCGATCACCGCCTGCGCCTTCTCCAGCGCCATGTGGTGCGAGTGGCGCGCCTCGGGGTAGAAGTCGGGCGAGAGCAGGGTGCCGAGGCTCTTGGGGTTACGCGGGTCGAGCTTGCGGCCAAACTCGAAGGGCGGCAGGAAGGCGTCGACCTCGGCCACCTCGGGGATGTCGATCCCCTCCAGGGTGTGGGTCAGGGTGAAGCCGTCGACGCAGACCATCACCGGCAACTCGGTCGCCTCGGCGATGCGGAAGGCCTGGATGGTGGTGTCGACCGCCTCTTGGTTGTCGGCGCAGTAGAGCTGGATCCAACCCGCGTCGCGCACCGCCATGGAGTCCTGTTGGTCGTTCCAGATGGAGAGCGGCGAGGAGACGGCGCGGTTGGCGCAGGTGAGCACCAGCGGGATGCGCGAACCGGCGATGTTGTAGAGCACCTCGTTCATCAGCAGGATGCCCTGCGAGGCGGTGGCGGTGTAGGCGCGCGAGCCTGCCGCCGCGGCGCCGAGCACCACGGAGGCGGCGGAGAACTCGCTCTCGACGCTGACGAACTCGCAGTTGAGCACGCCGTCGGCCACCAGCTTGGAGATGTTCTCGACGATGTGCGTCTGCGGGGTGATGGGGTAGGCGGCGACCACCTGCGGGCGGCAGAGTGCCACCGCGCGGGCGAGGGCCTGGGAGCCTTCGAGTGGCTGCATCATGCGGCGTTCTCCTTCAGCCAGAGCCCGGCGGGCACGGCGGCGGCGGCCTCGTGGATCAGGCGGGTGTTGTTCTCCAGCACTGCGCCCTTGAATTTGTTGCCCAGCACGTTGGTCAGCGCCTCGGTGGGGAAGAGCCCGGTGAGGCTCAAAAAGGCGGCGAGCAGCGCGGTGTTGGGCACCGGGCGCCCGAGGTGCTCCTTGGCCAGCTGCGAGGCGCCGAGGGTGACCACGTTGGGCACGCCGCCGAGGCCGAGCTGCTCCGGGGTGCGCGGCGAGTTGATCAGGATGCCGCCGCCATCGAGCAGGCCGTCGGTGGTGCCGGGGACGTGCAGCAGGGCGTCGTCCTGGATGATCAGATAGGCGGGGCGCAGCACCTGGCAGCGGCGCTTGATGGGGGCGTCGGCGACGCGCACGAAGGCCATCACCGGGGCACCGCGACGCTCGGCGCCGAAGTTGGGAAAGGCCTGGCCGTGGCGGCCAATCTCGAAGGCGGCCATCGCCAACAGGTTGGCGGCGACCACGTTACCCTGCCCGCCGCGCCCGTGGATGCGGATCTCGATAAGGGACATAGGACGGCTTCCTTGAAAATGAGTGGTGAGAGAGAGGTCGGTGCGAGTGGGGTGTGACCCCGGGCGGCGGTGTCCCCCGCCGTTATCAGTATCACCCTAACGCTGGGCGCGCTTGGAGGGCAAGCGCGCCGGAGTGGTTCGGCAGTCTAGACCACCCAGGTGAAGAAAATGTGTGACTGGCTACGCTATCGAGCCTGGCTGTGAAAGCCCCAAATTGGGGTCATGAGCTGGTCGAGTCCGGCGTATTCACCGGCGTCGGCGCCGACCATCACATCCTTCTTGAACAGCGTCAGGATCGGTTGCATGGCCGCCTGTCCCTCGGCGCTGAGCAGCGCGGTACGCAGCTTCGCCTGCTCCGCGTCGCTCAGCCGGGGGCTCGCGGTGAGGGTACGCTCCGGGTAGTGGTAATCGCCCACCGGTAGTTGGCGCAGCCCCGCCTGGTCCATTTTTTCCCACATGGTGTCGCGGATCACCGCCGCCTCGCCCCGCCCCGCGCTCAGGCACTCGGTGAGCCCCTTGAAGCCCTGAGCGCGGATCAGGAAGGGCTGGCGTGCCGGGTTGGGGAACTCCCGCAGGAAGGCCATGGTCAGCAGGTTAGGCGAGGCGAAGGCACAGACACGCACCGCCCGCAGCTCTTCGATCTGCTGGTAGGGGCTCTCCTTGCCGGTGACCACGGCGATGCGCACCTGCCCGGGCAGGCGTACCAGTGGCCGATGTGCCTGATTGACCATGCGCCAGGCCGCCAGGTGGGGGCCGTCGAAGGCGAGGTCGAACTTGTCCAGGCGCATCTTGACCTGGTACTCGATGTAGTTGTGCGTGGCCAGCAGCTCCACCGGTCGACCGAGCACCTGCTCGACGAACTGTACCAGCGGGGCGTAGACCTGGCGCGTCACCTCCACGCTGTGGGTGGGGGCGGAGGTGAGGATCAACGGGTCGGCGTCCGGCTCCAGCGCGTGTGAGGCGTGCGGCAGGGCGCTGAGCAGGGCGAGGGTGACGGCGATAAAGCGCCGACGCAGGACAATACGGAACATGGCGGACTCTCCTCTTTGCGTGTGTGGGGCCTTGTCTCGCTACCTCTATGGGTGGTGCGACCCCTGGCGTAGAGCATACCCAGAACCGGGTTGTGGAACACCCCCGGACCGCCGCTCCTCGCCCCGGCGTCCCACTCCCTAGCCACCCCTCGGGGAAAGCCGTACTCTCTGCCAAACGCTACACAGGACACCCGTCGTGACCCATCGACAGCCGCTCATCCCCCTACTGCTCCTCACCCTCCTGCTCGGCGCCTGCGGCCCTCAGGCCCCCTCCGGCGAGGCCGGTGAGAAGGCGAAAAAGCCGGTCCACCTGGTGGAGACGCTGACGGTGCAGCCCGATGCCCTCAACGCCACCCAGGAGCGCACCGCCACCCTCACCGCCGAACGCCTGCTCAAAGTGACCGCGCGCGAGGAGGGGATCGTCCTCTCCCTGGCCGGCCAGCCGGGCGAGGCGGTGGCCCAGGGGGGGCTGCTGGTGCGTCAGGACGACGCCCTGCTGCGCAACGAGTTGGCGCGTGCCGAGGCGGCGCTGCGCGAGGCGGAGCAGAACCTCAAGCGCTCACGTCACCTGCGTGAGGCCAAGTCGGTCTCCGAGGAGGCGCTGTTGGCCGCCGTCACCGCCGCCGACGTGGCCCGTGCCGAGGTCGACGGCTTGCGTCTGCGGGTCGGCTACATGAGCCTCACCGCCCCCTTCGCCGGGGTTATCGCCGAGCGTCTGGTGGAGCCGGGCGAGGCGGTGGCGGCGCGCCAACACCTGCTCACCCTGATCGACCCGAGTCGCCTGGTGGCGCGCGTCACCCTGGCCGAGCAGCTGCTCGCCCAGTTGGCAGTGGGTGACCTGGCCGAGCTACGCATCGATGCCCTCGGCGAGGGGGTCTACCCCGGTCACATCGCGCGCATCTTCCCCCAGGTCGACCCCACCACCCGCCAGGGCACCCTGGACGTGGCGCTCGACCCGATCCCCGCCGCCGCTCGCCCCGGCCAGCTGGTGCGTGTGCGCCTCACCCCCAAGAGCGAGGCGCGTCTGTGGGTGCCCTTCGCCGCCCTGCGTAGCGACGCCGCAGGGGAGTACCTGTTCCTCTACCAGGGGGGCAAGGCGGTGCGCCGAGCGGTACGTAGCGGCGAGGCGGTGGGGCTCAAGGTGAGCATCCTCGACGGGCTGCAGGCGGGTGATCAGGTGATCGTGCGCGGTCTGCTCGACCTGCGCGACGGCAAGGCGGTGACGCTCCCCGGCGAGTCGCCCGAGGGCGGGCGCCCCGCCAAGGCCGCGCCCGCCGCCCAGGGGTCCGCCCAATGAGCCACACCCCAGCGCATGGCGGCGGCTTGGCCGCCTGGTCGATCCGCCACCCGGTGGGGGTGAGCCTCATCGCCCTCGCCGTGGTGGTGGTGGGCCTGTTCGCCTTCGGGCGCCTGGCGGTGGACCTGCTGCCCCACCTCATCTACCCCGAGGTGCGTGTGCGCATCGCCGACTCCGGCGTGCCCGCGCCGATCATCGAAGATCGCATCACGCGCCAGCTCGAAGAGCAGTTGGCGATCACCGAAGACGCCATCTCCATCCAGTCCGAGAGCAGTGAGGGGCGTGCCAGCGTCGACCTCTCCTTCGCCTACGGCAAGGACATCGATCGCGCCCTACAGGACGCCAGCATCCGCCTCGACCGCGCCAAGCGCTTCCTGCCCGACACCATCGATCAACCGATCATCTATAAGCGCGACCCGGCGCAGATCCCGGTGGCCGAGTACGTGGTCAGCTCCGGCGAGCGTGACGCCGTGGCCCTGCGCAGCTATGTCGATTACCAGTTCGCCAACCAGTTTCTCAATCTCCCCGGGGTCGCCTCGGTGGAGGTGGGTGGCGGTCTGGAGCGCGAGATCCAGGTGATCCCCGACCTGGGGCGGCTCTCCGCCCTCGGCCTCGACTTTCAAGACCTGGTGGACGCCATCGAGCAGGGCAACAGCGACGCCCCCGCCGGGCGGCTCACCACCCCCGGCCAGCAGCTCAGCAGCCGCATCGACGGGCGCCTCACCAGCCTCGACGCCCTGCGCGAGCTGCCCATCCCCCTGCCCGGCGGTGAGAGCGTGCCGCTGCACAGCCTCGCCGAGGTGCGCGACAGCCACACCGACGAGTTGCTCAGGGTGCAGCTCGACGGCCACTCGGGGGTGAAGATCGCCATCCAGAAGCAGCCCAACGCCAACACCGTAGCGGTGGTGGCGGCGGTGGAGCAGCGCCTGAAGGAGCTGCGCGAGAGCGGGCGCCTGCCATCGGACCTCATCGTGCGCACCGTCGACAACCAGGCGATCTACGTGCAGAACGCGCTGGACAACGCCAGCCTCGCGGCCCTCAGCGGCACCCTGCTGGCGATGGCGGTGGTCTATCTCTTCCTCGGCAACCTGCGGCGCACCCTGCTCATCGGCTCCGCCATCCCGCTGGCGGTGATGGTCACCTTCGTGCTCATGGGCCTCACCGGACTCACCTTCAACATCATGACCCTCGGCGGCCTGGCCCTCGGTGTCGGCATGCTGGTGGACAACACAATCGTCATGTTGGAGAACATCCAGCGCCACCAGACGATGGGGGAGGGTGAGCTGGAGGCGGGGACCGCCGCCGCCAGCGAGATCAACTCCGCCATCGTCGCCTCCACCTCCACCAACCTCGCCGCGGTACTCCCCTTCCTCTTCATCGGCGGCCTGGTCGGGCTGCTGTTTCGCGAGCTGATCTTCACCATCTCCGCCTCGATCCTCGCCTCCATGGTGGTGGCCCTGACCCTGGTCCCGGCCCTCGGTGTGCGCATCCACGACCAGCGTCGTGGTTGGCTGCGGCGCGGTTTCGACGCCCTGCTGGAGCGCCTCGGCGAGCTCTATGCGCGGGTGGTGATGGGGCTGTTGCGTCGTCCGCTGCTGCAGCTCGTCTATGTGGCCCTGCTGGTCGTGGCGCTGGTCTGGGCCCTGCAGCCGCTGCTCAACGGCAAGCAGGTGTTCCTGCCGGATATGGACAACGGTTACATCGACGCCCGCGTCACCGCCGATGTGGGCATTACCCTGGACGAGATGCAGGCGCGGGTCGACCAGCTCACCGCGCTGCTCGATGCCCAGCCCGAGGTGCTCTCCATCTCCGCCACCGTCGGCGGTTTTGTCTTCGGCCGTACCGAGGTGGAGCGCAGCAACCGCAGCCAGCTGATGATCCAGTTGGTGCCGCCGCAGGAGCGTGCCGAGAGCGCCAAGGCGTGGGCCGCACGCATGAACAAGGAGGTGAAGAAGGCGCAGCTGGTGGGGCTCAAGGTGCAGTTCAGCGCACGCGGTATACGTGGTATCCGCATCGGCAAGGGCGACGAGGATATCAGCCTACGCATCAGTGGCCACGACCTGGAGACCCTGCGCCGTATCGGCGACGAGGTGGTGGCACGCCTCGGCGCGTTGCCGCAGTTGCGCAACCTCGCCCACACCTACGAGGAGACGGCCCAGGAGCTGGCCATCCGTGTCGACCGCGAGCGGGCCGTGGAGCTGGGGCTCGACCCGCAACAGGTGGGCGACCTGGTGCGCTTCGCCCTGGCCGGCGGCACCGCCGGGGAGTTCTTGGACGGCGATCGGGGCTACGACATCCGTGTGCGTCTGGCGCGTACCGCGCTCAACTCCCCCGCCGCGTTGGAGCAGTTACTGCTACCACTGCCGGCGGGGGGCGCCATCCACCTAGGTGATGTGGCGACCATCCGCCTGCAGGCCGCCCCCGCCTCGATCAAGCGCGACAGCCAGCAGCGTATCGTCGAGATCTCCGCCGGGCTCGGCGAGGAGGCCAGCGTGACCGAGGCGTGGCAGGCGATCAACCAGGCATTGGCCGACTACTCACTGCCCGAGGGGTATCAACGCTACGACGGCGACGAACTCAAGGCGTTGCAGGAGGCCAACGTGCTCGGCGTGCTGCTGCTGGCGCTGGCGGTGTTTCTGGTCTTCGTGGTGATGGGGGTGCAGTACGAGTCGCTGCGCAACCCGCTGGTGATCCTCTTTAGCATCCCGTTTACCGTCATCGGCGTCACCCTGGGGCTGGAGTACACCGGGCTGCCCCTCTCGATGCCGGTCTGGCTGGGTCTCATCATGCTCGCCGGGATCGTGGTCAACAACGCCATCGTGCTGGTGGAGTACATGGACCTGGCGCGCGCCAAGGGCATGGGCCTGATCGAGGCGGTGGGCGAGGCGGCGCGCCTGCGCCTACGCCCGGTGCTGATGACCACCCTCACCACCGTGGTCGGCATGCTGCCGCTCGCCTTCGGCTGGGGGCAGGGGAGCGAGATGCTCCAGCCGCTGGCGGTCTGCCTGGTCTCCGGCCTCTCGCTCTCGCTGCTGGTGACCCTGCTGCTCATCCCCATCGTCTACCGCACCCTGCACCTGGGGCGTGCACACGGCTGAGCCCGCCAGTCCAGGGGCGTCGGCTCACGGCCCGCGCCCCTGGCGAGACGATGCACAACGCGTTGCGGCTGGGCGTCCTCTCGACCCAGTCCCACGCCAGCCCTCCTTCACCCTGCATGCGCTCCTCTCCCTGGCCTCACGACGCGGTGTACGAGGCCTGACTACAACCACATGATGAATGAGTTTTTTTACTCAAGAGTGGGAACTAGTCGCATTTACACTAGTCCTAACTAGGCATCCAGTCGCAGGTGAGCCCTGGCCTCGATGCGACCCCTCGTCGGTCGCCCCAGCTCTGGGGACGTGACCCGCGAGCACCCCGTCAGGGCGATCGCCGCCCGCACCTACGAGGATGGCCTATGTTCGAGAGCGTGTTTGTACAGATTGGTGTGGTGATCGGCCTCGCGGCCGTGGGGGGCGCCCTGGCGCAGCTGTTGCGTCAGCCCCTGATCGTCGCCTTCATCGCGGTGGGTATCCTCCTCGGCCCCTCGGTGACCGGTGTGGTCACCTATAGCCACGAGATCGAGCTGTTCGCCCGACTCGGCATCGCCCTACTGCTGTTTATCGTCGGCCTCAAGCTCGACCTGCACGTGATCCGTACCGTCGGTCCGGTGGCGCTCGCCTCGGGCCTCGGGCAGGTGGTTTTCACCTCGGTGGTGGGGTATCTGCTGGCCTTGGCGCTGGGGATGACGCCGGTGGCGGCCCTCTATGTGGCGGTCGCGCTGACCTTCTCCAGCACCATCATCATCGTCAAACTGCTCTCCGATAAGCGTGAGGTAGAGTCGCTGCATGGGCGTATCGCCGTGGGCTTCCTCATCGTGCAGGACATCGTCGTGGTATTGGTGATGATCGGCCTGACCGCCTTCGGCCAGAGCAGCGGTGATCTGCATCTGGGCTGGGAGGCGCTGTCGATCCTGACCAAGGGGGCGTTGATGCTGCTCACCGTGGCGCTGCTGATGCGCTATGTATTGCCGCGCTTGCTGCCCTATTTGGCCCGCTCCAGCGAGCTGTTGATGCTCTTCGCCATCGCCAGTGCCGTGCTCGGGGCCGCGGCGGGCGACGCCCTGGGGTTCAGCAAGGAGGTGGGGGCCTTTCTCGCCGGCGTGTCGATCGCCTCGACCCCGTATCGTGAGCAGGTGGCGGCGCGGCTCGTGAGCCTGCGCGACTTCCTGCTGCTGTTCTTCTTCATCGAGTTGGGCGCCTCCCTGGACCTCGGCGCACTGGGGGCACAGCTGGGCGCCTCCCTGGTCTTCTCGCTCTTCGTCCTTATCGGCAACCCGCTCATCGTCATGGCCATCATGGGCTATATGGGCTATCGCAAGCGCACCGGCTTCCTGGCCGGATTGACCGTGGCGCAGATCAGTGAGTTCTCCCTCATCCTCGCCGCGCTGGGCCTGAGTCTCGGGCACCTCGATCAGGCGTCGGTCGGGCTGATCACCCTGGTTGGGCTCATCACCATCAGTGCCTCCACCTACATGATCCTCTACTCCCACCCGCTCTACGAGCGCCTCGCCCCTTGGCTGTCGATCTTCGAGCGCAAGCTGCCGCACCGCGAGCTCGATAGCCCGCTGCAGGGGGACGCCAAGGCGGACCTCCTGCTCGTCGGCCTCGGGCGTTACGGGGCGGCGCTCGCGGCCAATCTGCGTCTGCTCGGGGTGCGCCTGTTGGCGGTGGACTTCGACCCCACCACGGTCACGCGCCACACCCGTGATGGCTATCATGTGCACTACGGCGACGCGGAGGACCCCGAGTTTGTCGCCACCCTGCCGCTGGCCGACATGCGCTGGGTGGTGAGCACGGTGCGTGACCGCGACATCAACATGATGTTGCTGCACGCCCTGCGTGCCCAGGGTTACAAGGGGCGTGTGGCCCTCTCCACCTCCAGTAACCACGAGGCCGAGGAGTTTCAGCGGCAGGGGGTCGACCTCACCTTCATCCCCTACGCAGATGCCGCACGCGATGCCGCCATGCGGCTGATGTCGGAGCCCGCCGCGTCCCACACTCAGGAGCAGACCCCATGAACCGGTTTCAGCGCATCCTCTATGTCCACGAGCCGCAGCGCCCACAGCAGGCGGCCCTGGCGCGTGCCGTGGCCCTGGCGCGCAACCATCAGGCCGCGTTGACCCTGCTCGATGTGGTGCCCGAGATGGCCGCCGGTATCGGCATGGAGCCCGGCGGGCCCGTGTCCAGCGAGCTGATGCAGCGGCTGACACAGACGCGGCTGGCCGCCCTACAGGCGCTCTGCGCACCCTATGCCGACGAGGCCTTGGTCAGTTGCGAGGTGCGCACCGGCAAGCGCTTTCTGGAGGTGATCTACGCCGTCCAGCAGGGGGGCTACGACCTGGTGGTGAAACCGGCGGAGGCACCGGATTGGGTCGACCGCCTGTTCGGCAGTGACGACATGCACCTGCTGCGCAAGTGTCCGGTGCCGGTCTGGCTCTTGAGCGAGCGTGAAAAGAGCAACTACACCACCCTGTTGGCGGCGCTGGGTGGCACCCCCGGCGACCCCGATTCGCACGAGCAGGCGCTCAATCGCCGCATCGCCGAGCTTGCCGGTACCCTCGCCCTCTCCGACTTTGCCGAGCTGCACCTGGTGCACGCCTGGGATGCCCCCGAGAGCATGCTCACCCCCTGGAGCTCGAACCCGACCGAGATGGCCCAGGCGCTGGAGGAGTCGGCGCGCCTACGCCACCGCCAGTTGCTCGACCAGGTGGTCGACGGCCTGCGCGAGCGGCTCGGGGAGGAGGCGTGGGAGTACCTCTCGCCGCGCGTCCATCTGCTGAAGGGGAGCCCCGACCGGGAGATCCCCCGCCTCGCCCGCAGCCTGGAGGCGGACCTGGTGGTGATGGGGACGGTGGCGCGCACCGGCATCGCCGGGCTGCTCATCGGCAACACCGCAGAGGGCATCATCGACCAGCTCCACTGCTCTGTGCTCGCGATAAAGCCCGAGGGCTTTGTCTCCCCTGTCGAGCCACCGCCGGCCAGGGGGGACGGTGGCGGTGGGCGGTAGTTCGGTGCCGAAGAGCCTCTGGTTTCGGCTGTTCGGTGTCGGGCGCCTGCCCAGGCGCTGGCGCGAGGCCTGTGCGAGTGAGGGGGTGGTGTTGCTCGAAGAGGGGCTCGCGCTACGCGTCGGGCTGCGCCATTTTCGTGCCCCCGGGCGTTACAGCAGTGGCCGCGTGAGCTATGGCGCGGGGGCGCTGCTGCTCACCGAGCGGCGCCTGCTGATCACCCTCTTCTGGCGCAAGGTCGTGGACCTGCCGCGACAGGCAGCATGGTTGGGGCGGCTGAGTGTGGGGCTCGACGAGCAGGGGCGCCTGCTCCTCGCCTTTCACGCCGAGGCGTTCTCTACCCGCCAGCGCGGCGAGGTGGCGTTACGTCTGACCAGCGAGCACGCGGCCTGGTTGCTCGCCGAGCTGCGGGCCCAGGGGGCACGGGCGTGGGGCGAGGGTGACGGCGCACCGACTCAGTGAGGCCGCAGTGGGTCGGCCTCGGGGAGGCGGGCGGGGGGCGCAGTGTGTGTCTGCGGCGGTGTGGCGACCCAGGCGTCCCACCCCAGCCAGGGTTCCGCTTCGTCTCCTTCGGGCCGTGGGGGCTCGGGTGGGTGAGGGGTGTGCAGTTCGATCAGCAGGGCGTGCAGGGTCATGGCTCGTCTCCGGCGCAGGGGGCGACCTGGTCTATCCTCTCGGCCCCGCGCTGCGGCTCTCCCTATGAGAGAGAACATAGCCTAAAAACAGAGTAAACACGTCGGTTATTGTCGCGGGGGCGCTCGGCTGGGTCGAACGAGACGCCCAAAATGCCACAGGGGCGCCGAGGCGCCCCTGTGGGTTGCGGCGAGGTCCGGTTCAGGACTTGTCGCTACTGAAGCCGATGAGCGGGTAGAGCGGGCAGAATTTGATGAGCCCGGTGGCCAGGGGGACCACGCCGATGTAGCCCCACAGGCCTACGATGCCTAGCGCCGCCAGGGCGATGAGTACGACACCTAGAACGATACGCGCGATGCGGTCGATACCGCCGACATTGGTCTTCATCTCACTTCTCCTCAGGTTGCGATGGTGCCGGGGTCGCCTGACCCCGTCTCTCTAGTGCAACCATAGCCGAGGCTGGCGCCTCGGTAAGTGACAAAGTCACCGTGCGTCGGAAAGGGTTCGCAGGGCCGATGCGTCGGTGACGCGCAGGGTGCCGCGCCCGAGCTCCACCCACCCCTTACGCTCGAACTCCTTGAGTAGGCGGCTCACCACCTCGCGGGCGCTGCCCAGTTCGCGCGCCAGACCCTGGTGGGTGGCCTGCAGCGCACCACTGTCGGCGCGCTGCAGCAGGAGCTGGGCTAGGCGCTGGTCCATGCGTCCGAAGGCGACCGCGTCGATCAGCGCCATCAGGCCACTGAGCCGCTCGCCATAGGCGTGGAAGACCCACGCGCGAAAGTGGGCGCTCGCCCCCACCGCCTGTAGGAAGGCGTCGCGCGGCAGCACCACCGCATCCACCGCCGACTCGCTGATCGCCTCGGCGTGATAGCGCCCGGCCCCGAGCAGACAGGCGGTGGTGAGGATGCAGCTCTGTCCCGCCTCGACGCGGTAGAGGACGATCTCTCGGCCCCCCTCGGAGAGGCGCTGGACGCGGACCGCGCCATCGATCACCAAGAGAAAGTTGGGGCAGTCGCTGCCGTGTTCGAACAGCCGTTGGCCTGCGGGGAGGCGCACCCGCTGGGCCTGCGCCAGCAGCGGCCCGAGCTCGGCGGCCAGGGGGGCGAGGGCGGGGAAGTGGGTCAGCCACTCGGGGGGGGACATAGGCTCAGCCTGGTGGCCACTGCATCGCGCGCCCGGCGAGCAGGTGTAGATGGATGTGGAACACCGTCTGGCCGCCGTCGCGGTTGGCATTCATCACCAGGCGGTAGCCGTTGTCGGCGAAGCCGAGGCGCTCGGCCAGCTCACCGGCGCGTAGGTAGAGTTTGCCCACCAGCTCGGCGTGGTGCGCCTCCAGGTGGTTGACCGTGGGGATGTGCTCGCGCGGGATGAGCAGGATGTGGGTCGGGGCGACCGGGCTGATGTCGCGAAAGGCGATGAGGTCGGCGTCCGCGTGGACGACCTGGGCGGGGATCTCGCCGGCGGCGATCTTGCAGAAGAGGCAGCTCATGGGGGGCTCCTGTTAAAGAGGGATTAACCACGAAGGGAATGCAAGAAGTATGAGTATTGGGAATACTTGGTTGGTAGGTTCCCGATGAAGAGTTCACCAGTACTCCAATGCCGTAGCGATTGGAGTACAGAGCTTGCTCTGTGCGTGCATGCAACCCGTACAGGGCGAGCCCTGTACTCCAGCAGGGGTGATAGGAGTACAGAGCTTGCTCTGTGCGTGCATGCAACCCGTACAGGGCGAGCCCTGTACTCCAGCAAGGGTGATTGGAGTACAGAGCTTGCTCTGTGTGCGCATGCAACCTGTACACTTCGTGGTTAAACGGATTTCACGGCGCTGGGTTGGGGTGCCGCACATGGATCGCCTCGATCCCCTCGACCACCTCGGCACTCAGGTCGAGGTCGATGCTGTCGATGTTGATCTGCAGCTGGCTCAGACTGGTAGCGCCGAGGATGGTGCTGGTGAGGAAGGGGCGGCTGTTGCACCAAGCCAGGGCCATCTGTGCCGGGTCGAGGCCGTGGGCGCGGGCCAGCTCGACGTAGGCACGGGTGGCGGCCACCGCCTGTGTGTTGCTGTAGCGGTCGTAGCCGGGGTAGAGGCGCAGCCGCGAACCGTCGGGGGTCTGGTCCAGATATTTACCGGTGAGCACGCCGAAGCCGAGAGGGGAGTAGGCGAGCAGACCGCACCCCTCGCGGTGGCTCACCTCGGCCAGTCCCACCTCGTAGCTGCGGTTGAGCAGGCTGTAGGGGTTCTGCACGCTGACCACGCGTGGCAGGCCGAGTTGGTCCGCCACGTGTAAGAATTTCATGGTGCCCCAGGCGCTCTCGTTGGAGAGGCCGATGTGGCGGATCTTCCCCTCCTGCACCAGTTCGCCGAGCGCCTCCAGGGTCTCGGCGATGGGGGTGAAGTCGTCGCGCGTGGGCTCGTAGCCGAGGCGCCCGAAGTAGTTGGTGTTGCGCTCGGGCCAGTGCAGTTGATAGAGGTCGAGGTAGTCGGTC
Organism: Gammaproteobacteria bacterium; assembly: GCA_003252455.1. GTDB lineage: Bacteria > Pseudomonadota > Gammaproteobacteria > Thiohalomonadales > Thiohalomonadaceae > SZUA-467. The sequence continues at coordinate 19,168 of QKED01000092.1, forward strand.
TGGAGGCGGGCAAGGCTCGCCTCCAGCGCCGCGCGCAGGGTGGCGCGGGTGTAGCGTGTGCGCCCCTCGCGGATGTGGTCGATCCACCCCTCGCCGGGTCCGGCGACCTTGCTCGCGAGCACCAGGCGGGCACGTCCGCCACGGGCGCGCAACCACTCACCGATGATCGACTCGCTGGCCCCTTGCGTCTCGGCCCTGGCGGGGACGGCATAGAGTTCGGCGGTATCGATGAAGTTGACCCCATGGCCGATGGCCAGGTCGAGCTGCTCGAACGCCTCCTCTCGGTTGTTTTGTTCACCCCAGGTCATGCTGCCGAGGCAGATGACACTGACTTCCAGTTCGGTTCGACCCAATCTGCGGTATTTCATCGGCGATTCACTCGGTCACCCGGATTAGGGTGTATTATTGACTGCTTATATTGAAATTTTGTCTCTACCCGCGCTGAGAGGTGCCTGTGCCCGCTGCCATCCCCAAGGTCGGTTTCGTCTCCCTCGGTTGCCCCAAGGCGACAGTGGATGCCGAGCGCATCCTCACCCAGCTGCGTGCCGAGGGCTACCTGCTCACGGACGACTATCATGACGCCAATCTGGTGGTGGTCAACACCTGTGGCTTCATCGATAAGGCGGTGGAGGAGTCGTTGGATGCTATCGGCGAGGCGCTGGCGGAGAACGGTCGGGTGATCGTCACCGGCTGTCTCGGTGCCAAGGAGGGGGTGATCCAGAGCGCCCACCCCCAGGTGCTGGCGGTGACCGGCCCCGACGCCCTGGCCGAGGTGATGAGTGCGGTGCACACCCACTTGCCGCACCAGCACGACCCCTACAGCGACCTGGTGCCGACCGGTGCGGTGAAGCTCACCCCGCCGCACTACGCCTACCTGAAGATCGCCGAGGGGTGCAACCAGAGCTGTTCGTTCTGCATCATCCCCTCCATGCGCGGCAAGCTGGTCTCGCGCCCCATCGGCGAGATCCTCGACGAGGCGCAGCACCTGGTCGAAAACGGTGTGCGCGAGCTGCTGGTGGTGGCCCAGGACACCGCCGCCTACGGCGTCGACACCAAGTACAAGCTCGACTTCTGGAATGGCCGCCCGCTGAAGACGCGCATCCACGAGCTGGTGCGCGAGTTGGGTGCCATCACCCCCTGGCTGCGCCTGCACTACGTCTACCCCTATCCACATGTCGACGGCCTGGTGGAGCTGATGGCCGAGGGGTTGGCGCTGCCCTACCTTGACGTGCCGCTGCAGCACGCCAGCCCGCGTATCCTCAAGGCGATGCGCCGCCCGGCGGATAGCGAGAACATGCTCGCGCGCATCGCCAAGTGGCGCGAGACCTGCCCCGACCTCACCCTGCGCTCCAGCTTTATCGTCGGCTTCCCCGGCGAGACCGAGGAGGATTTCGAGGCGCTGCTGCGCTTCGTCGAGCAGGCCGGGATCGACCGCGTCGGTGCCTTCGCCTACTCGGCGGTGGCGGGGGCTCCGGCCAACGCCCTGCCCGGTGCGGTGCCCGAGTCGCTCAAGGAGGAGCGCCTGGAGCGTCTGTTGGAGCTGACCGCCTCGCTCAGCGCCGACCGCCTACAGGCGCGGGTCGGTGGCAAGGAGGTGGTCATCATCGACGAGGTGGGCGACGACGAGCTGATCGCCCGCAGCGCCGGTGAGGCGCCCGAGGTGGACGGGGCGATCATCATCCACACCCCCGACCCGCTCGACGTGGAGCCGGGCGACTTCATCGAGGTCAGCATCACCGCCGCCGACGAGTTCGACCTCTATGCCGATGTCGAACTGGAGGATGAGGACGCCGACCTCGACGAGGACGAGGCGTAACTCCGGCGATGGTGCGCATACGGGACACCGGGGCCGGCCTCCAGCGGCAGCTCTTCTTTGCCTGGCTGCGTACCCTGCTGCCCAGTACCCTGCTGCTTCTGCTGCTGCTCTGGATCGCCTTCGGTTACGAACAGCGCCAACGCGAGGAGGCGCTGCTGGAGCGCGAACTCTATCGCGTGGAGCAGACCGCCGACCGCCTGCGTGCCCTGCTTGAGGTCCTGCGTGCCGACCTGCAACTGCTCACCAGCCTCACCCTGCACGAGTTGCAGGGCGAGGAGGAGGAGGGCACGACGCGTCACCTGCAGGAGGTCTACGCCCTCTTTATGCGCGACTCAGGGCGCTACTTCCAGCTGCGCCTGCTCGATGTCGATGGGCGCGAGCAGGTGCGCGTGGAGGAGCGCAATGGTGCCCCCTACGCGGTACCGGAGGCGGAGCTGCAGGACAAGGGGCTGCGCTACTACATGCGTGACCTGCAGGCGCTGCCCGACGGCGCCGCCTACCACTCGGCCCTCGACCTGAACATGGAGCGCGGGGTGTTCGAGTTGCCGCTGCGTCCCACCCTGCGCCTCGCCGCCCCGCTTACCCGCGCCGATGGGCAGCGCCTGGGTGTGGTGGTGCTCAACTACAGCGCCACGCAGCTGTTCGAGGTGGTCGCCAGTGGCGGCGCCGGGCGTCTACAACTACTCAATCCGGCCGGCTACTGGCTCTACCACCCAGACCCCGCGTTGTGCTGGGGATTTCTCCTCGCCGACCGCCGCGAGGCGCGTCTCGACCAGCGCAATGCGCCCCTCTGGCAGGCCCTGCAGGAGGCGTCTCAGGGGCAGTTGCGTCAGCCCGACGGGCTCTACACCTACCGCTACATCGAGCCGCCCCACGCCATGCAGCCCGCCCATAGCGGGTGGTGGTTGGTGTCACAGACGCCCAAGGGGGAGTTCGAGGCCATCCACGCCCATGTCCGCGAGCGCGCCCTGCTGTTGTTCATGCCCATGTGGGCGGTGCTGCTCATCGCTACGCGCCTGTTAGCGGTGGCCAACCAGCGCCGCCTCGGTGCCGAGCAGGCGCTGCAGCGGAGCAACGAGGATCTGGAGCAGCGCATCGCTGAGCGCACCCAGGCGCTGACTCAGGAGGTCAACGAGCGTCGGCGTGTGGAGCGTGAGTACCGCAACCTCGCCCGTGCCGTGCAGCAGAGCCCCGACTCGGTGGTGATCACCGACAACAACGGGCGCATCCAGTACGTCAATCCACGCTTCGAGCAGAACACCGGCTACCACTCACAGGAGGTGCTCGGCGAGACGCTGCGCTTCCTGCGCTCCGGCCTTACCTCCGAGGCGGTCTACCAGGAGCTGTGGCAGACCATCACCCAAGGGGCGGTGTGGCGCGGTGAGCTGCTCAACAAGCGTAAGAGCGGCGAGCTGTTTTGGGAGCTGGTCTCTATCTCGCCGGTACGCGACGAGCGTGGCGAGGTGAGCCACTTCGTCGCCATCAAGTCCGACATCTCGGCGCAGAAGGCGCTGCAGGAGGACCTGCGTCTGGCCGCCTCGGTGTTCGAGTCGAGCACCGAGGGGATCATCATCACCGATGCCGAGCAGCGCATCCTGCGCGTCAACCGCGCCTTCACCCAGATCACCGGCTACAGCGCCGAAGAGGCGATCGGCCAGACCCCGCGCCTGCTCAACTCCGGTAGCCACGACGCCGAGTTCTACCACAACATGTGGCAGGCGCTGCAGGAGCACGGCCACTGGAGCGGTGAGATCACCAACCGCAACCGCAACGGCAGCAGCTACCCCGAGTGGCTCAACATCAGCACTGTGCGCAACGCCGACGGTGAGCTGACCCACTACATCGCCATCTTCTCCGACATCAGCGAGCGCAAGCGTGCCGAGCAGCGCATCCGTCACCTCGCCTACTACGACCCACTCACCCAGTTGCCCAACCGCACCCATCTGATGGAGCGGCTGCGCCACGACCTGGCCCATGCCCACCGGGTGGGTGAACACCTGGCACTGCTGTTCATCGACCTGGATGGTTTCAAGACCATCAACGACTCCCTCGGCCACGAGCAGGGCGACCGCCTGCTGGTGGAGGTGGCCGGGCGCCTCACCAGCGCCCTGCGCGAGGACGACACCGTGGCGCGCCTGGGCGGCGACGAGTTCGTCATCCTGCTCACCGGCCTCAGTGGCAAGGCCGATACCGTGGCCGCGCATACCATCTCGGTGTGCGAAAAGATCCGCGGCCTGCTGCGCCGCCCCATCGGCCTGGCCGGGCACGAGGCGCTGGTGACGCCGAGCATCGGCATCGCCCTCTACCCGGAGGACGGCAGCGAGGTGGACGAGCTGCTCAAGCACGCCGATGCCGCCATGTATCAGGCCAAGGAGATGGGGCGCGACAACTACCAATTCTTCGCCGCCAGCATGCGCAGCGCCGCCATGGAGCGGCTGCAACTCGAAAGCGCCATGCGCCACGCCATCAGCGAACGCCAATTCGAGATCTTCTTTCAGCCCCAGGTGGAGATGGAGAAGAGCTTCATCGCCGGGGCCGAGGTGCTGCTGCGCTGGCCCGGTGCCAACGGCCACAACATCGCCGCGACCATCGCCGCCGCCGAACGCAGCGGGCAGATCCTCGCCTTGGGGGAGTGGGTCCTCGACCGGGCCTTGGCGCAGTTGGCGGCTTGGGAGGGGCGCCGCTTGCTGCCGGAGCAGTGGCGTCTGGCGGTCAACATCAGCCCGCGCCAGTTCCAGCAGCCCAACTTCGTCACCACCGTGGAGCAGTATCTCAACCTGCACCGCGTCGACCCGCGTCGCCTGGAGCTGGAGGTGACCGAGGGGCTGTTCATCCAGAACTTCGACGACATCGCCGAGAAGCTGCGCCGCCTCAAGGGGCTGGGGGTGCGTATCGCCATCGACGACTTCGGCACCGGCTACTCCTCCCTCAGCTACCTCAAGCTGCTGCCCCTCGATGCGCTGAAGATCGACCAGTCGTTCGTCCGCGACCTGAATATCGACCCGGATGACGCAGCCATCGTGCGCACCATCGTCGCCATGGCCAAGGGGCTCGGGCTGGAGGTGGTGGCCGAGGGGGTCGAGCAGGAGGGGCACCTGGGCTTCCTCCTCGATCTGGGGTGCGACTACTACCAGGGCTACCTCTGCAGCCCGGCGGTCAGTGCCGAGGCGTACGAGCGTCTATTGGCCGCGAAGGTGTGTCGGCGCATGGGCTGAGGGGCGGACCGCACAGGCGCGCTTACCCCGTTGCCAGGGGCCGGGGGGACCCTTGCCTTTCGCCCGACGGGGGCCATATGGTTAGCTTGACCACCCCAACGCGGAGCCCGCCATGCGCCCCACCACCCCCTACAGCGCCGCCGAGCTGATCCCCCTCATCACCGAACGCTGCGAGAACCCGGAGTTTCAGATGGTCTCCGGCGTGGGTGATGTGAGCGGCACCGCCGCCGAGATGGCCGAACTCACACGCGCCGAACAGGAGCTGCTGCTCGACTGGATCGCGCGCGTACTCTCGGTGCACGAGGAGCTGGCCTACCAGTTCGCCCTGCGCGCCCCGCGTGCCCTACAGATGATGGGCGAAGAGGGGATGGGCGGCTGGCTGCTGAAGATCATCGACGTCTACGACAAGCGCGGCATCCACCCCACCTACGCCCTGCTGCGCAATATGGAGCAGTACGCCGAGCGCTTTCGTTTGGGCCTGCACGAGCTGGAGCTTGGCGAGGTGCGCGGCGTGCTCGATGGCGTGCTCGGCGGCCTCTCCGGGCGCGACCTGCGCATCGGCGTGGCCGACGGCGAGCTGCCCTGGACCGACACCGACACCCTCTATCTGCCCGCCTCGATCAGCGCCTTCGCCAGCGAGGAGGAGAACTTTCGCCTCTACAAGGCGATGCTCGCGCACCACTGGGCGCAGGTGCGCTTCGGCACCTTTCGTTGCGACCTCTCCGAGGCGGTGGCGCGCTACGCCGACCCGCAGCGTGCCCTCGGCGCCCTCGCCGCGCTGGAGCGGCTGAGGCTCGACGCCTGCATTGCCCGTGAGCTGCCGGGGCTGGCGCGCGACATGCGCACGCTCTGTTGCGAACATCAGGGGGCTTGGGCCGCCCTGGCCGAGGCGCTGGCCGGGGCCAGTGTGCGCGCCGAGCGTTCGCTGGAGCTGCTGGAGGAGGCGTACCGACTCACCCCGCAGGAGCGCGTCCACTACCAGGGCGAGCTGCGCCTCGACAAGGTGGCCGACGTCCGCGCCAAGCGCCTGGCCCAGGAGCAGAAGCAGCTCAAGCGGCTGCTGGTCGACCTCGCCGACGAGCTGGAGCGCGGGCGCCCCGCCTCTGAGCGTGGTGAGGGCGAGCCGGAGCGGCGCGAGTTCCGCGTCGAGACGGACGAGGAGTCGCTGGAGGTGCGCCTCTTCCTCAACGAGGCACCGGTGGCCCCGCCACAGGAGGTGGAGGGGGTGCTCGGCTCGATCCTCCTCGACCTCGGCGAGATCCCCGACGAGTACCTGCACGCCGCGGGCGAGGGCCACTACGACCGCGAGCGCACCGGCGAGGTGAACGCGGCGGACGCCAAGCCCGCCGAGGCGGGGGGCGTGCAGCACCTCTACCCAGAGTGGGACTACCGTCGACAGCACTACCGCAAGGCGTGGTGCACCCTGCGCGAGCTGCCGGTGAAACCCCAGGAGGGTGACTTCGTCGAGCGCACCCGCGAGAAGTATCTGCCGCTGATCAAGCAGCTGCGCCGTAGCTTCGAGGCCCTGCGTGGCCAGGAGAAGCGCCTGCGCCGTCAGCCCTTCGGCGACGACATCGACCTCGACGCCCTGGTCGAGGCGCACGCCGACGCCATCAGCGGCATGGAGATGAGCGAGGGCCTGTTTACCCGCATCCACCGTGTGGAGCGCGACATCGCCGTGGTCTTCATGGTCGACATGAGCGGCTCGACCAAGGGGTGGATCAACGAGGCGGAGCGCGAGGCGCTGATCCTGCTCTGCGAGGCGCTGGAGACCCTAGGCGACCGCTATGCCATCTACGGCTTCTCCGGCATGACCCGCACGCGCTGCGAGGTCTACCCAGTGAAGCGCATCGACGAGCCCTACAACGGCGAGGTGCGTGCGCGCATCGCCGCCATGGAGCCGCGCGACTACACGCGCATGGGCGCCGCCATCCGCCACCTCACCTCGGTGCTGGCCAATGTGGAGGCCCGCACCCGCCTACTGGTGACCCTCTCCGATGGCAAGCCCGACGACTTCGACAACTACTACCGCGGCGAGTACGGCATCGAAGACACCCGCCGTGCCCTCATCGAGGCCAAGCGCAGCGGCATCCACCCCTTCTGCATCACCATCGACAAAGAGGGGCCGGAGTACCTGCCGCACATGTACGGGCCGGTGAACTACGCGGTGATCGACGAGGTGCGCAGGCTGCCGCTCAAGGTGGCGGACATCTATCGCGGGCTGACCAGCTAAGCGGCGTAGCGAAGTCTCTTTTGCCACGGAGGCACGGAGGACACGGAGAGGAAGCCTTGTGGCGTGTGGCGTGTGAGGAGGCGTGCCTCCGTAGCAACAACGCGCTAGCACGGGTAGAGAAGTAGCCACGGGGAGACTGAGATTTCGGAGCGTTAAGACGAATGCACTTCGCTAGCTGATCAGGCCACACCGGACCTTCTCTACTCTTCTCCGTCTCCTCTGTGCCTCCGTGGCGAATCTTCTCCGTCTCCCCCGTGCCTGCGTGGTGAATCCTCTCCCCATCCTTGCAGTTCATGCCATATGGCGCTACTTTTTATGTCAGATGGCCAGTATGTGAGGTGGACGATGAGTCGGTCGATCAAGTCTGAGTATGCAGTCGCCGAGGCGGGTGCGCCGATTCAGGTGGTGGTGCATAGCCACCGCGCGGAGGGCGATGCGGATCACGCGGTTGCGATTGGCGCCGGGATGGGCGAGCGCCTCAACAGCTCGCTGTTCGGCTCACGTCGGCCCGACTCTGTGGTGGTGGCCCTGCGCGAGGGGCTGCCGCTCTCCACCTTCGAGCAGTTGCGCACACGCCTCGACCTGTCTGAGGCACAACTCGTCGCCCTGCTCGGCCTCGCCCCGCGCACCTTCGCCAGGCGTAAGGCGCAGGGCCAACCCCTCGACCCCGCCACCTCCGACCGCCTCTACCGCCTGGCCAAGTTGGAGGCGCGCGCGGTGGAGGTGTTCGACGACCCGGCCACTGCCCTCGACTGGCTCAAGCGCCCCAACCGCGCCCTCGGCGAGACCCCACTGCACCTGCTCGACACCGAGGCGGGGGCCGACATGGTCGAGCGCGTGCTGACGCGCATCGAGCACGGCGTCTACAGCTAAGCCTTTTTGTGAGCCTGGAATAAGCGCGTGCAGCTCTGGCGCATTACCACTAGGCGCTACGCCGATAGCGCCTTCTCCGGCATCGGCAACAAGCGCGTCGGCAGCCGCTGGGTGCCGCCTGGCCTGCTCGCCGTCTACACCTCCGAGCACCCCGCCACGGCGGTGGTCGAGACCTTAGTACACCTCGACCCCCACCACCTCGCGCACAACCACGTATTGATCCGCGCCGAGCTGCCCGACGACCTGCCGTTCGACGAGGTGCGCGCAGACTCCCTACCCGCCGATTGGCGCACTCGATTCGAGGATGGCGAACTCCAGCAGGTGGGGCGTGACTGGGTCGCCCGTGGCGAGTGCGCCCTGCTCATCGTCCCCTCTGCCGTGGTGCCGCAGGCGCGCAACATCATCCTCAACCCGCTGCACGGGGATATGGCCGAGATGCAGATCCATCCGCCTGAACCGTTCGATTTCGATGGGCGGCTGTTCAAGGCGCTGTGAACACGCGTAGTCTCCGTCAACTCTATTAATGAATTAAGTTAATCGCTTCGCTTGATGCTTTGTAGGTGGTTGATTATTGGTCTTTATTTTGTGAACAGTGAGCACTAATACTATTAGCGATTTCAGCTACCTGCCCGTCGAGATGAGCTTCGAACGCCTCTCGACCGGTCTGTCTAGACTGCCAGTCTACGACATGTGCTCGATGGCGCTTGCACCACGCAGTGCCGAACTCCCTCCCAGGCCCGCCTGGCCCCTGCGCGACACGCCGCTTCATCCATACGCAATTAGGAGAGTGACGGCTCTCAGTTAAGGAACCCGCTACGCAAGCCGGGTAGAATCGCGCTATACAACCAAGCCAAGGAGTGGAGATGCCAGAGAGCCAACACCGCCTCGCCGTACTCATCGACGCCGACAACGCGCAGCCTGCCATCATCGAGGGGCTGATGTCAGAGGTCGCCCGCTACGGCATTGCCAGCGTCAAGCGCATCTACGGAGACTGGACCAAACCGAATCTCGGCGGCTGGAAGGAGCTGTTGCTGGAGCACTCGATCCAGCCGATGCAGCAGTTCGCCTACACCAACGGCAAGAACGCCACAGACAGCGCGCTGATCATCGACGCCATGGACCTGCTCTATACCCACCGCTTCAACGGCTTCTGTCTGGTCTCCAGCGACAGCGACTTCACCCGCCTCGCCGCGCGCATCCGCGAAGAGGGGTTGAAGGTCTACGGTTTCGGTGAACAAAAGACCCCCTCGGCCTTCGTCTCCGCCTGCGACAAGTTCATCTACACCGAGGTGTTGCGACCCAAGAGCGAGAGTGGCCAGGAGCCGTTGGCCAGACGCACCAGGTCCCAGCTCAGAGGCGATACCAAACTGGTGAATCTGCTGCGTGGGGCGGTCGAGGCCGCCTCGGACGACAGCGGCTGGGCCTTTCTCGGGGCCGTCGGTAGCCACATCGCCAAACAGGCCCCAGAGTTCGACTCGCGCAACTACGGCTACGCCAAGTTGGGCGACCTCGTAGAGGCCACGGAGCTGTTTCAGGTCGAGCGCCGAGGCACGCATATCCATCTGTGTAATACCCGTACCACTGCCCAGAACGACCTACCATCGCCCACGGCTGTCGGCGTAGCTATAGCGCGTAAAGCAGCGGCAGAACTGAATGGGGACGCAAGGCTCGTGGCGCTGTTGCGCGAGGCGGTGGCTGCCGTTGCCGGTGCCGACGGGTGGGCCGAACTCGGCCCTATGGGGACACATCTGCACCAGCGAGAGCCGCACTTCTCTCCCACTCACTACGGCTATGAGAAGCTCAAGGAGCTGCTGAAGGCCACGGAGCTGTTCGAGCTGACCTCGCGTCAGGGGGCGGATGGGCAGGCCTCTATCTGTCTTGCGCGCGAGAGTCTCAAGCTGGCACAACCGCATGTGGAAGAAGCGGAGAGGGAGCCCAACCCGCAGCAGCGTGCCGCCTGGCAGCAGTTCGCTGAGCAGTATCACCAGGGGCAGCAGTTGTATGGGGTGGTGGCCTATGCGTATTGGGTCGGTGTGATCGTGCGTTTCGTGGGGCAGGAGCAGATGGGGCTGGTGCACCGCTCCAATCTGCCGCCCGATTATCAGCAGCGCTTTACTGAGGGAGACCGGGTGCGGGTCGTGGTGACGGGATTGAAACCCGAGCGCTGTCAGGTTGAGCTGAAGCTGGTTTAGGCGTTCGCTGAAGGCGCGCGGTGATACCGCTGACGCAGGCCACGTCATTCGAGGGTAGTCGGTTGCTAAGGCACGAGGGCGTCGTCCTCGTGGGTGTCGGTGTGCGCTGTTCGAGACCTGACACTTCCTCACCCTCTCACCACCCAACTCGACACGCACTGAACTCATACTCTCCTCCATCATTATTGAAAAACGGGAGAGTCGAGATGCCACACCATTCCAGCACGATTCAACGGATCGCCACACCGCTGACCATGGCCAGCTTTGCCATCGTCGGCGTCACCGGTCTGATGCTCTTTTTCCACCTCGCGGAGGGGCAGATCAAGGAGGCGCACGAGTGGCTCGGGTTGCTCTTCGTGCTCGGTGCCGCGCTGCATGTCGTGCGCCACCTGCGCCCCTTCGTCGGCCACCTCAAGGGGCGTACCTTCGCTCTCATCGGTGGGGTGAGCCTGATCGCCCTGGCCGCCTTCGTGGTGCCGACCCTGCAGGAGGAGGCCGGTGGTAACCCGATCCGCCAGACCGTCGGCCTGGTGCTCAACGCCCCGTTGGCCGAGGTCGCACCGTTACTGCATAACGACGGTGCGGGTCTGGTGGCGCACCTACGTCAGGCGGGACTCAAGGTCGACTCCGAACAGGTCAGTCTGGAACAGGTGGCGCACGAGAACCAGATGGATCCACGCCAGATCCTCGGCATGATCCTGCCTTAGTCCTCTGGTCGAGGAGCGGGTCTGAAGGGTGTCTGTGCAGGTCGAGGCCATGCCCACAGTGGCGCGGTGACGCTCCGGCGCATAGAAACGGTCAAGGTCTGGATCTGGCCGGGTTCGGTGACGGCTCGCCAGGCGCCGGGGCCACGCCGACGGTGTTCGTGACGAGGGATCTGTGCGCTGGTGATCATCGCACTGTAAAGAGCGATTGCTACACTAGGCCCATTCTACGCCCTGTGTTCGAGGGGACATTGCAGACGATCCTGGTCATCAACTGCGGGAGCGCCACGCTCAAGTACCGACTGCTGCAATGGCCGTCTGGGCGGGCCCTCCACGCCGGCCTCATCGACGCCATCGGTGGAGCCCTCGTCCCCGACCACGCCACCGCCATCCACCACATGGTCGATGATATTCGTGTGGCGGGTTACGACCTGCACCAGCTCGATGCGGTGGGCCACCGCGTGGTCCACGGCGGTGGGCGCTTCCACGCCCCGGCGCGGATCGACGCCGAGGTGCTCGACGCCATCCGCGCCGCCATCCCCCTCGCCCCACTGCACAACCCGGCCAGCCTCGCCGCCATCGAGAGCCTCGTGGCATTGGTGCCCGAGTTACCCCAGGTGGCCGCCTTCGACACCGCCTTTCATCTTGGCATGCCCGCCGTGGCACACCGCTACGCCCTACCGAATAGCCTCTATCACGACCACGGCGTGCGCCGCTACGGCTTCCACGGCTGCTCCCACGAGTATGTGGCGCAGGAGGCGGCCAAGCAGTTGCACCGTCCGCTCGACGAGCTGCGCCTCATCACCCTGCACCTGGGCAACGGCGCCAGCGCCGCGGCCATCCGCCACGGGCGCAGCATCGACACCTCCATGGGCATGACCCCGCTGGAGGGGTTGGTGATGGGCAGCCGCTGCGGCGACCTCGACCCCGGCATCCTCTTCTACCTGCGCCGCGACGGCCTCAGCACCGAGGAGGTGGAGCGGCTGCTCACCCATCAGGCGGGGTTGCGTGGCGTCAGCGGGGTGGGTGATATGCGTGAGGTGTTGCTGCGCGCCCACGCGGGGGATGCCGACGCGGCCCTCGCCCGCGACCTCTTCGTCTACCGCCTGCGCAAATACATCGGCGCCTACTTCGCCATCCTCGGTGGCCTCGATGCACTGATCTTCACCGGCGGCATCGGTGAGCACAGCGCCGAGATCCGCGCCCGCTGCTGTGCCGAGATGGAGCACCTCGGCCTCGCGCTGGATGCCGATCGCAACAGCGCGCCACAGCCCGATCGCATCAGCCACGCCAATAGCCGCGCGGCGATCCTGGTGGTCCCGACCAACGAGGAGCTGGCCATCGCCCGTCAGGTGGCCTCGCTCTTGCAAGATTGAACCTCAGCTTTAACACCATCCACCCGCACTTCCGGGAGAGTACCGAATGAACGAGAATCGCCTCGTCGAGCAGCCGCTCGACGCCAATGAACTGGCCCTCACCGACGCCTACTGGCGCGCCTGTAACTACCTCGCTGCCGGCATGATCTACCTGCGCGCCAACCCGCTGCTGCGCGAGCCACTACAGCCCGCGCACATCAAGAGCCGTCTGCTCGGTCACTGGGGCGCGAGCCCCGGCCTTGCGTTCATGTACACGCACATGAACCGCATGATCAACAAGTACGACCTCAACGCGATCTTCCTCGCCGGGCCCGGCCACGGCGCCCCCGGCGTGCTCGCGCCGGTCTACCTGGAGGGGACCTACGCCGAGATCTACCCCGACAAGAGCGAGGACCTCGACGGCCTGCGCCGCTTCTTCAAGCAGTTCTCCTTCCCCGGCGGTATCGGCAGCCACTGCACCCCCGAGACCCCCGGCTCGATCCACGAGGGTGGCGAGCTGGGCTACAGCATCTCGCACGCCTTCGGTGCCGCCTTCGACAACCCCGACCTGCTGGTCACCGTGGCGGTGGGCGACGGCGAGGCCGAGACCGGCCCGCTGGCCACCGCCTGGCACTCCAGCAAATACCTGCACCCGATCCGCGACGGCGCGGTGCTGCCGATCCTTCATCTCAACGGCTACAAGATCAACAACCCGACCCTGCTCTCGCGCATCCCCGGCGAGGAGCTGGCGGACCTGATGCGTGGCTACGGCTGGGTGCCGCACTTCGTCGAGGGCGACGACCCGCAGGCGATGCACCAGAAGATGGCCGCCACCCTGGAGCAGTGCCTGGCGGAGATCCGCGCCATCCAGAGCGAGGCGCGCGAGAGTGGTGTGGCCAAGCGCGCCCACTGGCCGATGATCGTACTGCGCACCCCCAAGGGCTGGACCGGCCCGAAGAGCGTCGACGGCCACCGTGTCGAGGGCTTCTGGCGCGCCCACCAGGTGCCGTTGGCCGGGGTGCAGGAGAACCCCGAGCACCTGCGTCAGCTGGAGGCGTGGCTGCGCAGCTACCGCCCCGAGGAGCTGTTCGACGAAGAGGGCAGGCTCATCCCCGAACTCAAGGCGCTGGCCCCGAGCGGCAACCGCCGCATGAGCGCCAACCCCATCGCCAACGGTGGTCTCTTACGCCGCGCCCTGCGCATGCCCGACTTCCGCGACTACGCCGCCGCCGTGCCGCGTCCGGCCCAGGAGCGTCAGTTCAACACCAAGCCCCTCGGTGCCCTGCTGCGCGACATCATGGCGCGCAACATGGACAACTTCCGCGTCTTCGGCCCGGACGAGAACACCTCCAACAAGCTCGACGCCATCTACCAGGTGAGCAAGAAGCTGTGGCTCGCCGACTACCTGCCCGAGGATGCCGATGGCGGTGAACTCTCCCCCGACGGGCGCGTACTGGAGATGCTCTCCGAGCACACCCTGGAGGGGTGGTACGAGGGCTACCTGCTCACCGGTCGCCACGGCTTCTTCTCCACCTACGAGGCGTTCGTCCACGTCATCGACTCCATGTACAACCAGCACGCCAAGTGGCTGGCCATCAGCAAGGAGATCACCTGGCGTCGTCCGGTCTCGTCGAGCAACCTGCTCATCACCTCTACCGTCTGGCGTCAGGACCACAACGGCTTCACCCACCAGGACCCCGGCTTCCTCGACGTGGTGGTGAACAAGAACCCGGAGGTGACGCGCATCTACCTGCCGCCGGACGTCAACACCCTGCTCTCCACCGCCGACCACTGCCTGCGCAGCACCGACAACATCAACGTCATCGTCGCCGACAAGCAGCAGCATCTGCAGTTCCTCGACATGGACGCGGCGATCAAGCACTGCACCAAGGGCCTCGGCATCTGGGACTGGGCGAGCAACGACCAGGGCAGCGAGCCCGACGTGGTGATGGTCGGCTGTGGCGACATCCCCACTGTGGAGGCGCTGGCCGCCACCGCCCTGCTGCGCGAACACTTCCCCGAGCTGAAGGTGCGCTTCATCAACGTCATCGACCTGTTCCGCCTGCAGCCCGAGGGTGAGCACCCCCACGGCCTCTCGGACCGCGACTTCGACAGCCTCTTCACCAAGGACAAGCCGGTGATCTTCAACTTCCACGGCTACCCGTGGCTGATCCACCGCCTCGCCTACCGCCGCACCAACCACCGCAACCTGCACGTGCGCGGCTATAAGGAGAAGGGCAACATCAACACCCCGTTGGAGCTGGCGATCAACAACGAGATCGACCGCTTCAGCCTGGCCATCGATGTGATCAACCGCGTCCCCGGCCTGGCCGTGGCCGGTGCCCACGTCAAGGAGAAGCTGCGCGAGATGCAGATCGAGTGCCGTCACTACGCCTACGAGCACGGCATCGATAAGCCGGACGTGCGCGATTGGGTTTGGCCCTACTAACGGGTTTGCGGTACAACGCCCCCTCGTCTGCGTCGCATCGTCGTCTTACGGCGGTGCGAGTGCCGTGGGGCGCTAGGTAATGGCGCGTCCGCGCGCCCCTTGGGCGTAGGTCGTCAGGCCCGTGTCACGAGACCTGCACCGGCCTGACGACCCTCGACACCCGAATCAAGAACAGAGACCCTGTCGACCTCAGGAGTACCCTATGGCCACCTCCGACACGGAGAATCCCACCCCCGTCGAGCACACCCGCACGGGCATGACCTGTAAGCACCTGCGCCAGGCCTTTCTCGATAATCTCTTCTACCTCCAGGGGCGTCCCCTGGAGTCTGCCACCCGCCATGACCAGTACATGGCGCTCTCCTATACGGTGCGCGACCGCCTGCTGGAGCGTTGGCTGCGTAGCGCCAACACCTATAAGGAGCGACAGGCGCGCACCGTCTGTTACCTTTCGGCGGAGTTCCTGCTCGGACCGCACCTGGAAAACAATCTGAGCAATCTCTGTATCCTGGAGACTACCCGCGAGGCGATGGCCACCTTGGGCCTCGACCTCGACGAGATCCTGGAGGAGGAGGAGGAGCCGGGCCTGGGCAACGGTGGTCTCGGGCGCCTCGCCGCCTGCTTCATGGACGCCCTGGCGACCCGCGCGATCCCCGCCATCGGCCACGGCATCCGCTACGAGTACGGCATCTTCGATCAGGAGATCCGCAACGGTTGGCAGGTGGAGATCACCGACCAGTGGCTGCGCAACGGCAACCCCTGGGAGATGCCACGCCCCAAGTTGCGCATGCCGGTCTGGTTCGGCGGCCACACCGAGCAGTACCACGACGATCAGGGGCGGCTGCGCGTGCGCTGGCACCCGGCACTGGTGATCAACGGCGTGCCCTACGACACGCCGATCCTCGGCTTCGGCGTCGACAACACCAACCTGCTGCGCCTGTGGCGTGCCGAGGCGGCGGAGTCGTTCGACTTCGGCAGCTTCAACAAGGGCGACTACTACGGCGCGGTGCACGCCAAGACCGAGGCGGAGAACATCAGCAAGGTGCTCTACCCCAACGACGAGCAGATCGGTGGCAAGGAGCTGCGCCTCAAGCAGCAGTACTTCTTCGTCAGCTGCGCCCTGCGCGACATGATCCGCCTCTATCTACAGACCTCGCCGAGTCTGCACGGCTTCGAGCAGAAGTACGCCGCGCAGCTCAACGACACCCATCCGGCCATCGCCGTGGCCGAGCTGATGCGCCTCGCGCTCGACGAGCACGGCCTCGACTGGGACGCCGCCTGGCACCTCACCCGCAACACCTTCGCCTACACCAACCACACCCTACTGCCCGAGGCGCTGGAGACCTGGCCGGTGGAGCTGTTCGGGCGCGTACTGCCGCGTCACCTGGAGATCATCTACGAGATCAACCAGCGCTTCCTGGATGAGATGCGCGTGCGCTATCCGTGGGACGCCGAGCGTATCGCCCGCCTCTCGATCATCGGCGAGGAGGGGGGCAAACGGGTGCGCATGGCCAACCTGGCTACCATCGGCAGCCACGCGGTGAACGGCGTGGCGGCGATGCACTCGGAGCTGGTCAAGCATCAGCTGCTGAGAGACTTCCACGACCTCTGGCCTGAACAGTTCCACAACGTCACCAACGGCGTCTCGCCGCGGCGCTTTGTCCAGCAGGCCAATCCCGGGCTCGACGCCATCCTCACCGAGGTGGCCGGTCCCGCCTGGCCGCGCGACCTGCGCACCCTACGTCAGCTGGAGGCGCACGCCGACGACAGCGCCTTTCAGGAGCGCTGGGCACAGATGAAGGCCGAGGCCAAGGCGCGTTTCGGCCAACAGATCGAACAACGCCTGGGCATTAAGGTCGACCCGCACTCACTCTTCGATGTGCAGGCCAAGCGCATCCACGAGTACAAGCGCCCGCACCTCAACCTGCTGCACATCGTCAGCCTCTACAACCGTATCAAGCAGAACCCTAACGGCGACTACATCCCGCGCACCTTCATCTTCGGTGGTAAGGCGGCCCCCGGCTACCGCATGGCCAAGTTGATCATCAAGCTGATCCACTCGGTGGCCGAGGTGGTCAATCACGACAAGCAGATCAACGGCTGGCTGCGCGTGGTCTTCTACCCCGACTTCAACGTCAAGAACGCCCAGCCTATCTACCCGGCGGCGGACCTCTCCGAGCAGATCTCCACCGCGGGTAAGGAGGCCTCGGGCACCGGCAACATGAAGTTCTCGCTCAACGGTGCACTGACCATCGGCACGCTGGACGGGGCCAACGTCGAGATCCGCGACGCCGTGGGGGCGGAGAACTTCTTCCTCTTCGGCCATACCGAGGGGCAGGTGGCACAGCTACTGGCGGAGGGGTATCACCCGTGGGAGTACTACCACGGCCACACGGAGCTGCGCGAGGCGATCGACCTCATCGCCACCTCGCTCTTCTCCCATGGCGACGGTGAGCTGTTCCGTCCGCTGCTCGATAACCTGTTGCAGCACGACCCCTATCTGCTGCTGGCCGACTTCCCCTCCTACCTCAACGCGCAGGAGGCGGTGGCGCGCGCCTTCACCGAGCCGCACCACTGGCGGCGCATGTCGATCCTCAACACCGCGCGTATGGGCTACTTCAGCGCCGACCGCTCGGTGGTGGATTACAACAACCAGATCTGGCACGCCGAGCCGGTAGTGGTGGGCACTCCCAAGGGGTAATCACGCACGCCACCGCCTAGAGGTTGCGCGCCTCACGGTGTTCGACGGGCGTGGGTGCACTCGTCGAACGTCCACATCGTCCTCTGCCGGTGTCGGCCTGCCCCAGCCAGCCAACCTTTGAGGGTGGCCCTGAGTGGAGCCGCTCACCGCCCCCGTCCGCCACGATCCAACACCCGATAACCGATCGCCTCGGCCAGGTGGCGGCGCTCTATGGCCTCTTTTCCTTCCAGATCGGCGATGGTGCGCGCCAGTTTGAGGATGCGGTGGTAGGCGCGGGCGGAGAGCCCGAGGCGCTCGCTGGCCTGCTCCAGTAGCTGCGCCTCGCTATTCCCCAGGGGACAGTCCTGATTGATCTCGCGCGGGCCGAGGTGGGCGTTGGCGTGGCCGCGCCGGGCCAACTGTCGTGCGCGCGCGGCGCAGACACGCGCCTGCACCGCGTGGCTCGACTCGGCCGGCTGGCGGTTGCCGAGTGCCTCGCGTGGCAGGGCCGGGACCTCCACGTGCATGTCGATGCGGTCGAGCAGGGGGCCGGAGATGCGCGCGCGGTAGCGGGCGACCTGCTCGGGGCTGCAACTGCAGCGTCCGTTGGGGTGGCCGAGATAGCCACAGGGGCAGGGGTTCATCGCCGCTACCAGCTGAAAGCGGGCGGGGAAGACCACCTGGTTGGCGGCGCGGGAGATGGTGATCTCGCCCGCCTCCAGCGGTTCGCGCAGCACCTCCAGCACCTTGCGGTCGAACTCCGGCAGCTCGTCGAGGAACAGTACGCCGTGGTGGGCGAGGGAGATCTCGCCGGGGCGTGGGTTGCCGCCGCCGCCCACCAGGGCCACCGCGGAGCTGGTGTGGTGCGGGCTGCGGAACGGGCGCTGGCGCCACTCGGCGGGGTCGAGTCCACCCCGGCTGATGGAGCGCACGGCGGCGCTCTCCACCGCCTCGCGGTCGCCGAGCGGCGGCAGGATGCCGGGTAGACGGCTGGCGAGCATGGTCTTGCCGGTGCCGGGGGGGCCGTAGAGCAGCAGGCTGTGGGCCCCGGCGGCGGCGATCTCCAGCGCCCGGCGTGCCTGGTGCTGCCCCTGTACCTCGCACAGGTCGGGGTGTTCGGTGTGCATCGTCGGCGCCTCGGCGGGGGTGTGCAGGGGCAGACGCCCCTGGCCGGTGAGGTGCGCACAGATCTCCAACAGGTGGTCGGCGGCGAATAGCTCTCCCCCCTCGATCAAGGCGGCCTCGTCGGCGTTGGCGCGTGGCAGCAGCAGGGCGCGCCCGGCGTCGCGTGCGGCGAGGGCGATGGGCAGTACGCCGCGTACCGGGCGCAGGCCACCGTCGAGGGCCAGTTCGCCGACCAGTTCGACCTGTTTCAGATCGGCACCGGGCAGTTGCTCGGAGGCGGCGAGGATGCCGATGGCGATGGGCAGGTCGAAGCGTCCCCCCTCTTTGGGCAGGTCGGCGGGGGCGAGGTTGATGGTGATGCGCGCGGCGGGGAAGTCGAAGTTGCTGGTGAGCAGCGCGGCGCGCACCCGCTCGCGACTCTCCTTGACCGCCGCCTCTGGCAGGCCGACCAGATTGAGCGCCGGTAGGCCGCCGCCGATGTGCACCTCGACCGCCACCGGCGGTGCATCGATGCCGACGGCGGCGCGGCAGTGGACCACCGCCAGGGTCATGGGGGTGTGGCGGTCAGGTGGGGGCGTGGGTCGGTGTGCGGCATGGATTCCCTCCCATGTGTGCTGTTCTCAGGGGCGACTCATTCGTCGCGGCTCACCTGCTGCTGGGCGTGGAGCCGGTCCTCCAGGTCGCGCACGCGCTCGTGCAGGGTGTCGAGCTGGGCGCGGGTACGGGCGAGGACCTGGCTCTGCACCTCGAACTCCTCGCGCGTGACCAGGTCGAGGCGCCCGAAACCGGCCTGCAGGGCGCTCTGGATGTTGCGCTCCAGGTCGCGTTGCAGCAACTGTACGCCCGGGGGGAGCAGGGCGGTGATGCGGCGGGTCATGTCGTCGATGAAGTTGAGGTCCACGGGGCTCTCCGGTCGCGCGGCGGGTGATTGGGTCATTGTACGACAATCGTTTCGGTGCGTCAGTCGAGGGGGCTCGGGTGATGGGTTTTGGTCGAGGGGATGACGGGGGGAGGGCGGACATCGCGTTGGGGTGTGCACCAGAACTCGCTGTTGTCTCCCCTCGGTGCACCTCATTGGTGCGTATCTTGGCCGTTCTGCGCCGTCTCAATCCCCGGAGCGGCCTCTTTCAGGTGCGCAGGGGGGCTCGATTCTGGTGGCGGGCCCCTTTGGGGCCCCTGCCAGGGGCTTGGCATATCAAATGCTTGCTATTGGGAGGGTTATTTAACCAGTGGCACTGCGAACGGGCATGCGCGGGCAGGGCCGTTTCGGTGTGGACGGTCGCCCGTCGCGATGGGTATGACCGCCGAACACTCCAACAACACTTGAAGAAGAGGTAGCGAACGTCATGAAACTTATCTCCGCCATCATCAAGCCGTTCAAGCTCGATGACGTGCGTGAAGCCCTCTCCGAGATCGGGGTCCAGGGCATCACCGTCACCGAGGTGAAGGGTTTCGGCCGTCAGAAGGGGCACACCGAGCTCTATCGCGGCGCCGAGTATGTGGTCGATTTCCTGCCCAAGGTGAAGGTCGAGGCGGCCGTCTCCAGCGAGATGGTCGATCAGGTGATCGAGGCCATCACCAAGGCGGCCAATACCGGCAAGATCGGCGACGGTAAGATCTTCGTCTTCGAGCTGGAACAGGCCATCCGAATCCGCACCGGTGAGTCCGGCGCCGACGCCCTCTAAGCGGCGAAATTTTTTTAGGAGATTACCGATGCAGATAAAGAGAGTTTCGCAGGGCCTGTGGGCGCTGCTCGCCACCACCCTCCCCGTTGCGGCCTTCGCCGAAGACGCCCTGGACTCCGGCAACACGGCCTGGATGCTCACCGCCACCGCCTTGGTGCTGCTCATGACCATCCCCGGTCTGGCGCTCTTCTACGGCGGCATGGTGCGTGCCAAGAACGTCCTCTCGGTGCTCATGCAGTGCTTCGCTATCACCGCCCTGATGACCGTGCTGTGGATGGTCGCCGGCTATAGCATCGCCTTCACCGATGGCGGCTCGATGAACGCCTGGATGGGCGGCTTCAGCAAGATGTTCCTCTCCGGGGTGACGGTGGACAGCCTGAGCGGCACCATCCCCGAGTCCCTGTTCATGACCTTCCAGATGACCTTCGCCATCATCACCCCGGCACTCATTGTCGGTGCCTTCGCCGAACGCATGAAGTTCTCCGCCATGCTCTGGTTCATGGGGGGTTGGCTGCTGCTGGTCTATGCACCGATCTGCCACTGGGTGTGGGGTGGCGGCTGGCTGGCCGACAAGGGTGTGCTCGACTTCGCCGGTGGTACCGTGGTGCACATCAACGCCGGTGTCGCCGGTCTGGTCGCGGCCATCGTCCTGGGTAAGCGCAAGGGTTACCCCGGCACCGCCATGCCCCCGCACAACCTGACCTATACCCTGATCGGCGCCTCCCTGCTGTGGGTGGGTTGGTTCGGCTTCAACGCAGGCTCCGAGCTGGCCGCCGACGGCACCGCCGGCATGGCCATGGCGGTGACCCAGATCGCCACCGCCGCCGCCGCTCTGGCCTGGATGTTCGCCGAGTGGGTCGCCCACGGCAAGCCGAGTGTGTTGGGCATCGCCTCCGGTGCCGTGGCCGGTCTGGTCGCCATCACCCCCGCCTCCGGCACCGCAGGCCCTATGGGTGCCCTGTTGATCGGCGCCGCTGCCGGTGTCGGTTGCTTCTTCGCCGCCACCAAGCTCAAGCGCGCCATGGGCTATGACGACTCCCTGGACGCCTTCGGCGTGCACGCGGTGGGCGGCATCATCGGTGCTATCCTCACCGGCGTGTGTGCCGACGCCAGCCTCGGCGGCGTGGGTCTGGCCGAGGGCGTGAGCATCGGTCAGCAGGTGGTGGTGCAGGCCATCGGCGTGCTCGCCACCCTGGTCTACACCGCCGTGGCCAGCTTTGTCCTGCTCAAGATTGTCGACCTGCTGGTCGGTCTGCGCGTGACCGAGGAGCAGGAGAGCGAAGGCCTCGATATCGCCATGCACGACGAGCGCGGCTACAACCTGTAAGCCTCGCCTCTCGCGTGCCCCTCAAGGGGTGGGTGCCTCGGCACCCACCCCTTTTTTTGTGCCGTTCGGTCGGGTCGTGAGTGCCTGCGGTGGCATATGTGCCAACCATCTGTCCTTTTGAGGGGGAGCGGTGCGGGCCACGCACAGCGGTTGTGCCGAAAGCGCGGCCGCTTGCACCATCATGGTGCGATTTGCGCGCGAAAGGGCGCGAATGGCCCCTGAGGGTGGGCATGGGTCTGCCGTGAACGGCCAATCCCCTGTGACCACGCCCGGTTCTGGGTATTGGCACAAGGTGTGCATACGGATAGGCGTCACGCACATGGCTCCGTCCTGGGGCGGACGTGGGCGACATCAGTACCTGTCGTGCGGTGTCAATGATTCATCCGTGCGAGACGACCTCAGGGGTCGCTTCGCCATGCAGACGAGGAAACCAGCTCATGAAATTAATCTCCGCAATCATCAAGCCGTTCAAGCTGGATGACGTGCGTGAAGCCCTCTCCGAGATCGGGGTCCAGGGCATCACCGTCACCGAGGTGAAGGGCTTTGGCCGTCAGAAGGGGCACACCGAGCTCTATCGTGGTGCCGAGTATGTGGTCGATTTTCTGCCCAAGGTGAAGATCGAGGCCGCGGTCTCCAGCGAGATGGTCGATCAGGTGATCGAGGCCATCTCCAAGGCGGCCAACACCGGCAAGATCGGTGACGGCAAGATCTTCGTCTTCGAGCTTGAGCAGGCAATCCGCATCCGTACCGGTGAGTCCGGCGCCGACGCCCTCTAAGACCACCTCTCTTCACTCATTTGAATTTGGCATAGGAGTTCGTCATGGAACCCGTAGCAGAATTGCAATACGTACTTAACACCTTCTGGTTCGTCCTCGCTGGCGCGCTGGTGATGTGGATGGCCGCTGGCTTCGCCATGCTTGAGGCTGGTCTGGTCCGCACCAAGAACACCACCGAGATCCTCACCAAGAACGTCGCCCTTTACGCCATCGCCTGCATCATGTACCTGCTGGTCGGTTACAACCTGATGTACGGCTCTGGTAACAGCTTCATCGGTGGCGGCTTCCTCCTGAGCGGCATCGCCGGTGACGACGGTGTCTCCTACATGGGTGATGCGGGTCCGCACCACGCCATGCTCGCCGACTTCTTCTTCCAGGTCGTGTTCGTCGCCACCGCCATGTCCATCGTCTCCGGTGCCGTCGCCGAGCGCATGAAGCTGTGGGCCTTCCTGCTCTTCTCCGTGGTCATGACCGGCTTCATCTACCCCATTCAGGGCCACTGGAGCTGGGGCGGTGGCTTCCTCTCCGAGGTCGGCTACTCCGACTACGCCGGTTCTGGCATCGTGCACATGTGCGGCGCGGCCGCTGCACTCGCCGGTGTCCTGCTGCTCGGCGCACGTAAGGGCAAATACGGCTCCAACGGCCAGATCAACGCCATCCCCGGTGCCAACCTGCCCATCGCCACCCTGGGTACCTTCATCCTCTGGCTCGGCTGGTTCGGCTTCAACGGCGGCTCCGAGCTGGCCCTCGATAGCAAGGGCGCTGCCGATGCCATCGCCGCTGTGTTCGTCAACACCAACATGGCCGCTGCTGGTGGCCTGGTCGCCGCCCTCATCACCGCCCGCGTGCTGTTCGGCAAGGCCGACCTGACCATGGCCCTGAACGGTGCCCTGGCTGGCCTGGTGGCCATCACCGCTGGCCCCAACACCCCCACCCCCCTGCTCGGCACCATCATCGGCGCCATCGGTGGCGTGCTGGTGGTCTTCTCCATCCTCACCTTCGACAAGCTGAAGATCGATGACCCGGTCGGTGCCATCTCCGTGCACGGTGTGGTCGGTATGTGGGGCGTCCTGGCTGTGCTGCTCTCCAACGAGGAGGCCACCCTGACCGGTCAGCTCTACGGCATCGTCGCCATCTTCGGCTTCGTCTTCGTCTCCAGCCTCATCGTCTGGTTCGTGCTCAAGGCCGTCATGGGCATCCGCGTCAGCGAAGAGGAAGAGTACGAGGGCGTCGACCTGGTCGAGTGCGGTATGGAAGCCTACCCCGAGTTCACCGCCAAGTAAGCGGCACAAGCTCTCTCCTGGGTTGGGGGGTACCTTCGGGTACCCCCTTTTTTTTGCGCTTTTGTCGCGGGTCTGAGAGGCTGTGTGGCGGGAGGGCGTCAAGGCGTGGGTCGGTACTCTTTCCATTCGAGGCCGGGCTCGACCCGGCGAGAGGTGAGCCGTCCGCCGATAGCCACAATGCCATGCTGCGTACCGATGACGAACTTCTGGCCCGCGGCATAATTGTGCAGCACGGTGATACTCGTCGCGCCTAACTCGCTCCATGGGCCTTGGTTGATCCAGGTGTAGAGCATCGGGAACCCCTTCGCTTGGAAGTCGAGTGCCAGCAGGTCACGTCGGGTCAGGATGAGGAGGATGTCGTCGCGAAAGGGCGTGGCCTGGATCGGGGCGTCGGCCAGGGTCGCGACGCGTTCGAGCCGGGGTGGATAGGCCTGAGTATCCAGGCGATAGAGTGAGCCGGTGGGAAACAAGAGAATCCCTCCCGCCAAGAGGTAGAGTTCACCCCTGAAGGGGATGAATTGCCGGATCGGCTCGGGGTTCTCGAATCGGTATTCACCTCTGGCCGAGCGCGCGATCAGACCCGCACCCCACTCGCCGCAGTCCCAGGCGTAAAAACTGTATTCACTGGTGGTGTATTCGAGTGTCTCGGCGCGCAGACCACAGGGGGGCAGCTCGGTGGGCTCGCGGTAGGTCGGCTCTTGAACGATGGAGATGATGCCGTTGTCCGTCTCGACGCGGTACTGAAAGTCGGGCTGGTCGTAGGGGCCGTTCTCTGAGGACGGTGTCGGCCTCTGTGCCACGATCTGCCAGCCCATCTGGGTCAGTTGGTCGTGTAGGTTCGTGGCCGCGGTGGTGGGCGACGAGCAGATGAGGGTGGCGAGGAGCAGTGTGCGGGGGGTAGCGCAGCGCGGATTCATGCTGACCGTTCCTTGGGGTCGCGTACAAGGCGTCTGTTTAATGTAGCTGACACCCCTTGGCCGCCTTCTCTGGTCCGACCAGGGTGCGCCACTCAACGCCGTCGGGGGTGAGGCGTGGGGTCAGTAACAGAAGTTGGTGCAGTCTGCCGCCCTGCACGATGATGGTCCCGTCATGGGTGATCTCCACCAGAGATGCATCTGACAGAGTAGGGACGGGTATGCCATCACCGACCCCGTGGGTGGCCTTGAGTTGCTCTATCTTTCGCCTGATGGTCTGCCGGGTAGGCTGTAACTCCCAGCACCATCGGGAGACCTCTGCTGATGCAGCGTAGTCGGCGTATTGCGGGACGATAATGGCAGCGACGACGAGAATGGCTATCCCTCCCGCGACACCTTGAATAAAACAGCCCATAGCGAACCCCTTGCATAGCCTGCTGCATAGCTGAGTATTTAGTGATGGATAGTTGCACGCAAGTAGTGCCGGGATGCATGGGGTATCTACTGGTACCAGTAAGTCGAGCCAGAGCGGCTAAACCCCAAACGCAGAGAGGGGGCCGGTCGGCCCCCTCTCTATGCTCACTCTCCGTGTTCTCCGTGCCTCCGTGGCAAACCCCCACTCACTCCCGCTCTATTGTAAACAAGACATTTTTATCTTTTATATTCAATGGCTTATTTTCCTGCTAATTGGTAATACCATGAAAAATACCATGCTCAGAAAAGGCTTAACAATATTTTGAAAAATTGCCTACTGAGCGCTGCCGCACAGCTCCATAGGCCGCTTTCCTGGCTTTGCTTCCAGATGTATGCTCTTCTGCTCCTGCAGCTAATGGATCACCGCAAACAGGTTACTCGCCTGGGGATTCCCTTTCGACCCGAGCATCCGTATGATACTCATGCTCGATTATTATTATTATAGAAGCCCCCATGAATAAATCGCTCATCATTTTCGGCATCGTCAACATAACCTCGGACAGTTTCTCCGATGGAGGCCGGTATCTGGCGCCAGACGCAGCCATTGCGCAGGCGCGTAAGCTGATGGCCGAGGGGGCAGATGTGATCGACCTCGGTCCGGCATCCAGCAATCCCGACGCCGCGCCTGTTTCGTCCGACACAGAAATCGCGCGTATCGCGCCGGTGCTGGACGCGCTCAAGGCAGATGGCATTCCCGTCTCGCTCGACAGTTATCAACCCGCGACGCAAGCCTATGCCTTGTCGCGTGGTGTGGCCTATCTCAATGATATTCGCGGTTTTCCAGACGCTGCGTTCTATCCGCAATTGGCGAAATCATCTGCCAAACTCGTCGTTATGCATTCGGTGCAAGACGGGCAGGCAGATCGGCGCGAGGCACCCGCTGGCGACATCATGGATCACATTGCGGCGTTCTTTGACGCGCGCATCGCGGCGCTGACGGGTGCCGGTATCAAACGCAACCGCCTTGTCCTTGATCCCGGCATGGGGTTTTTTCTGGGGGCTGCTCCCGAAACCTCGCTCTCGGTGCTGGCGCGGTTCGATGAATTGCGGCTGCGCTTCGATTTGCCGGTGCTTCTGTCTGTTTCGCGCAAATCCTTTCTGCGCGCGCTCACAGGCCGTGGTCCGGGGGATGTCGGGGCCGCGACACTCGCTGCAGAGCTTGCCGCCGCCGCAGGTGGAGCTGACTTCATCCGCACACACGAGCCGCGCCCCTTGCGCGACGGGCTGGCGGTATTGGCGGCGCTGAAAGAAACCGCAAGAATTCGTTAACTGCACATTCGGGATATTTCTCTATATTCGCGGTTCAGCAGGCATGTCCCCTTTGAGGGCGACCCGACGACAGGATAATCGACCTTATGGTGCGCAAATATTTCGGCACAGACGGTATTCGTGGCAAAGCCAACGAAGGCGCGATGACGGCGGAAACCGCCTTGCGCGTCGGCATGGCGGCTGGCCGTGTCTTTCGTCGCGGTGACCACCGCCATCGTGTCGTGATCGGCAAGGATACGCGCCTGTCGGGCTATATGCTTGAACCCGCGCTCACAGCCGGTTTCACCTCGATGGGCATGGACGTATTCCTTTTTGGCCCGCTGCCGACAACGTATAGGAAGAATAAACGCCCTTTTCACCCAAGTCCAACAGCTTTGGACCGCAGTTGACTCTTTCGACACCCCTGCGATGCAACCCAATCCGGCTGACGGGGAGCCAGCAACGCTGAAAATTTACCCTCCTCTTTCCCACTAGCGGCTCCTTTTCCGACAACCAGCACGGCGGATCCCTGCCGCGGCGCTGTGAACGCAGCATTTTGATTGGTATCGTTGGCCTTCAGGCTCGTCAGTCAAACAGACCCAGGAGCAGCTCAGCCGGTGGCGCCCGGCTTTCGGGTAACGCCCTGGTCCCGCTGGTTTCGGCTTTGTGCTTCAGGTGATCAAGGATCTGCTTGATCACTATAGGGTCTTCAATGCAGGCGATGACTTTCATGGCGCCGCCGCAGCCGCTGCAGGTCTCGATGTCGATATTGAAAACACGCTTGAGCCGTTGCGCCCATGTCATCGACGCTCGCCGTTGTGCTGGTGTTGCCGGTTCATCAGCCACCCTGACCTTGTTGCCCCTGCCCCGTTTTGCCGGCGTGACCAACGCCCGGTGCCGACTGTTGGGTGCGAACACCCCGTGGAAGCGGGTTAGGTTGACTCTGGGCTTCGGTACCAGGGCGGCCAGCCTTGCAATGAAATCCAATGGTTCGAAAATGACGTGCGTGGTGCCGTCCCGGTACGGCGTCTTGAGCTGGTAGCGCACGTTGCCGCCTCGTGTTAACGACAGCCGCTTCTCGGATACCGCCGGGCGGCTGATGTACCGGCACAGCCGTTCGAGCTTCTTGCGTTCATCGGCCCTGGCCGCCACGCCGGCGTGCAGGCTGGACCCGGCTACCTTGCCAATCCCGTCACCGAACGGATCACCACTGGTCGGCAGAGTTTGCAAAGTGAACACCTTTCGCCCCGCCTGTGAACCGACAGCGATACGGTAAGTGATCGAGTGCCCCAGCAGGGGTGTCATCGGGTCGTCATCCACCGCATCCGAGGCCAGATAGCTGTTTTCGACATCCCGTTCCAGCAGGCCTTGCCGTTCCAGATAGCGACCCACCCGGTGGGCGATGGTGTGCGTCAGCTGGGTGAGCTCTGGGCTGGTCGGCGCCTTGACCCAGCGGAAACGCGCTGAGCCGTGGGATTGCTCGACATACACACCGTCGAGAAACAGCATGTGGAAGTGAACATTCAGATTGAGCGCCGATCCAAAACGCTGGATCAGGGTGACCGCGCCCGTCTTGGCCACTTGGTGGGTATGGCCCGCTTTCTTGACCAGGTGCGTGGCAATGACGCGGTAAACGATGCCCAGCACCCACCCCATGATCTCGGGCCGGCTGGCAAACAGGAAACGCAGCTGAAACGGGAAGCTCAACACCCACTGACGCATGGGTTGTTCAGGCAGTACTTCATCAACCAGCAAGGCGGCACTTTCGGCCATCCGCCGCGCCCCACAGCTCGGGCAGAAACCGCGACGCTTACAGCTGAAAGCGACCAGGTGCTCGGCGTGGCAAGACTCGCAGCGAACCCGTAGAAAGCCATGCTCCAGCCGCCCGCATTGGAGAAATTCTTCAAATTCCCGTTGCACATAGCCCGGCAATTCCTTTCCCTGCTCTGCCATAAGCGCAGCGAATGCCGGGTAATACTCGTCAACGATCTGATAGAGAAGGGTTTGCTCGGGTCGGTGGCTCTGGTAACGACCAGTATCCCGATCCCGGCTGGCCGTCCTGGCCGCCACATGAGGCATGTTCCGCGTCCTTGCAATACTGTGTTTACATACAGTCTATCGCTTAGCGGAAAGTTCTTTTACCCTCAGCCGAAATGCCTGCCGTTGCTAGACATTGCCAGCCAGTGCCCGTCACTCCCACTCGATTGTAAACAAGCACACAAAACCCTTTAGTGACAACAATTTGCAAGAACTATCAGGCTCAGTGCCATGAAAAATACCATGACCAGATCATGAGGTTGAACACGGCTTGCGCCGGCAGCGTTCACGCTCCTGGTCGGCGATCTCGCCCGGCTGCAATGCTAGCTCAGCATCGGTCATGCGCTCCAGCACGTCGCGTAGGCGGATGGTGCAAGGAATGGGCGGCAGCTCGAACTCATAGCCGCCGGCGATCATTTCGGCCGCAATCTCCTCGGTGATGAAAAACGGCTCGTCGTCTTGGTTCGGCTTCTTCATGCCCTTTCCTCCTGGCGCTCATCCTGGCCGACAGCGGCCAGGGCATCGGCTTCCGTCAATGCGTCCTCCACGAACGCGCCGTGCTGCTTCGCTTCGGCCTGGCTGACCTCGGCCCATATCCGTTTCACCTGGGCCGCACTGTACCCGGCCAGCTCGGCGGTCTTGTTGATGCTGTAGCCGGACTTGCGCAGCGCGACAACTTGGGCGCGGCGCTTCGGATCAGCACGGCGGCCCTTGTACCGCCCGGCCTGGCGGGCCAACTCAATGCCTTGGCGCTGGCGTTCGCGCCTGTCCTCGTAGTCGTCGCGGGCCATCTGCAAGGCCAGGCGAAAAAGCATGATCTGCACGGCTTCCAGCACGATCTTGGCGACGCCCTGGGCCTCGGCCGCCAGGTCGGATAGATCGACCACGCCAGGGACGGCCAGGCGTGCGCCTTTGGCCTGTATCGAGGCCACCAGGCGCTCGGCCTCGGGCAAAGGTAGGCGGCTGATGCGGTCGATCTTCTCGGCAATGACCACCTCGCCGGGCTGTAGGTCGCCGATCATGCGCAGCAGCTCAGGCCGGTCGGCGCGTGCGCCGGATGCCTTCTCACGGTAGATGCCGGCGACGTAGTAGCCGGCGGCCTTCGCGGCCGTAGTGATCGCCTCTTGGCGTTCCAAGTCCTGCGCGTCGGTGCTGACGCGCAGATAGACCCGCGCCACCATCGGCGCGGCTACTGGCTTCGTCCTGCGCATACTTGCGGGCTCCTTTGGGCATACTCAAATGCACCCATCTTAAACTGGCAGGCCAATTTATCACATATCGATCTAAATGCGCCTAGCTCATTTTTACAGCTTAAATGAGCTATTGAGCACACTCCATATTTCGACTATTATTGAAACATGGAAACGATAAATGCTGTAGCCGCCCTGGCGGCCATCGCTCAAGAATCGCGCCTCGCGGTGTTCCGGCTTCTCGTCCAGGCCGGCCCCGCCGGCATGGCCGCCGGAAAAATCAGCGAAGCGGCCGGCATCCCGCCGTCTTCGCTATCCTTCCACCTGAAAGAGCTGGCACACGCCGGCATGGTCACGTCGCGGCAAGAAGGCCGATTTGTGATCTACGAGGCGAACTTTTCGACGGCCACTAACCTGGTGGCCTTTCTCACGGAAAACTGCTGCGGCGGCCAGGTGTGCAACCTGTCTTGCACCACGGAAGCCGGGAAGGTGTTGGCATGAGACTTCGCCATCTTTCCGACCCCGATTCTTTGCCCGCTTTGGACAAATCCTTTGCCATCGAGCGCCCGGCGCTCGGGCTGGCACCCGACGCCCCGCCGGTGCGTATCCTGCTGCTGTATGGCTCGCTGCGCGCCCGCTCGTTCTCACGGCTGGCCGTCGAGGAAGCGGCCCGGCTGCTGCAATTCTTTGGCGCAGAAACACGCATCTTCGACCCGTCCGATTTGCCGTTGCCCGATCAAGTGCAAAGCGACGATCACCCGGCCGTCAAGGAGCTGCGCGCCCTGTCCGAGTGGTCAGAGGGACAAGTCTGGTGCAGCCCGGAACGCCACGGTCAGATTACCAGTGTCATGAAGGCGCAGATTGACCATCTGCCGCTTGAAATGGCCGGCATCCGGCCGACCCAAGGCCGCACCCTGGCCGTGATGCAGGTATCCGGCGGCTCGCAGAGCTTCAACGCCGTGAACACCTTGCGTCTGCTCGGCCGCTGGATGCGAATGTTCACCATTCCGAACCAGTCGAGTATCGCCAAAGCGTTCCAAGAGTTCGACGCGGCGGGCCGCATGAAGCCCTCGCCGTACTACGACCGAATAGCCGATGTGATGGAAGAACTGGTGCGCTTCACGGCGCTGGTACGGCCGCACCGTGAAGCACTGACAGACCGCTATTCCGAACGGAAAGCGGCCGGCCACGTCATCGACGAGGCCACCGATCTTTCATCCATCGCCATTGCTCCCCAGCCACTACCAGAAAGCGAAACATCATGACCGAAAGAATCTATAACGTCCTCATCCTCTGCACCGGCAATTCGGCGCGCAGCATCATGGCCGAAGCTCTCATCAACACGATGGGGCAAGGGCGCTTCCGCGCCTACAGCGCCGGCAGTCACCCAACCGGCAAGGTCAATCCCTTCGCCGTCGAAAAGGTGGAGTCGGTGAATTACCCGACCGAGAATCTGCGCAGCAAGAGCTGGGACGAGTACGCCACGCCCGACGCACCGAAGATGGACTTCATCATCACCGTCTGCGACAACGCCGCCGGCGAAATGTGTCCGGTGTGGCCTGGTCAGCCGATCTCGGCGCATTGGGGATTTGAAGACCCGGCCGCCGTCGAAGGCACTGACGCCGAGAAGCGCCGGGCCTTCGAACAAACCTTCCGGCACATGATGAACCGCGTCCGCCTGTTCGTGAATCTGCCTCTCAAAATGCTTGACCAGACGGCCATCAAGCGCGAGCTGGCGAACATCGGCAAGACCGAGCAGGAAGCATGAGCGCCGGCGCACAGGCCATCGCCGCGAAGCCGCGCCAGGCCCCGATGAGCGGCTTCGAGCGTTACCTGACGCTGTGGGTGGCCCTGTGCATCGTCGCCGGTGTTGCGCTCGGCCAGGGCCTTCCTGACGTGTTCCAGGCCATAGGCCGCATGGAAGTGGCCCAGGTCAATTTGCCGGTGGGCCTGCTGATTTGGGTAATGATCGTCCCGATGCTGGTCAAGATCGACTTCGGGGCGCTGCACCAGGTCAAAGAGCATTGGCGCGGCATCGGCGTCACGCTGTTCGTGAATTGGGCCGTCAAGCCATTCTCGATGGCCCTGCTGGGGTGGCTGTTCATCCGACAAGTGTTCGCTCCGTTCCTGCCGGCCGATCAACTGGACAGCTACATCGCGGGCTTGATCTTGCTGGCCGCCGCGCCCTGCACGGCAATGGTGTTCGTGTGGAGCCGCCTTACCAACGGCGACCCGCTTTTCACGCTCTCGCAAGTGGCTCTGAACGACGCCATCATGATCGTGGCCTTCGCGCCCATCGTCGGCCTGCTGCTGGGCATGTCCTCGATCTCGGTGCCTTGGGACACGCTGCTGATTTCGGTCGTGCTCTACATCATCGTGCCGGTGATCCTGGCGCAGCTCTTGCGGCGGCATCTGCTCAAGCAAGGACAGGCCGCCTTTGAACGGGCCATGCAGAAGATCGGGCCGTGGTCGATGGCCGCGCTGCTGCTGACGTTGGTTCTACTGTTCGCCTTCCAGGGCGAGGCCATCATCCGGCAGCCGTTAGTGATCGCCATGCTAGCCGTGCCGATCTTGATTCAAGTGTTCTTCAATTCCGGGTTAGCCTACTGGCTGAACAAGCGGGCGGGGGAAAAGCACTCTGTCGCCTGTCCTTCGGCCCTGATCGGTGCCAGCAACTTCTTCGAGCTGGCCGTGGCGGCCGCCATCAGCTTGTTCGGTCTGCACTCCGGCGCTGCATTGGCAACCGTGGTCGGCGTCCTGGTCGAAGTGCCGGTGATGCTGCTGGTCGTGCGCGTGGTGAATCGCTCGAAGAGCTGGTACGAACGAGGTTGAACATGAGTAGGAAAAAACTGAGGAAATGATTGCAGATTGCCGCGCCGGCCGCTTCCTGGCGCATTCGATCACTGACCTGGAACACCTAGTATCCATGCTTGCTGAGGTCGCCCGATGACAGACCCAAAGAACCTAGAGAACAGGCTGCATGAGAAGGCCGACCCGGCCCGCGCCGTTTCCACTGGTCGGGTGCGCTACACACTGGCCGAACTACTGGCCGACGCGGAAGCATCCGGGGCTTACCCGCTGCCGCCGGAGGAACGCGAATGGATGGATGCGCCGTCTGTGGGTCGGGAATGGCCAAACAGTGAAGATTGAAAAAGGCGGCCAGTTCGAGTGGCCGCCCTTTCGTCATTAGCTGCACGCTTGGCGCAAGGCGTTCATTGCTTCTTGAAAATCAGCCTGTGTCGCCCGGCCCGTTTCAGCTTGGTAGTACACCACCATAAAAGCATTAGCGACGGCTTCGGCCAATGGCCCAAGGCTCCGCGCTTCCGCTTGGTTGATGTACTCCAAAGAAGAAAGAATAGCCGCTGCTTGATGCACTGCTTGCCCTGGTTCGATAATATGTTGTGTTGTCATAATTCACCTCTCCAGTAGGTGTTGATTGAAAGTGCCGGGCTGGTTGTGGCCAGCCCGGTGCGCCTACAGGTACAGCCCCGCCGCCTCCGCGAATGCTGACCGCTCATTCCTGCCGCCATTAACCTCAATACTTATCGGCTTAGTTTCGCTCTCTCTCATAGGGTCTGGCCGTGATACAAAAGCGGCTGTTTCTGTCTCTGCATCGACCTCGGTCGATTGATCACCCAGCGGCGAAATAAATACCTGGCTGACTTCTTCCCTTGGCGCTTCATCCAGGGCCGCCAATGCGGCCATGTATGTTGATGTCGTCATCGTGCTAACTCCTGACTTCGTTACTATCTGGGCCAGAATCGGCGCCCAAGCTATTGCCCTCGAACTGGCCAGATTGGCTTGCTTCTTTCGGCTCCATGCTTTCGCGTATCGAAGCAGCCAGTTTTCCGCCTGTGGTTTCGCTCACTCGCTCCTGGAATCCCTGCTTCACTTGAGAGCCGACACCCTTGGCTAACTCGGAGGCCGTGCCTGTGGCCAGCTTCGCGGCCTTGGCAAAGCCGCCACCGCTTGAGCTACTGCCGCTGTCACCAAAGCCAGCCGCTTGGGCGAATGGGCTACTGCCAGCAGTACCCGCTTCACCACCACCGTTTCCGCCACTGCTGACAACTGACCCCATGCTGGACATGTCACCGCCGGTTTCCATACTCGCTGATGCTTTCTGAAAAGCCGCTTGGAGTGCACTTGCACCTCCGGCTGCACCGGCTGCGGCACCCATAACCGCTTTACCTGCCAGGGCAGCGCCGCCAGTTGCCATACTGGCCGCCGTCACCGCCGCCCCAACTGCCGCACCCGCACCGAAGTTTCCAATTCCACCGGCTGCGCCAATACCACCACCAGACACAAGACCAGAAATCATCGGCGGAACTTTGTTGACCAAGAAAAGCAAGATGACCGATATAACCAACATCACGGCCAGTTCCTGGGATGCCATGTTCTCGCTGATTTGCGTGTAGTAGTGATTGATGAACTCTTTGCCAATCGCAACCAGAAGCACCATTGCCATAAGCTGTGCGGCCAGGCCCAGCACGGTCTTGTAGTAATTGATCGCCATGTCGGAAGTCCAACGACTTCCACCAAAGCCAAGGAAGAACACACCGGCATACAACAGAATCCAGGCTGATGCGAGCAACAGCAACAGGTTGACCGCAATCAACGCCAGGACAAACAAAACAGCCAGGGCCATTAGCTCCATGACCAGAGCAGTTGCCATCTGCCGCCATCCCAGCTCCGAGGTGGCCTGTACTGTGCGGTTGTATAACTCGAAACCAAGATCAAGGATGCTGGAGGGCCCAAGATTGCTATTGGAAAGTCCCCCCGCCTGCGCGCCCAGAGTTTGCAATGACTGAACAATCGTACCGGCGATATTCATGCCCTGGTTCGCATTCGTCAGCAACCACCAGAAAAAGCCGGTGAAGATCGTGAAGCGAACGAACTCCGCGAAGAACTCGCCAATGTCGGCCTTGCGCAAAGCCATCATGCCGAATGTCCAGACCATCGAAATCACAACCAGCGTCCAGAACAAACGCGATGCAGCGGACTCAATAGCTGGCCCCCATGTTGCGGCAGCATCATGAAAACGCTTGAGCACATCATTCATAACACCGCTGCTACTTAGCTCCTGCGCCATTGCAGGTTCAGCCAGCACCATTGTGGCGACCATCATCAAGCCACCTAGAGCAATTTTCTTTCTCATGGCGACCACCTCAATAATCATCTTTAGGGCTGGGCTTGAACTCCCACTGACGCATCTGCTTGGCCTTCTGGAATGCTCTGCATTCCTCGGTAAAGGCCTCTCGGTTCGCTTCGCTGCGCATTTCATTCAGTGCTGCCTGGAACGCATCGGGGGCACACGTCGCCGCATTTGGTTCGGGCATCCTTTCCTGTTCACATCCAGCCAACAACAGCAACGTAGCCGCGGTAGTAAAAAAGATTTTTTTCATCTCACCGCCTCCCTAGTAGTTGTCTGCCGGACTCGGGCGAAACGTCCAGGTACGCATTTGCTCGGCCCTGGCATCACCTCGCGCCTCGGCATCGAGTTCTGCTGCAATCCGGGCTGCCTCCGCGTTGTGTTGGGCGGTCAACATGGTGCGAATCTGCAAGAGCTGATTGGCCTGCTGGCTGGCGAGCTGGTTGGCGTAGCCGATGGCCTGTAGCTGGCCAGTTGCACCCTGGGCCGCGCCTTGCAGCCGCTCCAGGGTACGGGCGTCATCCTTCAAAGCCTTTTGCTGGTCGGCAACGGTCTGGAACAGGGCATCGTTGGCCTTCTTTTGCGACTCTGACGCCAGGCGGCGGTTCTCTTCCATCGCTGCCTTTTCGGCCGGCGTGCATCCGCCGCTGCCGTTGAAGCATGGCGAGCTGCGGTAATAGGCCACGTCCTGAAACTTGGCCAGGTAACGATCCAGGCTGCCTAGCTGGTTCTCGTAATAGGCCAGCGTGTTTTGCGCGGCAATCAGCCGGTTGATCGTAGTCTGCGCCTGATCCCAGATATACGCGGCTGGGGCCATCGTGTTCTGGAGCTGATTTTCGTACTGCTGCAACTGGGTCTGGTACTGCTCAATCTGCTTGAGCGTCTGCGCCACCGACTCGATGGCCGTCATGATGTTCTGGGCCAGGTTGCCGCCGTCGATGACGGGGATACCAGCTTGCACAGGGGCGGTGGTAGTGGTGATAAAGCCGGTTGCGAGTGCAACGGCTAGAGCGGTTTTTTTAGCCGCTAAAATTTTGGACTTCATGGTCGTACTCCGTCGATGAAAAGAAGGCATTGCCTTGACCAAGCGTTGTGCTTGTTCTCGGCAACGTTTCATCGAAGAGCTACGCCACTAGCTGATCGGTATTGCCCTTGGCGCTGAGGCCCGGACTTACAAACGTAAAACTACTCTGTTTTTTTATCGCTTTCGGACAAGCCAACTTCCCGGCCAATCTCTTCAAGCTCTAGCGGCTGTACTGCCGCCGTCAGTATTTCGCGTATTTCCGCGTCGGTGCTCCTATCGTTGAGCGCTGCTCGAACTTTCAACGCACGGTGCACCTCGGCGGGTAAATTCCTGATAAGCACATTTGCCATATCAATACCCTTTTGGTGTACCCGACAACCATGCTATCAAAGATATTAAAAATAGCAAGACCTATACTCTTGCAACCGGCGGTAGCCGATCAGCCCCGCAGGGCAGGATTCCCGTTGAGTGCCCCCGGCGCGAATAAGGGACAGTGAAGATAGATAACCGGCTTGCCGGTTAGCTAACTTCACCCATCCTGCCCGCATTTCACCCACTATTGAAAATCTAGCGCATATCGAACGTAAAGCGTTTTATCGTCAAACAAACACCGATTCTTGGCAACATAACCGTAATCGTCACCAAATCGGCCTGCAATCGACATAGTCGCTTCAAAATCGCTGCTCAATCGGCTTTAAATCGGAACCTAAAATGCCAACAATCGACACAAACCATTCGCCCCGATGGGGCGAGTTGGACGCCAAAAAAGAAGGGCATAACCCGCCCCTCAAGTGTCAATGAACACAAGAAATTTGCCTCCCCTCCCGTCATACCACTAAGGCGACGTATTGATACTTGAGGGGCAACCTTTCCTGATGTTGACACCTTCACGCAGGTTACTGGTTATGGGCGTCCAACACACACGGCTCATTCCTGCTTGGTAATAATAAGAATAATAATCTTCTTATTATTCTTACCGAACGAATGGGCACTGCTTAGCCATTTCACGTTTCGAGCCAAGGTTTCAGTACAGATAACTACAAGTGCACACAGCGGCCCTCCAGCACCGTTAGACGCAGATTCTGCTTCAGCTCATGGAATAAGGGACTCCGGGTTGTTTTCCCCTCTCACAAGGCGTTTCAGCGGCCACTGAAGCCGCCTTCTCTTCTTGGCGTTAAACCATCGGCCTATGGCCGATTGATAAAGCCCGCCAGGGCTTTATTGGCAAGGTCAGAACGCGCCCTCAAGGCGCGAGCTGCACCGCGCATGATGGATTATCTTTAGATAATCTTGGATGGATTTCCCAAACTGCCCGCAAAGCAGCGCACCGTCTGGGTTTTCCAAATTGGGACGGGGAACGTTACGACGGCAGAAGGGGAGCGTTACGACGGTAACAAGGGAACGTTACGACGGTAAACGGGTGCAGTTGCCGTGGGGCCAGGCCTCTTGATCTCCCATTTTCCCTTGGCGTATTCGTTCACTACCCAACCCACGGCGGCAAGTTCGGCCAGTGCCTTCCGGGCAGTCTGACGGCGTTTTTTCATAGCTTCGGCATTGGCTTCATCTGGCCAGACATAGCCGCAAAGCGTGTCCAGTTCCACGCGCCCGGATTTGCCGGGGTCGATCCAGCCGCATAGCCGTTGGTGCATCAGCCGTGCCGGATCAGTCTGTAGCACCCGCACTTCCGCCATGTCGATACGGGCATATGGACGATGCCCCAGGATCGCTTCGGCAATACGCGGATTCAGGGCAACCCATAGCCTGCCGTCCGTCTCGTCAAAAGCATGACTCATCAGGTGGAACGCGGCTTGCCGCCGTCCCTTCGTCACAAGGATGGTGACGTTCGACATGCGCAGCAGGCTGGCTTTGAGCGCCTTGATGTTGTCGCCGCTATCCGTCATGCCCGTTTCTGAGAGCAGTTTGGTCAGGCTCTCACGAACCACCAAGCCGTCTTGCTCAATGGCTTCGAAACGGGGTTCAAGGAATAGCCGTAGCTGTCGCCCCGTCTCACTGGTCGGTTCCGGGGTTAGCAAGATGCCGTTCGGGCCGCCAAGGGCCACGATGCCTTGCAAAAGACGCATATCATCGGCCCCGAGAGGTTCGAATCCGACGAAACGCATGGATTCGTCCTCGCCAAAGGTGTAGGTCACGTCCAGCTTGCAGCGTTTGCGATCGCCACGCTTGAGGCTGCGGAACAGGCCAGGTGCCAAACAGTGCGCGGGATCATGTCGGACGTGGGTCAGGTCATGCTTAGGCTTCTTCACGCTGTCTCCTTTTCACCTTGCACTGCCGCTCCAGTACAGCAGGCTTCAACACGCCGCCGTCGTGCCGTCTAAACCAGAGTTCTTGAAAAGGTGCGCCATAGTTGGCCTTGCTGACGCCAAAGCGGACAAAATACCCACGCTGACAATCATCGACCCCCAGTATCTCGGCCTCGCCTTGCGTCATGCCGGATAGGTACGATTGCCAACGGATGTTATCAACCAGTACGGACGATCCACGACTGGCCTGCTGTTGATCGCCCGACCCCATCATGGCTGCGCTTTTACTCGCGTGGTGCAGAAACACAATGGAGCAGCCTGTATCAGCGGCTATGGCCTCCATGTGCCCAACAACCTGCGCCATCGGCCCGCTAGCGTTCTCCTCCTCAATGTGGAAGCGCCGCAAAGTGTCCAAGATCATCAAGCGACGACCTTCAGCGGCTCGTTTGAGAGCATCGAACCAGCTAGCAGCCATGATGTTTGGGCATTTACCGATCAAGGGTTCAATGAGCAAACCATCAGCCACGGCTTGCCGTTCCGCTGCGCTGAGGTGTGCCCCAAGGGCGTGCAGACGATGGTGAATAGCGGCCGGTGGATCTTCAGCAGGCAGATAGACCACTTGCCCGGTGGGAAACTCGCCTATTTCAAGTAAATCAGGCCCGCCTGCAATCTGTGCAGCCAATTGAAGGGCCAACATGGATTTACCAGCCCCACCAGGCGACACAAGAGCACCAACAGTGCCAGCAACCATATTAGGCAGAACATAATCAATGGGTGGCGGCAATTCCGTGAAAGCCGCCATAAGATCAAGAGCCATATAACTAGCCCTCTATAGGGCCAGGTCGCGCAGCTTGATCACCCGATGATTTACGTGCCTCAATCCACTCTTCGACCTCTGACAAATCCCAGGCGACATTTCTACTGGTTAACGCGATACGGCGTGGAAAATCCCCTCGCTGCTCCAGGTTATAAATTGTTCGTGTCGAAAGCGGGATCATCTCCAGGAGCTTCTTCCTGTTGATGAGGGTCTTTATATTTTGCATGGGTCAATACCTCTCAAATGAATAGTTGCTATTCATCGAGTAGCTGCGCGAAGCAGCTAATCGGTAATTGACCTGCCCGATGCCAATGGCGGCCTTATTTATAAATTCACGGCATCAACTTCAATGCTATCAAAGATAGCAAAAACATCAACCCTTACTGCCTCCCGAAGTCCACTCATCAATCATATCGGCCCAATCCTGCAACATCGCCGCCCGCTGCTCGCGGTACTCAGCCTTGTTGTAGACAGCCCTCACGCCCTTCTGCTCGTGCGCCAGGCACTTCTCGATCCAGTCGGTGTTGTAGCCGGCCTCATGCAACAGCGTGCTGGCTGTGCGCCGCAAATCATGCGGTCCGAACTTGGTAAGTGACTTCCCATCTTTCTGCGCCGCCTTGTAAGTCAGCGTCAGCACCTGGTTAAGTGTGGCAGCGCTCATCGGCGCATCCGAGTCGTACCGTGATGGCAAAACGAAGTCGGAACCACCGGCAAAGGTTTTCATGGCAATGAAAATATCCAGAGCCTGCTGGGACAGAAATACCAGGTGCGGGTTACGGCGTTTCATCCGCTCCTTTGGAATCGTCCACAACGCTTCGCTGAAATTGATCTCGCTCCAGGTCGCATTGGTCAGCTCGCTCTTGCGCACCATCGTCAGCAATAACAGCTTGGCCGCCGCACGGTTTGTTGGGCTTGTGCCCACTCGCTCCATGTACTGGTACATCAGCCCAATTTCTTCTGGCGTCAACGCTCGGTCACGTGGCTCGAATCGAGCGATGCTTGTTGGGCGCACCAGTTCTGCCGGGTTTTCGACCTTCTGCCCACGCTCGATGGCCCAGCGAAATACCTGCAACACGATTTCACGCACATGAACGGCGGTGGCCGGTGCGCCTCGCTCAACAATGGCATCAGCCAGCGCCCGCAAGTCTTCGTGGGTGATCTCCACCAGCTTCTGATTGCTGAATTTCGGCTTCAGCTCACGCTCATAAACCGAGCGGCGCATATCGCGGGTGGAGTCGGCCATCTGGTAGCCACGCAGCCACTTCTCCGCCCAGGCACCGAACGTCTCTGCATCTTTCACCCGCGCCTTGTCTCGGGCTTTCTCCTTGGCCGGCGACTTGCCCGCCGCAACCATCTTCTTGGCGTCACCCAACAGCTCGCGGGCTTCGGCCAGGGTGATGCCACCGACACCATAACGCCCAAAGGTGATGGTCTCCTGCCGACCGTTGATTGAGTAGTTGTAACGGAACGAGATGGAGCCGGCTGGAGTCACTGCCACATAGAGACCTTCCCGGTCATTCACTTTGTAGAGTTTGTCCCTGGGCTTGAGATTGCGCAGCTTGGTATCGGTCAGCATGTACCTTGTCCTTCTTCGTCTCCGATACCATGCTGAAAAAATCTCGAATTTATCGTATTTTTTCTTACGAAACAGTAACTTATAGAATATTAATACCATGAACACACAAAAGAACGCAGCATGGTATCGGCATCAATCATGGCATCGCCAAACCATAATACCAGCTTTAATGCCATGCTCAAACGGTGCTTGGCGCTTCCTCCCGTTGCCAGATCGTGCCAAACACAAACAAAAAAAAGCCCGCAATTACGCGGGCTTAGCGGCATTTCATGCCATCAGGTGCCTGGCTGTGCCAGACGCGGAATCATTCCCACTCGATGGTCCCCGGCGGCTTGCCGGTGATGTCGTAGACCACGCGGGAGATGCCGCTCACCTCGTTGACGATGCGCCGCGAGACGTGGTCGAGGAAGTCGTAGGGCAGGTGCGCCCAGCGGGCGGTCATGAAGTCGATGGTCTCCACCGCGCGCAGGGCGACGACGTACTCGTAGCGGCGACCGTCGCCGGTGACGCCGACGCTCTTGATCGGCAGGAAGACGGTGAAGGCCTGGGAGGTCTTGTCGTAGAGGTCGGCGCGGCGCAGCTCTTCGATGAAGATGTGGTCGGCCAGACGCAGGATGTCGGCGTACTGCTTCTTCACCTCGCCGAGGATGCGCACGCCGAGGCCGGGGCCGGGGAAGGGGTGGCGGTAGACCATCTCGCTCGGCAGCCCCAGCTCGACGCCGATGCGGCGCACCTCGTCCTTGAACAGCTCGCGCAGCGGCTCGCACAGTTTGAGGTTCATGTGCTCGGGCAGGCCGCCGACGTTGTGGTGCGACTTGATCACCTTGGCCTTGCCGCTCTTGGCCCCGGCGGACTCGATGACGTCGGGGTAGATGGTGCCCTGGGCCAGCCACTTCGCATTCGTGAGCTTGGCCGACTCCTCTTCGAAGATCTTCACGAAGAGGTTGCCGATGATCTTGCGCTTCTTCTCCGGGTCGTTCTCCCCGGCGAGGGCGTCGAGGAAGCGCTGCTCGGCGTCGACGCGGATGACGCGCACGCCCATGTGCTCGGCGAAGGTGGCCATCACCTGGTCACCCTCCTTATAGCGCAGCAGGCCGTTGTCGACGAAGACGCAGGTGAGCTGGTCGCCGATGGCGCGGTGCAGCAGGGCGGCGACCACGGAGGAGTCGACGCCGCCGGAGAGGCCGAGCAGCACCTCGTCGGAGCCCACCTGCTCGCGGATGGTGTGGATGGCGTCGTCGATGATGTTGCCGGGGTTCCACAGGTTCTCGCAGCCGCAGATGGTGTGCACGAAGCGCTCGATGATGCGCTGGCCCTGGCGGGTGTGGGTCACCTCGGGGTGGAACTGCACGCCGTAGAAGTGGCGCTGTTCGTCGGCCATGCCGGCGATGGGGGCGCTGTCGGTGGAGGCCATCAGGCGGAAGCCCTCGGGGATCTCGATGACGCGGTCGCCGTGGCTCATCCACACATCCAAGAGGCCGTAGCCCTCGGGGCTGGTGACGTCTTCGATGTCGACCAGCAGGTCGGTGTGACCGTGGGCGCGCACCTGGGCGTAGCCGTACTCGTGGTGGTCGGCGTTCTCCACCTTGCCACCGAGCTGCATGGCCATGGTCTGCATGCCGTAGCAGATGCCGAGCACCGGCACGCCGAGCTCGAAGACGCAGGCCGGGGCCTCGGGGGCGTCGGCGGCGGTGGTGCTCTCGGGGCCGCCGGAGAGGATGATGCCGTTGGCGCCGAAGGCCTTAATGTCCGCTACGTCCATATCGTAGGGGTGGAGTTCGCAGTAGACCCCCGCCTCGCGCACGCGGCGGGCGATGAGCTGGGTGTACTGGGAGCCGAAGTCGAGGATCAGGATGCGCTGGGCGTGGATATCGGTGGACATGACGGCTTGGGCCTCGGGCGTTGACTGGGGTTTAAGACGTTAGCCACGGAGGCACGGAGGACACGGAGATCGTTTGAGTAACCTCGGTGTGCCCCGCCTGCGCGGCAGAAACGAGTGTGCCACGGGGCACGCAGCTCATAGCCACGGAGGTACGGAGGACACGGAGAGGGTTTGGGCAAACTCCGTGCTGCTCCGCCTTCGCGGCAGAAACAAGTGTGCCACGGGGCACGCAGGGCCGCAGAGAGTGTTCGATTCAGGCTGTGGTGTTGTTTCCGCCCTGAATCCTCTCCGTGTCCTCCGTGCCTCCGTGGCACATTCATCTTCTCGGGGTCCTGCGCCTAGACGCGGTAGTTGGGCGCTTCCTTGGTGATCTGCACGTCGTGGACGTGGCTCTCGACCATACCGGCGCTGGTGACGCGCACGAACTGCGGCTTGGTGCGCATCTCTTCGATGTTGGCACAGCCGGTGTAGCCCATGGAGGAGCGCAGGCCGCCGAGCAGTTGGTGGATCACCGGCTGCAGCGGGCCCTTGAACGGCACACGGCCCTCGATACCCTCGGGGACCAGCTTCTCCTTGTCGGTGCTGTCCTGGAAGTAGCGGTCGGAGGAGCCCTGCGAGCCGCCCATGGCGCCGATGGAGCCCATGCCGCGGTAGGACTTGTAGGAGCGCCCCTGGTAGAGCTCGACCTCACCGGGGGCCTCTTCGGTACCGGCGAACATGGAGCCCATCATCACGCAGGAGGCACCGGCGACGATCGCCTTGGCCATGTCGCCGGAGAAGCGGATGCCGCCGTCGGCGATGAGCGGCACGCCGGTCCCTTCGAGGGCGGTGGCGACGTTGTCGATGGCGGTGATCTGCGGCACGCCGACACCGGCGACGATGCGCGTGGTGCAGATGGAGCCGGGGCCGATGCCGACCTTGACCGCGTCGGCGCCGGCGGCGACCAGGGCCTTGGCCGCCTCACCGGTGGCGATGTTGCCGCCGATGACCTGGATCTGCGGGAAGTTCTCCTTCACCCACTTGACGCGGTCGAGCACGCCCTGGGAGTGGCCGTGGGCGGTGTCGACCACGATCACGTCCACCCCGGCCTCGGCCAGGGCGGCGACGCGCTCGGGGGTCTCACCACCGGTGCCGACGGCGGCGCCGACGCGCAGGCGACCCTGGTCGTCCTTGCAGGCGTTGGGCTTGTCGGTGGCCTTCTGGATATCCTTCACGGTGATGAGGCCGCGCAGGCGGAAGTTGTTGTCGACCACCAGGATCTTTTCGATACGGTGGGTGTGCAGGAGGTTGAGGATCTCCTCGCGCACGGCCCCCTCCTTGACCGTGACCAGCTTGGCCTTGGGGGTCATGATGGAGGAGACGGGGGCGTCGAAGTGGGTCTCGAAGCGCAGGTCGCGGTTGGTGACGATACCGACCAGCTCGTTGCCGTCGACCACCGGCACGCCGGAGATGTCACGTGCGCGGGTCAGCTCCAGCACCTC
Source organism: Gammaproteobacteria bacterium (assembly GCA_003252455.1). GTDB lineage: Bacteria > Pseudomonadota > Gammaproteobacteria > Thiohalomonadales > Thiohalomonadaceae > SZUA-467. Next base: position 62,931 of record QKED01000092.1, read on the forward strand.
GCGGATGGTGGCGTTGGGGCCCACGGTGAAGGGGTCTTTGATCACGCCGGACTCGAACTTCTTGACCATGCGCACCTGTTCGGCCTGCTGCTCGATGGTCATATTCTTGTGGATGATGCCAAGGCCACCCTCCTGCGCCAGGGCGATGGCCAGACGGGCCTCGGTGACGGTGTCCATGGCGGCGGAGACGATGGGGATGTTCAGCTCGATGCCACGGGTCAGCTTGGTCTTGAGGCCGACCTCTTTAGGCAGCACGGTGGAGTGCGCCGGCACGAGCAGAACGTCATCGAAGGTAAGGGCTTCCTGGATAATGCGCATGTCGGACCTCGTCGTGGTAAAGGGGGGCTGGATAAACCGATCATTATACTTGTCAAGAGCACGTGGGTAAATCGGTTTCAGTTAGTTGCAGGCCCTCGTGCCAAGGCTGGGTAGTCCTACGCAAGGCTGTTAACTCTGTGAATTAACGGGGATTTGTGTAGAGATGGTCGCGATGTGGCGGGAGTATAGGTGTTGTATCTTGCAGGATTATGCCGGTTGTCCAGTTCGCCATTTTAGGGACCTGCTCCGAGGGCCGTCTCTGGGCGCATGGGGCGATATCGCCTAAGCTTTGCCCTTCTATTTGCCGCGATTGGCTCCATGCGCAACGCCGACCCCCTGCTCTCCCTCTGTTACGCGGTGCGACCGCGCGTCCTGCTCGCCCACCTCGGTCTGCTCTGCCGGGTGATGGCGCTCCTCAATGCTGTGCCAGTGGTGGTGGGCGTGGCGCTGGGGGAGGGGCGTCAGGCACTTGCCTATCTGGTGCCGGTGTTGTCGTTGGCGCTCGCCTCTCTGCTGTTGCGCCGGGTGGCGGTGGGGCAGAATCATCTCCAGCACAACGAGGGGGTGGTGTTGATGATGTTCACCTACCTCGTCACCCCGCTGCTGCTCATCTACCCCTTCTGTGCCGCCGGACTGGCGCCGCTGGATGCCTGGTTCGAGGCGATCTCGGCGCTCACTACCACGGGTCTGTCGACGGCGGGGACGCTGGCCGGGCGCCCGGAGACCTTCCTCTTCGCCCGTGCCTGGGTGCAGTGGTACGGGGGCTTAGGCATCGTCGTCTTCACTTTGGCGCTGCTCATCGCCCCGGGGCTGGCGGCCAAGCGCCTCTCAGACCCCGGTTTCGAGCAGGCCGACCTGCTCGGCAGCAGCCGTGCCCATGGGCGCCGGGTGGTGGGTGTCTATGTGGGGCTCAGTGTGTTGGGGTGGCTGTTGATCTGGCCCGAGTTGGGGGCGTGGCGGGCGCTGCTCTACCTCCTTGGTGCCATCTCCACCGGCGGTTTCGCGCCGGATGATGCCAGCCTCGAACCGCTGCCGTGGCTGACCCAATCCACGCTGATGTTGGTGGCTCTGTGTGGTGCGCTGCCACTGCCGCTCTGGTATCGCACCCTCCGGCGCGATGCGCGCGGCTGTCTCTGGTGCGACACCGAGGTGCGTGCGCTGGGACGCAGCCTGCTGCTGTTCGGGCTGATCTTCACCCTGCTGTTGGTCTGGCAGCAGGGTCTCGACTGGGGCACGGCGCTGCGCGAGGGGCCGCTGCTGCTCATCTCCGCGCACAGTGGCACCGGCTTCACTACGCGTGCGTTGGACGCGCTGTTGCCGGGGCTGCAGTGGCTGCTGATCCTGGCGATGCTGGTGGGTGGCACGGTGGGCTCTACCGCGGGTGGCTACAAGGTGTGGCGCATGCTGATCCTGTTGCGTCTGGCCCGACTGATGCTGTTGCGTAGCGCCCTTACGGCCCACGCGGTGGCCGAGCCGGAGCTGAGCGGGCGGCGGCTGGAGGCGCCGGAGGTGCAGCAGGCGCTGATGGTGGTGGTACTCTTATCGCTGGTGGTGGTGCTCTCCTGGTTCGGTTTTCTGCTGGCAGGGGTCGAGCCGATGGCCGCCCTCTTCGAGGTGGTCTCGGCCACCGCCACCGTGGGGCTCAGTAGCGGCCTGAGTGGTCCGGCGCTGGCCCCGCCCCTCAAGCTGCTGCTCGGCCTCGACATGCTCCTCGGGCGTGTCGAGGTGATCGCCCTGCTGGTGCTGCTCTGGTCGCGCACTTGGTGGGGACCGGGTAGCGGCACCGGTCGTTCTTGATACCACGGGAGGTGGTCGATGCGTTTTGTCTTTATCGGCACCAGTTCACTCAGTCGTGCCGCAGCACGCCTGCTCATCGGGCGTGGCCACGAGGTGGTGATGATCGAGCGCGTCAAGGGGGTGATCGACGCCCTCTCCGGGGAGCTGGACTGCGGGTTTCTTCTCGGCGACGGTAGTACCCCGAGCATCCTGCGCGAGGCGGGGCCGGCGGAGACCGACATCCTCTTCTGTCTCACCAGTAACGACCGCACCAACATCATCGCCAGTCTGGTGGGACGCTCGCTCGGTTATGCGCAGGTGGTGACGCGTATCGAGGACGAGGAGTTCGAGCACATCTGCATGGAGCTGGGTCTGAGCAACTTCATCGTCCCCGCGCGTGCCATCGGGCGCCACCTGGCGGACTTTGCCGAGGGGCAGAATGTGGCCGAGCTGTCGAGCATGATCAAGGGTGATGCCCGGCTCTTCAGTTTCATCGCCGCCGAGGGGGACGCAGGCAAGCCCGTGCACGATATGGGACTGCCGGAGCAGTCACGCATCATCAGCCTCTACCGGGGGGGCGAGTTCGTCTGGCCGGGGCGTGACGTGGTGGTGCAGCCGGGCGACGAGGTGGTGGTGATCAGCCACTCGTCACAGCTCGAAAGGCTGCACGAGCGTTGGGGTAAGGGGCATGCGGGGCGGCATGTGAGCCGCAAGCGGGCGGCGGGTGCCTCGCTCTTCTGAGCGGGGCACCGCCCGCGGGGGGTCAGCCGTCGGCGTTGATGGTGGCGATCAGCTCGGCCAACTTTGCCTCGGCCTCATCGTTGGACACCTGGCAGGTGCCGGCGTTTTCGTGGCCACCACCACCGTAGCGCAGCATCAGCGCGCCGATGTTGGTGTGTGAGCTGCGGTTGAAGATCGACTTGCCGGTGGCGAAGACGGTGTTCTGTCGCTCGCGGCCCCAGAGCACGTGGATGGAGATGTTGGCCTCGGGGTTGAGGGCATAGATCATGAAGCGGTTGCCCGCCCAGATGGTCTGCTCCTCACGCAGGTCGAGTACCACCAGGTTGCCGTGCCGCGTGCTGCAGCGCTGTAACTGTGCCTTGAAGCGGTCGGCGTGCTCGAAGTAGAGCTCGACGCGCTCCTTGACGTCGGGCAGGGCGAGGATCTCGTCGATGCCGTGGGTGGTGCAGTAGTCGATCAGCTCCATCATCAGCTGGTAGTTGGCGATGCGGAACTCACGGAAGCGCCCGAGGCCGGTACGCGCGTCCATGATGAAGTTGAGCAGTACCCAACCGGTGGGATCGAGCACCTCGTCTTGGGTGAACTGGGCGGCGTCGCCCTTGTCGACTGCCGCCATCATCTCGTTCCACGCCTCGGGGAAGCGATCGGCCCCCCCGTAGTAGTCGTAGACCACGCGCGCGGCGGAGGGGGCTGCGGGGTCGATGATCAGGTTGGCTGGTCTGTCGGCGTTACGTAGGGTCTCGCTGAAGTGGTGGTCGAAGGCGAGGTGCACGCCGGAGACGTAGGGCAGGTTGGTGGTGATGTCGCTCGGGCCGATGGCCACGGCACCGTCCTGCATGTCTTTGGGGTGGACGAAGGTGATCTCCTCGATTAGCCCCAGGTACTTGAGCAGCACGCCGCACACCAGACCGTCGAAGTCGCTGCGGGTCACCAGGCGAAAGCGCGTGTCGGAATCACTCATCACTTTTACTCCTTTCGAGGCCTCGGGCCTATCGTTGTGCTTGGCCACACTATAGTGGAGCGCTCCCGCGAAAGACCAGCCCCGCGCCCCCCGTGCTAGACTGCCCTCCCGCCCGCGCGACGCCTATCCATGGATACCGAACTTCGCTCTCCCCAAGGCACTTTTCACCTTCATCGTCTGCCGCGCCGACCGCGTGAGTTGCTGCGCGCCTGGGACGCGGCGGACGAGTACCTGCTCGCCGCCCTGGCGGAGCGCAGTTGGCCCGGTACGCGGCGCACACTGATCCTCAACGACGGCTTCGGTGCCCTGGCGGTGGCGCTCCATGCCACCGCCGTGCAGGCGCAATCCGACTCCTGGCTGTCACAGCAAGCGACGCGGGAGAACCTGGTGGCGAACGGTCAGGAGGCGGCTGTCGTGCCCCTCTATGGCAGCCTTGACGCCCCCGAGGGGCCTATCGAGTTGTTGGTGGTGAAGGTCCCCAAGACCATCGCCCTGCTCGAAGACCAGCTCTGTCGCCTACGCCCGCTACTCGCCGACGACTGCCAGCTCATCGCCGCCGGTATGGTCAAGGGGCTCGCCCCAGCGGCATGGCGGGTGATCGAGCAGTACTTCGGTGCCACCACCACCTCGCTGGCGTGGAAGAAGGCGCGCCTCATCGAGGCGCGGCTCGACCCCTCGCTACCCGTTGTGGCGAGCCCCTACCCGGTGCGCTACGCCTTGGAGGGGCGTGGCTGGCCGGTGGTCAACCACGCCAACGTCTTCTCCCGCGAGGCGCTGGACATCGGTACCCGCTTCTTTCTCCAGCATCTGCCGACGCTGCCCGAGGCACGCGATATCATCGACCTCGGCTGCGGCAACGGTCTGGTGGGGTTGGTGGCCGCTGAACAGCACCCGCTGGCGCGGCTGCACTTTATCGATGAGTCGCACATGGCCATCGCCAGCGCGCGCGCGAACTTCGCCGCGGTTTTCCCGGGGCGGGAGGCGCTGTTTCGCCTTGGCGATACGCTAGAGGGGGTGGAGGGCGGCTGCGCCGACCTGGTCCTGTGCAATCCGCCGTTCCATCAGCAGCAGGGTGTCGGTGATCAGATCGCCAACGCGATGTTCCGCCATGCGGCACGTGTGCTACGCCCGGGGGGCGAGCTGTGGGTGGTGGGTAATCGCCATCTGGATTATCACCAGACGCTGAAACGCCACTTCCGCACGGTGGCCAGCGTCGCGAGTAACCGAAAGTTCGTCATCTTGCGCGCAAACAAGCCTACAGAGTGAGCCCTCTGCCCGCGTGCATGAGCCGATTGGAGGGGGCGATGAGGGGGTACTGTAGAGGTGAAATCTCATCCTCACTGTGAATGTGCTACACCTCTTGTTGAGGGGGCGACGGGGCAAGATGCAAGTGATAGAGTGAATAAGATAGGTTCGGGCGATGCACCCGTAACCCTGCTGGTCCCGCTAGCCCACCGCCACGGTCGCTACGTTACCGCCACCGCCGTGTCGCACCGTTAACCAAGGAGAATTGATCGATGCTCAAGCTTTCCGTCCCCATGATGGCCTCGGTTCTGGTACTCGCCATGGGCGCAGGCCAGGCCTCTGCCGAGGGTGCCGCTGCCCCCGTCGCCGCCAATCCCGCCCCGGTTGTGGCACCTTCTGCCCCCCCTGCACCGAGCGAGGCAGCGCCGCCCGCCGATGGTGGTCCCGCTTTCCAGTGGCCAGGTCATCCGCCCATGGCGGGTATGCCCTGCCCCGCCCAAGGGCAGGACCCGCAAACTTGTCCCCATCACCCGATGCCCCCGGGGCGGGGTATGGGCCCCGGCCAGGGGATGATGGATGGCTCCGGTCCCGGTTATGGGCGTGGCATGGGGATGCCGCCACGCGGCATGGGTCCCGGCCAGGGCATGGGTCCCGGCCAGGGCATGGGTCCCGGCCAGGGCATGGGTCCCGGCCAGGGCATGATGGATGGTTCTGGTCCCGGCTACGGTCGTGGTATGGGCATGCCACCGCGCGGTATGGGCCCTGGGGCGGGTCAGGGGGGCCCGGATGCAATGGGTCCCGCCGAGGGTATGCCCCCTCGGGGTCCAGGCATGGGGCCCGGGATGGGGCGTGGCATGGGTCCGATGGCGATGGCCGAGGGGATGTTGCCGCCGCGCCTGAGCGCCCTGGACCTGAGCGATGAGCAGAAGGCCGCCATCGACAAACTGTTCAAGGAGCACGCCGCTGCACACGAGAAGCACAGCGCCGACATGCAGGCCGCCATGGCCCGCCTGGCTGAGCTGCACGGTGCAGAGAAGCGCGACCCTGATGCCATCGGTGCCGCCTACGACGCCATGTACAAGGTGCGCCGTGAGGGGATCGTCACCATGCTCAAGCTGCACGATGCCATCGACGCCGTGTTGACCGAGGAGCAGCGTAAGCAGCTCGGCGACATGGGCCCGCGCATGATGCCGCGCTAATCGAGCGAGTGAGAGAACGGCGGGGTCTTGCGACCCCGCCACCTTGGCAGGGACGCCCACGCAAGCGACGACAACTCTATGACCCTAGCCATCCCCACCCACTCTCCCTTCCATCCCGACAACCGAGAGGGCTACCTGCGCTGGCGCGAGGCCAAGCTGGCCATGCACCCCGAGCGTGTTGAGGAGATCCTGGTGGAGATCGGCGACCCGACCCGCCTCAGCGCGGCAGAACATCAGGCCCTACTCGACCCCCTGCGGCGATGCAATATGGTGATCTACGCCAGCGCTATCGGGGCCGATCCGGACAAACGCTACCCGCGCACCTTGGCCGAGCGCTTCGGCCTTGGCCACCTCGACTGTAACTACCTGGCCGACGATGACGGCCTCACCTCCATCACGGTGAACCCCGAGGGGGACCACCCCAACTTCATCCCTTATACCAATCGCCCTATCAAGTGGCACACCGATGGCTACTACAACACCGGCCCGGAGCAGATCCGGGGCATGTTGCTGCACTGTGTGGTGCCCGCCGCCAGTGGGGGCGAGAACGCCCTGCTCGACCCGGAGATCCTCTACATCCTGCTGCGCGACGAGTCGCCCGAACTCGTCCGCGCGCTGATGGGCCCCGAGGTAATGAGCATCCCGCCTCGCATGGACGACAACGGCGTGGCGCGCGACACCGCCACCGGTCCGGTCTACTCCGTCGACCCCAGGGGTAACCTGCACATGCGCTATACCTTGCGTAAACGCAACATCCACTGGCAGGCGACGCCCGAGGTGGGGGCCGCCGTGGCGCGCATGGAGGCGCTGCTCGAATCCGACCTGCCGTGGATCCTGCGCGGGCGCCTCGAATCGGGCATGGGCCTGTTGTGCAACAACGTGTTGCACGACCGTGCCGGTTTCACCGACGACCCGGCGGCGCCCCCACGTCTGCTCTACCGTGCACGCTATTTCGACCGCATCCATGGTAGCGATCTCGACCCGAATCTGAGCTGAGGAGCCGTACGACGTGTCACCCCATCGCCTGTCCGCACACCAGCTCCTGCTCGGCATCGCGCTGTGGTTGTCGCTCAGTGGCGCGGGTGTGCGTGGTCAAGTGTTGGAGCTGGTGCTGGCCATCGAGCCAGCGGCCCTCTATGCCAGCGTGCTGGACGGTGAACTGAGCGCGCGCCTGACTCAGCTGCCCGAGTCCAGTTGGCGCACGGCGGTGGTGGTGGATGCCGCTACCCCCTTTCTGACCCAATCCTTCCAGGGTAACGGGCGACTCGAACTGCCGAGCCCGGACAGCTCCCCCGGGGTCGGCAACCCGGCACGATTGCTGGAGCGCGCCCTCTACGAGCTGCAGCAGCACGCCCAGGGGCTCGGGCCCCAGGCGGTGCTGTTGATGACCGCTGGGCGGCTCGATGCCACCGACCCCGGCCAGGGGCGCGACTGGCTACTCGGCGAGTTGTTCCGCAAGGCCCGCGAGCGGCAGGTGGCGATCCACGTCCTCGCGGTGGGCGCACGAGCCGACATGAGCTGGGTCCAGCCCCTCAGCGAGGGGACCGGGGGCAGTTACTACCGTCTGGAGGCGGCCGGTGGGGTGGATGAGGTGCTCAATGCCCTGCGAGCCTCTATCGGGCACCACCCGACCGAGGTCTGGCGCCCGATGATGGAGCACTGGCTGTTGCTCGGCGCGGCACTATTACTGCTACTGCTCGGGGGGCTCTGGTGGCGCGAGCGCCGGGCACGTAGCCTGGCCGAGTCGCGGCGACGCGATGAGGTGATGCCCCCCCGTGAACCGGTCGAAGAGGCCTTTCCCGAGGCCTTTCTGGTCGACCTGCAGCGCGTCACCGACAAGACCAGCCACCTCTTGCGGGCCAAGTACACCCTGATCACCCGCCTCGACCACCTGCCTGACTCCAACATCGACACCATCACCGTGCCCTTTCCCTCGGTGGGTCGACGTCACGCCCTCATCGAGTATCGCGATTTCTCCTTCTGGCTCATCGATCAGAACAGCGTCAATGGCACCTATGTGAACGGCCAACGGGTATTCGACCCGGTGCGGCTCAAGCATGGTGACCGCATCAGTTTCCATCGCTACGAGTTCGAGTTCGCCGTCACCGACCTGCTCTTCAGTAACGAGACCTTGGCCGGGTAGCCGCGGGCGGCGGGGGCGTGGGTGCTCGGGGGCCTAGACCGCCATAGCCATGGCGGCGGGAAAGCCGAGACCTTCGCGTACCGTCGGCTGTGCCACCGGGCGGAGCACCTCGCCCTCGGGGCGGATCAGGCCCAACTGCAGCGCGGTGATGCCTGCCTGGGTGCGATTTTTGGCGCCGAGCGCCTTGAGAATAGCGGAGACGTGGATGCGCACCGTCCCCTGCGCCATGCCCAGCACCTCACTGATCGCCTTGTTTTGCTGCCCTTGTACCAGCAGCGTCAGCACGTCGAGCTGGCGTGGGGTGAGATGCGGCAGCTCGGCACCCTGCTGGCTGGGGATTGGCCAGTACTCCTCACCGCGCAGGAGGGCGCGCAGGGCGATGAGCAGCTCGTGCGCCGGGCTCTGCTTGTCCAGCGCGCCAGCCAGGCCGTGACGCATGGCCTGATGGCAGATCTGTGGGTTGGGGCGCTCGCAGAGGAGGGCGATGCGGGTCATGGGGGCGTTGGCCTTGAGCTGCACGGCCCCGGCGAGGCCGCTGGAGTCGGTCAGCTCGGTCTCCATCAGCACCAGATCGAAGTCGCCGTGCTCATGGCAGAGACGGCGCGCCTCACCAAGGCTGTGCGCCTCGTGCAGTTGCAGCAGCGTGGCCTTGCCGTCGAGCAGACTGCGTAGGCCGAGGCGGTAGAGCGGGTGGGGGTCGAGGTGCAGAACCTTGTGCGGGCGGCTGGGGCTACGGGCGGGGCGGTGTGAGGTGACGGGCGTGTACATGGTTTGGTCCTGTGCGCTTAGACCAATCCTTGGTGGGCCTGGGCACTTCCTGACACCGCTGTGGCATCGGCCCTCTCTAATTGTTCAGGACGATCATAGAGGGCTGCTGTAAACGCCCAATGGTGACTAAGTAAATCCCGAGAAATATTTTGTAAATGGCATGTAAATAAGGCCTTGGGTGAATGACATACGTCACACGTACCAGCCTAAACAGGGGGGAGGGCGTTTTCTATCCGTAGTGTGATGGGCATTTGCATTGCCCCGCGCGGAGGGTCACAGAACGGGTGGGACAAAACGAGAGAGGGCGGGTAGATGTGTATCTACCCGCCCTCTCTTGGGTGGCTGTGCGGTTGTTCCGGCTCAGGCGGTGAGGCGTGGGTCCTTGCCGGTGAGCAGAAGGTTGAGCAGGTCGTGCACCGAGCGCATCTGATCGCCGAAGGGGAGGGGTTCGGAGCCACGGAAGAAGAGCCCCTTCTCGTAGTTGCCCATCACCGCCGCCTCCAGCTGGGTGTCGATGCAGAACTGACCGGCCTCCGGGTTGCCGTCCTTCAGGCCGCAGTGCGAGAGGCACTCGAACCAGACGGCGCACTTGCCCTTGTCGGGGGTGGCACGGGAGCGCACCTTCTCCTCGCGCTCCAGGTATTTCTTCAACCAGGGGGTGAGGACGGCGCGGGCGGGCAGACCGGCGGTGGACATGAAGGTGACGATCTCCTCGGGCTTGGCCTTCAGCAGCACCTCCTTGAAGGTGGGGTGGGCATCGCCCTCATCGGTCACGGCAAAGGGGGTGCCGATCTGCACGCCACTCGCGCCCATGGCAAACAGCTCCTTGATCTTGCTGAAGGAGTTGATACCGCCAGCGGGGAGCAGGGGGATGTTCTCTAGTGAGAGCTGCTCGAACACCTTGGGGATCTCGGCGAGGATACGCTTAAAATCGAAACGTGGGTTGTCGATATCGGCGGGGTTCGGTGCCCCCAGGTGGCCGCCAGCGTAGCGCGGGTGCTCCAGCACGATGGCGTCGGGCAGACGCCCACGGCGCAGCCAGCGCTTGAGCACGGCGCGCACGCCGCGCTCCTCGGAGAGGATCGGGATCAGTGCCACCTCGTCGTAGCCCTTGACCAACTCGGGCAGCTCGAAGGGGAGGCCGGCCCCCATGATGATGGCGTTGGCGCCGCTCTCGCAGGCCTGACGCACCAGATCGGGGTTGCGATCCACCGCTTTCATGACGTTCACGGCGATAAAACCATCCGGGCCAGCGATCTCGCGCGCAGCCTTGATCTCACGATCGAGTGCTTCGAGGTTGGCGTCGTCGATCACCTTGCGGTCTTTGGTCCGCCGGGTGCGCTCCATCAGATCCGGGTGGTGCACGCGCAGATCGATGCTGGCGATGGTGCCGATGGCTCCTTCACGGGCCACGCTGCCGGCCAGTTTATGGGCGGAGACACCCACACCCATGCCGCCCTGAACAATCGGCAGCAGTTTGCGGTCGCGGATTTGAAGTAGCGGCAACTCGGAGTTAATCATTCACAATACCTAAATGATCGGCGTGACAACCTGAAGACAAGACAAACCATGATACAGCAAGCACAGCATTTAATCTCCATTCGTGCATACTAGTTCTCATTAGGACCTCTGCCAACCCAGATTTTGGTAGGGTTTTTCCTTTTTCTCCAAGGAGTTAGCCCCATGAGTGAGGCCGAGCGTCACGCCACGCCCTACTACGACATCATCGCCTACCCGCTGCACGGCAACTGCTACCTCAACACCACCGCGCGCTGCACCTTGCGGTGCAACTTCTGCCCCAAGTACAACCGTACCTGGGAGGTGCAGAGCTATGACCTGCGTCTGCACCACGAGCCGGATGTGCAGGAGGTGCTGGCCGCGGTAGGTGACCCGACCCGCTTCAAGGAGATCGTCTTCTGTGGGCTGGGCGAGCCGACCCTGCGCCTGGAGCTGCTGCTCGCCGTGGCGCGGGCGCTGAAGGCGCAGGGGGCGACCATCCGCGTCAACACCGATGGGCTGGCCAATCTGGTGCATGGGCGTGATGTTACCCCGGAGCTGGAGGGGGTAGTGGACGCCCTCTCCATCTCCATGAACGCCCAGGACGAGGAGACCTACATCCGTCACTGTCGCCCGCGTAAAGCAGGGGCTTTTGCCGCCATGCTGGCATTCGCCGGTCTGGCCAAGCGCTACGTCCCGAGCGTGACCCTGACCGCCATCGATGGGCTGGAGGGGGTGGACGTGGCCCGCTGCGCGGCCATGGCCGAGGCGATCGGCGTGCACTTTCGCCGGCGTGTGCTCGATGCCGTGGGCTGATGATTGTTAATTTGTCGCTTTAAGAAAGCTGTTCAGCCTATTGAATCAGCAATGATTATTTACTTCTAACTTTGCTTGGCATATGCTCAGGCGAACACCTATGTCAAGCGTGCGGCACTGCGCCGACGTGAACACCCTGCCGGAGGACGATACGGATGTTTAATCGCAAAACCCTGCTGCTCGTGATCGCCGCAACGGCCAGCGCCGGGGCCCATGCCGTCGAACCCAGTCGCTTCTCCTGGGGTCTGGACTACCTGAGTTACGAGGGGCTCAACTACACCTCGAATCTCGGCCTCAATCTGGCCTATGACTACAACGAGTACCTCGCGGTGCAGGGGAGTGTGGCCCGCTCGGTGACCAACGCCTCGGGCATCACGGTGACCACCGCCGGGCTCTATGCGCGTGGCAACCTACGCTTCGACAAGATCGGCGTCTTCGGTCTGCTCGGTGTCTCCAGTGTCGACGACAGCGTCGGCAGCGGCATCACCGACGTCACCTACGGCTTCGGCCTCGACCTCTATGGTTCACCCGATACCTCCCTCACCTTTACCGTGATGCAGTACGAGGGGGTCGACTGGGACGACACCAGCTACGACGACAACTTCAGCTTCTCCGCCATCGCGCTCGGCTTCAAGAGCTACTTCGACATCCCCTCCCTGGGTAAACGCTACTGAGTTAGCGCCGCGCGAGGTGAGTGATGACCCACCTCGCGCGCCCGTTCAGACCAGATAGCGGCCCCCCGCCGCCACCGCGATGATGATCACCCCGAGGGTGGTGTTGATCCCGACCAGGGTGCGGATACGGTCCAAAAACGCCTTCCCCTTCGGCCACTCTTGCGCCGCCACCGCGCGCTTCAGCCCCTGATAGGCGATGAAGTAGACGTAGCTATAGATCGCCACCATCACCAGCCCCAGGCCGTGCATGATGTGCACATGCTTGCCCACGTGGGCCATGCCGTCGAATACGCCGAAGATCATCCAGTAACCGGTGAGCAGGATCAGCGCCACCGCGACCCAGACCCAGGGGAAGAAGCGGGCGAAGACCCCGGCCCAGAGCGCGAGGCGCTGGGGGGGCTCCAACTGCACCACGGCCACCGGTCGCAGCACCTGATGGGCGAAGAACATGCCCCCCACCCAGATCACAGCGCTGAGCAGATGGAGGACGATGGGGAGGGCGAGGTCGAGTAGCATGCGGACTCCTAGTGGCAGGTGGCAGGGTGAGTAGGCGAGTTGTGGGCAGTGGTGGAGGGGATCAAGCCGGGGTGAGGAGGCTTCGCCGCTCTCACATGCCGATTGCTATCTAACTCATTGAACGTCATCACGATGTCGATCGCTACCGACACGATCAACCCCGCGCTACGCCCGATAAGCAGGGATCCATGGGGTGAGCGCCGTCCTGTGCGCGCAGACGTGCCGCCGCCAGGATAACCCGCTAGAGCCAGACTGCTCGACTATGAGATAATGAAAAGTTCATGCATTGGCCCACAGTGATAACTCTTTTACCCCCTTTGGGAGAGAGAGCCCCCCGGGGGATTTAAGTTAAGGTGGGCCGCTTCCCGCCTCGCACCCGTGTGGTGCGTGGTAGAACCAACGATACCCACGAGGCGACACCATGGCCGACTATCAGATTGCACCCTCCATCCTCTCCGCCGACTTCGCCCGCCTGGGTGAGGAGGTCGACAACGTCCTCAAGTCCGGCGCCGACATCGTCCACTTCGATGTGATGGACAACCACTACGTGCCCAACCTGACCATCGGCCCGCTGGTCTGCGAGGCCCTGCGCAAGCACGGTGTCACCGCCCCTATCGATGTGCATCTGATGGTCAAGCCGGTGGACCGCATCATCCCCGACTTCGCCAAGGCCGGTGCCACCTACATCACCTTCCACCCCGAGGCCTCCGAGCACATCGACCGCACCATCGGCCTGATCAAGGAGAGCGGTTGCAAGGCCGGTCTGGTATTCAACCCCGCTACCCCCCTCGACGTGCTGGAGTACACCCTGCCCAAGCTCGACATGGTGCTGCTGATGTCGGTGAACCCCGGCTTCGGCGGGCAGAAGTTCATCCCCTACGTGCTCGACAAGGCCCGCAAGGTGAGCGCCATGATCAAGGAGGGCGGTTACGACTGCCGCCTGGAGATCGACGGCGGCGTCGGCCCGGCCAATATCAAAGAGGTGGCCGAGGCCGGTGTGGATACCTTCGTCGCCGGTTCCGCCGTGTTCGGCAAGCGTGACGACAACGACCCGAACCACTACGACTCCATCATCGCCGCCCTGCGCGCCGAGCTGGCCAAGGTCGGGCAGTAACGACATCTCTTCCAGGGAGAGGTAACACCGACAGGGAGGTCGACTGTGGCCCGGGGTGGGTGGCGCTTGTGGTCGCCCCCCTCGGGCCACATCATTTGGGTGACTCCCCACGACACCCCTCGGGGCCGCCGGCGTCGGCCCGAGGCACCCCCTGCGAGCAGATACCTATGCTGAAAAAACCACAAATGGTCCTCATCGACGTGGACGGTACCCTGGTGGACAGCGTCCCCGACCTCCTCTACTGCGTCAACGAGATGCTCAAGCAATTGGGCATGCCCGCGCACACCGAGGCGAGCGTGCGCCAGTGGATCGGTAACGGCGTCGAGCGCCTCACCCGCCGCGCCCTCATCGGTCAGCTCGATGGCGAGCCGGACGACGCCCTGTTCGAGCGCGCCTATCCCATCTTTCTGGAGCTCTACAAAGAGAACACCTCCAAGCGCTCCTGCCTCTACCCCGGGGTGGTCGAGGGGCTCGACTATTTGCAACGTGTTGGCTACAAACTCGGCTGTGTCACCAACAAGGCCGAGCAGTTCACCCACCCGCTGCTCAAGGACCTCGGTGTCTTCGAGCGCTTCGCGATCGTCATCAGTGGTGACACCCTGGAGAAGAAGAAGCCCGACCCCATGCCGCTGCTGCACGTGGCCGAGCACTTCGGCGTGGCTCCCGGCGACGCGCTGATGCTCGGTGACTCGGTGAGCGACGTAAAGGCGGCGCGTGCGGCGGGCTTCCAGATCGTCTGCATGAGCTACGGCTACAACCACGGCGTCGATATTCGTGAGGCGAACCCCGATGCCGTGATAGACTCCATGGCCGAACTAGAGGGGCTGCTCGAAGCGGCCGGATGAGACCTAAGGGAGATACCGAGATGAGACCCGACGACAAACGATGGCGCTAGGCGCCCACTCCGCCCCTGAACACCGTCGTCCCGTCCCCCTCTCGGAGTCTCAAAGCCCATGGACCAGAAAACCTTTGACGCCTACGCCGCTGCCGGATTCAACCGTATCCCGGTGATGCGCGAGGTGCTCGCCGACCTCGACACCCCCCTCTCCACCTATCTCAAATTGGCCGAAGGCCCCTACACCTACCTCTTCGAATCGGTGATGGGGGGCGAAAAGTGGGGCCGCTACTCCATTATCGGTCTGCCCGCCCGCACCCTGCTCAAGGTGCGCGGCTTCGGGGTCTCCATCGAGGAGGAGGGGATGGAGGTGGAGTCCTGCGAATGCACCGACCCACTCGCCTTTATCGAGGCGTTCCAGGCCCGCTACCGCGTCGCCCAGGTCCCCGGCCTGCCAAAATTCATCGGTGGGCTAGTGGGCTATTTCGGCTACGACACCATCCGCTACATCGAGCCGCGCCTCGGTCGTGCCTCACCCAATCCCGACCAGATGTGTACCCCGGACATCCTGCTGATGGTCTCTGAAGAGGTGGTGGTGTTCGACAACCTGAGCGGCAAGCTCTACCTCATCGTCCTCGCCGACCCGACCCAGTCCCGTGCCCTCAAGCACGCCAACCGTCGTATCGGTCAGCTGCAAGAGAGGCTCGCCGGCCCCACCCCGCGTGGGGTCAACGTGCGAGGTATTCGCGTCGACGAGGAGGACTTCATCTCGGGTTTCACCCAGCAGGGCTTCGAGGCCGCCGTCGAACGCTCCAAACAGTACATCACCGATGGCGACATCATGCAGGTGGTGCTCTCCCAGCGCCTGGCCATCCCCTTCCACGCCAAGCCGCTCGACCTCTATCGTGCCCTGCGCAGCCTCAACCCCTCGCCCTATATGTACTTCCTCGACCTGGGCGACCACCAGGTGGTGGGCTCCTCGCCGGAGATCCTCACCCGCCTGGAGGATGGCATGGTCACCGTGCGCCCCATCGCCGGCACCCGCCCGCGTGGGCGCGACGACGAGCACGATAAGGCTCTGGAGACAGAGCTGCTGGCCGACCCCAAGGAGCGCGCCGAGCACCTGATGCTGATCGATCTCGGGCGCAACGACGCCGGACGCATCGCCGAGACTGGCAGCGTCAAGGTGACCGAGGAGTTCGTCATCGAGCGCTACTCCCACGTCATGCACATCGTCTCCAACGTGCAAGGCAAGCTCAAAGAGGGGATGAGTGCCATGGATGCCCTGCGCGCCACCTTCCCGGCGGGCACCGTCTCCGGCGCGCCGAAGATCCGCGCCATGGAGATCATCGACGAGCTGGAGCCGGTCAAGCGTGGTATCTACTCCGGTGCCGTCGGCTATCTCGGCTGGCACGGTAACATGGACACCGCCATCGCCATCCGTACCGCGGTGATCCAGGGCGAGACCCTCTATATGCAGGCGGGCGCCGGTATCGTCTACGACTCCATCCCGCGCAATGAATGGGACGAGACGATGAACAAGTCCCGTGCCGTGTTTCGCGCCGTGGCCGCGGCCGAGAAGGGCATCGACGGGGCTCACCACTGAGCGTGACCTCTCTCTGGTCGTCGATCGGCGCCGAAGAGGTCTGAGTTGTGACCTTATCTCGCTGGCTCGGCACAGCTCTCCTTGAGGCGTGCCGCCGCCGCGGGGGGGGACCCGTCTAGACTAGAGGGCACAGCCACTTCTCGATTGAAACACACCCGCGTCTCCCCGGGGCGTGGACCGGTACAAGGCGTGTCATATTGTTGCATTACGGTTGTGTCTGGTACGGTTGTCGAGCCACCCGAGGGGCGTGCAACGGCTTACTTGCGGCTAGGGCATTCGGCCTGTGCGCTTTCTCATAGCTGCCGTCGGCTTCTCTATTGACCCAGAATGGAGCGCTATGTTGAGTGCGCGCTGCCCCTGCTGGGCAGGCTTGACAGCCCCCATTCATGCGCAGATACTTCTCGTATATGCCTGTATTTATTAAGGAATTGCTGCGCGCCTTGACCTTGAGTGGTGAGGTGTGCGGGGTGTGAAGTGTGCGCCCGAATCTTTGTGGTTGTTCGAGCCCGGGATTCACACGATGCTGACAGGATCATGATGCCGACGGCTCTGTCCGACGCTGGCGGTGATCCGGTGTACGGTAGAGTACGTAATCTTCGACGTTGCACTCCCCTCCTCATTATCCTTAATCTGCTCGGTTTCGCCGGATGGCGGGTGGTCGTCCTTTGGCTTGTCCTGCACGTGACGGCGACCATGGGTGCGTTTCACGAATTCATACCTTGTAATTAGGAGTCCATGATGATTGACGGTAGCCGAATTGCTGAGTTTCTGGCGGATGACCTGGGGATCGATATGAGTGACGTGGAGCACGATACCCCGCTCTTCAGTAGTAGCATCGTCGATAGCTTCGCCCTGGTGACTCTAATGATGTTTCTCGAGAATGAGGCCGGGATGCGCATCAACCCGGTGGATGTGACCCTGGACAACTTCGATACCATCAACCTGATGGTGGCCTTCATCGAGCGCAATAGCCAATGAGTTCAGCGCAGTTGATCGCAGCTGCCAGGCAACTCGGGACGCCGCTCTACGTCTACGACCCGGAGCTTGCCAAGGCCAGGATCGCTACCCTTCGTACCCTCTTTTCCGACCGCTTTGCCGTCAGTTATGCGATCAAGTCGAACCCCAACCTCGGCCTGCTCAGTGCCTTGTGCCCGGTGTTGGACAGCTTCGACGCCTCCTCATGGGCCGAGGTCGAGCGCGCGCTTGCCGCCGGTATGCCGGCGGCGCGCATCAGCTTCTCCGGTCCGGCGAAGCGCCGCTTCGAGCTGGAGCGTGCGGTCGCGGTCGCGGTCGGAGAGCTGGTGGTCGAATCGCTCGACGAGGCCAAGCAGGTCTCTGAGCTCGCCACGGCATCCGGCCGTGTGCAGGCCCTCCTCGTGCGCATTAACCCAAGCCAGATACCGCGTAAGTTCGGTGCCTCTATGGCGGGGGGGGCGAGCCAATTCGGCATCGATGAGGAGGATATCGCCGAGCAGTTACCTCAGCTCATGACCCTGCCGGGCGTCGAGCTGATCGGTTTTCACTGTTACTCGGGAACCAACTGTCTGGATGCCGCCTCCGTAGCGGAAAATTTTGCCATCTTTGCGCGCCTCTTCCGTCTGGCGCAGCAGGTGAGCGGCATCACCCCGAGAAAGCTGATCTTCGGTTCCGGTTTTGGCATCACCTATCTTCCCGATGAGGTCGCCCTGGATGTAGAGGCCCTCCCGTCGCTGGTCAATCCCGTGGTCGATGCGCTGTTGGCCGAGCCCGCGTTTGCCTCCGCCCGCTGCTCCCTGGAGATGGGGCGATGGCTGATTGGCCCGGCAGGTTGGCTGCTCACCGAGGTGATCGCGGCCAAGTGTTCGCGGGGTCGAGAGATCCGTGCCTGCGATGCGGGCTTCAATAATCACCTGGCCGCGTGTGGCATGATGGGGTCGGTGTTCCGGCGCAATTGGGTCTATCAAAACCTGACCAATCCCGATGCCGCGCTGCAGACCTACACCCTGGTGGGGCCGCTCTGTACCACCATCGACCGCTTGGCGATGGACCTGGAGCTACCCGAGACCCGCATCGGCGACATCATCGCCATCCCCCACTCGGGTGCCTATGGTCTAACTGCCTCGCCTACGCGCTTTATCTCACACCCCGAGCCGCGCGAGGCACTTCTGCTGCATGGCGGTGTGGTCGACGTCACCGAGTCGTTGCACAACCACCCGGGTTCAATTCATTCAAGCGGAGTACGTTCATGAGCGTAGAGGCACAACTTCAGCGCCCCGAGGCGTTGCGTCGTTTTCTGGTCCTCGGCTTCCCCCGCTCTGGCACCACCCTGCTCTCTCAACTGCTCGACGCCCACCCGCTTATCTCTTGCCCTCCCGAGACCAATCTCTTCTCCTCGGCGGGGCGCTATCTGGATGAACAGACCCAGGTCGAGGGACCGCCTATCGGCGTGCTCGCCGGTCTCGGTTTTCTCGGCCTCGACCCCGAGGCCGTCTACGCGCCGCTGCGGCAGATGTTGTTCGGTCTGCACACCCAGATCTCCGGCGGCGCGCCGATCTGGGTCGAAAAGACCGCGACGGATATCTTTCACATCGAGACGCTGGAGCCGCTGCTGATCGGGCACGCGCGCTTCATCGTGCTGCTGCGACACCCGCTGGATGTTATCGCCTCCAACCACGACCTCGCCGAGACCATGGGGGCCCAGTTGCCCGAACTCTACGAGAAGACGCGTGGGATCAATGGCCCGTGGGACGGTTTTGCCGAGGCCTGGCTCGACCGTATGCATGCCCTTCAGGGGCTGCTTGCCAGGCACCCCGACGCCTGTCACCTGATGCACTATGAAGCGCTGCTCGCCGATCCGCACCAAACCCTCGGGGCCCTGCTGACATTCATGGGTATCGAGGCGGATGTCCCGAGCCTGATCGAAACCGCCTTCTCCGAAGAGCGCCGTATCGGCCTGGGTGACTTCCAGGTGCACGGCACCAAGGGGATTCGTCCGCCGCGCAAAGATGGTTGGCGCAAGCGCATCCCACACGGGGCGGTGGCGCGTATCGTCCCGCGTATCGCCGAGATGATGGAGAGTCTGGGCTACGAGGCGCCGAAGGTGCCGAAGGTGCCAGGGCGTGAGGACGCCATTCGCCAGTTTGTCATGGCGGCGAGTATGAAGCGCTCGCAGCAGTTGCGTTCGGAGGGTGAACAGCAGTGAGCGCCTACGGGTGGAGGCTGTTTGAAAAACTGGCTGCAAGCCAAGCGCAGCAGCCTGCGTTGATCCAGGCCGAACGGTTTACCCGTTACGACGAGTTGGCCGAGATGGCCGAGCGTTGCGCCGGCGCCTTAGCGGTTTCGGCGGGCGATCGCGTGCTCATCTCCGGCCCTGACAGCGTCTTCCTCGCCGCCGCCATTTTGGCCTGCTGGCGCTTGGGCGCGATACCGGCGCTGCTCCACCCCGATGCCCCCGCCCGTCACTTCGAGCATGCCCGGCGCACCATCACCCCCGCCCGTGAGTTGATCGGTCAGGAGGCACTGGCGGCCCTCGCCGAGAGCGGTGTGCACCCCAGTGACGCGGCCCCCCACCAATCACCCGATGCGCCGGCGTCGATACTCTTCACCTCGGGCTCTACAGGGTTACCGAAGGCGGTGACGCAGAGCGCGGGGAATCTCGCCTCCGGGGTGCAGCGCGTCAAGGGGTATCTCGGGTACCACGTCCAGGACCGGATCCTCTGCGGTGTGCCTGTCTCCTTCGACTACGGTTGGGGACAGTTGCTCTCCTGCCTATTGGGTGGGATGACGCTGATCCTGCCCGAGCGTCCGGGCGGCATCGCCCTGTGTCAGGCCATCGAGCAGCATAGACCCACGGTGCTCGCCGCCGTCCCCTCGCTCTTGGCCGACCTGCTCATGGGCCTGGCGCCTATCGCCACGACCGATTGCTCCTCGGTTCGGCTCATCACCAACACGGGCTCGAAGATCGCACCCGCTATTTTCGAGTTGATGCTGGAGACCTTCCCCGGTGCCGAGATCTCACTGAACTATGGGCTCACCGAGACCTATCGTTCCGCCAGCCTGCCGTTTGGTCAGGCCTTGTCGCAGCGCAGCTCCGTGGGGTATGCCATCCCGGGGGTCGACCTGGTGGTGGTACTGCCCGACGGGCGTGAGGCGCCGGTCGGTGAGGAGGGCGAGATCATCCATCGCGGCGCCGGGATCTTCCTCGGCTACTGGGGTGACCCCGAGGCCAGCGCAAAGACCCTGCGCCCGGACCCCTTCTGGGGGGGGACCGAAGCGGCCTCGGGCCTGCCCGCCCCGCGGGTCGTCTATACCGGCGACCTCGGGCACAAAGATGCCGAGGGACGCCTCTTCATCCATGGGCGCCGCGATGGTCAGCTGAAGTCCATGGGCGTGCGGGTCTCGCGCGACGAGATCGAGACCCTGATCGGGCAAAATGGTCATGTGGCGGGTGTCGCTGTCGTGGCGCGTCCGCACCCCGCCATCGGCGACCTTATCGTCGCCTGCATCGAATGGAAGTCGGACGTGGACGAGAAGGCCGCCCTGAAGGCGCTGAAGCAGGAGATGCGTCTCAAGGCGAGTCGCTTTATGGAGCCCAGGGAGTGGCGGACCTTCGAGCGCCTGCCGCGAACCACCAGTGGGAAGGTGGACTATCCGACCTTGCGAACGCTAATCAAGGTAGATGATGACTACGCAAAATAAGCCCCCCCTATCGAAGCCTCCAGGAAAGCCCCGCGCACCAGCCAAACCCGCTTGGTTGCAGCTGGCGCAGGCCTTCGTCGCGGGTGCGCTGGCACCCAGCCGCCTCATGCTCGCTGCCTTCCTGATCAGTACCCTACTGATGCTAGTGCTCGCATTGTGGATGTTCAGCCCGAGTGGGATGCGCGGCTATGCCGGGACCTTTATCCCGCGCACTACAAATGATGCCGAGGGTTTTGTCACTGTGGAGGCGCTACGCATCGCCGAGCAGCAACAGAGGCCCAATCTGGTGATCCTCGGTACGTCGACGATTGCGCAGGGCCTTGGGCGGGAGCAGGCGATTCAACAGGCCCTCGCGCAGGCGGGGGCCGGTGACTGGGACGTGCATATGCTCTCGACCCCGTTACAGAGCCCATTGGACCAGGTCACCTTGCTCGACACCGTGCTGAGCAACAGAGGTGAAGGGGCTGCCCCGGTGCTTGTCGTCATCGGACAGGGGGTGCTGCGCCTGCAGTGGACCGCAAAGAAGATGCTCGACTTCGAGAATCATGCTCGCCTGGGTTTGCGTAGCGAGTGGACGGATCGTGACGTGGAGGCCATGGGTGGTACGGTGCGCCCCTACTATGGCTGGGCCCCGTTTGATAACTATCGATTCATGCTCCTCAACGGTACCGAGGCCATCATGCGCCTCTTCGCACAGCGTCCAGCCGAGCGGGTGATCGACAGCTACTCTCCAGGGTTACTCTCGATACCCTATCAGGAGCGCAACCGTAGCCTGACGTTGCAATATCTCGCCAAGGCCGTCGAACAGAGTGATGCCCTCTTTGACCTCCAGCGTCGACTTGAGCAGCGTCTGCAGGCCATCCCCGGGGTGCACCTTGCCTACCTTCAGGAGGGGCTCTCACCGGATCTGCATGACAACCTCGCGCATGCCGAGGCGTACAAGAAGGGCGAGGCGTCGTTGAGCGCATTTCTCTCGTCGGTGTCGGTACCCTACTGGCCAATTTTCGACGACGTTAACGTGGCAGATGGCGAGTTTTATGATGATTATCACGTGGTTCGCGGGGTAACTCAGGAGCGATTGCGTGCCGACTTTGCGCGGCATGTCGCAGAGCTGAAGATACTGGGCCGATAAGCATGAGCGAACAAAGCAAGAGTAGTGAGGTGGGCATGACGGAGCGTGCGACGGCGCCGGGGGTGGTCAGTGAGGAGTCGTTACGGAGGATGAGGATCCTCGGTGCCGTGCTCATGGGCTTAGCTATCGGGGTTATGTTGGTCCCCGCCCTGTTCGACCTTCTGTCGAAGTTGGGTGACGTCACCGCCTTCCGCTACCAGAACTTCTAAGACGATGATCTACTCCTCCATATGGTGGCTCTTTCTCCTCCTCGGGCCCATCCTCTATTGGTCGCTACCGGCTCGCCTGCGTGCCCCCTTCCTGATGGTGACCAGCGTGGCCTTGTTGGCTGTCTATGCCGGCAGTGCGTTGCTGGTGATGCTCCTCGTCGGGCTGGTCGCCTATGGTGCCTTTCATCCGGTCGTGGACCGTCTGCCGGAGCGGCTGCAACGGGTGGCGAGGTCGCCCTTTCCGTTCGCCTTTGTCCTCGGTTATTTCGTTATCGCGAAATACATCCCGCCGCTCGCCAACTCGATCGGACAGGGCGGGAGCTTTCTCGATTTTGCCGTCCCCCTCGGGGTGAGCTACTTCAGCTTCAAGTTGTTGCACTACGTACTGGAGATGCGCCGCGGCAACATCCCCGCGCACAGCTTTAGTGACTACGGGTCCTGGCTCTTTTGCGCGCCGATCTTCACGGCAGGCCCGATCGAGCGTTTCGAGCACTACCTGCGTGAGCGACACGACCAGAGCTTCAAATGGGATTTTGTCGTCGAGGGCGCCCTGCGCATCGCACAGGGGTTGGTGAAGAAGCACTTTCTCGCGGTGCTCTTTATCGAGCTCCTGCAGCATGTCAGTGGCGGCGGTAATCTGGCCTCCATGCTCTCGGGTCTCGACGGGGCCAACCCGGCTGCGTTGTGGGGGGCGATGTTGCTGACGCTGGTGCTGGTCTATCTGGATTTCTCCGCCTATTCAGATATCGCCATCGGTTCGTCGCTGCTGTTCGGCCTGCGCATCATGGAGAACTTCAACTTCCCGTTCATCGCCACGAGTCTGCCGAATTTCTGGCAGCGCTGGCACATGACCCTGGCCTCCTTCTGTCGGGCCTACATCTACATGCCGATGATCGGCTTGACCCGTAACCCCTACTACGCAGCCACCGCCACCTTCGGCGTGATGGGCCTGTGGCACGCGGCCAGCCTGCACTGGATCACCTGGGGCCTGTGGCATGGGTTCGGTATGTCAGTGGTGGCGGCGTGGGGACGCTACGCGGGCAAGCACAAGTGGCGCTTGTTCAAGACCTCGCTCGGGGCGGTCGTCGGCTGGTTTCTGACCATCTGCTTCGTCTCCCTTGGCGGCACCTTCACCGCACTGCATGGCGTCGCCTCCTATTCCGATGCGTGGCGCATGGTCCTGAGGGCCTTCGGCATTTCACTCTAGACACCAACGCCGATGCCGAGCTGGAGGCGAGGTCACCGCGGTGACCCGCCGGGCGGTGTGCGGCGCCTGCATGTGGCTGACCGACGTGCCCGCCACCGGCCCCCTCCCGACCCTGCACACGTCGCCTCTCGGCGTTGCGTCTGGGTCCCCCCTGTAGGTGTTCGCGGAGGTGCTTCAGCGGTCGCGGATGGCCTCTGGCCTGAGCGAAAACGGCTCGTTGCGTATCCCAAGCGATGGCCCGCTGGTATGAAAACGGTCCCTGCACAGAAATTTACATCGCCGAAAAGTGCGAGCAATATCCACAAGAGCGACACACCGCTGATGCTACGTTAAGGCGACACACCGGCCTCCAGACCCTCTGCGAGGCCGCGTAAGGGCGAAGAGTATGATGCACGCAGCCAACCCCGAGCCGAGCCAAGACGCCAACGCGACCAAGGTCGAGGCGACCCAGGTCATGCCGGGCCCGGAGCTGCTACCACAGCTCGCGCAGATGCTCGACGCCAAGCTCAGTACCCCCTTCGGCGCCTATCTCGACGCGGCGATCGAGCTGCTCTTCAAGCGCTCTCAGGAGGGTGAGGACGATGCCCTGCGTGATGCCTATTTCCAGGCGCTCACGGGTTTGCGCAATCGGCGGGAGGCGCTCCAGCGCGGCTACCTGCAGGGGCTCAAGGAGGAGCTGCTCGCCATCCAACAGCGCCACACCGGGGGTGAGATCTCCTTCGCCAACCTCTCCCTGGTGGATGACTCGCTGCTCGAAGAGGACCTGGCAGTCGACTCCATCGCCAACCGCGCCAGTGAGCGCTTGAACGAGGAGCTGGAGGCGATCGCGCAGGTTCTCGGCAAACTCCACCACAGCGGCGAGCTGGACGAGCGACACAACCCCCTCTCACCCCGTCACTTCGCCAACCGTCTGGGTCAGGTGCTCGACGAGCTGCGTGTCGAGCGCAAGGTGCGCCTGGCCCTCTATGCCCTGTTCGAGAAGCGCGTGCTCGATGTGATCGACCCGCTGTTTACCGAGATCGACGACTATCTGATCCAGCGCAACCTGGTCAGCAAGCAGCGCACACGCATCATCAACAAGGCCAGTGAGAAGGCGAAAGAGCGCGAGAAGAGGGCCGAGAAGGAGGGCGGCGAGGCGCCTCCCCCCCAGGGCGGTGGCGACGGGGGTGAGATGCTCGCCGCCATCCACGCCCTGGCACAGCTGCGGGCGGGTGGCGGTGGCGGCGGTACGGGGGGGGCCGGAGGTGGCGGTGGCGGTGGCGGCCCTGTGGCCCTGCCGGCACAACTCGCCACCGCGCTCAGCGCGATCCAGCCACAGGTCTTCAGCATCCCCCCCGGGATCTCCCCGGTGGAGATCGGCGAGAAGGTCAAGAGCCAGCTCGGCGTGGTGCTGCAGAAGGTGCACGGCACCGATCAGCCGATGGAGATCAACACCCTCGACAGCACGGTGATCGACGTGGTCTCCATGGTGTTCGAGAAGGTGCTGGACGACGACAACCTCAGTGCCAACGTCAAGGCCACCCTGGCTCGTCTGCAGATCCCGCTGCTCAAGGTCGCCATCATGGAGAAGGGCCTGCTGGAGCAGGAGACACACCCAGCGCGCCAACTGGTCAACCACCTGGCGCAGCTCGGCCTGAGTGTCAACGAGGGGGACAAGGCCGAGGAGAGCCCACTGCTGCGCTACATCGAAAAGAGCGTGCAGCGGGTGGTGGTCGAGTTCAAGGACGACATGGCATTCTTCGTCAAGCTCAACGAGCAGGTGCTGCAGTTCAGCAGCGCCTATCGGGCCAAGGAGGCCGAGGCCGACGCCCGTCGTGAGCGTCGCCTGCAGCGCCGCGAGCAACTGCAACAGGCGCGGTTACGTGCCGACGCACTGGTGGATGCCCAACTCGCAGGCGCCGAGCCCCCGGAACTTCTGCAGCGTCTGCTCGACGGCCCATGGCGCAAGGCCCTGGTGCACGCCTACATGAACGGTGGCGAGGGCGGCGAGCTGTGGCAGCAGCGTTGCGCCTGTATGCGTGACCTGCTCTGGTCGGTCACCCCCATCGAGGGGCTGGAGCCACTCAAGGCGTTCCGCGCGATGATCCCGGAGATGATGCGCACCCTACGCGGCGGTCTCGCCGCGCTCGACATCGAGGAGGCGCGCATCGAGCGGGTGGTCGCCCAACTGGAGCCGCTCCATCGCAAGAACCTCGAACGCCTCAAGGCGGCCGAGAGCCGCAAGCCCGCGCGCACCAGCAGCGCGGCGATGAGTGAAGAGGAGCGGGTACTGCTCGACAATCTCACCGAACTCGACGATATGCTCGCCTCGCTCGACGATGTGGAGAGCCTGATGCATGCCCCGGCCGAGCTGGTCGCCCCACCGAGCGAGTTGTTCAATGACCAGATCAACGACGCGTTCTTCAAGCAGTTCGGTGAGCCGCCCAGCGACCCGCGTAACGCCCGTCTCGACCCCGCCCACGAGCCCCATGACGACTACCTCACCCAGGCGCGCACCCTGGAGGTGGGCCACTGGCTGCACCTGCTCGACGGTGAGGGGCGTGAGGTCCGGGCCAAGTTGAGTTGGAAGAGCGAGCTGCTCGGCGAGTACACCTTCGTCAACTGGAAGTTCAGCGTGGTCGCCGAGCTCTCCCTCTATCACCTCGCGCGCGAGTTGCGCGAGGGGCGTGCGCGCCTCATCGAAAGCGCGCCGATCCTCGACCGTGCGCTGCGTCTGGTGACCAATCTGCTCAAGCGCAAGGTCGAAGAGGCGCCGCACCCCGCCTGAGCACGAGGTCGCTCGTCCTTTGCGCTATCACCACGCCCTGTGTGCCGTGCTATTCGATGGCGTAGCGCAACACCAGGTAGATCCGTTGTGCACGATAGGTCTGTGGTGCGATGCCGAGCGAGAGCAGGGTGGGCAGGGTGTTGACCGTGGCGTCATCTTGCCAGTCGCTCTCGCGGTACCCCTCGTAGCGATAGTGGGCGCGTAGCGAGAGGTTTTCGCGCAGGCGATAGTCGCTGGCGAGGGTGAGGGAGAAGAGCGTGGAGCCGAGTTCGGGGAGGGCGGTGCCGCCGACGTATTCGAGCGTGCCGGTGTATTCCGAGTAGGCGAGTTCCGCGCTCAGGTCGAGTCGCTCGGGCAGGGCGTCCCAGCTCACGGCGAGGCCGAGGGTCTCGGTGCGGTTGTGGTCGGCGGCGATCCACAGGGTGTCCGCGTCGCTCGGCAGCAGGCGCTGACTGCCGCGCTGTTCCGAATCGAGGCGATCGTAGGTATAGAAGAGGCTGCCGCTCCAGCCTTGTGCGAGGCTGTAGCTGACCGTGCCGGTATAGGTGATCCCCTCTGCCTCGCTCAGACCCAGATACATCTGCCCGTAGTCGTCGTGCAGTCGGTCGAGGGTCAGGTTCAGGCTCAGTGCCTCCAGGGGGGTGTAGGTGAGGTCTAGGCCGTGCGTGTCGCGGCGGCGGTCGGCCAGGTGGTGCACGCGCAACAAGGGGTTGTCGTAGAAGCTCGGGTTGGGGTTGTCGAGCAGCGGGTCGATCTGCGCCAGCGGCACGTAGGCGGAGGCGTCGCGGTCGGCGCGGGAGAGGGCGAGGCTCGCCTCCCACTGGGGGGTGGGGTGCAGGGTGAGGCGGCCCCACAGGGTGTGGTCGCGAGTCTCCTCCACCTGTACATAGGTGCGCCGCATCTGTTCGCTGTCGTAGCCGAGGCTCAGGTCGGCCTCGTGCGGCAGGCGGTAGCCGGCCTTGAGACGCAGCAGTTGCTGCTTGAAGCCGTAGGGGCGGTTGGCGCGTGTGCCGCCGATGCCGAGGTCGGTGACGACGTATTGATAGGCGCGGCTGTCGGTCTGGTTGTCGCGGTCGTCGAGGTTGAGGCTGGCGTCGAGGCGCAGACGCGCTGTGGGGCGGGTGTTGAGCGCCAGGCGCGCGCGCGTGGTCTCTACGCGGCCATCGAGGTGGGTGGCAGGCAGGGCACTGGTGACCAGCGCGGGGTTGCTGGTGTAGGGGAGGAAGGCCTGGTCCTGGCTCATCCGGCCACGGCTCAGTTCGGCACTGAGCTGGGTGTCTGGGCGCAGTTGATAGCCCAGGGTGAGCGCGAGCTGGTGCATCTGGTTGTCCGGTGCCTCGGCCATGCGGCCCCAGGCGGTGTTGCTGCTCGCCGCCTCGTAGGGGTTGCGCCACTCGATCGCGCTCTCCTCGCTGCTGAAGAGCGAGGCGCGGTAGTCGAGACGGGTGTGTAGTGCCCCCCGGGCGTAGCCGAGGGTGAGGCCAAACTCGTCGGTGCGATAGGTGTAGGGTATCGGCAGGATCAGCGTCTGGGTGAAGCCAATGGTGGCGCCCTGGTCGCGTACCCCCTCTTTCTTCTCCCGGCGCAGGTAGCCGCTCAGCTCCCAGGCGCCGGGCGCCGCGGGGAGTAGGGAGAACTCCAGCGCCGCGCGGTCCCGTTGGCTGCCCAGCGGGGTGCGCTGCAGGGCGGCGGCGAGACCTGGCATGTCGGCGGTGGTGGCGCCAGCGCCCCAGCCGCTGGGCAGGTCGAGGCGTCCGCCCGTACTGGCGCGCAGCGGTGAATAGGCCTCCCCCTCACGTCGATTGGGGAGACCCTCCAGGGCTAGGCCGAGGGCGTAGCGCCCCTGTTGTCCTCCCTCGACGTGCAGCCATCCGGCGTCGCCACCGAGCCCCTCCGCCTGCAGGTCGAGGTAACCGGCCTGCGTGTCACGGTAGCTCAGCTCGCCCTCCAGCTCCGCGCGCGTCCCCCGCTCCTCCTCGGCGCTGTAACGACCGAAGGGGTCGCTGTCGTCGTCCATATAGCGCAGGCCGAGACCGATCCAGCCACCCCAACCCGCCTCGCGCTCGGGACAGTATTTGCACTCGGGTGGGGCTGCCGCCACCTCCAGCGCGTGGGCGATCTCCAAGGGGGCGAGGGTGGCCAGCAGCAGGAGGCCGGTGACGGGACGTAGATGGGTACTCATGACGCTCTCCCCGGCAAAACGGGTGGGACACAGGGCCGGACGACGGGCTTCGGGGCTGGCAGGCACATGGGCTCAGCGTACCGGGGTGGCGCCGGAGGGGTGGTTACTGCCGTGGATCTGTGAGTGGCAGTTGAGACACCCCTTGACGCTGAGGAACTGGGTCGGGATGCGGCTGCCATCGTAGGCCTGACTCGGGTGACCGGCGGGGGCGTGGCACTGCTGACACAGTTGCGGGGCGCGCTTCTTCAGGAGTGCCGGTTGGTTGGCGCCGTGGCTGGCGTGGCACAGGGTGCAATCCTCCGCCGCCGGTTGGTGCTCCCAGAGGAAGGGGCCGCGCTTCTCGGCGTGGCAGGTGGTGCAGAGTTCGCGCACCTGCCCGGCGAGGCGCAGGCCGCTGCCATCCTCGCCATGGGGGTCGTGGCAGTCGCTGCAGGCCATGCGCCCCTCGCGCACCGGATGGTGCGAGGCCTGGTAGAACTTGGCCCGCTGGTTGGCGTGGCAGGTGAAGCAGACCTCGTCCTGGCTGCGCTTGTCGAGCACCGGGTCACGCGCCACATGGATCTGGTGGCAGGCGGCACAGGCGACCTGGTTGAACTCGTGGCTGCTGCCCGCCCACTCGATGCGCGAGTGGTTCTCGTGACAGTTGAGGCAGCGCCCGTTCTGCGTTGCCACCGGGGTCCAGGCGGTTTGCCCGAAGGCGAGGATCGGCGCCTTGGGGGCATCGCCCTCGGGCTCCAGTTCGTGTTCGCCACCGGGCCCGTGGCAGCTCTCGCACTGCCCCTGGGCGAGCGGGGTGCGCGGGTCGGCCGTGACGGCGTGTTTGGTGCGAAACAGCGGCATCACCGGCACCTCGTTGTCCTCATCGTGGCACTTCAGGCAGCTGTCCGCCCCCTTGCGCGCCATGGGTGCGGCGAGTACCCGCTCCACCTGCGCCGTGAGTGCATCCAGCCCCGGCGCGGGGGGCGCTGCCTCCTGGGCCGACAACGGTGCGGTGCCGAGCACGGCCAGTGGCAGCACGGTGCCCGACAGGAGGCGACGCGCCAGACGGGCGAGGGTGGGGTGCAGCATGCGTTCTGATCCTCTCTGAGGTGCCGCTCGGGGCGTGGCACCTGGCTGGGGGTGTTCCTGCCCCGTGTGCCAGCCGTGCTGGCCGGGCGGGGCGCCCGGTGGGGCGGGGGGAGTGACCCCCCGCCGGTTGCGGGTGCTAGCGGATGCCGTGCACCACCTTGACGTCCTTGGGCCCGCCGTTGCCGTGGCACTCGTCGCAGCGCTCGTAGACGGCGGAGCTGATCACCGCCTGGGTCTGGTCGAGGGCGGCGCCCATGTCGGTGAGGTGGATGCGCAGCGAGGCCTGGTCGTGGCAGGAGGCGCAGGTGGCCGCCTTGGGCGACATGCGCTCGTCGTCGGCGGTGCCACGGCTGTTGTCGGGGCCGTAGGCGACCGAGGTGGCGAAGGCGCCGCGATCGCTGCGGTAGGAGTCGTTCACATGGCAGGTCGTGCAGTCGTTGAGGATGCCCGGATAGTGCACCTCGGCGGTGAAGTCGTTACCCGTGCCGTTGGACATGTTGCCGTGCAGGAAGTGGTTCTCGCGCATCTCGCCGGAGTGGATGCCGTGGATCATGCGCTTGAACTGGTAGGACTCCTTGATCGGCGTGCCGTCGGCCATGGTCGGCGCGGAGAGGCGGTTGGCGTCGTGGCACATGGCGCACACCTCGGTGCTGTTGCGCGCACCGCTGTGGAAGGTGACGCCGAGGGTGCCGTGGCAGCTGTCGCACTTCTCGGTGGCGACCACCTCGCGGCGCGGGGTACCGGCCAGCCCGGTGCTCAGGTCGAGGTCGTAGAGCGCGTTACGCATCGGCACATTGACCGTGGTGGTGCCGTCCACCGGCAGGCGCGTGGCCACATCGAGCAGCAGCTCCTTCACCTGGCCGATGATCGCCACGCGGGCGGTGCCGTGGGCGTCGGCGGAGAGCGCAGCGGTGGTGACGCGGTAGTGATGGCCGCCCAGGTCGGTGACCGGATTGGTGGCGGAGGGGGCGCCGGTGCCGTTGGTGAGGCCGTTGGCGTAGACGTTGACCGTGCCGGAGTAGTCGTCGCCGACTACGCCTTGGGTGTTGTTGCTGGCCACGTAGACGCGCACCGAGCTGAAGCGGCTGTCGAGGATGTCGTAGGCGCTGCCGTCGGCGGGGTTGGTGATGACGTAGTCGATGGTCACCGTGCGGTCGGCGTTGAGGGTCACCGCCTCGATGCTGGCCTGGTAGTCGGCCACGTGGGCCTCGGCCTGGCTCCAGTGGACGTTCTCCACCGCGTGCGGGTTGTAGACGTTGCTCCCACCGGTGACGTGGCAGATGACGCACTCGCTGTTGTCCGGGGTGCCGTCGGCGGCGATGAAGTCGAAGCCACGGTGGTCGTTGAAGTCGACATCGTCGTGGCAGGCGCCGCACGCCTCCTGGGTCGGGCGCAGTTTCCAGTTGTCGCCCTGCGGGGTGATGAGGTGGCCGTTGGTATCGGCGAGTGTGCCGTCGTGGCACTTGGTGCAGTTGCGCAGGTCCTGCGGGTAGGCGACCTCGGTGAAGTCCTGCGCCGTGCCGCTGTAGGTGCCGATGGCGTAGGGCTGGGTCAGCGCGGTGCCACGATGGATCTTGTGGATCATCACCTTGAAGTCGATGACGTTGCCGGTCACCGCGTCCTGGGTGCCGGGGTTGTGGCAGAGCACGCAGAACTGCGGGTCGATGCGGCTGCCGCCGTGCATGGAGAGCTGGTTGTGGCACTGGTTGCAGGCGCTGCGGTCGACCACGATGTGGCTGCGTGAGTCATCCACCAGGGGCACCGAGTCGCCGTTGGCGTCGATGGTGAAGTCGTAATAGGGGTTGGCGACGGCCACGGTCGCGCGGTTGGCGTCGCGGATGCGCAGCTGGATGGCGACGCGGTGGGTGGCGCTCGGGTCCCAGATCAACGTGCTGCTGCCGGGCAGGGTCACGCTGGTCACGTCGGTGGCGAAGGCGTAGCTGTAGTAGCCGTCCTCCTCGTGGTAGGTGAGGGTCCCGTTGCTCTCGGTGGTGGCCTGTACGGCCCCATCGGGCACCGCGGTGCCGCTCTTGGTGCGGGTGATATAGCTGACCCAGTGGTCGGCGTTGCCGTCACTGCCGGGCACCAGCTTGGCGAAGGCCAGTGCCACCTCATTCGTGGTGAGGCCGCTGATGGGGGTGCCGTCGGGGGTCTCTACCACGAAGTTGACTACCGGCGGGCTGTTGACCGTCACCGGTGAGACCCCTGAGGGGAGGGCGTCGAAGGGGGCGGAGGGCGACCCCTCGGCGAGGCTCACTGCCCCGCTCATCAGCTCGGCGAGGGTTGCCGAGTGGGTGGGTGTGGTGGTGCCGCCGGTGGGGGTCGTGTCCCCCC
>QKED01000086.1 GCA_003252455.1 Gammaproteobacteria bacterium
AAGGTAGGGTCGTGACGCCCCGAGGAGAGCACCCTCGGTGTCTGGCCCAGCACCTCGTCCTGCAGATAGCCGGTGATCAGGCTGAAGGCGCGATTGACGCGGATGATGCGGTTCTGCGCATCGGTGATCATCACCGCCTCGTGGCTCTGAAAGGAGATGGCGGCGAGGCGCAACTCCGCCTCGTGGCTCAACTGCTGGGTCAGGTCTCGCATGTAGGCGGTGAAGATGGGGGATTCGCCGCTGGTAATGGGGGTGATGGTGAGTTCGATGGGGATGCGCCTGCCCTCCCGGTGCAGCCCCTCCATGGTCAGGCGTATGCCGAGGAAGCTGGAGCACCCATAGTGCAGGTAGCGTGACAGCCCGCGACGGTGCCTCTCACGCAGCTCCTCGGGGATGATCAGCTCATCCACCGGCCGTCCCAGTGCCTCTTCGCGCGTCCAGCCGAAGGTCTGTTCGGCCATGGGGTTCCACACCGTCACCCGTCCACGGCTGTCCATGGTCACCACCGCGTCGTGCGAGGAGCTGACCATCGCCTCCTGCAGGGCGCGGCGCTCCTCGGCCAACGCCACCTGCTGCTCCACCTCGTCCAGGCTACGACGTAGCTGCGCCTGACTCTCGGCCAGACTCAGCGACATGGCATTGAACGCCTGATACGCCTCGGCCAGCTCGTCACGCCCGGCGATCAACAGCTGATGGCCGGGACCATCACCGGCGATGATCTCCGAGGCCCTGCGCAGTTGGGAGAGCTGGCGCGTGAGGAAGGTACCGAGGATGAAAGAGAAGATGGCCACCAGCACCACCTCCAGCGCGGCGATGCCCAGGGACCAGTGGCGTGCGTCCTGCAACAACTGCTCGATGGCGCGGGTCGCCACCCCCAGTTCGACGCGGGCGTAGTAGCGCCCGGAGAGGCGGATCTCGGCCTGTGTGTCATAGCTGCCGTCCTTGACTGCATCCAGCTGTTCGTCACGCACGAAGGGGCGGGCCAGCAGGGCCGCGTCACCACCCTCGGCCAACACCCCGTTCACCCCGACCACGCGCACATAGAGGATGTCGGGTTGGCCGAGGACCCTTTGTACCAGGCTGTCGACGGTGGCCAGGTCACTGCTCAGTACCGCGTCGGTGGCGGTGCTGGCGAGCAAGTTGGCGGTCGCGGTGGCACGTTGCTGCAGTTGGCGCTCGTTGGAGTTGTTGAGGTAGCCCATCACGCTGACGATGAGCAGCGCCAGCAGGAGCGTCTCGATGAGGGCGATACCGAGGATCGTCTTGGTCCGGAAATTCACTCGCCCTCCTTGGTCTCAGTTCATGGGTCCGGCGGCGTCACCGGGTCGAGCAGCTCGATGTGCAGGGCGCGGACATCGTCCCAATCGCCATCACTCGCCTGCTCCAGGGCTGGCATCCCGAGCGCCTCCAGGGCGACCCGTCCCGCCTCGCTCTGCTCCAGTCGCAGCAGCGCCGCTTGCAACGCCTCACGCTGCGCGGCCTCGACCCTGGGGTGGATGGCGAAGGCGTGGGGGGTAAACCCCTCGCTCTTCCACAGCACGCGCAACTGGTCACGCAGCGCCTCGGGCAGGCGCCCGAAGGTGCGCGGGATACCCCCACCGGCGGGAAAGAGACCACGGGCGACGGCCTGATAGACCGAGTCGTGCGAGGCGACATACTGCGGTGTGAAGTGCACCCCCGCGTCACGCAGGTGGGCACGGGTGAGGATGCTGGCGGCGAAGGCCGCCGGGGACGGGAACGCCAGGGTGGCACCCTCCAACGCCTGCACCGACTGTATCGGGCTCTCCTTGGGCACGACGATGATCCCTGTGATGCGCTTGCCTTGCGCCTTGGCCAGCGCGTGGTAGCCAGGGGCACGGTTGAAGACGGTGAAATGGTAAGGGTTCATATAGGCCAAATCGTACGCCCCCTCGGCGAGTCTAGCCTCGAAGGTGGGGATATCCGGGGCTGTCTGAAAGCGTAGCTCAATCCCGCTCAGTGTGGAGAGCTGATCCAAGAGCGGCGTCCACTGGCGCGCCAGGGTACTCGACGACTGCTGTGGCACAACGCCGAAGGTCAGCACCAGGGGGGCCGCCATGAGAGTGTTCGAGAGCAGCAGAAAGATGAGTGTAAAGAGTCGCTTAGACATGGTTCTTCTCGTACCTCGGGTATGTTCCAGGCCCTGCGGAGCGGCCAAAGGGGCGTGGTGAATGTGTGGTGCGGTGACGCCTGCGCATGTGGCAAGACGACACCGAGTGTCAGCATTCCGCACTATGGCGTTAGGTAATTACCTACCTGCTTAGGGTAAGTTAACTCAGCGAGTGGGGCATCGGCAGGCGACGCGGTGGGCGCTACGTCCCATGCCCCTCACACCTCCAGTGACAATAGCGGCATCCCTGCCACGCTGCGGTGCAGGTGGCGCTTGAGCCGCCCCGCCCAGCGCGGCAGGCGACGCACCTCGCGGTGCAGCTCGTCGGCCAGACGAGGGTTGTCACGGTCGTTGAATACCGCCGCCTTCAACTCGGCGCCGGCCTGACGCAACCGCTGCAGTGCCTGGTCGACGGTGGCGCTGCGCGTGTGGCCCGCCAACACCACCAGCAGGGCGCCCTCGCAGGCGGCAGCGACCCGCTCTGCGGGGATATTCTGCGCATTGACCCGATTGAGCGGCGAGGTGTCGATGATGACGCTGTCGAAACACTCAAGCCAGAGGCGGATCTGCCCCTCCAGCACCCCAGGCTCGCGCAGACGCAGGGTATTCCCGGCGCCACTCGGCGCGACCACGCCGGTCATCACCTCGCCGATCACCTCACCGACCACCAACTGGGGTGGTGCGAGCAACCCCGGCTCCGCCCCCAGCGGTGCGTCGAGCACCGGCACCAGGGTCGGGTGGTGCAGGTTGAGGTCGACCACCAGGGTCGAGCGCCCGGCCAGCAGATTGCGCCGAGCCAGGGCGCGCACCAGGGTCGACACCCCCTCGTCGGGCTCGGCGGCGCACACCGCCAGGGCACGCAGACCACGCGCCAGGGTCGCCTCGTGGACCCGCTCCAGCTCCATGTAGTGTGTCGGTATCTGCATCAGATGACCCCTACCAGTGCGCCCATGGTGATGATCTTGAACAGGTCGTCGAGCCCCTGGCGCGCCTGACTGCCGGTGCTGTGGCGCTCGGAGGGGACATACACCGTATCCCCGGCGCGCAGTACCGGCAGCAGACGGAAGTCACCGGTACGCCCGAACTCGTCCAGGTCGAAGGTGCGCGCCTGGGTCTCGCAGCAGCTCTTGCTCACCACGGTGATCTTCTCCACCAGGGCGTTCTCGGTCTGCCCACCCGCCTCGGCCAACAGGTCGAGCAGGGTCATGCGGTCGTCGAAACGGTAGCGTCCCGGCTTACTCACGGCGCCGAGCACACGCACGGTGCGCTCCACCGGCTCGTCGAGCCAGCTGCGCGACTTCTCCGGGATGTAGATGGTGTCACCGGTGGTGACCTTGGGCAGCAGCGCCTCGTCACCGGTCTCGAAGTAGCGGGCGAGATTCAGCTCAGTGACCCGTGCGTGCCCCTCGGAGCGGTGGCTGATGCGGATGTTGTGGATATCGGCGCGCTCGGTGGGGCCGTCGGCGGCGGAGAGGATATCGAGGAAGTTCATCGCCTCGGTGAAGCGGTAGCGCCCCGGTGCCCCCACCTGACCGAAGACGTAGATGGAGCTCTCGCTCGACTGGCGCACCCACTGCGACTTGTTGTCGGTCGGGTCCTGCGGCAGCTCGTGCACACGGATGATCGCCCCGGCCAAGATCGCCGGCAGCGGCGTGCTGCGCTCCCCGGCCAGGTAGGCGTCGAGGTCGAAGTAGTGGGTGCGCGCCCGACCCTGGCCCTGGGGCGCCACCACCTCGATGCGTGCGGTATCGGCCTTGCTGGTGGGGCCACCGGCGTGGGCCAACAGGTCGATGAGGTCCATCTCGTTGGACCACTCGTAGCGCCCGGGGCGCTCCACCTCGCCCATCACGCGTACCGCCCGATTGGGGGCCACCTTGAGCCAGGACTTCTCGTTGACATCGGTCTTCTCGGGCACGAACAGGGCATCGCCAGGGTGAATGACCGGCATGCGACGGCTGCCGGTCCCCTCGGTGTAACCGCTCAGGTCGAAGGGCTCGACCCGACCATTGGCGCGCAGAATGCGTATCTGACGCCCGTCGGCATAGCGTGTCGGGCCACCGGCGTTGGCCAGGATATCCATGAAGGTGGCGTCCGGCTTGCTCTCGTAGGCACCGGGCTTGAACACCTCACCCATCACGTAGAGGGTATTGGCGCCCTTTTCGATCTCCTCCTCCTGGCGCGGCACGAAGAGGGTGGCCCCCGGTTGTAGCTCCGGTTGCAGGCTATCGTCGCCGCTCTCCAGGTAGCGCTTGAGGTTGAACTGCACCGGCTCGCCCTTGGCGATGACGCGGATCTGCGTCACCCCGGCATAGCGGGTCACGCCACCGGCGCGCAGCAGCATATCCATCAGCGTGGTCCCCTCCTTCCAGGCGTAACTGCCGGGGCTGTTCACCTCGCCGAACACCTTGATGGCGCTGCGCTCCTCGGCGGCATCGCCGCTCACGCTCATGGCGCTGGCATCGAAGTCGCGTTCGATGTTGCCGATGCGTGGCGAGGCGGGGATGAACAGGGTATCGAGGGTCTCCAGGGTGGGCAGCAGCGCCTCATTGCCGCTGTCGAGATAGGCCTTGTAGTCGAAGTTGACGCGTCCACCGCCACGCTGAATCTGCATGCGGTCGAGCTGCGCCCCGGCGCGCAACCCCCCGGCGGCCTGCAGTGCCTGCTGGATGGTGGCGTGGGCGGGCAGATTCACCTCCCCCGGTTTGGCCACGTAACCGAGCACGCTGACCAGCAGGCGGCGCTCGAAGACCTGCACCTGCAGCCGCTCCAGGTCACGAAAGCTGAGTGCGAGACTCTGGGTCACCTGGGCGCTCAACGCCGACTCGGTGAGACCGGCGACCTTGAGAAACCCCACTTCGGGGAGCAGTACGCGCCCCTCGCGGTCCACCGTCAGGTTCTGGTTGAGCAGCGCCTCGCCCGGCAGGTAGATCGCGATCACATCGCCGGGGCTGACACGCGCGGCCTCGGCGGCGGCCGCGATCGTGGATAACAGACCGAGCGACAGCAGCAGTAGCAGCGAAAGGAGTGGGCGCAGGTTCATGGCAATGAGACTTCCAGGTGGGTGCGGCTCACGGGGCCGGGGGGCTACGGTGATCCAGCAGGGTAATGGCGACACGACGGTTGACCAGACGCACCTCGGGGGCCTCGCCCGGGACCAAGGGCTGGCTGGCGCCACGAGCGCTCCAGTGCAGCCGCGTACTCGGCAGGCCGAGGGCGACGAGGTGACGCACTACCGCCTCGGCACGACGTTGCGCCAACCCCTCTACCGCCGCGTCATCGCCGATGGGGTCGGCGTGTCCGACGATTTCGAGGG
The DNA here is from genome assembly GCA_003252455.1 of Gammaproteobacteria bacterium. GTDB lineage: Bacteria > Pseudomonadota > Gammaproteobacteria > Thiohalomonadales > Thiohalomonadaceae > SZUA-467. The sequence goes on from QKED01000086.1 coordinate 5,442, forward strand.
TCACCTCGGGGCGGTCGTGTAGCGCCAGGGCGGCACGGGTGAGGCGCGCGGCGTACTTGGGGTTGACCTCGGCGGAGCCGAAGGCGAACTGGTTATCGGCGTTGAGTAGCGCCTGCAGCGCGGCCAGGTCCTGTTCGCCGGTGTCGGCACGGCGCGCCGGGCGCTGCTCTGGTAGGCGGCAGCGCCCCTCGGCGAGCACGGCGGTGAGTGAGCGCTCCAACGCGCCGAGCCGCTCGCGCTGCACCTGCAGGTCGTTGGCGCAGTCACCGAGCAGACCCCCGTCCAGCTCGCGCCAGAGGCGCGCCTCACGCAGCTGCGCCTCGGCCACGGCGGCGGGGAAGCAGAGCTGGGCCCCGTTGATCACCAGCACGTCGAGGTGGCGGGCGCCCTGCTCGATGTCCAGACGCAGGGCGTGACCCACCCCCACCTCATGCCCCGCCTCGATGGGGAAGAGCGCCTCCGGGTAGCGCTCGGCCAGACCGCCACGCCCCGCCTCGGGCCAACTGCTGCAACCGGCGAGCAGCATCGAGGTGAGGATTACTCCACGCATGCCAGCGTCTCCTCGCCCCAGCTCACCGGGATGGCCATGTCCACCCGCAGCAGTTGCAGCAGCTCGCGCGGTTGACCCTGCACATTGCTCAACGCCAGGCGGCACTGGCGGGCGATGAGGCGCTTGTAGAGGAAGACGATGGCACCGACACCGGAGGAGTCGAGGAAGCTCACCCCCTTGAGGTCGAGCACCAGTTGTTTGGCCGGTGGCTCCTGGGCCAACCGCTCCAGCGCCTCGCGGATACTCTGACTGCCGAGTGCGTCGAACTCGCCATGGAGGGTGATCTGCAGCTCGCCGCTGCCGTTGAGCTGTTGATGCATGTGCATGGGTCTCTCCTTACGCTGTTGTGGGGCTAGCCTGGCGTGGTTGCCGTGGCCTATATCCATTACCGATGCAGCGCGCGGGCCAACCCTGCACTGCACGCATTAACCCATTACTTTCAATAAGTTGAATCGTATTCAGGAGAAGCATTCGAGCCCGCAGAACGCAGAGCCGCGAGGTCTATTTGCAGAATGCAAAGCGATTTGCAGAGGGGAGTGGCCGGCAAGGGTGGCCGGTGGGCCAGCACGAGTGGCAAAAAAACCCCGGTGGCAATGGCCCACCGGGGGAACGGGACGCTTTGAAGTGTCTCTACTGTGCTCAAGTCATCGTCGTGTTCCCTCACGTGTGGTCACGGCGCGATGGTGGCGCACCTGGGTGTGATCTACTGAAAGTAGACGTTGTAATGGCTCCCCCCATCCAGGTTGAGCAGGGCAGAGCGCTCGCGCTCACGGCGGCCCACTGGCACCCACTCCAACACCAGATACTCCACGTCAGAACCGACGGTCAGGTGCAGCTCGGCGCCTCCCACCGCGCCCCAGGGGTAGGTGGCGAGCAGGCTGCTGCCATCGGGGATGGTGATGCCACGCCCCGGGTCGTAGCTCTGCGCACGGCGATAGACGCGCAGGGTCGCCGGTTGCACAGGCAGCCCCAAGGGATAGAGGCGCAGCTCGCTATCGGTTCGAAAGCCGAATTCGGCGGCGGCCAGCAGCTCGGTGGTGGGCAGGTGGCTGGCGCCACTCGGGGCACGTCGACTCGGGTCGGCGGCACTGCCGTCTCCCCCGCCCCCGCTCCCGGCACCGCCACAGGCGCCGAGGAGCAGGGTGAGGCCCAGGGTAACGATCGCTGGGGTCTGCATGGTCCACTCCTTCTGGGGCGCGCCGTGTAGGGTCGGCGCTATCCCGGTACCCACGACGGGCACGTGCGCCCTGGCGCCCGACCCAGGCGTGTGCCATGCCCTCCCCCACTCGCGTCGTCGGCTGGACGCTGGCGGAGACGAAATAGCTGAACAGGTTGCGTGTCCCCACCCCTCCGGCAACATGCTGTAGAGGCTGCCCAGGGGGGCACCGGGGCGTTCATGGGCGAGCGCGCATGGTGTGCCGCAGGGGCGGGCGGTGCCCGTCGTGGGGTGCCCATCGAAGGCCGCGCTGCGCGGCGGCGCTCCGAGGGCGATGCGTAGCGGCACACCCATGACACGCCCCCTCAGCCGACCAAGGCCAGCCGACAGTTGAGCCCCTGCCCCGCCTCCAGCGAGGAGAGATAGCGACCGAGGCCGACGCTGAGCAGGGGATCGGCGCTGAAGTCGAGGAAATCGCGCACCTGGGTCGGGTCGCCCACCGAACGACGGATATCGCCACTGCGGTGGGCGGCATGGTGGATGGCCACCTTGACCCCGGTGAGCCCCATGATGGTCTCGGCCAACTGCTTGATGCTGGTGGAGCGCCCGGTGCAGGCGTTGAACACACGCGGGGTGGTATCGGCACGCTGCATGGCGCGATAGAGCATCTGCGCCACATCCCCGACGTAGATGAAGTCGCGGGTCTGCTCACCGTCGCCATAGAGGGTGATCTCGCTACGTGCGAGGATGCGGTGGGCGAAGATGGAGATGACCCCCGAGTAGGGCGAGCTGGGGTCCTGACGCTCGCCGAAGACGTTGAAGAAGCGCAGCCCCACCGTGGGTACGCCGTGCAGGGTGGAGGCGACGCGGGCGTGCAGCTCCGAGCCGTACTTGTCGACCCCGTAGGCACTGATGGGCGAGGCGATACTCGCCTCGGTGAGCGGCGTGTCGGCGTTGTCGCCGTAGATGGCGGCGGACGAGGCGTAGACGACGGGGGTCCTGTGCGCGCGCGCCGCCTCCAACACATTGACCGTACCGGTCTGGTTGACCCGATGGCTCTCGGACCACGCCTCGGTGGAGCGCGGAACCGAGGCGACCGCGGCGAGGTGGAACACCCCCGCCACCCCCTGCATGGCACTGCGGACCATGGTGCGATGGCTCACGTCACCGATACAGAGCTGGCACGCGGGGTCGAGCGGCAGATTCTCGCGCTTGCCGGTAGAGAGGTCGTCGAGCACCCGCACGTGGTGCCCCTGGGCGAGTAGGTGCGCCACCAGGTGAGAACCGATAAAGCCTGCGCCGCCGGTAACCAGATAGGTTTTCATCGTCTGTACTCCTTACCGTCTGTGACGGCGTTAGTGAATCGTTATCCTCACGATTGCAGGAGCAGGGCCAACTTATTACCTATTATTTTTCAATGCTTTACCAATATATGCGCACGCGTGCGTTTGCGTTCTGCAATGCAAGCTGATGCCTATCCACGGCGGATTCGCGTATTGCACTCGAAGGCGCACAAAACCCCGCCGACTGACCCGATAAACGCAAATCGGTCGCCTGGCACCTTACTTGCCTTGTTAATCTCTTAACCCAGAGCGGAGAGCGGGCAGTTTTGACCGCCCTACAGACAACGCGCCGCCAAACCCCTCACGCGACAACCCCACACAGGAGAGACCCACATGCCCGAACTACAGACCGAGGGGGCCATCTGGCTGCTGCTCGACTCGCGCGGCTTCGGTGGGATCGAGAGCCATGTTCTGGAGTTGGCCAAGGGGCTCAAGGCCGCTGGCCACACCCCCTGCGTGGTACGCCTGGCCGACCACGGGCCACATCCGCTGGCGCCCAAACTCACGCAGGCGGGGGTCCCGCTGCGCACCCTGGGTGGAGGAGCCGGGGGGGTGTGGCGCGCGCTGCGCCAGGCCCCGCCCGGCCTG
>QKED01000117.1 GCA_003252455.1 Gammaproteobacteria bacterium
CGGGCGCTTCGTCTCGCCGCAGGTGGCCGAGCGCTTCATCCGCGACCACGTCAGCGGCGACAAGGCGCTGCGCCTGGGCGGCGAGCGCCACCAGGTGACGGTGCTGATGTGCGACCTGCGCGACTTCACCCCGCTGGCCGAACGACTGGAGCCGGAGCAGCTCACCGCCCAGCTCAACGCCTACTTCGCGCAGATGGTGGCGGCCATCGCCGCGCACGGCGGCATGGTCGACAAGTTCATCGGCGACGCGGTGATGGCGGTCTTCGGCCTCGACGACGCCGAGGGCCCGGCGGCGGATCAGGCGCTGGCCGCCGCCCTGGCGATGCGCGCCCGCCTCGCCACACTCAACGCCGAACGCGCGGCGCAGGGGGAGCCGCCCCTCGACAACGGCATCGGCCTGCACAGCGGCGAGGTGGTGGCGGGCTACATGGGCAGCCCGGAGCGGCTGGAGTTCACCGTCATCGGCCACACGGTGAATCTGGCGGCGCGCATCGAGGCGGCGTGCAAGGCCCCGAACCCGCCGCTGCTGCTCTCGCCCGCCACGCGCGCGGCACTGCAAGGTGCCCCTGAGTTACAGAGCATCGGCGCCGTCGCCCTCAAGGGGGTGGCCCAACCGCTGGAGCTGTTCACCCCACGCGCGGGGGTGGCCTTGGCCCTCCACCCTGGTTAGAGTGGGCGTAGACCCAAGCCACGCCGCCCACAGGAGGCCCCCATGCGCCGTGCCCTACACCCCATCACCCCCACCCTGGCCCTCTTCGCCCTGCTCCTTGGCGGCACCACGCCGCTGCAGGCGGCCTGGAACCTCAGCGGCATGATCGAGGAGGAGATGCTGCCGAAGCTGATGGAGGGGAGTAAATACGACTTCTCCGACCTGCGCGGCGAGGCGCTGAACAAGAGCGACAGCGTGACCCTGTGGGACTCGACCTACCGCCCCAACGGCCCCAAGCGCCCCTTCGAGGCGCGCGTGGCCGAGGACCGCAAGAACCAGGCCTGGTCCTGGGTCTTCAACTTCACCGTGGGCGGTGACGGGGTGGACTACTTCAACACCACGGTCGGCGCCTTCGCCAGCGTACTCGATGCGCGCTACGGCGGCCTGGGTTGGACGATCGCCGTGTGGGGTGGGGCCGATCAGGCCCAGCAGGGTGTCGCCTGGCAGGAGTGTGCGCAGAACCAACCGGCGGGGCGCGCCGCCATCCTACAGCGCATCCCCGGCAAGGAGAGCAGCGAGGTGCGGGTGCAGATGATCCACTACTTCGAGCGCCAGTGCCCCAAGTAGGCCCCCCACACCACACATGAAAAAGGGCCGCTCCACGGGGCGGCCCTGTTCGTTGGCGCGGTGCCGAGCGGCTATTTCGCCAGCAGCGCCTTGATCTCCTCCTCGACATCCCCGGCCTTGGTCAGCTCGAAACCGACGTGGATGTGGCGCACGCGCCCGGCACGGTCGATGAGAAAGCTGGTGGGCAGGGAGCTGACGCCGAGCTGGTTGGCGAGGGTGCCCTCGGGGTCGAGGCCGATGGTGAAGGTGGGGTGGTGACGGGCGAGAAAGGCACGGATCACCGCACCGACGTTGTCGCGATTGACCGCGACGATCTCCAGCCCCTGGGCACCGTACTTCTGGTGCAGTTGGTTCATGAAGGGGAAGGATTGGCGGCAGGGGATACACCAGGAGGCCCAAAAATCCAGGTAGACCACCTTACCGTGCAACGCGGTAATGTCGACGCTGCCGCCCTCCTGGGTCGGGATGGTGAGATTGGCGACCGGTTCGCCGGTGGAGAGGGCGAAACTCGGGGTGACAGGTAGCAGGAGTGCCACCAGGGTGAGTAGGACTAGACGCAGCATAACGCTCCTCCATTTGGTCGATTTTTTACTTTTACCTTAAAACAGACACCTGTCGCGAAACTGAACCGGCCGTCACGCTGACCAGTGTGGCTCTGGTATGGTTGTGCCCCATGACGTACCGACAGACCCCTCCACTCCTTGTAAAGCGCCGCCTCGGACTATGCGCCCTCTTACTCTGCCCCTTCTGGCCGGCTTTGGCCAATCATTCCGTGCCCTATCTGCACCTTGTCGAACTGTTGTGGTTGGGTAAACGGGGGCCGGATCTGGAGCTGGCCATCGCCATGGAGGTCACGCTCCCACCCCAGAGAGTCGCTGCGAGACCGGAGCGCATTCGCTGGCAACTGAGCGTGGATGGGCATGCCTGGGGCGCCTACAGCGGCCCGGTTACGGCGCGCAGCTGTCGCCCCTCGGCCATGGGCTATCACCTCCTGCAGGGTTTTTGGTTCACGCCGGAACAGGCGGGAGGGGATACCGTCGGCACGCTGGCACGCACCCACGGACCGTACCACTTGACCTTGGATCTGTGGCTGGCGGACGGCAGCCACTATGCGCTAGAGGAGCGGGGTGAGCGACTGCTCATCCGTAAATAGCCGCGTCCCCACGCTGCCCGCGCGCCCATCCGGCCAACGGACCGGCTACTCCGGTAACGGATAGCTCAACAGTTGGGCGAGCGGGGTCGGTGTCAGTGCATCCACACCGCGCAGACCGATCTCGATGCGGGTCTGGGTCGGGCTCGGGCCGAAGCCTGGCGAGCGCGCCACCAGGGTCAGGCGCAGACGCGAACTCCCGGCACTCAGCTGCAGCGGCACGCTGCGCGGTGCGAGCCCGCTGGAGGGCGCCAGACGCGCCACCTCGACCCCATCCAGCCACAGCGCCAGGGCCACGCTCACCTGCCCGGCCCCGCCCACCTCGCGCGGCGGTGTGGCGTGCAGCACCAGTTGGTAATCGCCGCTGGCGGCTACGTGCAGCTGGGCGTCGATGGCGAGGGCCGCGAGCGGGTAGCTTGAGCTATCTTGCAGCGGGTCGAACACGCCGCTGCTCTGGTGGCCGAAGTGGGCCGGGCTCAGCTCGAACTGCGCCGCCAGGGTGTGGCGCCCTTGGCGCAGTACCGGCGGCGTCGGCTCGGTTGTGAAGGGGTCGTCGCGCCCCAGCCAGTAGCGCACCGCCACCTCACCGCGCGCCGCACGGGCAGGCGCTGGCTCTGCTGGCGCACTGCCCGGCGTCGCGCCAACACGCGCCTCCAGCAGCTGCACGCGCGCCTCCAGGCGCTGGAGCGCCTGGCGCAGGGCGGCATCCTCGTGGGCCAGCACGCTGCCCGGTAAGGTCAGCACGGCGAGCAGCGCCACGAGCGCCACGCGCGCCAGACGCGCCGGGGCCCTCACTCGTTGATCTCGTAGCGCTTCATCTTGCGCCACAGGGTGGATTTGTCGATGCCGAGGATCTCCGCACTCAGCGCGCGGTCGCCGCTCTGCTCGCGCAGGGTCTTGCGGATGAAGTAGGCCTCCACCTCCTCCAGGCTCTGCGGGGCGAGAAAGTCGAGGGCGCGCAGTGGGCCGCTGCCGTCGTCGGCCAGCTCGCTGGGCAGCGCCCCCTCGTCGACCCGGCTCCCCTCGCTCATGATCGCCATGCGCAGGATGACGTTCTCCAGCTCGCGCACGTTGCCCGGCCAGTCGTGGCGCATCAGCGCGCCGAGCGCCTTGGTGGTGATGCCGGAGAGCTGTTTGCCCAGGCGCTTGGCGTGGCGTTCGAGGAAGAAGTTGGCCAGCAGCGGGATGTCTTGGCGCCGCTCGCGCAGCGGCGGCAGCTCGATGTCGATCACCTTGAGGCGGTAAAACAGGTCCTGGCGAAACTCACCCTGGTTGATCATCGCCTGCAGGTCACGGTTGCTCGCCGCCACCACGCGCAGGTCGACACTGCACGGCTCGGTGTCGCCGATGCGGTAGAAGCTGCCGTCCTGCAACACGCGCAGCAGCTTGGCCTGCAGGGTGAGCGAGGCGTTGTTGATCTCGTCGAGGAACAGGGTGCCGCCGTTGGCCCGTTCGATCAGCCCCGCCTTGTTGCGGTCGGCGCCGGTGAAGGCCCCCTTGAGGTAGCCGAACAGCTCGCTCTCGATGATCGACTCGGGGATGGCGGCGCAGTTGATCGCCACGAAGGGGGCCTCGCGGCGGCTGCTCAGAGTGTGGATGCGCCGCGCCACCAGCTCCTTGCCGCAGCCACTCTCACCGGCGATGAGCACGTTGCAGTCGTAGGCGGCGGCCGCCTCGGTGAGGCGCGCCACCTGGGCCATGGCGCTGGAGCGACCGAACAGCAGGGTGTGGCAGCCCGTCGGCTCCGGCTCGCACTCGCGCTCACGCAGGCGCGCGTTCTCCAGGCTCAACTGGTGGTACTCCAGCGCCCGGCCCACGGTGTGCAGCAGCTCGGCGTTGTCGAACGGCTTGCGGATGTAGTCGAAGGCGCCCGACTTGAGCGCCTCCACCGCCGACTCCACGGTGCCGTGGCCGGTGACCATCACCACCTGGGTGCGCGGGTTGGCGCGGCGGGCGAAGTTGAGGATGTCGATGCCGTCGACGAAGGGCATGCGCAGGTCGGTGACCACCACGGCGAAGTCGGGCTGCGCCTCGATGAGATCCAGCGCGTGCTGCGAGCTGTCGGCGGCGAGCACCTGCGCCTCCAGCTCTTCGAGCACGGTGAGGATCAACTCGCGCATGCGCTCGTCGTCCTCGGCCACCAGGATGCGGGGTAGTGGTGATGTCGACTCGCTCATGCACAGGACTCCGGGTTGTGACGCGGCGCGGACAGGGTACCCTCTGCGCCCGGCCCGCGCACCACGCCGGGCAGCTGCACGATGAACTCCGCCCCCTCGCCGCTGGCGCTGGCGAGACTCAGGGCGGCGCCACGCCGACTGAGCATCGCCTGGCTGATGGAGAGGCCGAGACCGCTCCCTTCGCCCGCCTCCTTGGTGGTGAAGAAGGGGTCGAAGACGCGGCGACGATTCTCCGCCGCGATGCCGGGGCCGTTGTCGCGCACATGGATAGAGATCTGATGGGTACCGACGCGCTGGGTGGCGATCACCACCTGGCCGTCGTCGCGGTCGGCGAGGATCTGCAGGGCGTTGAGCAGCAGGTTGGAGAGGGCGATATCCAGCTCGCCGCAGGGCACCTCGGCCAGCGGCAGGTCATCGGCCAGCTCCAGGCGCACCTCGGTGCCTTGACGCTTCAGGCGGCAGGTGAGGAAGGTCTCCAGCAGGTCGCGGATCAGCGTGTTGACGTCGCACACATCCTCGCTACAGCTATCGCGCCGCGCGTAGCTGAGCAGGTCGCTGACGATGCGCGAGCAGCGCCGCGTCTCGTCGACGATGAAGTGCACGTAGCGTTCGCGCTTCTCCTCCGCCAGTTTGGCATTGGTGAGCAGTTGCGAGTAGCCGAGGATGTTGCCCAGCGGGGTGTTCAGCTCGTGGGCGATGCCCGCCGCCAGTTGGCCCATGGCGACCAGCTTTTCGCGGTTGTAGACCGAGTCGAGCAGGCGCTGGTAGTCGGTGATGTCCTGCAGGGTGATCACCGCGTCGACGTCCGCCTCGTGCTTGGAGTAGAAGGCGATGTTGAGCGAGATGTAGCGCTCCTCGTCGCCGATGGGGGTGTGGATGACGTGGTTGCGCACCGGCTCCTTGTAGAGGAAGGCGTCGCGCAGGTCGTCGCGGTCGCGCGCGTCGAGGGCGAGGATGTCGAACAGCATGCGCCCGAGCAGCGCCTCGCGCTCGCAACGGAACAGCGTCACCGCCTGCGGGTTGAGGCTGGTGACGGTGAGGTTGTCGTCCACCGCCAGCAGCGCACCGGGCATGCTGCCGAGCAGCGCGTCCATCTTGTTGCGCTCGTGCACCACGCGGTTCTGGCACTCCTCGACGGTGGCGAACATGGCGCTGAGGTTGTTCATCATGGTGTTGTAGTCGCGCACCAGGGCGCGGATCAACGAGTCGCCACGGTGGATGTCGGCGAGGTTGGAGAGGGTCCCCTCCTGGGCGTCGAGCACCGCCTCGCGCAGCTGCTCCAGGCTCACGCGCTGGGTCATCAGCAGCCAGAGGCAGAGTAGCAACAGCAGTTCGACCAGGATCAGGCTCGCACTCAGCCAAGTGCTCAAGTGTGCCGGGCGGGTGAAGAGTAAAAACAGGGTGAAGAGCGGCGCGGCGATGGCACCGAGCTGGACCAGACGCAACAGGCGATCACAGGGGTAGGACATGCGCCTCCAGGGGCATTCGGGGTAGGCGTGAGGGGGCGCCCCCTCACGCGCAGGGTACTAGAAGATCATCTGCAGGCCCAGGGTGGTCTGGGTGTAGTCCTGCAACGAGGGGTTGGTGGCGTGCTGCTGGTCGAACTCGACCTTGGCGTGCTCCAGGGTCAGCTTGAGGCTCTGGCCGTTGAGGTAGTAGTTGGCACCGAAGGCGTTGAAGGTCTGGTCGGAGACGCCGGGCACGTCCACGTAGTCGGTGCTCTCGCTGCGCGCGAAGAGTTGCAGGCGGCCCATGCCCACCGGTTTGGGGAACAGGTAGCCGAACTTGGCGTAGCTGCCCTTACGCTCGTAGAGCGGTGACATCTCTGGGTCGGGGCTACTCGGGTAGCCGTCGATGCTGTAGTCGAGCAGCGCCGCCGAGGCGGTGAGGGTGCCGAACTCGAACGGGTGCTCGAAGTAGATATCCACGGTGCTGGCGCTGTAGTCGCGCGGGTCGCTGCGGGTGGCGTAGTCGCCGTAGGCGACGTCGCTCTGGCGGTCGAAGGCGGCGCCGATGGTGAGCACGCGCTGGGTACCGAGGTAGGTGCCGCGATAGCCGTAGGAGTACTCGGGGTCGAGCAGGCTGACGTGCACGCGCCCGGTGATGCGCGGTGAGTCGCTCACCACTACATCCCCCTCGCGCCCGTCGCTGATGGAGAGGCGGTAGGAGAACTTGGCGTCGGCCAGGTTACCCCACAGGGTGACGCCGGTATCGCGCGTGCCGCCCATCGGCGTGTAGGCGAGCAGTTCGGCGCGGTCGAGGGTCAGGGGTTCGAGGCACGCCTCCAGATTCTCGCGGCTGAAGCCGTTCTTGTAGCGCCCGACGATGAAGCGTAGGGCATCGCTGTAGTCGAGGGTGAGGTAGGCGTCGCGGTAGTAGATCGGGCGGTCGTTGTTACCGCCCTTGCTGTCGCTGCCCGCCTCAAGCTGGGCGTAGAAACCGACGTAGTCGTTGTACTGCCCGGTGAGGGTGATGCGGTTGCGGCGCAGGTAGGTGTCGGTCACCTTGCCGTCGTCCGTGGCGGAGGTGAAGTCACGGCTCTGGGTCCAGATCTGCAAGGCGTAGTTGAGCTCCATGTAGCCCTGCTCACCCACCTGGAACGAGGGCCCGGCGCTGGCCGCCAGCGGCAGGGCGAGCAGGCCTGCGCCCAGCAGGGCACTTCGACTCGGAATACGTTTCATACCGCTATTCATACCTTATTCCCCCTGGTACTGCTTGAGCAGCTCATCCGCGCTACCGCCCTCGTGGCAGTTGGCGCAGGTCTCGCCCGCCTTGGGGCGTGGGTCGGCGATCAGGTCCTTGTGCGCCATGCGCTCGACCATCAGGCGCTGGTTGCCGTTGTGGCAGCCGACGCAGGAGTGGTTCACCTCCGCGTGCTGGGTGTGCCAGGCCTTCTCAGCCGGGGCCGCCGCGCGCTTGCCGTTGTGGCACTTGAAGCAGGAGGAGGCGCCGAGCCCGCAGGCGTTGGCCACCCCCAGCGGCGAGGCCTCGATGAGACCCGTGTGGATCTGCTCCAGCACCTCGCCGCTCCAGCCGTCGTCGGTGGCCACCGGGATGCCGTTGTCGGCCACGTAGGTGGCATACCCGGCCCATCCGGCCATCAGCAGTGGCAGGGCCAACAGTGGTAGCCAGAGACCGTGAAGCCGCTGCCGCCAGCCGGTTGCTCTGTGGTTGTTTGAACTCATCTCTACTCCTCCTTTTTCTGGGTACGACTCTTCTCGTCCGCGGCTGATTCGGTGCGCGGCTCACGCACGATCGGTTGCCAATCACCACTGGCGGCGCGGATATCCGCCTCGGTGAGCCCGGTGGAGCACATGCAGACCGGGCCCCGCTTGAATTTCAGTCGCGCTCCCTCGCCCGCCTCGTCGGCCCACGCCGACGACCCGATGAGGCCGAGCAGGGGGACCATCAGCCAGCAACTGCGCATCGCTATCACCCTCTTCTGTGCCCAACACAGGAGACCTAATGCACAACCCGAGCCAAATCTATTTTTATTGTTATTTCAGTATGTTGCAGCATATTAGCCGGACCAACGAGGTTGCATGAGGCGGCCTCGACGTGCTGACGTCTCACTTTGCAATGGCGGCCAACGGCCACTGTGCGACGACCCGCTCGTAGACCGCCGCGCGCGCCTCGTCGATGGCGCTGCGCAGCTCGCTACGCGTCGCCGTGTCGAGCCTCTCCCCCTCACGGGCGAGAAAATCCTCGAAGGTGCGTCGGTAGTGCTCGCGCGGTGCTACGTGCATGCGCACGCGCAGCTCGCCATCACGGGCCGTCGGCGGCAGGCTGGCGCGCAGCTCGATGCTCTCCCCGGCGGGCAGGCGCTGGTCGAACAGCTCTTGGGTCAGGCTCAGGTCGGCGCGCCAGGCGAGGGTGTGTTCGGCCAGCGGGTGGACCACCCCGGCCTCATCCAGCCACTCCAGATAGAGCACCAGCTCCGCCACCAGGTAGGCGGGCAGGTGGTGCCCGGCACCGCTGTTGGTGGCACGCACGGCGACTAGTCTCGCGCCCCCCTCGGCCTGGGTAACACTCGGCGCGAAGCTGAGCGCGCTGGCGCTCATCTCCGGGTCGTGGATGCCGCGCCAGAGGTGGCGGCGCTCCGGCATGTGGCAACTCTGGCACTGGCGCCCGGCGGCGGCGTGCGCGCTCGCCTGCCACTGCGCGTAGGTGTCCTCGCGCAACTTACCGCCGAGGCGCGGGCCACCCTCCGGGAACTGATGGCAGGTGGCGCAGAAGCGGCTGTCGCTGAAGGCGCGCTGGGCGACGAAGCCGTTGTGCGCCTGCCCCTCCAGGGCACCAGGGCCCGCCTCGGGGCCGTAGCGGGTGTGTCCACGCAGGTGGCAGGCGGCGCACACCAGACCCTGGCGATGCAGGTTCGCGGGGATGTGCGTGGGCGGTGCGCTGCGCACGGTGCTCAGGCCACGCACCTGCGCCTGCAGGGCGAGCTGTTCGCCGAGCGGCGCGTGGCAGCGCAGGCACTCCTGGGTGGTCTTGGCGTCGGCCAGACGCAACTGCCAGGCGATCCCGGCGCCCATGGTCTGGCTGTGTAGGCTGCTGCGCCAGTCGCGGTACTGCTCGCTGTGGCAACGACCGCACGCCTGCGGGTCGAGCGACGCCTCCAGCGCGGAGAAGCCCTCGGGCGGGCGCCCTTGGGGCGCGATCGGGTGGGCCCAGTGGGCCGCCAAAAAGGCCTCCACCCCGTCGTCGTGCGGGTAGAACGTATAGGCGCCCAGCCCCAGCAGGGGCAGCAGCAGGAGTATCGACCAGCGCCAGTTCACGCCATCACACCACGGGAGAGAGGGAAAATCGGGCGACCCCCGAGGGGGTCGGTCATGGCCCCGCCTTTGGGCGGGGTGGGAGAGCCGTGCGGCTCTCCCGAGTCGTCGTCAGCCGCCGCAGGGGTTGGCGGGCAGGGCGACCGAGCCACTACCGGCGGTCGTACCGCTGGCGCTGCTGCCGCTCTTGTAGAGCCGGTCGGCGGCCACCACGGCATCGCTACTGGCCGCGTAGGCGTCGGTGATCACCGGGGTATCGACGTAGGCGGCGGTGTTGTAGGTGAGATTGTCGGTCAGCGCGGTGGTCTGCCAGGGCGAGGTGGCGGGCAGGTTCTCGCCCCCGCTCTTGTTGGTCACGTTGGCCATCTGCAACCACTCGACCATGGCGCCGTCGTAGTAGCGGGTCGGGTAGCCGAGGATGGTGCCGGTGACGGTGCCGGTGATCATCGCCCGGTAGGTGGTGCGGCAGAAGGTGTAGACGGTCTGCCCGGGGGTGTAGCCGAGGGCATCCACCATGGCGCTGACGGTGGCCTTGTCCTTGTAGCGGTAGGAGGGGTCGTTGGCCGCCGTGCCGCCGACATTCTCGGTGGCGTCGTTGGTCACCAGCAGCTGCACATAGTCGAGGTTCACCGCCCCGGCCACGGTGCCGTTGAGGGCGCTCTTACAGCTGGTGGTCTCGACCACATTGCCGTCACCGTCGGCGTCGTCCACATCGACACAATCACTGGCACTGGCATTGGTAGAGAGCAGATTGCCACCCCACTCACCGGCGCTGCGCGCATCCCAGACGAAGGCGTTGGCCACCTCGCCGCGCGCCACCGCCATCATCTCACCGAGGGTCGCCTGAAGGATGGTGTTGTCGCGCGGCAGGTCGCGCACGGTGACGGTACCACCGGTGGGTGCGACGCCGCTGTTGGCCTCGCCGAGGTAGGTGCCTCGGCTCCCGGCGGGGATCACGCTGGCGTGGGTGGCGCCGCCGTTGAGCATCGCCACGTGCTTGTTGCCCACGCCCCAGTAGCGAAACATGTAGTGCGCACGGCCCATCTGCATCGCCGCACTGGTGCCGCCGTAGCCCATGGCGAAGACGATCATGTCGTTGCGCGGGTCGATGTCGTAGGCGGCCAGCAGGGCGTCCATCTTGTCGCCGCTGGGGACCACGGAGATGGTCTCGGTGACACCGTTGGAGCGGGTCTCGGACCAGGTGTTGGCACCGAGTGAGTAGCTGCGCACGCCCGGGGCGGGCTTGAAGTATTTGCACACGCCGGTGCCATCGCCGTTGGTATCGACACAGGAGGCGTCCACGGCGTTGGTCAGCGCGCCGTCGGAGACCTGGATGATGATCAGCTCGCCGCTGATGTACGCCGGTTTGTTGGCCGCCCAGTCGTCGATCCAGTGGGTCAGGGTGGCACCGCTGATCAGACCGTAGCGGTTGTCGTCGTAGTTGGCCGCCGAGGTGTCGGCCAGGGCCGCGGCCGTGCTCGGTGGATAGGCGCTGTCGTAGAGGCTGGCGGTGCTGTCTTCGGTGCCCTGGCAACCGGCCAGCAGCAGGCTCGCGACACCCATTAGGCCGATAAGTGGCTTGACGTTTCTCGTGGTACTCATAGGTCTCCTCCTGCGTGTCAGATAGCGGGGCGGCCCGTTCGCCACGCCCTTTGTCTGCACGTTGTGTTATGCGCTCTGGGGTGAGGGGTGCTCGGCCACGGCGTTCAGAGGGGTGGCTTGAGCAGGATCGGCAGACGCCCCGGTGCCAGGGTGTCGAGCAGGCGTTGGGCCTGCGTGCCCTCCACCTCGGTCACCGTGCAGGGGGTATCCAGTGCAGCCAGCCCCTGCTCGATCAATGACTGCAGGTACGGGTCGCCCGCACCGATGTTGAACAGATGAACCTGCTTTGCGCTCATACGACGTACACCATGTCGGATTGAAGGATCAGCTCGGCGAGGCCCGCCGGTTGCGCCGGGTCGATCTCCACCACCGGCACCTCGGCGAAGTCGAGGGACTCCAACTGGAGCTCCACCTCGGGGTCGGCGCGGTCGAGGCCATCGATCACCGCCACCCGAATCAGGTCGTCGAGCAGGGTCAGGCCGGTGGCCATGCGCAGCGCCTCGACCTTCTTGTGCCGGGCGATCATCAGGACGTTCTTTACCGGGTCACTCATGGCCCCTCCTCACAGGCAGAGGAGCTGGTCGCTGTTGCGCACCAGCTCGGCGTTTTGGTACTGCCCGCCGACGATCACCTGGTCGGCGACGCTGGCGAGATCGAAGTCGGCGCAGTAGCGCTCCACCGAGTGTTCGCAGAGCGAGAGGTGCGCCTGGGCGTGCGCGGCGAGGGCGACGAAGCCCGGCTCTTTCACCAGGTTGACGCCGTTCTCGGTGAGAAAGCAGCGCACCGAGTGACCGGCCTGCAACGCCTGCTCGAACAGTGCCTGCGCCAACTCACCCTGGCGCGCATCAGTGACGACGATTCCGACTCTCATGTTCACCCCTTGCGGATCTGCCAGACGGCGGTACCGTCCTCTTCGCTGCGCTCGTAGACGTCGTTGCCCTCGCTCTCACACATGGCCAGGATCGACTCGCCGGAGGAGGGGTTGTCGAACACCAGGGTCAACTGGTCCCCCTCGGCGAGCTTCTGCAGCGCCTTCTTGGTGTACATCTGCGGGTGGGGGCAGACGTAGCCGCACACGTCGAGCTGATAGTGCCCATCCTCGATTTTGTCGAATTTGATCGCCATGGGATCCTCCTGTGGTTTTTCGATCCTGCGTTTGCTGTGGGTGCGCGCACCCGCTGGCGCGCGCGATATTTATCGTTAGCTTTGTTAGAGGGCGAACTCGTCCTCGCCACGGGTGCGCCAGTCCATCCAGAGGTTGAACGCCTTGACCCCGGCGAGACCACCGAGGGTCATCCCGGCGAGGAAGATCCAGCCGGAGAGGTCGCCGTTGGTCACCGCGGCGAAGAAGGCGCCGACGTTGCAGCCCATGCCCAGGCGTGCGCCTATGCCCATCAGTGCGCCACCAACGATGGCGAACACAGCGGTCTCCAGATTGGGTTTCTTCCACTTGAACTCGCGGCGGATGAGGGCCAGCACCGAGGCACCGAGGATGATGCCGAGAGACATCAGCAGCGGTGCGTTGATCAGCGGATTGGGGATGCCGTTCTCCAGGCCGAAGAAGACGTTATCGGTGACGTCGCGCCCGGCCAGGTCGAGGATCCAGCCACCGAGCTGCGCCTCCTGGGTGGTGATGTACCAGTAGCCGGGGTCGAACACCGTGCCCTGGATCGAGAGGCCGTTGGTGTAGCCCATCTTCTCCAGCAGTTCGCCGAAGTTGAAGATCGCGTAGTGCTCGCGCAGGGCGCCGGTGGCCCACATCTGCAACCCGGCGAAGATGCCCAGGCCGAGCCCGGCGATGGCGGTGTTCTTGGACGCGGTGAGCATGCCCCAGAAGCCGCGCAGCTCGTCGCCCATGGCCGGGGCGGTGAGCTTGTTGCGGCGCATGAAGCCCTTACGGTAGGTGGTCAGGTAGAGCACGATGAGGATGGCGATGGTCGGCAGGATGGCGCCGAGCAGGGCGTTGCCGACGAACACGTCGAACCAGAGATTGCCGCTCTTGAACCAGTCGGCCACGGTGCCGCCGGTGAGGTCCCAGACGTAGCCGGTGACGAACAGGTCGAACCAGCCGTCGGTGACCGAGAGTTCATCCGGCATGCCCTTCTCGGCGGCCGAGACCGCCCAGCTCTCGGGGGCGAGGCTGTTGGACCAGCTGCCGAGGTCGGTGAACAGCGCCATGGAGAAGGAGATACTCAGCAGCACCAGCATGGAGTTCATGTTGCCCTCGCCGCTCTTGTACAGCGAGCCGGAGGCGCAACCGCCGGTAAAGACCATGCCAAAGCCGAAGATCAGCCCGCCGATGATGATGTGCCAGCCGAGCGGGTGGGCGTGGAAGGTGCTGTAACCGGCCACCGTCACCAGCCCTGCGGTGAGCGAGAAGAGCGCGGTGGCGATCATCACCCCCACCGCCATGCGCGGCACCTTGACCGCGAACAGGTCGCGAATGGCCGAGGCCATGCAGAAGCGCCCGTACTGCAAAAAGATGCCGTAGATCAGGCCGAACCAGACATACACCAGCAGGTAGACCCAGCGGGCGTCCTGCGCCAGCATGATCACCGAGAGCAGGGTGATGACGGCGGTCAGCCCCATGGCGATGTAGCCGCCACGATGGGCGAACAGGGCGCGCTCCGGCGCACTCGTTACTGAACTCATGCGTTCCTCCGTTCTCGTTCTTGTCGATACGTTTCTGTGGTGTGGGTTTCAGCGCTCACGGCAGACGTAGATGCGCCAGACGTCGCCGTCGCGCACGGTCGCCAGGTGGCGTCCGGCGTAGCTGTCCATCATCGAGGGGATGGTCTCCACGGCGGAGAGGTTGTCGGTGATCACCTCCACCACCCCACCATCCGCGCACTCCTCCAGCGCCTTGAGCGTGAGCAGCTGTGGTTTGGGGCAGCCCTCACCGGCACAGGCGACCCGGCAGCGCACCTGCACCGCGCCCACCTCGGGCAGCTCGACCTGCTCGGCCACCTCGACGCACACCCCTTGGCGGCGCGTCGGCTGGCGCGGTGGCTGTGGGCGAAAGAGTTCGAATAGGAACATGACGGCCTCGGCGTGACGGTTTCACTGCACAGGCCTATAGCATGGCGCGTGCCAATGCATTTTTCTGTTTTATAACAGCAAGTTAAGAGAACGGCCTGGATTGGCCAGCGATGGATATTGCAAGGCGGGGGGGGTCTGCACGGCGGCGGACGAAAAATGCAATCTGGGAAGGGTTGCGGAGCACGCCGCTACCCAGGTCGTGGTGCTTGGCGACGGGCGAGTGCCGCCCGGCGCGCAGCGGCGGGGATGCGGTGCTCAGGGCACCAACCAGTGGCGCGCCCCCTGTTCGCGCAGGAACTCCCCCGCCTCGGCCCCACGCAGCATCGCCAGGGTGGCGAGCATACCCGCCTCCAGGCAGGTGGCGGCGTGCACACTCACCGCGCGCGGCGCCCCCTGCACCGGCCAGCCACTGGTGGCATCGAGGATGTGGCCGTAGCGCACCCCGTCGCGCAGCAGGTAGCGTCGGGCGTCACCACTGGTGGCCAGGGCGCCGTGACTCAGGGCCAGGGTGGCGAGCCCCGCCGCCCCGCTCTGCGCCGGGTCGTCGAGGCCGACGCGCCAGGCACTGGCATCGGCGCGCGGGCCACTGACACAGAGGTCGCCACCGAAGTTGACCAGCAGCGGGGTACCCGGCGCCTCAGCACACAGTAGCGCCAGGGCGCGATCCACGGCGTACTCCTTGCCGAGGCCGCCCAGGTCGATCTCCATCCCCTCGCCCAGGGCCAATCTGGGCGCGTGCCAGCTCACCTTATCCCAACCCACCAACGGGCGTAGCGCCTCCACCTCGGCGTGACTCGGCACGCACGCCGAACCGTCGAAGCGCCAGGCGCGGCGCAATACACCGGCACTGATGTCGAAGCGCCCCGCACTCAGGTGATAGAGGCGCTCCGCCAGGTCGATGAGGGCGACGCTCTCGGCGTCGAGGCGCACACCGCGTGGCCCGGCGCGGTGGATGCGTGTGAGCAGGCTGTCGTCGCGGTAGCGGCTGTATTTGGCCTCGATGCGCCACGCCTCTTCGCTGGCGAGGCGCAACAGACGCCGTGCACGGCGCTCCTCGGGGTGGTCGACGTGCAGCTCGCAGGGGCTACCGAAGGCGGTGAAGTGGCCCACCCAGCCCCCCCCTTGGCGGGTGAGGCGGGCGCGCGCGTGGGGGGTGGGGCGGCTCACAGGGGGGTGCTGTAGCCGAACTGGACGATGTAGGCGTTGAGCGTCGGGTAGAGGTCGTAGCTGCGCAGGGTGCCGAAGGCCTCCGCCGGGTGGCCCTCGCCGCTCTGTTGCAGCCACTCCACACGCAGCGACAACTCGCCGCCGTGGGCCGCTGGTACGGCGTACTTGAGCCCCAGGGTGCGCCCATCCATCGCCCCCAGGCGTAGGTCGGCACTGGCGGCGCTCGGCAGTGCCTCGCCCTGGACCAGGAAGTAGCGGTGGAAGTCGGCGGCGGTCTGGGTGTAGGCGCGGATGTGCGGCATCAGGTAGCGTCCGCCGCCCAGCTCGTAGCGGTAGTTGAGCTCCAGGGTGTGGGCATCGATGCCCCAGTCGTCGCTGTAGTAGCGGTAGGAGAGGTGAAAGACATCCTCGTCGAGGTGCTGCACCCACTTGATGTAGGCCACCTGACTCTGACGGCTGTCGGGGCGCTTCTCGTAGCGGTAGTCCACGGTGGCGCCGCTGGCATCCACCACCGAGAGGATCTTGTAGGGGTCGGTGAGGTAGCCGCTGTGCTGGGCCACGGCGAGGTTGGCCTGCAGCAGGGCGCTGCGCGTGAGCACCTGGGTCAACCCCAGTTGCAGCTCGGTCACCGTCTTGCTCTCGTCGCCCCCCCCACCCGCGGTCGCGGGGGCCGACAGCAGCGTCAGCGCGTCGGGGGCGCCCCCTTCGGCCTGCACCTGGTCGAGACTCAGGGCGGCGCCGAGCGACCAGGTGGTGAGGCGGTCGGCACTGTCCAGACTCAGGGTGTCACCGAGGCCGAGGGAGAAGTAGTCGGTCTCCGAGGAGAGGGTGGCGGAGAGGTTGCTGCGCAGCAGGCGCCCGAGCGGGTGCATCCAGTCGAGGCCGACGCCGAGGCGCTGGTCGCGAAAGCTGCGCATGGGGGTCGCGCCCGGGGCGGCGCTGTAGGTGGAGTTGCCCGAGGGCGAGGTGAAGGTCTGCGTGCGGTTGCTCGCCACCGCGCCGTTGGGCGAGGCGCCGCTCATGGTGTCGAACAGCCCGTGTAGGCCGAGGCTGCCGCCGTCGGCCAGCTCGCGCTTGGCGAACACCACCGGCTCGACCACGCTGACGCGGTCGACCTCGTTGTAGAAGAGTACGGCGGAGTCGAGGCTCCAGGGCTGGCTGGCGGCGCTCGCCGGGTGGCTGCCACCGGCGAGGGCGCAGGCGGCCAGGGCCAGGGTACGGCGCAGGGCGCCCTTGTCGTGTTTCAGTTGCATCCGCAGCCGCCTCCACCGATACCGGCACCGCCCGAGGCGGCCTCTTTGCTGAAGTAGATATGCCCGTCGAGGTAGCTATCGACCGGGGCGGGGTCGAGCTGCATCGACGGCTGGGCCAGCAGGTCGCGCTGCCACGGCTTGACCGGCTCCAGGCTACAGCCGGCGAGCACCAGCGCGAGCAGCAGGGGGATGATCGGGGTGTACGCCATGCTCACTCCTCCAGCAGCTGTTGCAGGGCGTGCTCGATGCCCTCGGCCTCGTCGTCACGAAAGCCCTGGTGCACCTGGCGCAGACGCCCCTGACGGTCGATCAGGTAACTGGTCGGCATCACCTTGAGGCCGAGTCGCTCGGCCTCCTCCCCCTGCGGGTCGAGGGGGATGGGGAAGTGGCTCGGGTACTCGGCGAGGAAGCGCTCCATCAGCGCCGGCTCCTGGTCGAGGTTGACCGCCACCACCGCGAGGCCCTGGTCGGCGTAGCGCCGTTGCAGACGCTGCATGAAGGGGAAGGAGTGGCGACAGGGGGCGCACCAGGAGGCCCAGAAGTCGAGATAGACCACCTTGCCGCGCAGGGCGTCGAGCTGGAAGGGGGGGCCAGAGCGGGTGGGGAGGGTAAAGTCCTCCAGCGTCTCGCCCGGGCTCAGGGCGTGGGCGGCGGGCAGGCCGAGGGTGAACAGGAGTAGGGGGGTGAGGAGGCGGCGCACGGGGTGTCTCCGAGTGATGGGATACCACCAGGGTAAAGCGCCTCGCTGAACCCTCGATTAAACCGCCTCAGAAACGCAGACCGATCATCAGCTGCGGGTCGAGGCCATCCCCCTCGTCGTCGCTCACCGAGGTGGTGACACGCTGCGGACCGCCGAGGGAGAAGAGGAATCCGACGCTCCAGAAGAGCCGCTCGGCCTCCCAACCCATGTAACCGGCACCGACGAACGGGGCGAGGGTGTCGGCACGGTCCACCTCGCCGGTGATACGCGAGGAGACCTCCATGTGCCAACTGTAGAGGGCCGCCCCGGCCCAGAAGCCTCGGGGACCCTCGCCGAGGCGGTAGTAGAGGCTGGGGCCGAACAGCCGCATGCTGTCGTCGGTAAGGTCGCGTCCGGTAAAGGGGTCGCTGAAGACGTCGGTGCCGGAGAGGTAGCGCAGCCCCAGATAGAGCCGCCCCGCGGGCTCGGGGTGGTAGAGCAACTGTAGGTCGGTGTAGCCCGCCAGGCCCATCACGCCGACGGCGACGCCGACGCCGCCCTCCCCGGCCCGGGACACAAGGGGGGAGAGGAGCAGGCAGGCACCGAGCAGGGCGAGGGTGGGGGTGCGCATACGGGTCAACTCAGGCCGGGGAAGAGGCCGCGCAGGCCGTTGGCCATGATCTCCACGCCGATGGCGGCCATCAGCAGGCCCATGATACGGGTGATGACGTTGTTGCCCGTGGTCCCGAGCAGGCGGTCGATACGTGGCGCGGCGCGCAGGGTGATCCAGGTGATGAGGGCGATGGAGAGGATCACCGCGCTGAGCAACAGGTAGTGCAGCGCCCCCTCGCCGCGGTGCGAGTAGACGATCACCGTGGAGATGGCCCCGGGCCCGGCGAGCAGCGGGATGCCCAGGGGCACCACGGCCACCTGGTCGCGCTGGCTGCTCTCTTGCGCCTCCTCCTCGGTCTGTTTCACCGGGGAGATGCGCGCATGCAGCATGGAGACGGCGATGAGCAGCAGCAGCAGGCCACCGGCGACACGGAACGACGGCAGGGTGATACCGAACAACTCCAGCAGCCACTGGCCGGTAAACAGCGCCAGCAGCAGGACCAGGACGACGGTGAGCGCGGCCACCAGGGCACTGCGGCGCTCCTCCGTGGGGCTCTGGTGGCCGGTCATGGCGATGAACAGCGGCACGATGCCGAACGGGTTGACGATGGCCAGCATGCCGGTGAAAAATTTGATGTAGTCGGCCCACTCCTGCATCGCGCGCCCTGCCCTGCTCAGCGGGTGAACAGCTCGGCCAACTTCTCGCCCGGCTCCGGGGCGCGCATGAAGGCCTCACCGACGAGGAAGGCGTTGACCCCGTGCGCGCGCATCAGCGCCACGTCCGCCTGGGTGTGGATACTGCTCTCGGTCACCACCAGACGGTCGGCGGGCACCTGATCGAGCAGGCCGAGGGTGGTATCGAGGTTGGTCTCGAAGGTGCGCAGATTGCGGTTGTTGATACCCACCAGGGGCAGGTTGAGCGGCAGCATGCGCTGTAGCTCCACGCCGTCGTGCACCTCCACCAGCACATCCAGCCCCAGCCCGGTGGCCAGGGCGGCGAGGTCGGCCATCTGCGCATCTTCGAGGCAGGCGGCAATCAGCAGAATGGCGTCCGCACCCATCACCCGCGCCTCGTGCACCTGGTAGGGGTCGATGATGAACTCCTTGCGCAGCACTGGCAGGGAACAGGCGGCGCGCGCCTCCTTGAGGTACGCATCGGAGCCCTGGAAGAAGTCGATGTCGGTGAGCACCGAGAGGCAGGCCGCCCCGCCCTGCTCGTAGGAGCGGGCGATCTGCGCCGGATGGAAATCCGCGCGAATGAGGCCCTTGCTCGGCGAGGCGCGCTTCACCTCGGCGATCACCCCGGAGAGCCCGGCATCCACCTTGGCCTTTAGCGCGGCGGCAAAGCCCCGGCACGGCTCTGAGAAGGCCTCCGCCTGGGCACGCAGCTCGGCGGCGGGCAGGCGCGCCTGGCGCTCGCGTATCTCCTCCGCCTTGCGTTTGATGATCTTCACCAGGATGTCGGGGATGGGGCTCATGGGACTCTCTCTACTCAGGGACAAAACGGGCCTACGCCCGGCAAACCAATCGGCGGTGTGCGCCGCCCGAGGGCGGCACCGAATGCAGGGCAACACTCACGAGCGGCACACCCCGCCTTACCCGGCGTACATCGGCGCCCTCCGCGCGGTGCGCTGCGCCCGGCACGCACAACTCACTTATAGCGTTGGCTCAACGCCACCAGACGCTCCAGGCGCTTGGCCGCCTCACCGCTGGCGAGCACCTCCTTGGCGCGCTGCACCCCTATGGCCAGGCTCGGGGCGAGCCCGGCGGCGTAGATGGCAGCCCCGGCGTTGAGCGCGACGATATCGCGTGCCGGCCCCAACTGGTTGGCCAACACAGCGCGGACTACGGCGAGCGATTCACTGGCGTTGGCCACGCGGATCTTATCGATAGGCGCACGTTCGAGGCCGAACTGCTCCGGGGTGACGCTGTAGCGCCGGATCTCACCGCCCTTCAGCTCGGCCACGTGGCTCTCGGCGCTGATGCTCAGCTCGTCCATACCGTCGGCGGAGTGCACCACCAGCACATGCCGACTGCCGAGCGCCTTGAGTACCTCGGCGAGGGGTTCGAGCAGGGCGTCACTAAAAACGCCGAGCACCTGATTGGGCGCCCCGGCGGGATTGGTCAGCGGACCGAGCACATTGAAGATCGTCCGCACCCCCATCTCTTTACGCGGACCGATGGCGTGCTTCATGGCCCCGTGGTGCTTGGGGGCGAACATAAAGCCGACCCCCACCTGTTCGACGCACTCGGCCACCTGTTCGGCGGTGAGTTCGAGGTTGACCCCAGCGGCCTCCAGCAGGTCGGCGCTGCCCGACTTGGATGAGACCGAGCGGTTGCCGTGCTTGGCCACCTTGGCCCCGGCGGCGGCCACCACAAAGGCGCTGGCAGTGGAGATGTTGAAGGCGCCAGAGCTGTCGCCACCGGTGCCGCAGGTGTCGATGACATGCTCGCCAGAGACCGCCACCGGGCTGGCCAACTCACGCATCACCCGCGCTGCGGCGGTGATCTCGGTCACCGTCTCCCCCTTCATGCGCAGGCCGATGAGGAAGCCGCCGATCTGCGCCTGGGTCGCCTGACCGGTCATGATCAGGCGCATGACCGCGCTCATCTGCGCGTCGGTGAGGTCCTGACGCTCGGTAACGGCACGAATCGCCTGCTGCATATCCATCGGAGTTGCCCTCTCTAATCGTTCTATGTACGGCGTCACAGCGCCTGGGGGGAGGGCGATTGTCCCGTGCCGGGGCGCTGGGATCAAGATTGCGCGGCTTTCACCGGTAACAGGCTGGGTTTTTAGCGTCTGTAGGGGTCACAGCGGCTCACTTGGGGAGTTCGGGCAGCTCGTCGAAACCGCTCAGCGCCTCCAGCCCCTGCGTCCAGGCGGCGCTACTGGCGAGATAGATCCGGGCGCTGGGCCGGATGGGGGGCTCCGCGTCGAGGCTCCCGGCAGGGACCAGGACAAAGCCCAGCTCATCGGCCAGCAGAGGCAGGGCCGAACCACAATGACGGCAAAAGCTCTTGGCGTGCAGGCTGTCGGGGTGGTGGTAGGTGGTCACCTCGCCCTCCCCCGCCAGCCAGGTCAGGCGTGCCCCAGGGGCAAACAGGTTGGCCGCATGGGCCGAGCCGGTGTCTTTACGGCAACGGCTGCAGTAGCAGAGGTAGAAGGCCTTGAACTGACCCTCCATCGCATACTTCACCTGTCCACAGAGGCAAGAACCGCTATATGTCTCTTCCACTTCACCCTCCACTCGATGTGTGACCCTGCCTATCGCTGCCAGATCCCCGCAGCGTACATCAGCCGCATGCTGTAGTTGATCTGTAGCGACTGATTGGAGGACTCGCACGCGATCTCCGCCCCCGGCTTCTGCGGGTCCGACGCCGAGACGTCGATGTATGAGGTGCCCCTCAGCGGGTCGATGAGCTGATAGTGGTAGCCGCCGTTGTCGAACGCCAGCGAGGCATCGCCATTGGCCGAGGAGGTGTAGGCAAAGTAGCCCAAGGGCGGGCGTTTGGTCGCTGGATAGACGAACACCTCCCTCTCCCCCTTAAAGGCGTGGTACTGAAGATAGCCCGACGTCTTGGACACCTGTTGCGAAGCGCAGAGGACGTAGTGCCTGCTGCCCTTGTCACAACGCCAGAGGGTGATCTCATCCTCGGCACAAAAGGGGCTCTGCTCGTACATCCCCTGATAATCAGCCCACCGGGCACCCGTAATCGAATCCACTGGAGCGTTATCAGCTTCTATATCACCCCACGCGACCAGAGGGGCCACGAGAATCACCAGCAGGGTCGCTACCCGCCCATTAGAGTGCATCGGCCATCCTCACCGTCACGCCAAAACACCCTCTCTGACACCACGCCTGCCCCACACAGGGAGGGCCATTCACTCCTCCCACGGGCACTTCCCCTCAGCGTTCGCCAGATCATTGTTTGAGATATCGACCGTTTTGCCCGTCTTCTGGCTGGTATAGGTCAACCGATAGATCACCGCCCCCTGGCTGACCATCTGGTACTTGCCGGTGATCGCCCCATCCAGCACCTCCAACCAGGTGTGCTGGAACTCCCAAGGGCGGTCTTCCACCTCCATCAAGGTCTCGGTGCCTTGATAGACCAGCGGGATGAAGGTCTTGGACTGGTAGTAGCGCACCTGACCACCGACCCAGCCGATGTCAGCGTCGTTGTAGACCCGAAACTCCAGCTTGATCTTGCCGCTCTCATTGGTGAAGCAGCGCTTGTCGACATCGACCTCGGAGGCGTTGCTCAGAGGGGATAGGAGAGCGAGGAGGAGGAGTGACCATCTGTTCATGAGTGCGTAGTTATCCTGGTGTGAGAAGAGGGACGCTGGGGCGCGATCCACGAGCTTCACTGTGTGACTGGAGTGGCATGGCGCGCGCAGCGCCTATGCGCTGTAGCCAGTGACCTTAGCGACCACGGAGACAGGTCGCTGATGCCCGACCGACTGACTGAAGTGCGCCAGCACCAGCCCCACGTCGAGAGTACCAGCTCCACAGAGTTGGGGCTCATGCTGTACTGCATAGGGGCTGTTATCGACATCAGCGGAGATGCAGATCGGCAGTTTAGCGTTGATTGAATAACGTTGCAGTCACCTGGGATTGACGTGAGTGCGCTGAGGCGATAGCTGAAGCGCAACTGTGCCAACCCTCATGCACACTTACTTTGTTAAAGTTCATGTTTTTGTGCATAGGTAACCAACTCTGCACAGCGTTCTATCAAACGCTCCCTATTCCGTTCTTCAATTACCTTTCGTTCTTGGTCTGCGCGCTCGAGCGCAGTTTCTGACCAATACTCGCGCTCATCTCCCAGCGGAAAGTCAGATGTATTTTCATCATATTGCTCTAAACACGCAAATAGTTCGCTTACGTCGAGCAGATCTCCAGCGAGAATTACGACGTTTCGACAACCTTCCGTGAGACTTACTTGACCCTCAAGCAGTTCTGTAAGCAGCTTAACCATTTCACGCCACTTTTGCTTGTTGATTTTTTTATCACTCTTCCGTTTACTTAATCTTTCTGGGTCATAAGCATCTTGAAGCCGCCTCGAATTTGGCTCACCTCGTTGGCAATATATGCAGCCGCATGGTTTTCGACCGTGAGCATCAGGATAATATCTCCACCCCACGACCTTGTGGGGCTTATAGATCTTTATGATCTCGGAAGGCTTAATGCTGCGAGGAATGATTACTTCGAGCCCACCAGGCTCGTTGTGCTGCCTCACCATCTTCACCGCCTCACTTGCCGAAACCTCAATGTGTTCCTCTGTATATTTACCAATCAATACCCTCTCACCGTCCGGTATTTTTATTCGAACCGCAAGCTTTGGGATATTTCTATTTCGTTTAACTTCACGATACCACTGGTGAGTCACGTAATAATCCTCAGTCACTGGACTGACAAATATTCCGTTGACAGGGCGACTAGAGCGACCAACGCTTATGCCGCTACGCCTTATTTTCTGTTGGCATGCTTCAGGGAATATATGCGTGAATGTAGCCACAGGATTACATAGCTCGAACAGTTACACTAAGACCACGATGGGCGCGAGGCGTCCCCGAGGTCGGACTTGAGCACATGGTTAGCCAATGCGCGACCGCACACGCCCCCATGCTGCTACAGGGATGATTTCTCGCTCCCACGCTCCGCGTGGGAGTGTGTACCTTAATCAACGAGAGCACATACTGTATTCGACTCCGGTATGCATTCCCACGCGGAGCGTGGGAACGAGATAAAGTCGCACCACTTTTACGGGTCCGATTTTTTGCGCATATTAGGCTTCCGATTGATTGTTATGAATATTTGATTTCAGAAATAGCCATGAAACTAAAAATTGACGCGCAAGATCAAACGAATATATTAATTGATCATCTTCTTTGAGTTCCAATGGCACTAACCCACTTGAGTATTGCCCAATGGCAACTCCGCTATGCGCTATTTTACATCTTAGTGAGTATAGCTTTCCAAGTACAGACTCGAAATCACTTATCCAATCAGCACCTATGACTTCAGGAATAAACGTTTTAAATTTTTTGCTTATGCCGTATTTCCGCTGTCCGCAGCTGTCGCACGGCTCTGAATCATTCGGCAGAAATATCTCAAGCATAATCATGACAAACAGAAAGCTATCTGTTTTTTCACTGGCAGTTATTGCTTTATTGAGCCATTCGCACCCGAGCAAAAACAGATTCTTATCTTCATGGCTTAAGTTTTCGTATGCGGCATATCCCAAGGACACATTTGAACTGGACAGCCAAGATGGGTCCAGATTGTGCGTCGGGAGTTGTTTGGTCTCAACCTCAGAATATGTATGAAAAGATTCTCGACTAACAGGCACCTTTAAGAGATAATCCAACTGCACCCATTGGCTTTCAATAATTGCATCCATTCCAGTTAATGCCCACGCCTTTCTTAAACTAGAGCTGCCATTGTACTGGAGATCTGTAGTGCAATATTGCTTAAGCAAAGGGATTAGTGGCAAAAAAGTTTGTCGAAAAATATCTTGCCCACGAAATGCATCCAATCTTAGATTACCTGTAATTGGGATTTTATATTGAAACAAACATGGGTATAGCGCCCACAACTCGCTTGTCTTTGGATTACCATCAGGCACTCTACCTAGCTGAAATAAATTGCCCCATCTAAATGGTGGGATGTTTAAATCTTCGCCACCGTTAAAAACAACACGACTATAGATCTGCTCCTCGCTAGGGCTGACTGACTGTTCAAACTCATCTAATATGTTCGACTTGCTTGTGCTCCAGAATTTTGTTGAAACGGCAATCTTAAGAATTGTCCTTGTGCCTGATTTGTAAGTGACTTTGAAGTCGCCCCCATAGTAAACAATGTGTGGCTCTTCCGGGTTGGTTGAAGAGCTTTTGGAAATTCCACTTAGTATTATAGAAACTTCATCAGATGATAACTGACCAAGCGGTAATTGCTTTGTAATATCCGTATAATGATGTGTCATTGTCTTGCTTGTAGCTTAACGCCTAGTCCAGCCGGCGAGGGCCGCATCGCGGCCTGGCGTCGGCTGCAGCGACGTGTTAAATTGAAATTTATCCGCCAAGAGCCGAAAGAAGAAACGAACCTATAGATGCAATACTTCCAGCATGTGGCAGTGCTGACACAAGTGTTTTAACAATTGCCTTACTTGGCGTGCTAGACTCAAATTGGCCTTGAATAGCATCAACGATCTCTAGAGCATCTTTCTTTTCTTCTTGTGAAGTAACGAGCCTCCCTATCTCTTGGCGTAAGAGCGCGAGATGGTCCGCTACATCTTGATTAATGTTTGCAATATTTGTAGAGTTATCGGTCGAATTATTGTTTACCCGAGCATTTGGACCGGTAATATTGTATGTGATCGACTGGCTGGCCTTCTCTTCCTCGGGAAGCCCGAGATTTTGAACCTTCATTTGGTAGTGTGCCGGAATACCGTGGAATTTTTCGTGGAATCCAGGATCAATAACCCTGAATGACTCGACACCTCCATTGCTCATGATACGCTGAACAAGGTCATTGGGCTCTATTAAGACATCAGACTGCATCAAGTAAATTTCTTTACTCTGAACGCTTGCCTTCAGATCTCCGAACTCTTGGCCGTCCGATTTAATAACCTTGATCTTATCGGTCATCATTTGGCGAAATGTCACTACATTCTCCTTTTGAAATTTAACAGTGGTATCTACAGAAAATATCCAGATATAGGCATTCTCATCACTCTCTGACGCGCTTGGTAGGTTATAACTCGATGGTCATCTCGTTCGAGAGCCGCCACAGACGTCGCTCGGGTACCCACACTCCACCAGCGGCTTTCACCTCGCAGCGCAACGCCTCCTCATCGTATCCGATGTAGATCAGCTTATCGCCCTCTTTGATACGTCTATCCTTCCCGAACGAATAGTGCTGTTCGACAACGCGTTCTACCGTGGTGACGGTTCTGCCTGTCACTGGGTCTTTGCGGTAGCGGACCGAAACGAGCGGATCGCCGTAGAGCGGGTGCCATTTGTCTGTGCCCGGCATTCCGGGATTGAGGGTCTTAATCACCTGCATGAGGCCTCCTCCTTGTCGCATGCATCCCACCTATCACGGGCCTATCACTTGCTTTCAGTGCAACTTTAACGCGCTTTCTCCTGCGCTGCCTATCCCCGTGATCGGTATAGCGTGCTGCCCGTTGTCTCGCGCCCGATAGGCAGTGAAGGCGGAGTCGTATGAAGTGCCACGATGGCATTTTGTATCGCTTCGTGTACGTGTGCCCTCGCGCCCATGGGGACGCTCCTACAACGAGCACTCAGCTGTAGGAGCGGGCCATGCCCGCGAACGGGGCACTCACGGCCATCGCGCCCATGGGGCGCTCCTACGATGTGCTCGTCGGCTTCTGTGGATTCATTACAACTTCTCGCCATGGGGCGACAGGGCTATACTCTCGCCTGAGTTTTCCTCTCTCCTCCTGGAGCCTTTGTGGATCTTGTCGTCCCCGCTCGCGGGGTTCTGCGCTAACTCTAGCGCCGTTCCGCCGCTGACTTTCTGCCTGCCGGGCCCTCCCGGTACGACCTTTTTGCGCCCGGCGTTTGCCTCTGCACGCCCGCGCACTGATGCGGAATCAACGACATGAACGACTCGATCCAGACACGCCTCTCCGCCCTCGGTTGGCGTCAATCCCTGTTACAACAACTCTCTCTCGACGAGCTGGAGCAGCTGCGCCCGGCGCGCGTGGTGGCGGTGCGCCGCGACCTGCGCCTCGTCGACGCCGGTGAGGGGGTGCATCCGGCCCATCTGAGCGGCCACTTTCACGAACTCGGGGCGGAGGATCAGCCCACGGTGGGCGACTGGGTGCTGCTCTCGGCCCAGGATGCGGTGATCGTCCGCCTGCTCGACCGCCACTCGCTGTTGAGCCGCAACACCCCCGGCAGTGAGGGGCAGTTGCAACTGCTGGCGGCCAATGTGGACACCTGCCTGCTGGTGAGCGCGCTCAACAGTGAGTTCAACCCACGCCGCCTGGAGCGCTATCTGGCCATCGTGCAGCAGGCGGGTTGTGCGGCGGTCTTGGTGCTGACCAAGCGCGACCTGTGTGACGACCCGGAGCGTTTCATCGAGCAGACGCGGGAGTTGCGCGGGCTCGATGCGGTGCTCACCCTCGACGGCCTACAGGACAACGCCCGTGAGGTGCTGGCCCCCTGGCTCACGCCGGGCGATACGCTGGTGCTGCTCGGCTCTTCGGGCGTGGGGAAGTCGACCCTGCTCAACAACCTCCAGCAGAACCAGGAGCAGGCGACCAATGCGACCCGCGCCGATGAGAAGGGGCGCCACACCACCACCGACCGGGCGCTCTTCCCGCTCGCCGGTGGGGCACTGCTGGTCGATCTGCCTGGGCTGCGTGAGTTGGGCCTGCCGCCTGCACTCGACGGGGTGGCGGCGCAGTTTGCCGACGTCGAGGCACTGGCGGATGGCTGTCGCTTTCGCGATTGCCAGCATCAGGGGGAGCCGGGCTGTGCGGTGGCGGCGGCGGTAGAGCGTGGCGAATTGAGCGCAGGACGCCTGCTCAGTTACCACAAGC
Source organism: Gammaproteobacteria bacterium (assembly GCA_003252455.1). GTDB lineage: Bacteria > Pseudomonadota > Gammaproteobacteria > Thiohalomonadales > Thiohalomonadaceae > SZUA-467. The sequence continues at coordinate 27,298 of QKED01000117.1, forward strand.
TGCTGGCGGAGGCCCGGCAACGTGGCAACAGCGTGGCGGCGGTGCAGGCGCGCCGCGCACGCGACAAGCTGATCGCGCGTCTCGTGCGCGAGGTCAAGACGCTCAAACCACGAAAGGGGTGATTCGCCGAACACGCGCCACAAATGCCAACGCCCGTCCGGGAATGCGGACGGGCGCTGTGCAGGGGCGTGGAGGGGCAGGCGCGAGAGGTGCACCTGCCCCTTGGCACCTCAGTCCGACTCGGTCATTTGCATCTCTGTCCGATGGTCCGAGACGTGCGTCTCCGCGAGCGCCTCAGCTCACGGCGTAATCGACAGCGTGGCACGCCAGTGGAAGGTGATCGCCTTGATGTTGTCGGTCGTGGTGCTGCCGTTCTTCGATTCACCGGAGAGGCCGGTGAGTACCGTCTGCTGAGCGTCCGGCACGGGCAGCACCTCGAAGCGGTCCACTGCCAAACTACCGTAGACCCCGCCGACGATGAAGTGCTCCAGATTGGTGCTGAAGACGAGGGCGTTGACCAATCCGGTCGCATAACCACTCACCGCCATAACCCACTCCTGCTCGGTTAGTTCCAAGCTCTGCACGGCACCTCCAGCCCCACCCACCTTGGCCAGCGCACTCCCATCTACCGTGAGCTGAAGGGCGTCGATGAGCGACCCACTCCACATCGAGAGGCGCGTGATGCGCCCACTCCCGGCCAGCTCCTCGAAGTGGGTCTGACCTTGATACTCACCAAAAGGGCCGACGGCATACTCGATCACCGGCGCGGTGACGGGCGCCGTGTTGTCGGGGTCGAAATATTTCCAGAGCTGGCTCGTGGCGGCGTGGAGGTTGAGATTCAGCGCCAGCGCATTGCCCACCCGCTCCCTGTATTGGGTGAGGTGGTAGCCTGCCGAGGTCGCGTCATGCTCCCAACTACGCCAGCCGTTGTAGAAGTCGATGATGCGATAGAGACCGCCGCCATCCTCCACGCGCTTCACCATCTCCAGTCGACCGCTCATGACGCGCTCTTGGGCCGTTCTCATCAGCGTTTGGTACTGGACTATCAGGGTCTGGATCTCCGTCACCAGCGCCTGGCGATAGGCCTCGCTCGGCTCGGTATCGTTGTGGTAGTAGGCGTAATGCTGCAGATTTTCGCGCAGGGCCGCCAGGCGCAGGGTGGCAAAGGGGACGAGGAAGCCGAGTTTGCGCTCGGGCGCCAGATGATCGACGAAGTAGGAGTGGTCGTCGTTGGCCAGGTTGTAGAAGTGCTCGAACTCGTGGGACTTGGCCACTTGATCCGTCACCGGCACCGCCACATAGCGCTGGGCGGCACGATAGAGGGCGTCGAGCGTCTCGTTGAGGTTCTCGTATTCGAGCTGCCAGTAGACCCCCGCCACCTGTTGGTTGATGTAGTTTTGGTAGCTGGCCCAAACCTGCTCATGGTTATTGACGTCGGGCCACAAGCCACTGACGATGGTACTGAAGAACCCACCCACCTCAGGGATCAGACCGATGCCAACGGCAACCACGGTGCGGAAGTAGTTATTCACCGATTGGGCGCTGATGAGCCCCGAACTCTCAATCGAGGTGGGGCTGCCCAACGCATGGCTGGTTTCGACAAACCAGGTGGGCCGGTAGTCGAACATCTTGAAACTGCTGATGTTGCCACCCACGCCGAAGTCGTCCATGTCGGGCACCTCGGAGTTGGGGCCGAACATGGCGTTCCCGCCACCGTAGTTGTCATCCTTGTAGACCACCAACCAGGTGCGTGAACCGGTCTTCAGCGAGTCGGGCTCGTTCCCCTCCTTGCGCCCATCGGACTGGATGTAGTCATCCATGTTATTGACGTCAATCGGTCCATCGAAACGCAGCGTGGCGTCCGCGTAGTTGTCGCTATCCCAAAACTGTACCCAGCATCCATCACTCATGTTCTATCTCCATTTGAAAAGAACCACTCTAGGTCAATCCCGATGCCGTTAGAGGGCATCGATACTCAACGGGCCGTCTTGTTGCCGCCGTGCGCGCACGGCGGTTTACCCAGTTCGGGTCTGGCTCCGTTATGTTCTGGGTGCTGCCGTACCGATGGCCGGAGACGGCACAAGGCCGCGCGGCGGTGTGCTGGGTAGATGGCGTGGTACCGCACACCAGGGGTACGCACGCCCATCTCACCCCACGACCATCTACGCAAAAACCCTATATTAACGTTAGACTTATTGGCGCTATCGAGCGTAGGGGCGCGGGCTGCCAGCAAGGTACGGGAGAAGTGTTACGGACACTGGTGTTACCGTGGCAACGGGCGTTGACGGCGACGCCGTGCGGCCAAGCCGGCGATGGCGACGAGCGCGAGTGAGGCGACCCCGGCAGAGGGCTCGGGGGCGCGCTGGGCGTAGAGTGGCGCTGACACGTGGGTGCCGGAGTAGGTGCCATTATCGAGGCTGTAGCTGACGGAGCCGACACTGGCGTCGCCAGGGACAATCGGACTCAAACCGGCGTTTCCTGCCGAGATCTGCAGTAGATCGGTCCCCACGCTCCCCGAGTAGGTGATACCGACAAAGATGTTGTCCCAGCTCACCGTGGCGGTGGGGGTACCGGCATCGCTACCGAGCAAAAAGGTGGCCCCGAGCCCACCGTCGAGGAAGTTCAGCGCGAAGCTGGTGAGGGCGTAAACGGTCTCGCCACCGAATCCGACGACGCCCGTGGTGTCGTCGTAGCCGAAGGTACCGGTAAAGGGGTTGCTGCCGGTCACGGCGGCATCGCCGGTGACAGAGAAGGTGATGTCGTAGTTCAGGATCGCGGCGCTGGTGACGGCGGGCAGAAGACCGCCTGCGACCAGGAGCGGACCCAGGGCATGGCGAACAAAGTGAAATCTCATGCGTTCTCTCCAAACATTATCGATAAAGACCACGCCGACCCGTGGACCTGCCACGAGGTCGATGCGCCGGTCGATGCGCGAGAGTGGCGGCGCCCGTCACCCGAACAAGTCATGCGCCCTGCAGAGACGCCACTCCCCTGGCAGACTCTACTGGCCCCCCGCTGCGAAAGCCTTTCAATACCTTTGCACTAGACCCAGAGAAGTAGAGGGGTATTACCTCGCGGGGAATATCCACCCGGCCCCTCCACCCAGCGTGTCTGTATGCCCCTGCCGTTGCGTGGCAGCGGCTCGCCCTAGGGTGAGTCACGACGCCCCTCGGGCGCCCGCCCGCCGAAAACGGCGTGGAGGCGGTCAATACCACAGGTCCCCCGCTCCGCTCATGCTGGCGCACGCCTGGCCGAGCACGAAGAGCAGCATCTGTGGGCGGTACTGGCTGGCACTGCCGTCGCGATCGACGCCCACGTAGCAGCCGTAGGCGCCGTAGTCGGTGAGGGTGACATAGCCGTCGGCCACGGGGTCGCTCCCGGCGTAGCCGAGCTCCTCGGTGAGCACCAGATGCAGGTCGATGCGGTCCGTGCCGCTGACGAAGTCCATGAGGAAGTCGAGCCCCTGGTCGGCGGCGGTGTAGACGAAGGTGTCGGCGCCACTGCCGCCGGTGAGGTAGCTGTTGCCGACGGAGGCGACCAGGGTGTCGTCGCCGTCGCCCGCGTTGATGCTGCTGTTGCTGCGGTCGGTGAGGATCAGGTCGGCACTGGCGCTGCCGCTCACGCTGGTCCCTGCCGAGGCGCCGTCGAGCAGATTCGAGTCGCTGTTGGGGTCGGTGCCGTAGCGCAGCTCGTCGGCGTCGCTGACGCCGTCACCATCGCTGTCGATGCCGGTGATGCGTGCGGCGACGCTGTCCGCCTCGCTGAACTGCTGGCTCTGCACCAGCAGGGCCGCCTGCGGCGTACCGTCGCCGAGGATCAGTACGGCGCTGGCCTCAGCGGCGTGCGTGGTCTCGCTGTCGGCGGCCTGCCCCTCTTGCAGCGCCACGCCGGTGGTGCCGGTGACACCGTCGGCCTGGACCCAGTAGGTGGCGCTGGAGAGCGAGGGCTGGAGCAGTTGGTAGGCGGGTCCACCCGGCAGGCTGCCGAGGCCGTCGGGGTCGTA
>QKED01000039.1 GCA_003252455.1 Gammaproteobacteria bacterium
TCGGCGGGGTGCAGGCGCTGGCGGCGGGGTGGTCTCACAGCCTGGCGCTGCTGGCGGAGGGAAGTGTGCTCGCCTGGGGGGGGAACGAGTCCGGTCAGTTGGGTGACGGTACCACCACGAGCCGCACCACCCCGGCGGCGGTGCGGGACGCCAGTGGCCAGCCGCTCGGCGGGGTGCAGGCGTTGGTGGTGGGGTGGTCACACAGCCTGACGCTGCTGGCGGACGGAAGTGTGCTCGCCTGGGGGGATAACGGGTACGGTCAGTTGGGTGACGGCACCACCACGAGCCGCACCATACCGGTGATGGTGCAGGACGCCAGTGGCCAGCCGCTCGGTGGGGTGCAGGCGTTGGTGGCGGGGGCGTTTCACACCCTGGCCCAGCTTACTGATGGTTCCCTGTTCGGCTGGGGCGACGGTCAATCCGGCCAGCTCTCCTACGGCAAGCAGTATCAAATCCCCAACCCGGTACTCAACGCCGATGGTTCGGTGTTGCTGTTGGGGGTCTCCACCACGAGTTTCCCGCTCACGATCACCCTAAACGGCAGTGGCAGCGTGGTGGATGACCTCGCCAGCCTCGATTGTGGCACCCTCTGCGCGGCGATCTATGCCGCCGCGACCCAGGTCACCCTCACCGCCACGGCGGGGGTTGGGCAGCAGTTTGTCGGCTGGGGCGGCGCCTGTAGCGGTACCGGAACCTGCGTGGTGAGCCTGGACCAGGCGCGCTGGGTCTCAGCAGAGTTCGCCCCACTCGGTAACCAGTTACCGGTGGTGAGCGCAGGCAGCGCCACCACGGTAAGCGAGGGCGTGGCCCTGGCCCTCTGGGGCAGCGTCAGCGACGCAGACCCAACGGACACACACGCTCTCTTCTGGAATCTCGGAGATGGTACGACCGCTGCAGGCACCCTCCAACCCAGTCACACCTGGGCCGACAACGGTCTCTACACCGTTACCCTCACGGTAGCCGACAGCCAGGGCGGGGTGGCCAGTGATTCCATTGAGGTGACAGTGACCAATGCCGCCCCCGTTGTGACTGTCGGTGCCAACACCTCCGCCAACGAGGGGCAGGCCGTGAGTTTCAATGGCGGCTTCACTGACCTGGGCGCAAACGATGGCCACACCCTGTTGTGGGATTTTGGTGATGGCAGCAGTGCCACGGGCGCCCTCAACCCTATCCACATCTATGCCGACAACGGTAACTACACGGCCACCCTGACCGTCACCGACAAGGATGGCGCTGTGGACAGTGCCACCCAGTTGGTCACCGTGAGCAACGTGGCCCCGATCGCCAGCGTCGATGCCGTGCAGAGCGCCAACGAGGGTGAGAGCATCACCTTTAGCGGCAGCGCCACCGACCCCGGTAGCCTCGACACCTTCACCTACGCCTGGGCATTCGGCGATGGGGCCACGGCCAGCGGTGAGAGTGTCAGCCACGCCTATGCCGACAACGGCACCTACACGGCCACCCTGACCGTCACCGACAAGGATGGCGCTGTGGGCAGCGCCACCCAGATGGTCACCGTGAACAACGTGGCCCCGACCGCCAGTGTCGATGCCGCGCAGAGCGCCAACGAGGGCGAGAGCGTCGCCTTCAGTGGTAGTGCCGCCGACCCCGGTAGCCTCGACACCTTCACCTACGCCTGGGCGTTCGGCGACGGGGCCACGGCCAGCGGTGAGAGTGTCAGCCACGCCTACGCCGATAACGGCACCTACACGGCCACCCTGACCGTCACCGACAAGGATGGCGCTGTGGGCAGCGCCACCCAGTTGGTCACCGTGAACAACGTGACCCCGATCGCCAGCGTCGATGCCGCGCAGAGCGCCAACGAGGGCGAGAGCGTCGCCTTTACCGGCAGCGCGACCGACCCCGGTAGCCTCGACACCCTCACCTACGCCTGGGCATTCGGCGACGGGGCCACGGCCAGCGGCCAGAGTGTCAGCCACGCCTATGCCGACAACGGCACCTACACGGCCACCCTGACCGTCACCGACAAGGATGGCGCTGTGGGCACTGCCACCCAGTTGGTCACCGTGAGCAACGTGGCCCCGATCGCCAGCGTCGATGCCGTGCAGAGCGCCAAGGAGGGTGAGAGCATCACCTTTAGCGGCAGCGCCACCGATCCCGGTAGCCTCGACACCTTCACCTACGCCTGGACGTTCGGCGATGGGGCCACGGCCAGCGGTGAGAGTGTCAGCCACGCCTACGCCGATGATGGTAGCTACACCGTCACGCTGACGGTGACTGACGATGACGGGGCTGCCCACCAGACCAGCGCCCTCGTCAGCGTCAGCAACTCGGCACCCTCTGTGCAGCTTGCCAGCGCGCTGCTCGCCAATGGGGCGTACCGCCTCACCGCGACGGTGAGCGATGCCGGTAGCCTGGATACCCACACCCTGAGCTGGGACCTGGGCGATGGCACCACCCAGACCGGGCCGGGGCCGATCACCCACAGCTACAGCGGTATCGGCAGTTGGACCGTCACCCTGACCGTGGTCGATAAGGATGGCGGCATGGGTACGGCCACCACCACGCTGGTGCTGGCCGACACAGACGGCGACGGCATCAGGGATGTGGACGAGCTGGCGATGGGCTTCGACCCCAACGACCCGGCAGACGGCCTCGCCGACTATGACGGCGACGGGCGCAGCAACGCCGATGAGGTGGCACTGGGTAGCGACCTCAATCGCGACGATGTGCCGCCGGAGTTCGTCACCCTGCCGCAGCGTATCGAACGCAACGCCAGCGATGTCTTTACCCAGGTGGATCTGGGTCAGCCGACCGCCAGTGACGGCAAGGATGGCCCCCTGGTGCCGGTGGCCGACTCCGATGGTCTGCTGCCCAGCGGCATCCACACCGTCAGCTGGCGCGTGACCGATGCGGCGGGTAACAGTGCCCACTTTGCCCAGACGGTGATCATCCACCCCCAGGCCAACCTGACCCCCTACCAGTATGCCGAGGAGGGCAAACAGGTCGAGGTGGCGGTGCTGCTGAGCGGGCCTGCGCTGGTGGAGGTGCAGCTGCCCTACACGGTGGCGGGCACGGCCAGCCCCAGTGATCACGATGCGGCCGATGGGGTGATCATCATCCCGGCGGGTGAGCAGCGTGGTCGTGTGCAGTTCACCCTGCTCAACGATGGCGTGACCGGTGAGGCGGGTGAGACGGTCGAGTTCACCCTGGGCACCCCGCAAGGGGCGGGCCTTGGCCGTGTCATCCTGCACCGCGTGATCCAGACCGAACAGAACCTGCCACCTGCGGTGACCCTGAGCCTACAGCAGGCGGGTGAGGGCCGTAGCCGGGTGATCCAGGCCGATGGACAGGTCGTCATTCGCGCACAGGTGGACGACGCCAATCCGACAGATAGCCACAGCTACGACTGGAGTGGCACGGCCAACGCCTTGGTCGACCTCGACGCTGACACGGCCACCTTCACCTTCGACCCCGCAGGCCTGAGTGCCGGGCTCTACCCGGTGAGTGTGCAGGTAACCGACAGCGCCGGGGCACAGACCCAGGCAAGTACCCTGCTACGGGTGGTGGCGGCTGCCGAGCCGCTGAGTACCAGCGCCGACAGCGATGGTGACGGCGTGGTGGACGCCACCGAGGGCTACGCTGATACGGATGGCGACGGCATCCCCGACTATCTGGATGCCAACGCCAACCCGGCGCAGCTGCCGACCCTTGCGGGACAGGGCGTGGCCGGGGTGATGCTCACCGAACCGGGATTGCGCCTGGGCCTCGGTCGCACCGCCGTGGCCGCAGGCCGCACGCTGCCCACACTGCAACAGAGTGATATCGACAGCTTCGGCGGCGCCGATGGCGGCAGTGTGCTCAATGGCGTGGATAGCCTGGGCACCCGCACCAGTGCCTTCTACGACTTCGTCGTCGATGGCCTGCCCGAGGCCGGTGCCTCGGCCCAGGTGGTGCTGTCACTCGACACCCCGATCCCGACCCGTGCCCGCTATCGCAAGTACCACCCCGTCGACGGTTGGCAGACCTTCGTGGAAGATGCCGCCAACGCCCTCAATAGCGCCCCCGGCAGTGGCGGCACCTGCCCCTCACCGGCGAGCAGTGACTACCAACCGGGTCTGAGCGAGGGTGACAACTGCCTGCGCCTCACCATCGAGGATGGTGGTCCGAACGACGCAGACGGCGTGCGCAACCGCAGTGTGAGTGACCCAGGTGCCGTGGTGCAGGCCGCGGCTCCTGCGCCTGCCGCGTCAGGTGGCGGCGGCGGTGGTGGAGCTGTGCTGTGGCTGCCACTGCTCGGATTGCTGGGGTGGGGGGCGCACCGGGTGGTGGTACATGCCCCTCAGGGACAGGCCTAGCTGTCGCATCCCGTGTGATTGTGTGCCAACAAGGGGCCATCTTCTCCTGATCGCAAGCCAGAAGTTCGGGGTGTTGATCTCGCTGGCGTGACGACCACCCAGCCACGGGAAGATGTCCCGCTCCTGTCGCCGAATGATGCGTACACCATGGCTCTCGACCCAGGTAGGTGAGAACTTGGCGTACCACTCACGGCGATCACCTCGAAGCTGTTCGCCGATCGTTCCATCTGTCCCCCTGTAGCAGCTTAAGGCCGGGTTCTTCCCCGGTGATGCTCTCTTGTCGCTTCGTGCTGTGATTAATCATGTTCGATTGCCTCTCAGACGGCCTTCACAATGTGAGCCGTTGCCTTGTACGCTCTTCGCGTAGATGACCAGGGGGCAGATATGGCCGTTGGGTAGTTGGGTGTCAACGAAGCGTCAACGGTAATGCGTACGAACGCGTTCAAGAGCGCTTGTAGAGGCCTAACTTGTTGTTTCTGTGTTGGTGTGGGTTCTGGTGAGTGCGTGGGCAGCGTCTGTGCATACGAAGGCTCAGTTCGAGAATTCGGACTGTTCCAATGCATTTCTTCAGACGGGTCGATTATTCCCTGAACGGGAAACCGATGATTGGTTTGGCCAGATCTTTGAGGTGCTATCAGGAATGCTGTTTAGTGAACAGCAGGAAGAGGGACCAGTATGAGGAGTCTGAAATGGAAGCTTGGAACGCCGAAGGCGGTGCAGGGCGAGAGCCGACTCTGGGGCTAGGCAGGAGACTTAGTGGCGTTGGCTTTGGTTCTCTGAGGAAGTCCGTTGCGGACTCAGAATCTGGCTTTTCCGACTATCTGCGGTGATTTCAGTAAAACTCATCCCGACAAAACCCCGACATTTACCAGTTAACTTATTGTTATTCAAGGGATGTTTGGTGCCCGGAGCCGGGGTCGAACCGGCACGGTGTTGCCACCGGGGGATTTTAAGTCCCATGCGTCTACCAATTTCGCCATCCGGGCGGATGGGGCGATGTGGGCCGCTATCCTACTACCGGAGGGGTTGAGTGACAATCGCCAATGGCGCCCGTCTTCTATCCGTGTCTTGACAGCGTACCTCAGCCCCCCCACACTGCGGCACATGACGATTCAACCTTGTACCCACGCCTCACGACGCCGTCGTCCTCCTTTACGGGTGGTTGCGTCGCCGTGCGCGTGCCGTGAGAGGTACATCCGAGGGTTAGGCTAGTCTAGATCGCCAAATCCTCGCGCCAACAAAGGCCGCAACACCCCGGTGTTGCGGCCTTTTTTTTTGCTGATTCCGAGCCAAGGAGCTGACCATGACTGTGCACGACCCGGGGGCGGTAATGCCCACTACCCAGAGACCCGATATCACCTTCGTCACTGGCGATGGTGACTGGCTGTGGGATAGCCAGGGGCGATGTTATCTCGACTGCATCCAGGGCTGGGCGGTGAACGCCCTGGGCCACGCACCGGCGTTGGTGCAGTCGGCGTTGGTAACGCAGTCGCAGCGGCTTTTGAATGTCGGTCCGGCCTATTTCACCGCGCCTTTGGTGACCTATGCCGGGGCGCTCCGTCGTGCGACCGGTTACGACCAGGTGTTTCTCGCCTGTACGGGTGCCGAGGCCAATGAGGGGGCGATCAAGCTGGCGCGCAAATGGGGGGCACTGCACAAGCGGGGGGCCTATCGCATCATCACCCTGGTCAACGGCTTTCACGGCCGTACCTTGGCGACCATGTCCGCCTCTGGTAAGACGGGCTGGGACACGCTGTTCGAGCCGAAGGTGCCCGGCTTCGATAAGGTGCCAATCAACGACTTGGCGGCGCTGGAGGCGGCCATCGCCCCTGAAACGGTCGCGGTCATGCTGGAGTTGGTGCAGGGGGAGGGGGGCGTGCTCCCGGTGAGCGAGGCGTATGCCCAGGGCGTCGCGGCGCTCTGCGCGCGCCACGGGTTGTTGCTGATGGTCGACGAGGTGCAGACCGGCATGGGGCGCACCGGAACCCTATTGGCCGCCGAGCAGTACGGGATCCATCCGCACGTCACCACTCTGGGGAAGGGGCTCGGGGCAGGTGTACCACTCGCCGCGCTCTTGGTGCGTGAGTCGGTGAGCTGTTTCGACCCGGGTGATCAGGGGGGGACATTCAGCGGCAATGCCCTGCTCAGCGCTGTCGGTCTGGCCGTGCTCGGTGAGGTCTCCAAGGCCGATTTTCTCGCGGGCGTGGTGACCAAAGGGGAACGGGTGCGTGCCCTGCTCACGGCACTGAGTGCACGTTACGGGCTGGGTGAGGTGCGTGGTCGTGGCCTGCTACTGGCCCTGGATGTGGGCCGGTTGAGTGCCCCGGCCATCGTGCGTGCGGCGCTGTCTCACGGTTTGTTGCTCAACGCCCCCCGTGAGCATCTGTTGCGCTTCATGCCGGCGTTGAACATCAGCGACGCGGCACTAGAGCAGTTGGAAATCCTGCTCGACGAGTCACTCCAGGAGGTGTGCGATGGTGCGGCCTGATGCGCCCTATCTGGCCGCCGACTCGGTCGTGGATTGGCACCATCCGGCGGTGGAGGCCCTAGCGCAGACGTTGCACGTATCGGGTGACCCGTTGGCGACTGTGCGACGCTGCTTCAACCATGTGGCTTGGCGTATTGCCCACAGCAACGACGCGCAGCGGGACGAGGTGAGTTGCCATGCCAGTGAGGTGCTGGCACTGGGCCACGGACTCTGTTATGCCAAGGCGCATCTCTTTGCCGCGCTGCTGCGTGCCAATGGCATCCCGGCGGGGTTCGATTATCAACGCTTGAGCGATGAGGCGGGGGGTTATGTGTTGCACGGGCTCAACACCGTCTGGCTCGACGGGGTGGGGTGGTGGCGTGTGGATGCGCGAGGTGGGCCGTTGGCGGCCGGGCGGCGCTGGCGGGTGGGTGAGGCGTTCTACGTCTTCCCCGTGGGGCAGCCGGGGGAGGTGAACTACGGGGTCAATCTCGCGGCCCCGCCCCGCCCGCTGGTCGAGCAGTTAGAGCGGGCGCACTCCCTGCGCCGACTCTGGCCAAGCCTACCGCAGGGGCTTTAGTGGGCCTTGAGGTGCTCGATGACCTGGACGATCTTCTCTTCGACCATGCGCGCCACCTCGTCGATGGCCGGGTTATTGGCCAGGGCCAGTACGCTCATGGGGTCCATGAAGCTGATCACCACGCCGCCATTCTCCTCACGCAGTACGACATTACACGGGAGCAGGGTACCGATGTCCGGGGCGATGGCGATCAGGCTCTCGGCGATCTTCGGTGCACAGGCGCCGAGGATCAGGTAACCGGGTATCTCCTTGTCCAGCTTCTTCTTCATCACGGCCTGGACGTCCAAGGTGGTGACGATGCCCATCTGCTGACTGGCGAGGGCGGCGAGCAGTTTCTCATTGGCGCTCGCCATGTCGGCTTCGAGGCGGAGGGTCAGTGCGTACATAGCATCTCTCGGGTTGGATGGGACGGAGTGATCCTGGCGCGGTCGTGTGCCAGCGTGATGACAGCGCCTAGTGTACCTGGTTACAGCAACAACAACTGTGCCAGGCCGAGAAAGACGAAGAAGCCGATGCTGTCGGTGATGGCGGTCACCAGCACGCTGGAGCCGAGGGCGGGGTCACGCCCGAAGTGGGCGAGGGTGAGGGGGATGCCGACCCCGGCCAGGGCGGCGAGCAGCAGGGTGAGGAGCATCGCCAAGGCGATCACCAGACTGAGCGCCAACTGCTGGTAGACCACCAGGGCGAAGAGCCCCACCAGGGTGCCCCAGGTGAGGCCGCCGAAGAGGCTCAGGCGTAACTCCTTGGCCAACAGGGGACGGAGGTTGGCCGGGGTGATGCGCCCGAGCGCGAGTCCACGGACCACCAGCGCGGTGGTCTGATTGCCGGTGTTACCGCCGAGTGCGGCGACGATCGGCATCAGGGCCGCGAGGGCGATGATGTGCGAGATGGTCTGCTCGAACAGACCGATCACCGACGAGGCGAGCATCGCCGTGCCGAGGCTCATGGCGAGCCAGCTCCAGCGGTTGCGTGCGCTGCGCATGAGTGGGGCGAAGAGGTCCTCCTCGCCGTGTAGACCGGCACTCCCGAGCGCCTCTTCGGCGCTGTGCTCACGGGCGTAATCCATCACCACGTCCACATCCAGACTACCGAGCAACTTGCCACGGGCGTTGACCACGGGGGCGGAGATGAGGTCATAGCGCTCGAAGAGTTGCACGGCCTCCAGTGCCGCGCTCTCGGGTGTGAGGACCAGTGCATCGCGACGCATGCAGTCGCTCACCCTGGCGCTGGGCGGGTTGAGCAGCAGGGCGCTCAGGGGTAGTTCGCCGCAGTACTGGCCGCGGCGGTCGAGGACGAAGAGCTTGTCCATCTCCGGCGGTAGGCTGGCGAGGGTGCGCAGGCGTGCGAGCACCGCCTCCAGTGGCTCCTCGCAGCGCGCTTCTAGACGCGGTTGACTCATCAGGGTGCCGACGCTCCCCTCGGCGAAGCGCGCGGTGGTGTTGACCCAGTGGCGCTCGGCCAAGGGGCGGGCGGTGAGGGCGCGCTCCAACAGGCTGGGGGGGAGTTCATCCGAGAGGTAGGCGAGGTCGTCGGCGTCGAGTTTGTCGAGCAGGTCGAGCAGGGTCGACTCGGGGAGCTGCTCAATGAGTTGGGCGCGCACCTCGGTGTGTAGCTCCACCAGCACCTCGCTGGCGCAGGCGGGTCCCACCTCCTCCAACACCCAGCGGCGCTGCTCGGGGCGCAGGGTGTCCATGAAGCGGGCGAGGTCGGCGCTGTGCAGTTGGTGTAACGCAGCGGCCAGTTGCGCCCGGTGCTGGCGGTGGACCAGGTTCTCCACCACCCGCTGGCGTGGGCCCCCGGCGTGGGTCACCAGCCCCTCTACCAGACGTTGCTTATCGAGCAGTTCGTGCAGGTGACGAAATTCGTGCGGGTTGGGGTAGGCGGTGGACATGCGGCGGGTCCGGCGAAGGCGGGACCAGCAGCTTAGCCGTTCAATATGACAGGTTGATGAGTGCGACGAGGTTAGATCGCGGTGCCCGGTGGTGTCTGGGGCTGGGGCGGCGGTTGCAGTCGCTCACGCTCACGCTGCATATCGGCCTGCAGCTGCTCGCGCCACTGATTCCAGCGCTCCAGGTACTGCTCCAGGGATGGCTGGTAGTCCAGCTCGGTCAGCGCCTGTTGTAGCTGATCGAGATTGCGTCCGATCTCGCCGAGTGCGGCACTACCCTGCTCCTTGAGCCGCTGCCGCTCCACTTCCAGCCGTGCGAGTGCCTCGTCCAGGGCCTGTTGGTTCTTCTGCGAGAGCTCCTCGCGCCTCTCCTTGAGGGCCTGATTCAGGGAGCGGCTCAGCTCATCCATGCGTTGGCGCAGGTCCTGGGCATAGGCCTCTGTCTGTTGGCTGCCGCTCTGCCCCAATTCGGCGGTAAAGCGTTTGAGCGCCTCGGCGAGATGTTCGGACTCCTGATTGAGGTGGTCGGAGAGGCGCTGTGCCTCTTGGCTCAGGTCGGCGGAGAGACGCTCCCACTCCTTGCCCATGTCCTCGGAGAGGCGCCCCACCTCACGACCGAGTAGGGCCATCGAGTCCTGCACCTGCCCACCCAGATCGCCGAACAGAGAGGGCGGTTCGGGGGGCTTCTCTTGCGCGCGCAGCGCCTCGCCGGTACGCGCATAGTCCACCCGCCAGGTGCCCTCCTGCCTTACCAGATAGGTGACCAAATGGCGCGTCTCGGGCGGGTTGGCGGAGAGGCGTGAGAACTCGGTGTCGATCTCGGCCCGCTCGCCGTCGAGCACCTGCTTGCCGAGAAGCAGCTGAAAGCCACTCCAGCGCTTGCCGAAACCGTCGAACCCTTGACCTTCGGGGAGGGTGGAGTATCGGGTGACCGCCTGGGTATCGAGGGCGATGACCCCCTCCCAGAAGGCCTTGGTCACCTCCTCGGGGGTCTGCGGACCAAAACAGGCACCGAGCAGCAGGGTGCCGAGGAGCAGGGCGAGACGGGCGAGGTGTCTGAACATGACGATTCCGCGTGGGTTGGACAGTGACCCGCCCAACATACGCAAGGGGGCGGGTAGGGGCAATCCTGAGACCCGTATCGGGTCGGGAGGTTTCACCGGCACGGAAACTGCTTGTTTTTTTGCCCAAGATGTCCCAGTCGGAGAGTGAGAGAAGAAGATGCTAGGCATGCGCACAAGTAACGATGAAGCGGTGGCCATCGGCCCCGGGGTGTGGTGGATCGGTGCCCTGGACCCCGACCTGCGCAGCTTCGACATCATCCTCAAGACGGCCAACGGCACCAGCTACAACAGCTATCTGGTCCGTGGCAGCGAGGGTGTGGCGGTGATCGACACGGTGAAAAAGGAGTTTGCCGAGGCCTTTTTCGCACGCCTGGAGTCGGTGGCCGACTACGCCGAGATCCGCCACATCATCATAAATCACCTGGAACCCGACCACACCGGTGCACTCCCCGAACTGCTGCGCCGTGCACCCCACGCCCAGGTCTATATCTCGCGTCGTGGGCAGACCATGCTCAAGGCGCTGCTCAAAGACGAGGGGCGTGAGTACATCCCGGTGCAGACCGGCGATCGCTGCTCCCTCGGCGACCGTGAGCTGCACTTCCTCAGCACCCCCTTTCTGCACTGGCCCGACACCCAGTGCACCTGGCTGGAGCAGGAGCAGATGCTCTTCTCCGGTGACCTGTTCGGTTGTCACTTTTGTGACAATCGCCTCTTCAACGATCAGGTGGGCGACTTCCGCTTCAGCTTCGAGTACTACTACGCGCACATCATGCGGCCGTTCAAACAGCACGTGATCGACGCCCTGGAGATCCTCGACCCACTGCAGCCCAGACTCATCGCCCCGGCGCATGGGCCGATCCTGCGCGACCGCCCGCGCGACTACATGCAGCGCTACCGTGACCTCTCCCGCCCGCGCCTGCGCAACGAGTTGGGGGAGGGGGAGAAGAGCCTACTCATCTTCTATATCTCCGCCTATGGCTCCACCACCGCCATGGCCCGCGCCATCTACGCCGGGGTGAGCGAGGTGGAGGGGGTGCGCGCCTCGCTCTACGACCTCGAAGGGAGTGAGGCGGGCCCCTTCGTCGACCTCATCGAGGAGGCCGACGCCCTCATCATCGGCAGCCCCACCATCAACGGTGACGCGGTCAAGCCGGTGTGGGACCTGCTCTCCTCGCTGGTAGTGATCGACTCCAAGGGCAAGATCGCGGCCGCCTTCGGCTCCTACGGTTGGAGCGGCGAGGCGGTGCGGATGATCTCCGACCGCCTACGCGGCCTGAAGATGCGCGTGCCGCACGAGGGGTTGCGCCTCAAACTCATCCCCACCGACGACGAACTCGGCGAGTGCCGCGCGTTCGGCAAAGAGATGGCCGAGCGGCTGATGGGTCGTTTCACCGCCCCCAAGGAGATCGACTATGCCGACCTCGTCTGAACGCCCCATCGGCGGCCAGCTCGATTGGAGTGACTACAAGGACGCCGGCATGGGCGACGCCTACGCCGACATCCCCAAACAGGGCGGCCACTTCGCCAAGGCGGTGGCCGTCTGTATCAACAGCCGTCAGTGCGAGGGCGACGCGCGCGGCGTGATGTGCCCGAGCTACCGCGTCAGCGGCGAGGCCGAACTCTCCACCGGTGGGCGTGTGCGCCTGCTCAAGGCGGCCCTCAACCAAGAGGAGCTGGCCGCCGCCGAGGCGCATCTCGATGACCCCGCCCTGGCCCGCGCCATGGACCTCTGCGTCTCCTGCAAGGGGTGCAAGCGCGAGTGCGAGAACAGCGTCGACATGGCCGCCATCAAGCTCGAATATCGCGCGCGGCAGAATGCTCGTCACGGCATCTCACGCCGCTCGCGGCTCTTCGCCCGGCTGCCGTTCTTGCTGCAACAGCCTGGTCTGGCCCCGCTGCTGCGCTGGCGCAACCGTCTACCCTGGGTCGCCAAACTGGGCGAGAAGCTCTTCGGCATCACCGCCGACCTGCACCTGCCCGAGTTGGCCGACAAGCCGTTCAATGATGAGCGTAGCGTCGGTGAGGCGAGTGCCGGCGAGGTGGTGTTGCTGCTCGACTGCTTTGCCCGCCACTTCGAGCCGGGCATTGCCGAGGCGACCGTCGACCTGCTCACCCGCGGTGGCTATCGCGTGCATATCCTCCAGCCTGCCGCGGGTGACAGGGCCGGGCGCCCGCTCTGCTGCGGGCGCACCCTGCTCGGTCAGGGCATGGTCGAGGAGGCGCGCCACGAGGCCGAACGCCTGCTCGCCGCACTCGCCCCGCACCTGGAGGCGGGGCGTACCCTGGTCGGCCTGGAGCCCTCCTGTCTGCTCACCCTACGCGATGAGTTCCGCGTCCTCGGTCTCGGTGAGGCCGCGTTGGAGAGTGCCGCCCAGGCGCAGCTACTGGAGGAGTTTCTCGCCCGCGAGCTGAAGGCCAAGCGCCTCAATCTGCCCTTCGCCGATGCCAGTGGGCAACCCCCGCTGCTGGTCCACGGCCACTGCCACCAGAAGGCGGTGGGCTCCCTCAAGGCACTGCGCAAGGTGCTCAAAGAGGTGCCCGGGCTCGAATTCGACTACATCGAGGCGAGCTGCTGCGGCATGGCAGGTAGTTTCGGCCACGAGGGCGAGCACCGCGCGATGAGTGTGGCCATGGCCGAGCAGGCGCTGATGCCTGCCCTGCGCGCGGCCCCCGCGGCGCGTATCGTCGCCAGCGGCTTCTCCTGCCGTGGGCAGATACGCAGTCTGGGGGATGCCCGTGCCGTGCACCTTGCGGTGATGTTACGCGACGCGTTGGTCAAAGAGTGAGCGTGTGCCACCCTTACCCATCGGTACCTCGGTGGGCTAGAAGAACCCCTCCACGTCGCGATCCTCGCCCAGCAGGTAGGCCAACTCGTTGATCTCGTCAGGGGTGGCCGTGCCCTGCTCGATGGCCGCACGGATCGCCTGCACGCGTGACGCGCGGCCCTTCACCTGAGGGCGGCTCTCGACCTCCCGATAGTGGCCGAGCTGGTTCTTCCAATCCTCTGGGCTACGACTCATGGGGCTTCTCCGGCAGTCGAGGGATTACACCTGCTATAAGGGTGCCTACGCAGTTGCTTTTCAAGCGGACGGACGTGGCGCGTGCACATGGCCGTGCGCGGCCCCACCCAAGTGTGGGGGCATCTTGCAGAAGTGCTTTGCCCACGCCGAGGGGCAGCTTATAATGTCGATTTGCCGCGGGGTCCCGTCGTGCAGCCAATCCTCACCGCCGAGCAGCTCGTTAAGCACTACCCCTCTGTAGAGGCGGTGCGTGGCCTCGACCTCGCGTTGCACGCAGGGGAGTGCCTGGGCCTGCTCGGGCCCAACGGGGCGGGTAAAACCACCACCATCGAGATGCTAGAGGGGATCATTGCCCCCACCTCGGGGCGTATCCTCTACCGGGGTGAAGCGCCTGATAGGCGCTTTCGCCTGGAGGCGGGGATCATGTTTCAGCAGACCTCGCTGCCAGAGCACATCAGTGTGCGCGAGGCGCTACGCCTCTTCGCCAGCTTCTACCCTGCCCCGGTGGCGCTCGACCTGCTCGCCGAACAATGTGCACTGGGCGAGTTCTTGGATCAGGATACCCACCGCCTCTCGGGCGGTCAGCGCCAGCGTCTGTTGCTGGCGGTGGCGCTGGTCAACGACCCGCAGGTGGTGTTCCTCGACGAACCTACCACCGGACTCGACCCCCAGTCGCGGCGGGTCTTCTGGGACCTGATCGAGCAGATCAAGCATCGTGGCAAGAGCGTGTTACTCACCACTCACTATATGGACGAGGCCTACCGTCTCTGCGACCGTATCGCCATCGTCGACCATGGGTGCATCATCGCCGAAGGCCCCCCCGATGCGCTGCTCGCGCACCACTTCAATGACACTATCCTGCAGCTCCCACGTGCCGTCTGGCCCGAAGGCGGGGTCGCATTGGAGGCCTCGGTGGTGCGTGATGAGCAGCGCGTGGAGGTGTTCACCCCCGATCTCTCGCAGACCCTCGCGCAACTCATCGCCGCGGGCGTGCCGCTGGACGGGCTACAGGTGCGCAAGCGCAATTTGGACGATCTCTTCCTCGAACTCACTGGTCGGGAGCTAAGACGCTGATGTGGCGCCGCCTCTACGCCCTGTTTCGGGCACGCAATCTGGAGTTTGTGCGTGACAGCTCCACCCTGATGTGGAACTTGATCTTCCCCATTCTCCTCGTTAGCGCTTTCGCCTTTGCCTTCTCCGACGAGGCGCAGGAGCGCTTCAAGGTGGGGGTGGTCGGTGATGCGGCGGCGTTGCCGACCGCCTTTGCCCAGGCGCGCTACACCCACTTTATCTCGCTGCAGGATCAGGCGGCGGGGGTGGTCAAGGTGGAGCGCCACCAGCTCGATATGCTCATCGCCCCGGGGCAGCAGCGCTTCTGGGTCAACGACAGCTCACCCAACGGCTACCTGCTGGTGCAGATGCTGCGCGCCAACGGGGGGGAGGCGTACGCCCAGGCGCAGGTCAGCGGCGATGCCCCCCGTTATGTGGATTGGGTGCTGCCCGGCGTGCTGGGCATGAACATCATGTTCAGCTCTCTGTTCGGGGTGGGCTATGTCATCGTGCGCTATCGCAAGAATGGGGTGCTCAAGCGCTTCTCCGCCACGCCGGTGCGCCCTTGGGAGTTCCTCACCGCACAGGTGGCCTCGCGCCTCTGGGTGCAGCTCGGGGTCTCCTCTCTGGTCTATGTGGGGACGGACATCTTCGTCGATTTCCACATGTACGGCAGCTATCTAGACCTCTTCATCGTCTTTCTCTTCGGCTGCGCCAGTCTCATCTCACTTGGTCTGTTGGTCGCCGCACGCACAGCCAGCGAGGAGCTGGCGGGTGGCCTACTCAACTTTTTTACCTGGCCCATGCTGTTCTTGAGCGGGGTCTGGTTCTCCCTCGAAGGGCTGCACCCCTGGGTACAGGCGGTGGCCCAAGCTCTTCCGCTCACACACTTGGTGGCGGCGGCGCGGGCGATCATGCTCGACGGGGCGGGGCTTGGGGATATCGCCGTACACCTCTTCGTCCTCGGTGGCATGACCCTGGTCGCCCTACTCCTGGCTGCGCGGCTGTTTCGCTGGGAGTAGCCGAGCGTGGCCAACTTCACCACGCATCTGCTGGTGGGTAT
This sequence comes from Gammaproteobacteria bacterium, assembly GCA_003252455.1. Lineage (GTDB taxonomy): Bacteria > Pseudomonadota > Gammaproteobacteria > Thiohalomonadales > Thiohalomonadaceae > SZUA-467. The sequence continues at coordinate 15,452 of QKED01000039.1, forward strand.
GGGTGCCAGCGGGCTGGCCACCACGGCACTGGTCAAGAGTGGCGAAGTGGGGCAGGGGATGGCCCTCTGGCTCTTCGTCCTGGGTAGCATCGGTAGCCTGTTGCCCGACCTGGACGCAGACAACTCCACCCCACTGCGCCACACCTTCGACCTCCTCTCGCTGCTCGGCGCCTTTCTGTTGATGTTTCAGTTCGTTGCCGGTTACAGCCTGCCGGAGCTGGTGTTGGTGTGGGCACTGGCCTATCTGCTGCTGCGTTACGGGTTGTTCTGGGTCTTCACCCGCTTCACCGTGCATCGTGGGGTGTTCCATTCGCTCCCCGCCACGCTGCTGGCGGGGACACTCACCACCCTGGCGCTCTATCGCGGCCTGCAACTACCGGCACAGGGGGCCTGGCTCGGTGGGGTGATGGTCTCTCTTGGGTACCTCATCCACCTGCTGTTGGACGAATTGTTCAGTGTCAACCTGATGGGGGTCAGTCTCAAACACTCCTTCGGCACGGCGCTCAAGCCTTTCTCTCTCACCCCCTGGTGGCCGAGTCTACTGGCCTATCTGCTACTCGCCCTCACGCTTGGGTGGACCCCGCCGGTGGCGGAACTGCTTCACATTTGGCCCATCTCCCCTTGACACCCTGTCATCTGTGACCTAAATCTCACATAACAAAAGGCCGATAGATTCGGTATGAAATGTGAGGTGATAGTGATGACTCCACGCAATCCATCCTCAGGTGTGGTGGGTCGCCACATCGGGCGCCCGCGCCCGACCCCGGAACAGACCCTCGCCTGCCGTGTGTGCGGCACGATCCCCCCCAGCGTGCAACAGAGCGCCGAGGGACGGGAGTATCTCGAACACTTTTGCGCGCCCCACTGCCAACCTAAACAGTAGCGGGCCGTACCCGAACGGTTTCTGTGGCGAAGCCTCCCTTATGCCCCCATCTCCTGGGGGCTTTTTTTTTTGCTCAGCCGAAGAGTTTCTGCCACCAGCGTTGACGGTTGCCGGGCTGGGGGAAGGCGGCCTTGAGGTCATCCGGCGGGTCGCGGCTGATGATCCAGCCGGGGAGGATGGCGTGGCCGAAACCCGGTCCGCAGGAGCTGCCCAAGTTGTGTGGGTCGAAGATCTTTACCAGTGTCGGTTGCGCGGGGTCGTCACAGTAGATGATGCCGCAATAGGCCTCATCGTGGTCGCGGCGGATCAGGGCGTTCACCTCGTCGAGGAAGGTGAGCAGTTGGGCGAGTGTCACCGGGGCGCTGGGCGGGGCCTCGCCGACGGCGTAGAGGTACCAGGCGTCGTCGGCCTGCTCGCGCAGGTTCTGCCACAGTGTGTCCATCTCCGGCCAGCGCAGGATGCCGCGCAGGTAGCCGGTGTAGCGTTGCATGAAGGGGGTCGAGGGGCGGGGAGGGGTGGTGCTCATCACGATTTCTCCTTACGGCGCGGTACGCCGAGGCGTTGGCGCCGCTCCCAGAGGGTCTTGCGGCTGATGCCGAGGCGCTTGGCGATCTCGGTCTCGGTCAGGCTCGCCTCGTGCTCACGCACGAAGTTGCGGAAATAGTCGTCGAGGGAGAGTTCATCGCTACTGGCCGCGCCCACTGTGCCGGGTGGTGTGGGTCGGCTGCTTTGCGGGATGGCCAGTGACTCGGCACCGATGGTGTCGTGGTCGGCCAGGATCACCGCTCGCTCGATGCTGTTCTCCAGTTCGCGCACATTCCCTGGCCAAGTGTAGGCGCGGATGGCGTCGAGGGCTGGCGGGGCGAAGGCGAGGGGCGGGCGGTTGAGCCGTTTGCACATCTTGGTCAGCAGTTGGTCGGCCAGGTCAGTGATATCGTCTCCGCGATCGCGCAGTGGCGGCAGGTGGATCTCCATGACGTTGAGGCGGTAGTAGAGGTCGCCCCGAAAGCGCCCCAGTTCGACCAAGGCGCGCAGGTCGCGATGGGTGGCGGCGAGCAGGCGGATGTTCACCTTGCGCGTGGCGGTGGAGCCGATACGCCGGATCTCCCCCTCCTGTAGCACGCGTAGCAGGCGTGCCTGCGCCTCCAGTGGCAGCTCGCCGATCTCATCGAGGAATAGGGTGCCGCCATCGGCCGCCTCCACCAACCCCTTGTGCGTGCCCACGGCGCCGGTGAAGGCGCCACGCTCGTGGCCGAAGAGCTCCGACTCCACCAGATTTTCCGGGATCGCGGCGCAGTTGACGGCGATGATCGGGGCGTTTTTGCGCTGGCTGTTCTCATGCAGTGCGCGCGCCACCAGCTCCTTGCCGGTGCCTGACTCACCGAGGATCAGCACCGAGGTATCGGTGGGGGCGACCTTGTGGATGCGCGCGAAGACCGCCTGCATCGCCGGGCAGCGGCCGATCATGCCGCTCACCGGGTAGACCTCCCCCAGCTCCGACTTGAGCTGGGCGTGGGCGCGGGCGCGCTGCCGCTCGTCGAGGATGCGCTGTACCAGGATCACCATCTCCTGGTGGTCGAAGGGCTTGGCGATGTAGTCCACCGCCCCCTGCTGCATGGAGGCGACCGCTGAGCGTACGCTGGCGTACGAGGTCATGATCAACACCGGCACCTCACCGGCGGGCTCGATCAGTGCATTGCCCTCGGCCCCGGGCAGGCGCAGGTCGGAGATGATCAGGTCGAAGCCGGAGAGGCCCAGCGTCAGCGCCTCTTCGACCGAACCGGCCTCGCTGATGGCGTAACCGTGGCGTTCGAGCAGGCGACGCAGGGAGCGGCGGATCACCGCCTCGTCTTCGACGATGAGGATCTCACTCATGGTGGGGCAGGGCCTCCAGGGGCTGGGTGTCGAGCAGGGGCAGGCGCAGGGTGACGCGGGTGCCGTACCCCTCTTCGCTGTCGATGTGGATGGTGCCGCCGTGGTCCTGCACGATGTTGTAGACCAGCGGTAGACCGAGGCCGGTCCCCTCGCCGGGGGCCTTGGTCGTGAAGAAGGGCTCGAAGATCCGGTCGAGGTGTTCGTCGGCGATGCCGCGCCCCTGGTCGGCCACGGTGATGCGTAGCAGCCGCCCCTCGGGGCGGGCGTCGATGTCGATACTGGCCCCCACCGGTGAGGCGTCACAAGCGTTGGTCAGCAGGTTGACGAACACCTGGACCATGCGTTGGTGGTCGCCGAGCACCTGCCAGTCCCCGACGCAGTTGAGGTCGTAGTGTAGGCGCTTGCCCTCCTTGCTCAGCCGTACCAGGCGCAGCGCCTCCTCGATCGCCTGGGTGGGGCGGATGGGGTGGTTGACCTCCTCCTGGTGGGCGCCGGCGTGGCTGAAGCTCACCAGGGTCTGCACGATGGCGCTGATGCGTCCGGTCTGTTGCAGTACCTCCAGCAGCGACTCGCGGGTGAACTCCGGGTCCTCCTCGCCTGCCTCCAGCTCGCCGACCAGATTCTGCGCCAGGCAGGCGATGGCGGTCACCGGGTTGCCCACCTCGTGCGCCACACCCGCCGCCAGACGCCCCACCGAGGCGAGACGCTCGCTGTGGGTCAGTTCGTTTTCCAGGGTGTAGAGTTCGGTGAGATCTTCCACCAGCAGCACGCTGCCGGCCAACCCGGCCCCCGGGGTGCGCCAATCGTCCGGCTGCTCATCGATGGCCGCCTTGTGCAGGTTGAGCAGGTGTACCTGCTGGCTGAAGCGCACCTTCACCTTGCGCAGGTGACGCTCCTGGGTGTCGAGAAAGCTGCCGAAGAGACCGGACCAGGGCTCTGGTAACTGCTGCAACTGACGCCCGGTCACCTCCGCCTCGCCCAAGCCGGTGAGCTCGCTGAGGGCCTGGTTCCAGCTCACCACCACCCGCTCCGGGGTGATGGCACAGACGCCGAGCGGTAGGTCGCGCAACACCTGCTGGTGGTAGCGGCGCAGGGCGTCCAGCTCGGCGGCGAGGCCCTGCAGGCGGGTGCGCGAGAGGCGCATGCGCTCCTCGATGTAGCGCACCGAATCGGTGAGGGCGAGGCGTGAGTGCTGGTCGAGGCTGAGCCGCTCATCGACGATCATGCGCGCCAACATGGGCCCGACCAGGCCGGTGAGGTTGCGCTCGATGCGCTCACGCAGGCGGCGCAGCTCGCCTGGGCGTTGTTCGTCGGGGTCTAGGCGCAGGTCGGTGAGGGCGCGCGCCACCTCGTGCGCGGCCATCTCCGGGCCGGTGACGCGGGCCAATTGCTCTTCGATCTGCTGCGGTGAGGAGGCGACCAACAGACCGGTGGGCAGCTCCAGGGGGTCGCGACAACAGGCACGCGAGGCCTCGACCTCCTCACTGCTCGGGCGTGTCAGGAGTGAGCCGACGGCGAACAGCAGGGCATTGAGACTGAGGGACCAGAGGGTCACCGTGCCCCACGGTTGGCTCGGGTCGGCGCCGATGGCGGCGAGCGGGTCGAACTGCGTCTCCAGCAGGCCCGAGCGTTGCAGCAGCGGGATGATCAGGGTGATGGCCCACACCCCACCACCGACGAGCAGGCCGAGCACCAGCCCTGTGCGGGTGGCGTTACGCCAAAAGAGTAGGCCGACGATACCGGGTAGGAGCTGCGCCACGGCGACGAAGGAGATGAGGCCGAGCTGGGCCAGCCCCTGATTCTTCTCCAGCAACAGGTAGAAGCCGTAGCCGGCGGCGATGATGGCGCCGATGAGCAGGCGCCGACCCCACAGGAGCCAGGCGTAGAGATCGGTCTGGGGTCCCAAACGCGGGGGGAAGACCGCCGGTAGCACGAGGTGGTTCATGCACATGGCGGCGAGCGCCAGGGTGGTGACGATCATCATGGCGCTGGCCGCCGAGAGGCCGCCGATGAAGGTAAACACCGGAAGTAAGCCGCTGTGGCCCGTGAGGGTGATGGAGAGGACGTAGAGGTCCGCCGAGCTGTGCGGCACATGGGCCTGACCGGCCCAGAGGATCACGGGGATGAACAGGTTGAGCAGCAGTAGGTAGAGTGGAAAACCCCAGCTGGCGACATTGAGGGCGCGGCGGCTGAGGTTCTCGGTGAAGGTCATGTGAAACTGGCGCGGCAGCAGGAAAGCGGCACAGAACGACAGCAGCAACAGGGTCGCCCAGGGGCCCTCGCGCACGGGGGTGTGGAGCGCCGCCAGCGCCTCCGGGTGCTGACGCAACCAACGCGACAGCCCATCGGGCCCCTCGAAGAGGCCGAACAGGGCGAACAGCCCCACCGCCAGCAGTGCGAACAGCTTGACCAGTGACTCGAAGGCGATAGCCAGGACCAGCCCCTCGTGCTTTTCACGCGCGGAGATGTGCCGCGCACCGAAGAGGATGGCGAAGAGGCTCAGGGTGACGCAAAAACCCAGGGCGATGAGTGCCGGGGTCGACTCTTGGGTGAGCACCTGCAGCGAGGCGGTGACCGCACGGATCTGTAGCGCGATGTAGGGCAGGCTGCCAGCGAGCATGAACAGGGTGACGAGTACGCCGGTGAGCTGGCTCTGATAGCGAAAGGCGAGCAGGTCGGCCAGGGATGAGAATTGATACTCGCGCACCAGGCGCAGGATCGGGCGCAACAACACCGGCGCCAGGATGAAGGCAAGGGTCACGCCGAGGTAGATGGTGAGGAAGCCGTAGCCGTGGTCTTGGGCGTAACCGACGCTGCCGTAGAAGGTCCAGGAGGTGGCGTAGACCCCGAGTGAGAGGACGTAGGTGAGCGGGTGATGGATCAGGTGACGACCGATCCAGCCGCGTTCCGCCGCGTAGGCGATGAGAAAGAGCAGCAGTAGGTAGCCGACCCCGGCGAGAAACAGCTGCCAGAGGGGGAAGATCACCGCGCCTCCTCCGCGCGTGCGCGGCGCCAGGCGAGGAAGATGATCACCGCCCAGAGCAGATAGGGGGAGTACCAGAGGGCGTCATCGGCCGCCCACCACTCCCGGATCGGCGAGACCAGGAGGAAGATTGCCGCCAGGGCGAGCAGCAGGACGCGGTCTAGTGGCAGGGGGGGCGTAGGGGTCGGGTCGGGCATCGGGGTGTCGGCCTGTAGTGTTACCTATTGTAACATCACAGGCGTGTCGTGTGCGTCACCCCCACCACTTGGCAGGGTCAACCCTCGCTCTGTAGGCGGTGGGCGATGCGTGAGGACCAGCCGGCCAGACCGGCCTGCACATCCGTGTGCTCCCCGGGGGTGAGCACCAGGACCAACAGGGCGCCACCCGCATAGGCGCAGAGTGTGGTGGCGTGGGCCTTCTCCAGCACCAAGGCCTCGAAGAAGCTGCCGGTGAGGGCGCCGATCACCCCCTCGGCCCCGCTCACCATCACCCCGACGGCGGCGGCCAACTGCTCCAGGTCGTCGTCGAGCACCCCGGCGCTGTCGAGGACGAAGCCGTCGCGTGCAATGAGCGCGCAGCCACACACCTGGGAGTGGCCGAGGATCTCCGCCAGCACCTCGGTCACCTCGCCGCTCTGCTCTACCTGGTCACGACGGCGCACCAACAGCGTCCGCCGCCGGTAGCTTAGCCCCTGTACGACCAGGTCGGTGAGTTCGAGGGCGAGGCCGGCGCTGTGAATGCTCTCTGGCAGCTCACTCAGGCCGAGGGTGACCGTCTCCCAGGTGAGCATCTGTAGCAGCGCGGCCTGGCCGGTGGAGCTGTCGTCACAGCCGGCGGCGCGCAGTCGCCCGGCGTAGACCTCCAGCCAGCCATCGCGCCCTTGGTAAGGGTCGCGCACCTGGATGCGCAGGGTGCGCTGCTCCACATCGAGCAGGTAGAGGATGGCGCTGAGGGCGAGCCGATGTTCGCGGCGACTGACGCGCTCGGGGTCGAGTAGCTCCTCGCACAGCTTGAGGAGTTGGGCAGGGGCGATCGGGTGGATCGCCACCCGCAGGTTGCTCACCTCGCGTAGGCGGACGTTGAGCACCCGCGAGGCGCGGTGACTGAGTACCACGACCGGCAGATATGGATAGTTCCGACTGAGAAAGGCGAGGATGTCGAAGCCGTCGACCTCGGTCATGTCCAGGTCGGCGATGACCAGGTCGGGGCGCCCGGTGTCGATCGACTCCAGGGCATCGAGCCCGTCGGGGACATGGGCGATGGCGTAGCTCTCGGGGGCGGCCTCTTGCAGACCCTGGTAGAGCCCCGTGTCGGGGGTGGCGAGGATGACCTTCACGAAGCGCTATGCCTCCATTGCGTACGAAGTAGTGATGGGCTCAGGCGACGTGGCGCTGTGCGTCCATCAGCTGGACGAACTCGGGTAGGACACGCCGGGCCACCAGGCGGATCTTACCAAGACTGCGTGCCTCGCTGGCGGTCACCGCCAACATCCCCTCGCGCACCGGCCAGACCACGATGACGCCGTTCTCTGCCTCCAGGGTCATCCCCTCCAGGTCGGCGAAGTAGAGGTTGTCGAGGATGCCACGCCCGCTGGCGAAGAGCATATGCACGGCCACGGAGATGGTCTTGCTACTGTGGGCATCGACCTGCCCGCGGTGCTCCAGTACGTCGCCGTGGCCGTCGAAGAGGATCGCCGAGCCGAAGGAGGGGATCTCGCTCTCGAAGGGGCGAAACAGCTCGTCCATGTTGGGCAGTTCTATGGGGGCGGACGTCTGCTCCTCCACCTCGGCGTCCGTGATCGGCTCTGGCGCGTTCACCGACGTGTCCGCCGGAGCACTCAGTGCTACGGGTACCTCTACCGCGGGGGCGACGGCGTCGGCCAAGGTGGCGTCGTTGGCCGCGAGCTCCGGGACAGCGGCCGGGGGTGGTTCGGTGGCGCGTGGTGTGGGCGCAGCGTTGAGTGGGGTGCTGCGGATACCGGCGTTGTCCCAGCCATCGATGTGGGCCACCACCTCTGCGTCGATCTGGTCACTGTCGCTGGCGTGCGCCTCGTAGAGGCGCCCCTGGGAGATACCGATCTGGGCATCGCGCCCGGCGGCACGGATGGTGAGGGCGAGCGAGAGTTGCTCCGCCTCGGCCAGCTCCAGGAGGTCGGTGAGGCCGTTACCGGTGAGTGTGTGCTGCTCGCGCAGTGCGTTACACAGGTCGAGGAAGCGCTTGCAGTCGCAGACGTAGTTCTCGTCCTTGGTGGCGAGCAGTACGCCGTGGCCGGTGGTCAAGCGAGGCGCACCACTGTAGCGCCCGGAGAGGGCGACGATCTGGGTGCGGCGCTGGTCCCAGCGCCCGAGTAGGTCGCCGATGAGGTTGATCGCCGCCGATTTACCGTTAGAGATGTCGACCACAACCATGTCGAAGCGGGTCGACTGGAGGAAGTTGTGCGCGCTATGGAAGTCACCGGCAGGCATGAGAAAACAGCTGGGCACCGGACGGCGCATGGAGATGCTGTCCCAGAAGCGTTTGTCTTGCGTGACGAAGAGGATCCTGATCATGTTTGGTCCCCCATTTTATGAGTGGTAGAGGCCCCACTGAGGGCCGACCTTGGCTACGCCTCTGTGCCGTGGGGCGAGGTGGTCGTATTGCGACCGCCGTCGGGGCGCCACGCCACCCGAAGGTGGCGTGGGTGGGCGATCAGAAGAAGCTCGCCAGGCGCGGGATGGTCTTCTTGATCTGCAGGCGGATCATGCCGAGGGTCTTGGAGTCGGGGGCCAGGATCACCAGCAGTGCATCGCCTACGGGGGTGCACATGATCATGGCGTTGGCCGCCTCCAGGGTCAGCGTGTTGAAGGCGGAGAGCTGCATCTCCGCGCCCATGCTCTCGGCACCGTTCAACAGCATCGCCACGGAGGCGCCGAGGGTGTCGAGGTCCATGGTGCCCAGGGAGCCGGCGGTCTCGATGACGAAGCCGTCACGGCCGACCACGACGATGGCCTTGATGCCGGGCACATTGAGGATTTCTTGCAATACTTCGGTTGAGCTTTCAGCAGCCATTTCATCACCTTTTTCTGGACCACTTGTGTGCCGTTGGCCGGCCGTGGTCTGGTCTTATCCTGTCACCGTGCGTCGGCCTGCGTGTAAGGCGCGCGCGGTGTGTATTCTCGGGGCGGGGCCTTACTTCTTGGTGACGACGAACTCACCGAACTTGTCGCCCATCTCGATACCCTGGGTCTGCTCACAATCGAAGGTGTTGAGACCATTGGGGTAGTCGCCACCGTAGGCGATGTCGAAGAAGGCGGCGCTGACGCCACGAATCATATAGGCCATGTGGTAGCCGGGCTTCTCATCCGCCTCGTAGTAGTCTACGGCGCGGATGACCATCTTCTCACCCTCTTTGATCTGGGCGATACCGGATTTGGCCCAGCCCCAAGCGGTGAATACGGCGTAGGCGCCGCGCAGCACATCCTTGGCGCCCTCGGTGACCATGGGCATGACCACGGATTGGAACTCCTCGGAGTTCACGATGCCGTAGCCGGTGTTGTAACCACACTGATGGGCGCAGTCGACCAGGGCCGCCTCCAGCTCTTTGCGACGCTCACCCTGGGCCGCGTCGAGCAGGCGCATGGTAGCCAGATTCCAGAAATTGGCCGGCAGGTTGTTGATGAGCACGCCGAACTGCGGGATGAGACCCTCTTCGTTGCCCAGGGGGCGGACATCGGCCAACTGCTTGACCACTACGTCACGTTGTACTGTCATGGGGGTCTCCTCCTTATTTAAGCCGAATGGTGAACTTGCTCTCGGGGGCGCCGGTGATCATGCCGGCCTCCTCGGTCACCACGTAGCTGCGTGCGGGTTTACCGAAGGCGGCGGCGAAGACGGCGGCGATGTAACCACGGGTCCAGTAGTTCATCGGCGTGTCGCGCTTACCCCACTTCATCTCCCAGCCCTGGTCCATGTGCGAGGCGCTGAGGCTGGCCTGGCCACCGGCCTCGGAACCACTGGCCTGCATCTTACCCATGCCGATCACCGCGTAGTACTCGACGCCGACGGCGAGTTTCTCGTCGGCACTGCCGACGCCGTTCTTGGCGAAATAGTCGTCGAGCATGGGGCGGATGGAGTCCTCGGCGGCGTCGGCGAGGATCTGCGGGGCACCGATGTCGGCGAACTGCTCCGCCAGCTGAGTGGCCAGGGCCATGTAGTGGTGGCAGTGCATCACGGTGAGGGTACCGTTGAGATAGTGCCGGTAGGTTTGATCGTCGAAGGAGTGTTCGACCTTAATGGACATGTGTCACCTCTCGCATAGTATCGAGTGAATTGTTTTAGTCTGCGGGCGGCCCCTGAATTGTTCTGTGTAACCAGCGGTTTACAGTACGAATAACAGGGGCGAATGGTGCCTGCGGGCGAGGAGTTGATGGGACGTCTACGTCAACTTTGCGCCACAATCTATCACCGGAAAAACCATTTAACTAGTGGAAATTTTACCCGAGTGATTTAGGTAAAATTAATATATGCGCGATGTCGGTATATTATAAAAACCTGATACTTATACTCTCTATAGGCTTTTGTGGGGGTAAGCGGGGCTCGCAGCGCCCTGTTGTTGATTTGAGTCACTGTTCGTATCGATTATCATTGTGTCAGCGAATGGTTTGCATAAAATCTTTGAGTGACTGCTTATGCAATTTGACGCTATCTGCAGATAAATACTATGTAAATCAATCAACTACTTTTCCGATAATCGGTCGATTCCGCGACTGGAATGTCTGCCCTGCACGCCGGATTGTCATCTCGTTGTGATTGTTTCTCTCTTTAACGTGTAGTGCGGGTCTTACACCTCGTGAATGCCCATCCGTGTCGGGATCTCGCCCGGGCGCCAATGTTCGATCGCCGTCGCCAGAAGTGAGTCGCGAGAGGCCAGCTCGATCCCGGCGGGGGGGCGTTGACCGAGGAAGCGGAGCGCCCTGACGAGGGCCTGGCGAGGGTCGCTATCCAGGGGTAGGGGCGGGGCGAGATTCTGCTTGCTCAGTTTCTGTCCGTTAGGTGCCAAGGCTACGGGCAGGTGCCGGTAGAGTGGTGTGGGGAGTCCTAGGCACTGCTGTAGAAAGATCTGTCTCGGGGTCGAGTCGAGCAGGTCACTACCACGCACCACCTCGCTCACCCCCTGCGCCCCATCGTCCACCACGACCGCCAGTTGATAGGCGATGAGCCCGTCACGCCGACGCAGGACGAAGTCACCCACCTCGTTTTGTAACGACTGTCGGTAGACGCCCTGCACGCCGTCGGTGAAGCCGACCTCCCTATCCTCGACCTGCAGGCGTAGCGCACCGTCGGCGCTAAAGGGGTGGTGCTGCCCTCGGCACCGGCCCGAATAGACCCCCTCGGGTAGACCGAGCCGCAGCCCCTGTTCACGGATCTCTGCGCGCGAACAGCGACAGAGGTAGAGCCGACCGTCGCGGCGTAGCCGCTCCAAGGTGGCCAGATAGAGCTCCTGGCGTTGGCTCTGATAGATCACCTCGCCATCCCAGACCAGTCCGAAGTGTTCCAACGCCCGCAAGATGGCATCGGCAGCGCCCGGTTGCTCGCGTGGTTTGTCCAGGTCCTCCATGCGCACGAACCACGCACCGCCCTGTCGACGTGCCTGGAGCCAGCTACCGAGGGCGGCGATCAGTGAGCCGAAGTGGAGGGGACCGGTCGGGGAGGGGGCGAAGCGGCCGATGACGGGGGACGACACGGGCTTGTGGTTATGCTGGGGTGAGGAATAAGATGTGAACACTTATCATCTGTAGGTCAATTGGACTAAGGGCGCTGGAGTCGGGCATAAAACTGATGTTAAGTCAGTGACTTATTAGCCAATCCTAATATGTATTCGCGGGATAGGCGAGGCGCGATTTATCCGATAATATGAATTTAAGGCGTCATTTGCCCTAAATAAATGTTATGCGGTCAGTGACCTACGAGAGCACTCAAGTAAATCGCCATGCAGCAGATTGATGGCCAGGGGCCCGGTGGCCAGCGCAGCACAGGTCGTGACGCGGTGGTGTTTCGGCCTGTGGAGGCGTGTGTCGACTACCGCGCCTATGTCGTCTCTCTACCGAAGGGCACCACCCCCGATATCTATGCCCAATGGGTGTCACGCCTGTGTGGGCTGGGGCGTGTGGTCGAGGAGCGTCTCGGGGTGCGCTACGTCAAGGGGCCATGGGGCTTCTTGGTGGTGCCGCCGCTGGGCTTTCCCGAGTTGAAGATTACCTTTTATCACCCCACTGCCCAGGTCGACGAGGCCGAGGTCTTGGCCAAGGTCGAGGCGATCTTGGCGCAGGCCTAGGGTGTGGATGCTAAGCCGAGGAGTATTTAGGCATGAGTGACAGCGCACCCCTCACTAAGGGCTGCACCCTGGTGGTCGAAAGTCTGTTCAAAGAGGTCAATGAACAGCGCCGTTTCCTCAACCAGCCGCCCATCGAATATAGCGCCATGGCCTCCCGTTGCTCGCTGCGCTTTCAGATCGACTTCAAGCAGGCCCTCGACTTTACCCAGGAGAAGATCACCATCTCCGAGTCGCAGTTGACCCAGCTCGAACAGCTCATCAACCAGCAGTTCGGCGTCTACTTCGATGGCCGCCTGCCCAAACTGTGCGAAAAAAAGCGTAAGGCCGCCGAGGCGCAGGTCGTGCGCAACAACCTGCTCCCCGAGATCGAGGAGGAGATCCCCGCCAACGAAGAGCCCGAGGGCGGTGGTTTCGTCTCTAAGCTCAAAGGGCTGTTCGGCGGGAATAAATAACAAAATACGCGTTGCTAGCTGCCATCGTGCACAGTCCCAGCCTGTGTGGCGGGCCGTGCTGCTATCAGGAGTTCATACCCAATGCCAGATATCCAGTCTATCAAGGGGCAGACCTACATTGGTGGTCTCAACCGAGTCTTCCACTGTAACCACTACAACGCCTATCTGCAGACGGCGGTGATGATGGCCGAGGGCTGTGGTGACTTCCAGCCCAAGGCGATACTCGCGGATGCCGTGGTCCCACTGGTGCGTCGGCTGCGTGCCGTTGGGTACGACAAGAAGGAGCTGATCGAAGAGTTCTCCTTCTGCGGCTTCGGCAAGTTGCGCTCCATGTCCGGCGGCGTCTGGGTGACCCCCACCTCGCATTACGGCCAGGCGGCCATCATGCAGGGCAAGCGCGACAAGAGCTGTTTTTTCAATGTGGGCTACATCGCTGGCATCGTCGACCTCGAAACCGAAGAGACGGTGTGCAAGCAGCTCGGCGCCCCCGCCGACTGGTACAAGACCTACGACACCCTGCATGCGGTGCCGGACTACCTGAAGCGTGAGCCGGTGTTTGTCGACCCACCGGCGCGCTTCGCCTTCGAGGAGTGCCAACCCTTCGAGACCGCGGTCGACGAGGCCGGTATCGTCCAGGCGGTGAGCGGCCTGCCCCTGTTCGGTAAGTCGGGTCTCGAAGATACCGGCATGATCGACGCCTTCGGCGTGGTGTTGACCAACCACTTCGCCGACTACTACAACTACATCTCCTACGAGGCCTACAACGCCATGATTGCTGCCGGCATGCCGGTGGGGCATGTGCGCGACATCTTCGTTCAGGGCGGGCACATCTGTGCGTTCCGCACCTTCGGTGGCATCATGGAGAGCCCCGAGTGGTACGGTCTCATCGCGCCCAACTGTAAGGACGAGGTCGATTGGTTGCACGGCATGGTTGCGGTGATCAACGCCCTCGGTTGGGGCGTCTGGCGCCTGGAGAAGGTGGTGCCGGGCAAGGAGATCGTCATGCGCATCTACAACTCCTACGAGGGGGTCGGCTACCAGCGTGCCTACCCGGTGAGCAGCGAGAAGCAGCTCTCCTTCCTCAATATGGGGGCCGTACAGGGGTTGGCGCACCTCTTCTACAAGATCGACATCCGCGACAAGCCTGACCTCACCTCCGACTACTACGCCAACACCTTCAACAACCCCGAGGGGCGCTTCCAGGTGAAGCAGACCCACGCCATCGCCGCTGGCGATGGTTACGACCGCATCGTCGCCTGGCGTGCCTGAGCCGACGAGGGGCCCCGTAGCAACGGGGCGCCGTCGGTCGCTGGTCAGGGACTCGGGGGTGTCATCTTGCCGCGTTATCCTGCACTAGCCCCCCTGCGTCGGGTGGCGACATGCAGACAATCGTCGACTCGGGAGTCACCTTGAGCACGCGTGGAGATTGGCTATGTGGATCCTGCTCTTCATCTTCGGCATTCCGCTCGTGGTGCTACTCATCGTCTACTTCAGCAACCGCGCCAATGCCAATGGCAGCGGCAGCTCCAGTTGGGGTGGTGGGGTCGGCATCGATGGGGAGTAGGGGCTGAGCGCGTCATGCAGGATGCGCAGACCTGGGCGCGCTTGGCGTCCTTTCGTGTGTCGGGGGTCTACAACGAGCGCTTCATCGCAGAGCTGTGCCGCGAGCTGCGCCTGAGCCCGGCGCAGGCCGAGCAGGCGTATGGTGAATACCTCAGGCTCATCTATCTGATGCAGGTCTCCGGCCTACCGCTCAGCCCACCGCCGCTGCTCGACCGTGTCTGGCGCCTCCATCTGGGGCATACCCGCAGCTACTGGATCGACCTGTGCCAAAACCTGTTGCGCCGCCCTCTGCACCGCAACCCTGTGCCAATCACGGCCGAGACAGGCGCCTCCCACACCCCGCCACTCGCCCAACTCTACCTCGAAGAGTTCGGCACTCCCCCACCACCGGCCGTATGGGCCCCACCCACCCTGTGGGCGCAGCTGCGCGCCATCCCGCACCTGCGTGAGTTCCTCTTTGGTTACGCCCTCCTGTTACTCGTCATCGCCCTCTTCGAGCGCCTCTAAGAAGGGGAAGCCGACGCCACGGATCGCCTGATTGAGCGAGGGCTCCTTGAGTTTCTGCTCCTGATAGACCGCGTCCGCATGGTAGGCGTGGATATAGGCCTTGGCCGGGTATTTGTAACTGGCCCAGTCCGCGCGCACCTTCATCTCGTGGGGGTGCAGGGCCCAGGCCTGAAACGCCGGGGTGCTGAAGAAGTTGACCAGATTGCCCTCCAGGCGAAACGGGCTCACTCCCTCGGCCGAGGCGTTGCACAACAGACGTAGCGCCACGTACTGCCACTTGAGTGAGTAGTTGAGCCACCAGAGCAGGTCCCAGAGGCTCACCAGGGGGCGTGGTGCCTTGGCCAACTGCGGCTCCAGGTAGCGGATCAGCGCCTCGGGTTCCCGCTCGTTCGGCAGGCGTGAGGCGATAAGACGCGGGAGGGTGTCGCCCCAGGGGGCGAAGGCGTAACCCTCGGCCATGGGCTCGGCCAGCTTGTCGCTGCCAAAGAGCTGGTCGCCGTGTTCACCGGTGACCGTGATACAGCCCGGGTCCAGCTCCTGATAGAGCGGTGGCTCGAACTGGCGCCAGGCGAGGCGAGGGGTGATGAGCCCCTCGAACAGGCTGGGAAACTCCGCCTTGGAGCCCTCGGTCAACACCACCCGCAGGCGTTCGAGGGCGTCGTGCCGTTCGGCGGCGCGTAGCAGGGCGACGAGCGCGCTGCTGGAGTCGATGCCGCCGGACCAGAGCAGCTCGATGCGCCGGTCGCTGGCGATGGCCCGGGTCAGCAACGCCTCGGCACGGGCATCACACCGCTCGGCGAAGCTCGCTGGACCGGGGGTCGTGGCCGTGAGCGGCTCTAGGATGCGGTATCCAATGCCATCGTCCAGGGTGGCGGTGCGGTCGATGAGCGGGCTGGCGAAGAAGCGGCAGGCGCGCAGATAGAGGGGCGGCAGCCTGGGGAAGAGGTCGCCACCGTAGAGGCGATAGCGGGGGATGAAGAGGGGTCGATCGGCGCTGTCTACCAGTGAGCGGTGGGCGTCGCGAAAGAGCGGCTCGTCGGCCAGCTCAGTCGACACGATGGGTCCCGTTGTACATGGGGTGGTCGAATTCGCGTTGCCCCACCGAGCTGTAGAC
>QKED01000006.1 GCA_003252455.1 Gammaproteobacteria bacterium
GCGGCAGCCCCGAGGGCGGCTTCTGCACCAGCTGCTCCAGTGCCGAGCGCCAATACTCCGCCGGGGCCGGATAGGTGATCCGCTCACGGGTCACCGTGCCGCTGCCGATCAGCGCCTCCAGCTCCACCAGCAGCCGCACCGTCTTGCGCCCCTGTAGGCGTTTGCCGGGCTGGGCGAACAGCCCCAGGTATTCCAGCAGCGGCGCGGCTAGGCGGTGGTCAATGGCCAGCGCCGCCGCCAACGCCCGGCGCACATCGCCCTCCTCGGCGAACTCCACCAGCGCGCGCACGCTGCCACACTCCGGGCAGGTGCCCAGCGCGCCGCGCCCGCGCACCTGGCTCACGGCGCCACCTCGGCAGGGAGCGGCGGCAAGCGCATCCAGTGCGTGGCGCGTATCTCCATGCGCAACGTGGTATCGGTGTAATAGAACTTCCCATCCGCATCGATGTGCCCCAGGTCCATGCACGGTTCGCCATACTCAAACAGCTGAAAGCAGACCAGCACGTCCTCACCCATCTTCGGCAGCGCCCTCCCCACCTCGACCCAACTCGGCGCCAGCGCCACCAGGCGCTCGGCGTCCTCCGCCGTCGCCCGCCCTGTGGCGCAGCGCTGAATGATCTGCCCCAAGCTCAACATGGCTTCATCCTCCTGGAGCGCGGATAACAGTGGTGTCTCAGCTTCTCGATCCAGCGCTGGCCGTGCAGTTCGGCGGCACGCGGCAGCAGCGCCTCCGTGCGCTGCTCAAAGCTGCGGAACACATCCTCGTGCATCGCCTGGGCTTGGCGCGGCAGCAGGGGGGAGTGCCCCCGCTCCAGGTCGATCTGCGCGACCGCCTCGATGATCTCCTCGGGCATCAGCACGAAGGTCTCGAAGCGCACCCCGTAGGTGTGAAACAGATCCCGCTCGATGAACACCGCACCCCAGTAATCGAGGTACTCGTCAGTCAACACACGCCGTCCCATCTCACACCTCCGTCGAACGCTTGAGGCCCATCAACTGTTGGCCAACTGCCGCCACAAACTCGGCGGTCACCGCGTGGCCCTTGCGCGCGCTGGTCTCCAGCACGTTGCGTAGCAGCTTTTTGAGCACTCGGGTGTTGCCCGCGCTCATGGCGTAGAACGCCTCCAGCACCTCCGAGGCGGGCGGCTCGCGCCCGGCGAAGGCCCCCTGTACCAGTTGGTCGGCATCCTCCTCCTTGAGCTTCTTCATCAGCGTCGGCCAGAAGCCCACGCGGCTGGAGATCTGCCCGTGCCGCCCCAGCGGATCCTTCACAATGGGCTCTAGCTTCTCCGTGCCCGCCAACACCAGCCCGACCCCGGCCAGGTCTGAGAGCCTGCGCGCATACTCCAGCGCCGTATCGGCCAGGTGGTCCGCCTCGTCGATGATCAGCAGCCGGTCAGAACCGCGCAGGCTCTTGATGAGGGCATAGAGCATCTCCTCGCGGCTGCCGTAGCTGCTGCCCCGGCTCTTGTTCACCGTCGCCCCGGTCAGCACCACCAGCTCGCGCAACAGGATGTTGGCCGTCATGCCGGGGAACGCCTCCACCAGCAGCGCCGAGCCGTGCGCGTCGCGGTAGCGGCGCAGCGCCGCCGTCTTGCCCACGCCGACCCACCCCACCACGATGCCGATATCCGCGTTGCGGTGCGCCTGGGCACAGATGTACTGCACCGTGCGCGCCACGCTAGTCTCCACCCAGGGCACGTGCACCCCGTCGGCGCGCTGCGCCTCTCGCTGGATGTAGTCGCTCATCGCCTCGAGGTGCGCGGTGGGCGAGCTGGGGTACTTGCCCCCCAGCACCTGACTACAGGTGGTCGCCTTGATCCCCGCCGCCCGGCTCAGCTTCGCCTGGCTGCGCGTGCCGTTCCCGGCGTTCATCCACTCGATGATGCTCACCACCAGACGGCGGTCACTCTCGGTGTAGGTGGCCCCGTACTCTCTCGGGGCGGTCAGGTTGGTCGTGCTATCGCTCATGCTCTATACTCCTGGCTCACGTTGTGTGATTGCGTGAATGACGGGGGTCACACCCCGTCGCCCCCCAAGGGGCCGAGTGCCAGCTCGGCCCCTTTTTCATGCTCGTCGAATTCATCCGGCCCCAGGGCCAGCGCGTAGGTGTCGGCCAGCTCGCCCAAGTCCAGGTCGCCCACCAGGTCGAACCCCGCCCCGCTCAGCTCGGCCCCCAGCGCCGCGCCCGGCTCCCCCTGGAGTGCCTCCACCGCCTGGAGTCGGTCAGCGTGCGTCGTCTCCAGCCCTGCCTGGGCGCGCTTCTCTTCGAGGTGCTTTTGCAGGCGCTTCTGCTGCCCTTCGAGGCGGGTCTGTTCCATGTCCGCAATCACGGACTCGGGCAGCGCATCGTGGCGCTCCACCTGCATGGCAAAGCAGACAAAGCGCTGGTGAGTGTCGAACACCCACACCTTGTCCCACGAGAAGAGGTCGTACTCGATGTGCACGCTGGTCTTCTCGTAGGCGCTCAGCTCCGCCGCCTGGAAGGTGCGCCCGCGCAGCTTCACTCGGCTATGGCTCACCTTGCGCACCTCCTGGATGCGCAGCAGCGCCTCGGCGGGCAGCTCCAGCGGCACGCGCTGGAGCTGCGCCTCCCACACCTCGATAGGCGCACGCCCACCGAGGCTCGCCTGGGGTGCCCGGTTATAGGCGTCGATGTAGCGGCCCACCCGCTCCAGCGTCTCCTCGAAGGTGGGCAGCACCAGGTCGCCGCGCTTGATCCGCTCCTGCATCCGGCGCAGGCCGTCATCGGTGCGGTCGTGCCCGCAGTAGGTGTTAAAGCTCTTACCCAGCCGCGCCTCGAAGTGCTTGAAGAACCCCTCCACCAGCCCCTTGCCGCGGGCATTACCCGGCAGGGCAAAGACCGGACGGATGGATAGCCGGGCCAAAAAGCCGGTGCTCTCGTCGGTCATCATGCGGTTCTTGAACCCTGAGCCTGGGTCGACATGGATCGCCGCCGGGACGTGGTCCGCATTGGCCAGGGCGCGGCTCAGGCTCAGCAGCGTGTTGAGCCCAGACTCCGCCTGCCACAGGTACCAGCCGGGGATGTAGTGCGAGCGCCAGTCGATCCACGGCGTGAACTCAGGGCGGAACACATTGCCGCTGCGCGGATGGGCGCAGTACCAGTCACAGGTGTGGCCGTCGCCCTCGTACATGAACCCGACGGGGATCTTGGAGTAGTCCCGCATCACATACGGGCGGGTGTTCTGGTCGTGGTGGTGCTGACCCATGCGATACCTCGAATAGCGGCCCATCGACTCGGGCAGGGTGTTCAAAAAGGCGCGCACCCGTTGGTTGGTGGCGCTCTCGTAGCCGTCTTCTCTTAGCCAAAAGCCGATGCTCCCAGCGTCCGGCTTGGACGGCGTGAGCCACATCGCCAGGGCGTACTGCTCCCAGCCGTACCACTCGCGCTTGCGCCCGGTGTGGTTGTCCGCCAACCCCTCGGCCCCGCGCCGCGCGTAGTCCGCACACCAGCGCAGCAGCGAGGCGCGCGACGGGCGGGCATTGCGGCTGTTCTTGCGTGCCAGCGCCTCGGCGGCCTGGTGGATGGCCGGGATCTCGCCCGCCCAGTGCTCCAGCAGCCAGCTCACGGCGGCGTTGTTGCTCATCGCCTTGAGCGTGGCCAGCGCTTCCACCCGCTTCACCAGCACCTCGCGGTGCGCCGCGCGCACCCGGTTGCCCTTGGGCAGGCTCTCCAGCTTCGGGCGCTGCTGCTCGGCAAACTGCGCCGCCAGCCACTTGCGCGCCTCGCGGGGCAGATCCAGCTCGGTGCCCAGGTGGGGCATCGGCAGCATGTGGGTCGGGTTGAGGGCGCTCTGGCTCATCTCAGCGCACCTGATGGGTAAACAGCAGCCACTTCTCTTGCGCCTCGGCCTGCTCGTCCTGGGTCAGCAGCGGCTGATGGGTCGGCTCCGGGCGGTGGCGCGCCTCGGTCTCGTCGAGGATGCGCTGGCGCACCCCCAGCGCGCGCCCGATGAGGCTCTCCAGCGCCACCATCAGCGGCCCGGTGGCGGCGCGCATCTGGTCGTCGAACTCGCTCGGTTCGTCGCTCAGGTGCTGCCCCTGCATCAGCTCACTAAAGGCCGTATCCAGGCGCGTGAGCAGCTCCTCACTCGCCAGCCCCACGGCGGCGGACTCGGTGCGCGCCCGGCGCACCTCCAGCGGCAGGGTGCCGCCGTCCCAGCGCCGGGGCGGCTCGCGCTTGGTCAGCGCCTCCTGCGCCTTGGCCAGCTCGCTGGCGTAGTGGTCGAGCTGCTTCTCCTTCTGCTTAATCACCGTCATCGCCTTGCGGAACTGGGCCAATGGCAGCTCGATCAGCTCATCCAGCTCCTCGGTGTTGACCATCCGCTCGATGCTCTCCGGCGTGAGCGAGGCGAGGGCCGGTTGCTTGCTGGGGGGAAGTTGTCCGATCGATCGGACAACTCCCTCGGGCAGGCTCCCGTACATGCGCGCCACCTGCATATCCTCATAGACACG
The DNA here is from genome assembly GCA_003252455.1 of Gammaproteobacteria bacterium. Classification (GTDB taxonomy): domain Bacteria; phylum Pseudomonadota; class Gammaproteobacteria; order Thiohalomonadales; family Thiohalomonadaceae; genus SZUA-467. The sequence goes on from QKED01000006.1 coordinate 4,477, forward strand.
TTGGCGCTTCAGGCCCTGGTCTTGGATCCAGCCCGTAAAGGAGTTGGCGGGCAGCTCCTTCTGTTTGAGCAGGTAGGCGATCCCACGGCCCACCATGCGCAGGGCCGCGTCGTCGTTGGCGCGGTTCACCCAGGCATCCAGCTCCGCCCCGGCCAGGGGCTGGCCGTCGCGCATCGGCAGGTAGGCCTCCAGGGGCTTCTCGTCACCGGCGCTCAGCTCGCCCCCCTCGCTCACCAACAGCGCGTGGCGCAGGGCGCGCTCGGCCAGGGAGAGCAGCGGGTCGTCATCGGTCGGCACCGCAGGCAGCGCCGCCTCGGTGGTGGGGGGCTCGATAACCTCGGCGTCGGTGACCGGCTCAGGGGGAGTGACGGGCTTCTTTCTGGGGGGCATGTCAGTGCACCTGGTCTGGGGTGGGTGTGATCGGGACCAGGCACGCCTGGTTGGCGATGCGCACCTGGTTGCTCAGCAGGCCTAGGGCGATCCACATCGTGGGGTCGAGACGCATGGGGCTATCCATGGTGCGCTGGGTGGTGCCCGTGGTTGTGGCTCTATGGGCAGGGTGGTCGCCCTCATTGATGTTGAACGAGGCCAACCAGCCGATGTTGTGCGTCTGGCACACCGCGTTTACCTGGCGCAGCAGCGGTTCGAGCACCTCGTCATAGACCTGCTCTTTGGTCAGCGGCAGTCCGGTCTCTGCACCTTCATGCGTGGCTTCACTCATCTCTATCACTCCTACTGTGCAAATTGGCGGGGAACCGCCTCGGTGCTAGGCTGTGGGTTACCAAGCTCACACCAGACCGAGGGGTCCCCCATGAAACGTTGGTTGTTAAAAATGCAAGCCTGGGTCGGCGCACAGGCGTGGTGGATGACCCTGCTGGGTCTCGCCATCGCCGTGGCTCAGGCCATTGCCCAATGGGGAGAGCTCTTCGTGTTTGAATTCGGCATCGTCCAATGGTTGGTACTCGCCTTTGCTGTGGGTATCGTCTGGCTCAAAGAGCTGCAAACCCGTGAGTTGATCGCGATGAACAAACAGCTCACCACGCACCTGCTCGACTGCCACCGCGAGGGGCTCGAGCGCGTCATCGCCGATATGGGCTCGGGCAAGGTCGCGGACCCCCTGCCCACCTACGCCCACCTCCAGCGCTACCTCGACAAGCTCAGCGAGCTGCGCGGTGACGACAACGCCGCCTCCGATGAGCTGCTCGCCGGGCTGCACGAGCTGGTCAAGCGCAACCTGCGCCACCCCTGAGCGCTCACGAGCGCCAGCTCCAGTGGTCCATTGCCAGCGCCACCGCCTCGGCGCGGCTGTCGGCGCTGCCCACCGGGGCAAAGGCCCCGTCCCGCACCCACCAGTAGCTCCCCCCTCGCCAGGCCGAGCAGGCCCAAATGCGGTAGCCGCTCTCCCGGTGGCGCCACGCCTCGATGTCGCGTGAGGGCGGCGAGGGGATGGGCTCCCAGTCGGGGCCAGGTGGTGGGCGCTGATACATCTCATCCCAGTTCGCGCAGCTGCTCGGCGAGCGCGTGGTGGCGTCCCAGCAGGTTCTTGATGCTGGTGCTTGCCCGCTTGCAGTCTGGTGTCGGCATGTTCACCGCAACGGTGTAGTGCCTGAGCAGACTGATGTTGCAGTTGATGATCGCCTGCTCGGTTTCGAGCTGCGCGCGCCGCTCCTTCATCGTCATGCGGCTGCGTGCCAGCGCATAAGTCCGCTCGATGAGATCCTGTGATTGCGTGTCCATCGTGGCTCCTACTTCTTCTCTACTTCCAAACCGGCCATGAGCGTGCCGCTGAAGCACCCTCCCTTACGGCCCTTGCGTGTGCGCCATCCGCTCGCGCACTTGTCGATGTCGCTGCCGTTGCCGCCACGCTCGCACTCTGAACAGTCGACATAGAGCCGCCCCTTGTCGTCGCGGTTGCTGAACTTCGCCTTTTTCATGGTTACCTCTCGTTAACGCTGCGTGATGCAGCCTTTAATCACCCTTCGAGCTTGCGTCGAAGGGCGTTGATATCCCGGCCCAGGCGACCCTGGGCCACCAGCTTCTGCCCCAGCTCAAGGGCCACTCCATCGCGCGCATCCACCAACTCGAAGCCGAGCGCCTGTACCAGCGCCAGCAGCGGCAGGTGGCTCTCCAGCGCCTGGCAGAAGGCGGGCAGGTAGCGCATCGGGAACTCGTGGTACTCCTTGCTGGCCGCTGTCCAGGCGTTGAGCTGGCGCAGGGTGATCGGCTTCTCCAGCTCGGGCAGGGCGAGGTTCATCCGCTCCACTACCCGCTCCCGGCTCAGGCCCCGGCGCTTGCCCTCGCGGATCGCATGGTTCAGCGCCCCGAGCAGCTCGAAGTGGATGTCCAGGTCCGGCGCCGCCTCGGGCGGCTCGGCCAGTTGCTGGAACAGATCGAGCTGATCGCTGGTAGTTTTTGCCTTGCGTCTGGCCACTGACCTCAGGCCTCCATCCGCCCTAGACTGCTCACCACGCAATCACACACAGGAGCGTTGTCATGGGAATCGAGTACATCTGTAGCGGCTGCACCCACCTCTTCGAGACGGACCTGGCGCAGCCCGAGCAGTGGCCACTGTTGCGCGATAAGCGCCAGCATCGGCGCTGCCCACGCTGCGGCAGCTTTGCGGTGCCTGAGCAGCTGTGGCGCCAACACAGCGGCTTCGACGAGGCGCTCTTCTTCATGTTCGCCGGGTGCGAAAACGCCTACGCATGCCACATCGAGGAGCTGCTCGATGCGCGGTGCGAAGAGGGGCAAGCCATGTCGAAGTGCTTTCATCTCATTCGCCTACAGAACGAAGCATTGCAGGGGCAAGTGGCTCGCCTTGAAACAGCACTTGGTCACCTGATTGAGTTAGCGTTACCAGTTCCCCAGCCACAAAAGCCGGATGGGCGTAACGCTGACCATTGAGAACCACATGGCCATCTCTGCATCTGCGCGCGTGTACGGCCAGACCTGGGCGATGCCTGCGAGCGTGAACACGCTCGAGCATGGCCAGCACCAAGCGATCACCTTCTGCCCCTGGGCGTATCCCATACGCACAACGGGCCACCGTCAGCAGAGCGCGGTTGTGTCGCATGGCATCGGCTAGGTGCAGGAACAGCGCGGGAGGAAACATCACACCACCTCCACTTTGAGCGCCTGCTGGCACAGCCAGAGCACGGAACCACGCACGGTGTAGTCGGTGCGGTCGCTCTCCATGTAGAGCCCATAACCGGGCGGTACGAGCGTGGCCAGGGCGTTGTTCTTCACCGCTATGGCGGAGCGCAGGTGGTTCACCTCGTCACTGAGGCGTGCCAGCTCGCGCCGGAGTGCGGCGTTCTCCATCAGGGCGTCGGAGAGGCTGGCCTGCTGAAGGTCTTGGGTATCCATCAGGCGACCCTCCGCACCGCGCCACGGCGACGGCCGTGGCCACGATGGGCATAGGCGCCGGGCCAGAGACGATTGAGGGGGATGCCGGTTTTGGCGGCAATAAAGGTGGCGATGTTGTAGGATTTGGCCTGGGAGCGGACCACCTGGGTCACGGCACTGCGCTGGACCTTCAGGTGGTCGGCCACCTTGGAGGGTGGCCAGTCGGCCTTCACCATCGCGGCGTAGATATCGGCATGGTGCAAGGGTGTGTTCCTCTGGTTGTGGCGGTCTTGCAGGACCGCCTTTTTAAGGTGCAGGATGCTGAACTAATTAAGGCGTGGTGTGAGTATGGTGAAGCATGCTTCACCTGTCAAGGCGTATGAGTGAAGAAAACATCGCTTCGAGATTGAAATCAGAAAGAGTGAGGCTCGACCTCACCCAGACTGATACGGCCACCATTTGCGGCGCATCTAAGAGAAGCGTCATTGAATGGGAAAAGAAGACGCCTATCCCTTCTGACAAGCTCGCCAGACTTGCAGGTGCAGGATTCGACACTCACTACATCCTCACGGGTGAAATCTCTACTAATGGAGTGAGGGAAGAGGGCAGCAGCCCATACGCCTACACGGCACGGGCCATAGAGAGCCCCATGGTCGACTTCACCGCCTCAGAGCCTGGCCCTGTCTCAGTGACCATTCAGCGGGGCGGCTATCTGGAGGCGCCCTACTACGACGTGGAGGCGAGTGCCGGTGGCGGCGCCCTGGTGGGCGAGGAGAACCTGCACGGCCACCTCGCCTTTCGTGCCGAGTGGGTGCGGGAGATGGGGCTCGACATGGCCCGCTGCGCGGCCCTGAGCGTGCGCGGTGACTCCATGGAGCCGACCCTCGCCGACGGCGACACCATCCTGGTGGACCTCTCCCAGCGCGACGGCGCCGACGGCATCTTCTGCCTGCGGGTGGGTGACACCCTGCTGGTCAAGCGCGTCCAGCACCGGCTGGATGGCTCGCTCTCGGTGATCTCGGATAACCCCGCCTACTCCCCCGAGCTGCTCCACCCCGGCGAGCAGAGCGCCTTCGAGGTGCTCGGCGCGGTGGTGTGGGCAGGCAAGACGCTCCGCCGTGGGCGAGGTTGATTTACGTAATGGAAAGGAGAACCGGGATGTTGAGAGCAATAGGGATAGTGGGGGGCGTGCTACTGCTCGCCGTGGCGCAGGCCACGGAGTACCGCACGACGGTACACGGCGATGTGACGATCGAGATGCCGGTCACCGAGTACGTACCGGCCCCCATCGATAAAACAGAACTCGTGGCGATGGTGAGCCGGTTGAGGGAGCTCTATGCAGCAGCGATGGGGGTTAGGGGACAGTACCCATACCCGCAGAGCGTTGAAGGCATTCGTGCCTGTGTCACCAAGTATGGGTACGTGCGCGATGAGGCTCGGAGCATTCGAGAGCAGGCGCTGAAGATCGCGCGGGTGGGTTATAGAGTGAAGCTCTCGATGGCCGCCGGTGACTTGTTCGCTTGCGCCTATTGTGGCGGCAGCGGCAAGAGCTGCCCTGAAGTACTCCCGGCGCTAGACGCCGTCGAGGCCATGCTCGCAGAGGAGCCATAGCCATGCTAGCCAAGGATGTGCTGAGATTTTACGGCTGGTTATTCTCTTCGTTCTGGAAAGCTATCCGCCCGCCTGAGGGGCAACCAAAGAGTAGGAAAAGGGGCTGGCGTAGGCGGTAGCCTGCTTTTTCACCTTGAGCGCCTACGCGCCCCACCAAGGGCCTCGCACACCTCGGGTGCTGCGATGACCCGCAAAAAAATCATTAAACATTCTCAGGGCGTTTTAAACGGGTTTTAAACACGGTCTGCTTTGGCGTCGAGGGGTCACTACCCCTCATCGCCACGGATGATCGCCCTGAGCCCCTCTAGGCGGGTTCTTACCCGGTCGGCCTCTGCCGGGTCTACGGCCTCTTTATCGCGCTGGTCGCGCGTCATCTGTCGGGCCTTCTCCCAGCCGCGCAGCCAGGCGGCCCGCTTGTCGTCCCGGCGGTAGGGGCAGGTGTCACGCGCCACCCCGCGTAGGGCGTCGCGCGTGGCCTCCTCCTCGATGTCGGCTAGGGTGAGGGGCATGGCTGTCAGAAGGTGGTGGGCTGCGCCACACCACGGATGGTCCACATGAACCCTTGCTGGAGGTTGGTCTTGCCCAGCGCGATAGCACGCTTGTCGAGCCCCTGCATAGCTTCGAGCTTGGCGATAAAGGCGCCGCACTGTTCGGCCAGGGCCTTACCCTCGTTCATCAAGTCGATCTCCTCTTGGTTGAGATCGCGATAGCCTTTGATTTGCTGATGTTGGTCTTTCAAGTTGGTGCTCCTATGAGTGCCTGGTTATGGATACTGGGTGTTATATGCCTAGCTCACACAGTCGCCCAATCGGCAGTCCAGTAGCAGCTTCCATTTCGGCATCGGTAAATCCAAGTGCCCGTCCCACATCCCACTGACTGGGTTCCGTATCGGATTCCTCGTCATACCACTCGTCTACCAGGTTGTCCCAATGCGGGTCATCGTGATCTACCGCGCGAAAAAAGATTTTTATTGCATCATCACGGCATATAACATGCCGTTCAACCGGACGCTCGGCGTCGGTGCGGTTTTCTGTATCGGTGCTCATAGCATCTATCACCTGTTGTTCCGTGCGCCGGTTAACGGCGCGTTAGTCGGACGCCAGCTCTAGCGCCCGATTGCGCACCTGGCGGAATGCCATTGCGCGCCCTTGCTCCATCCCCTCATTGAAGGCGTTGCCACCCGTGTGGCGCTCGGTGGTGGCCGCGTCATCCGCTTGCGCCGCCGCCTCTTCCAGCTCTTGTATCAGTCGCTCCAGTGGTATCGTTTCCATCGTTCTCTCCGCTAGTGGTTGACAAACATCGAACAGTGACCGCAGCCTATAAAACCTCCCGCCTAGAGGCGCAGGGGAAACGTTTCCCCTGAGTCGCTACCCGCGCTTTCCCGCATCCTGTGGGCATGAACAAGCGCACCCCTCCATTCGATTTCAAAGGCCTGACCGACTGGGTCCCCGTCTTCCGTGCCGGGCCCCAGGTCGACAGTCAGGGGCGTAGCCACACCTGGACCACAGCCGACCTCGATTCGATAGTGGCCAACCACGATCCCGATCACCCCGTCCCCCACGTCATCACCCACCAAGAGCTGTACAGCCCCTTTGCCTATGGCCGCAGCGCCGAGGTGAAACGCGAGGGCGATCTGCTCTACGTCCGCTCGAAAGACATCGCGCCTGAGTTCGAGAAGCTCGTGCAAGACGGGCGGCTCTACGAGCGCAGCGTGCGCATCCTCCCGGCCAGCGGCGGCGGCTACAAGCTCGGTCACATCGCCTGGCTAGGTGCTGAGCCTCCCGCCGTCGAGGGCCTCGCCCCGGTGGAGTTCAGCAAGGGCGGCGAGGTGATGGACTTCAGCCTCGACTGGCGTAGCCCCCGACTGATGGCGCGCATGCTGCGGCGCATGCGTGAGTTCCTGATCGAGAAGTTCAGCGCCGAGGATGCCGACCGGGTGATGCCCGAGTGGGAGTTGAGCGAGCTGGACGACGCCGCCTCGGAGGCCGAGCGCGAGGCGCTCGACGATGCGCCGAGTTTCTCCAAGCAAAACCCACAAGAGGATGACACGATGCCCGTGAGTAATGAGGAGCTGGAGCGGATCCAGCGCGAGGCCCGCGAGGCGGCCCAAGCCGAGTTCGCCGCACAGCGTGAGCAGCTCCAGAAAGAACTCGACCAAGAGCGTGCCACGGCGCGCCGTACCGAGTACCAATCCTCGGTGAATGCCGCCATCGACGCCGGTCGCCTCACCCCGGCGCAGGCCGAAGGGGCGGTGGACTTCATGGCCGCCATCGACCGTGGCGAGGCCGCCTCATTCGACTTCAGCGTCGGCGAGGTGAAAAAGAGCACCACCCCGAGCGCGTGGTTCCGTGACTTCATGGCCGCGCTGCCGGTGCAGGTGGATATGGGTCGCCACGACGACGACGCGGCGGGCCCGCTCAACACCGAGGATGCAGGCGCCATCGCCAACGCCGCCCTGGAGTACCAAGCCGCGAAGGCACAGCAGGGCATCACCGTGCGTATGTCCGATGCGGTCGCCCACGTCACCAAGCATGCCGCCAAGCCCGGCGCCTAAAAGGAGGTCTCGTGAATCACCCGACTCTGACCAAGAATTTCATCGCCGAGGGTGCCGTCGCCGCCCGGCGCTTCATCGTCCACGGCAGCGCCGACGGCCAGGTGGCGCAGGCCTCCGGTGTGAGCGGCGCCATTGTCGGCGTCTCCGATGAGCTGGGCGCCGCCGATACCGAGCGCCTCGATGCCCATCTGGCCGGTGTGCCCGAGGTGGAGTACGGCGCCACCATCACCCGTGGCCAGCGCCTGACCGCCGATGCGGACGGCAAGGCGATCCCCGCCGTCGAGCAGACCGCTCAGGCGGTGGTGGCGGGTGGTGCGGCGGGTGACTTCACCGTCACCGGTCTGCTCACCACCGACACCCTGGTCTCGGTGCAGCTGTTCGCCGGTGCCGGGACCGATGTCACCGACATCGCCAACCTGACCGCCGAGTTCTCCATCACGGCTGCCGCCACTATCAGCAACACCGGCGGTACCGCCAGTACCAGCGGCAAGCTGCTGGTCACCTATCAGCGCGTGCCGCGCATCGCCGGTCAGGCGATGGTCAGCGGCGTGGCAGGCGACATCGGCGCCGTGCTGCTCGGCGCCCACTAACACCTCGAGGAGTTTGCCCCATGCCCGCCCCGTTTCCGATCCATCCCCATTACACGGCGATTGCCATCGCCTACAAGAACAGCCGCCTGATCGCCGACCAGGTACTCCCCTACGTGCCGGTGGGCAAAGAGGAGTTCCGCTGGACGAAGTACGACCTGGCCGAGGGCTTTACCGTCCCCGACACCAAGGTGGGGCGTCGCTCCGCTCCCAACGAGGTCACCTTCAGCGCCACCGAGGAGAGCGGCAAGACCGAGGACTACGGTCTCGATGATCCGATCCCCCAGGCCGACATCGACAACGCCCCCGACGGCTACGACCCGGTAGGCCGCGCCACCGAGCAGCTGACCGACATCATCCTGCTCGACCGTGAGGTGCGTGTGGCGAACCTCGTGTTCGGTGCCGCCAACTACGCCACCGCCAACAAGGTGACCCTGAGTGGTACCGACCAGTTCAGCGACTTCACCAACAGCTCGCCCATCGACTTAATCACCGAGAAGCTCGACAGCATGATCATGCGTGGCAACAAGATGGTGATCGGTCGTCCGGCCTTCTCCATGCTCGCGCGCCACCCGGACATCCTCAAGGCGATGCACGGCACCAGCGGCGACAAGGGTATCGCCACCCGTCAGTTCATCGCCGAGCTGTTCGAGCTGGACGAGGTGATCGTCGGCGAGGCCAACGTCAACACGGCGCGCAAGGGGCAGACGCCGGTCCTCAACCGCGCCTGGGGTAAGCACATCAGCCTCATCTACTCCAACCCCATGGCCGACAACCGCAACGGCACCACCTTCGGCTACACCGCCCGCTTCGGCACCCGTATCTCCGGGTCCATCCCGGACAAGAACATCGGTCTGCGCGGTGGTCAGCGCCTGCGTGTGGGCGAGAGCGTGCAAGAGATCATCGCCGCCGCCGACCTCGGTTTCCTCATCCAGGACGCCGTGGCGTAAGGGGGCGAGATGAGCGATAAGCGCGAATACACCGTGTTGAGCCCGCTGCGCCGTAACGGCAAGGACTACCAGCCCGGCGAGTCCGTCGAGCTGGAGCCCGACACCGCGAGCACCTTGCGCCTCGTGGCAATCAAGGTGGTGAAGGTCAAGCCCGCAGCGGTGGTGCCGATTAAAACCCCTGAGACGCCGCCGAAGTCTGAGCAGAAGCCCGAGGGTGATGCCCTGCGCGCGGCCATCCGTGAGGCAGCCGCCAGCCTCGATAAGGCCGACAAGGCTTTGTGGATGGCCGACGGCAAGACGCCCCAGGTCACCGCCATCGAGGCGGTGCTCGGTTACGGCATCACCGCTGCCGAGCGTGATGAGGTTTTGAAGGGATGATCTACGCCACCGCCACCGGGATGTTGGACTTCGGCGCCATCGAGCTGTCGCAGCTCGTGGCGCAGGAGAACGCCAGCGTGACCGGTGCTCTGCTCATCCGCACCATCGAGGGCGGTGATCGCTCGGCCTATACGGCAGACGAGATTGCCGCCGCCGATGAGGCGGTGGCGCTGCTCAACCGCGTGTTGGAGCGTGCCAGCCGGGTGATCGACAGTTACCTGACTCAGCGTTACACCCTGCCGCTGTCCACTGCACTGGTGTCCAGCTCCGGCTTACCCCAGGTGTGCATGGACATCGCCCGCTTCTTGCTCGCCAACGACACCCCGACCGACACCATCACGCAGCGCTACGACCGCGCCCTGCGCATGCTGCGTGATCTCGCCGATGGGCGCTCCAGCCTCGGCGAGGAGGACCGCAGCACCGTCACCAGTGGCCGCGTGGTGCTGCGTACTGGCATCAGCGGCCACGACTGGGACGCCTACTGATGGATGCCCTGAGCGAGCTGGAGCAAGAGCTGCTGACGGCGATTGAGGCCAGCACGCTGGCCTCGCGCACGCGCCACGTCGGGCTGCTGCCCGACCTGACGCCAGAGACGCTCAAACAGCTGCGCACCGTCTCCCCTGCAATTTACTTGGCCCTGAGCCAGGTCGAGCCGGATGGTGACCGCTGGACGGTCTCCTTCGAGCTGCTGCTGGTCACCAGCAACGCCAGAGGCGTCGAGGCCATCCGTCACGGCGACCGAGACACCATCGGCATCTACCAGCTGATCGCCGGGCTGCTCTCGGTGCTGCGCGCCACGCCTGGGTTTACTCCAGGTCGCGCTCGCTACGACCGCAGCCCCGTGTGGATCGCCCTCGGCCTGGCCGTTGCGGCGCTGCCGGTCACCACGGCCATCCAGGCGCCGGGGGAGATTGACGAGGCGGACCTGGCTGACTTCCTAGTCTTCCAGGCAGAGCACACCCTCGGCGACATCGATAGCCCAGAAGCAACCGATCTGGTCGCTCTCCATCAGACAGAAGCGGCGGACTACCCGTTTGTACTGATACGCCTGAGCGTGACCTCTCTGGCTGAGGGCGTCGATATCCCCGATGCGGGCCTGCCGGTACCCATCTGGCCGGACCTGTCTGCCAATGAGTGGGATGCCACACAGGGAGGAGGCGCGCGGACGCCATCACTCTACGACGCACCACCGAGGGTGTTGTATGACGTCGACGACTACCACAATCTCGCGCCCCGCTTCTCTCACGGTCAGACTGATGTGGCGATCACGTTTGTCTATGCGTTCGACACCTCTGGAGACATATTTAAGTCTTCGTTCATTGGCGACCCATACATCCAATGTCAAATAAGTGTATCCCCCACCACTATCTCTCTGCGTATTGAGACCGTCTCAGGGCGCGTGACGATCAGCCACCCCTACGCACAAAGCGGATTCTCTGTGATGACAGTGTGGGTCCGTCAAACTGCGATAGAGCTGTGGATTGATGGTGAGCGCCAGATGCAACAGATCCGATCATCTGTGGGTATTCGAGCGGATGTTGGGATCTCCAGCATGCAGATAGGTAACGGATCCGCACTACAGCATTTCGAGCTGCGTGAGAACGTGGTGGACACGGCACAGATCTCACAGTGGCATGCCGCCCTCGCCGACGAGTATCAGTTATGAGCGCGCTGATCGTGATCATCCCAGCCGCGCACCGTGCGCGAGGGAACGCGATTGCCAGAGCACTTGACATCGATGATGGGTCGCGCACGTTTGACGATGGCGTGCGTCTCGCAGCGCCGACTGGTGACCTATATCTGGCGGCCCACGTGCAATCACCGAGCGCGCATCTGGTCGATCTGTTCGAGGCCCTCACGCCAGCGCTGCTGCACCGATTCGTGCGCGCTGAATATGCCCGGCGCTGGCCACATGCGGTTGTCCCCTCCACCACGGACTGCGAGCTATTCCTGGCCGACTCCATCATCGAGTACGGCACGCCTTGGAGCGAGCTGCTCGCCGCCCATTCACTGACACGAATCAACGAGGAGCTGTAGATGTACGTGAAACCAGGCCCAGGAGTGTGTTTTGTGCGCTACCCGGACAAGCCACATACCACTCTACCAGACGAAGGCGCAGAGGTGCCGCGCAGCACTTACTGGCTGCGCCGCCTCGCCGACGGCTCTGTGGTGGCCGCCAAGGCCCCGCGCAAGTCCACCACTAAGGAGTAAGCCAAGATGACGCTGCCCTTCAACTCACTGCCCGCGCAGCTGCGCCTGCCTGGCGTTTTTCTGGAGTTCGACAACTCCCTGGCGGCACAGGCCGAGCAGAGCTTCCGCGTGCTGGTCATCGGTCAGCGCCTCTCTACCGGCTCCGTGGCCGAGGGGGTGCCGACTCGGGTCACCAACGAAAGCCAGGCCGAGGCCTATTTCGGGCGCGGTTCGATGCTCGCCGAGATGCTCAAGCGCATGAAAGGCGTCGACCGCTACACCGAGACCTGGGCGATTGCGCTCGATGAGAACGGGGCGGGTAGCGCTGCCGCTGCGACCATCAGTGTGACCGGTACCGCCACTGAGGCGGGTACGCTCAATCTCTACCTGGCCGGGTACCGTATCCAGGCCGCTGTAAGCGCTGGTGATACCGGCGCTGAGGTGGCCGCCGCCCTGGCCGCCGCCTTTGCCGACCTACACCCGGCCAGCGCTGCGGTGAATGGCACCACCGACACCCAGGTCGACCTGACCGCCCGCTGGAAGGGCGAGACCGGCAACGACCTGGACCTGCGCCTGAACTACTACGACGAGTCCACCCCAGCGGGGCTGACCGTCACCCTGGGCAGCTTTAGCGGCGGCGCCAGCAACCCAGATGTGGCGACCGCTATCGCCGCGATGGGCGACACCTGGTGGAACTGGGTGGTGATGCCCTACACCGACGCCGCCAACCTCACCGCCCTGGAGGCGGAACTGAATACCCGCTGGGGGCCGATGGTGCAGAAAGGGGCGCGTGCGTTCGCTGCGTACCGTGGCGCCCATGCGGCCACCGGCACCTTCGGCGGTACGCGCAACTCGCCACACCTGACCGTGATGGGTACCAACCTCGTCCCCGAGCCGCCCTATCTGTGGGCGGCAGTGAACGCCATCCGCGCCGCTGGTGCCCTGGCGCTTGACCCGGCCCGCCCGCTCCAGACTCTGGAGCTGTCGGGGCTCAAAGCGCCCTCGATGGGCGTGGCTTGGACCGACGACGAGCGCAACCTGCTGCTCTATGACGGCATCGCTACCTACCGCGCCACGGCGGATGGGCGCGTGGTCATTGAGCGGCAGATCACCACCTACCAGACCAACGCGGCGGGGGTGGACGACATCAGCTACCTCGACATCAACCGCCCCGAGACCCTGGAGCGGGTGCGCTACGCACAGCGCACCCGCGTGGCGTTGCGCTTCCCGCGCCACAAGCTCAGCGCCACCGGCGGCAACTTCGGCGCCGGTCAGCCCATCGTCACCGCCGACCTGCTCAAGGGTGAGCTGCTCGGGCTCTACCAGGAGCTCATCGAGCTGGGCTGGGTCGACGACTACGAGGGCTACGCCGCCTCCATCGTCGTCGAGGTGGATACCGCTAACGGTCGCATCAGCTGGAAGGACGAGCCGCGCCTAATGGGTCAGGCCCGCACCTTCGCAGGTCTTGTGCAGTTCCGCATCTAATCGAGGAGAGAGAGTATGTCCAAGCACCTGACAGGACGTGCAGACATCTATGCCGACGGCGTAAAGCAGGCGATGGAGGACGGCGCCAGCCTCAACCCTGGGGGCTACACCCGCGAGCACGAGCGCCACGGCGACCAGACCTACTTCACCAAGACCGGTGCGGTGCCGATGGTCAAGGGCAACCTCCTGCACACCGCCGACACTGACCTGCTGGCGATTGCCGCCATGGAGAACGTCACCATCCAGTTCCAAACCGACAACGGTCCCAAGTACCTGCTGCGCGGCTGCTCGACCACGGCGCCGCCGGAGCTGGACGCCAAGAGCGGTAAGGCCCCCGTGGAGTGGGCCTGCGACAGCTGCGTAAAGGTGATCTGATGGCGCGCGAAACCGTACAGCTCATCGACGGCTATCCCGTCGGTGCCGAGCACCTGAAGAGCGCCGTGCTCCAGACCATCACCACACAGATGCTCATCGAGGCGCAGGCCGAGAGCGAGCGCGTGGTGGCCACGCCCGACGGCTACCAGTTGGTGGAGAGCCCGACGCTGATGGCCATCCATGTGCTACGCCGCCAGGTGGTCAAGTTTGGCGAGGGTGCCGAGGCCGTCTCAGGACCCATCGAGATGGCCGACTTCATCAAGCTGAGCCCCGCCGACCACGACCTGCTGCGCGAGGCCGCCGAGCGCCTCGATGTGGCCGAGACTGCACGCATCGCGGCGGAGCTGAAGCTCTGGGGGCGAGCTGAGGGCGAGGGCGCGGCTTCTTGAGACGCTGACCCTCGCCATGGGCTCACGCCTGCACTGGAGTGAGGCGGAGCTGCATGCCATGCCCGTACCGCGCCTGCTGCGGCACTTCAAGACCCTGACCGACTGGAACACCGCCGAATGACCGACCTGCGCCTACAGATGCTGGTGAATATGGGGGGCAACCTGGAACAGGGAGCCCAGCGCAACGCGCGCGCCATGCAGCGGATGAGTGAGCAGGGGCGGCGCCATCTGCGGGCGCTGCGTGGGGCGGCGGGGTTGGCCGACCGTGGTCTGAATGCGCTGGGCAACCGTTACACCGCGCTTATCACTGGGGGTGGTGCGGTGGCCGCCGCCCGTGGGGTGGTGGCGCTGGAGGCGCGCCTGGAGCGTCTCGGGGTGCAGGCGGGGATCTCGTCTGAGAGGGTGCGGGAGATGCAGGCGGCCATCTACGATGCCGCGCAGTCCCCCGACATCCGCGTCGACCCTTCGCAGATCCTAGAGGCCATCGAGAGCATCGTGGAAAAGACCGGTGATCTCACGTTCGCCGAGGGGAACATCCGCAACATCGGTCTGGCCATCCGTGCGACCAGCTCGGAGGGTGGCGCGATTGGCGAGCTGTTCGGCGAGTTTCAAAAGCTCGGCGGCTTCGACCCTAAAGGAGTGCTGAAGGCCCTTGAGGTGCTCAACGAACAAGGCAAGTCGGGCGCCTTCACACTGGCCAATCTCGCCGCCCTTGGACCTCGCACCATTACCGCCTATGCGCGCGCGGTCAAAGGAGGCCGCGAGTCGGTGCAGATGCTCACTGAGCTTGGCACGCTCCAGCAGATCATCCGCATGGGCGTGGGCGACCCCGCCGCAGCGGCCACCGTCGTCGAGCGCGTCCTCGCCGAGCTTCAGGATGTGCAGAAAATCCGCATGCTCCAGGGGATGGGGATTCAGGTCTTCGACCCGAATCAGCCCGGTGCTGAGGTGATGCGCGATGTAAATCAGATCCTCCTCGATGTGCTCGACAAGACCAAGGGGCGTGGCACCATCATGGGTCGCATCTTCGGCGATGAGGCGATCCGGGCCTTCAACGCGCTGAACGCCGACCGTGTGCGCCAATTCATGAGCGTGACTGGCGATGGCAACCAGGTGATCGCCGACGCCGCGCGTAACGCCTCCACCGCCGACGCCGCGTTAACCAGCCTTTACACCGCCTTCAAACGCTTTGCCGACAGTGAGCTGACAGCTCCGATCCAGTCGTTGGCCGATGCGGTCAACAGCCTCGATGCAACTCAGCTGCAAGAGATGGGCGAGAAAGCTAAGCAAGCCGCGCTACTGCTCGGTGGAGCCTACGTAGTGAGCAAGGTCGGTAAGACGGTCGCGCGCGGCGTGGGCGCCCTGCGCGGTGGTGCTGGGGCCGCAGGTGCGGCGGGTGCTATTGCAGGTGGTGTGCAGCCGGTCTTCGTCGTCAACATGCCCGGTGGTATGCCAGGTATAGACATCGGCAACGGGAGAAATCCGGGCCAGCGCCCGCGCGTAGCGAAGTGGAAAGTGGCTGCGGCATTCCTCGGCAGTAGCCCTGTGAGCGAATTGGGTATGTATGGCGCCGCTGGTGTTGCCACCTCCGCTGCAGCCGTCGCTGCCGCTGGTGCGGCCGGCTATGCAGCAGGGACCGCGCTCTATGACAACGTGCTGGAGGGCACGGATTTCGCCGATAGCCTCGGGCGCGGTATCGCGCGTGGCTTGGCCTTTTTCGGTAATGATGAGGCCAAGGCGACACTTGAGAGTGAGCGCCAGCGCGGTGAGGTGACCGTGCGCATCGAGGCGGAGCCAGGTACCCGCGTCGTGGATACTCGCGCCAAGGGCACCTACATGGATCTGGATGTAGCGCGCGGATTGCGCCTAGGGGCACTCTGATGGAAGCCTGGGAGAAGACGCTACAGGGCCAATCTGTCGATGGCCGCATGCTGCGCGGGTCGTTTCGAGGCGTACCGTTTGTAGTACCTGAGAGCCGGGGCACTTTCGGGCGCCGCACACAGCTACATGAGTACCCAGAGCGTGATCGACCGTGGGTCGAAGATCTCGGTAAAGCGGCGCGTAAGTTCACCGTGCAGGTGTTCATTGACCGCACCCTGGATGCCGACTACACCAACGCCCGCGATGCCCTGATTGCGGCCCTTGAGGCGCCAGGCCCCGGCACGCTGATTCACCCCTGGTACGGCACAATGCGCGTCTCCCTCGTCGAGCCCGGCGAGGTTGAGGAGAGCACCCGTTCGGGTGGGCGCGCCACCTTCAATCTGACGTTCATCGAGTCTGGCGAGCTGCGCTTCCCGACCAGCGCCGCCGCTACTGCGCAGGTGGTGCAGCAGGCCACAGAAGTGGCGACTGCCGCCGTCGCCGATGACATGGTTGCGCGCTGGGCATACGACGCGGTGCCCGCCTCACACCAGGTGCGCCTGGCCGACGATCTCTATGCGACCCTATCCGCACTGGAGCTAGAGGTGGCCGGGGCCGTCGATGCGGTGGCCGCCGCCATCCGTACCCCCGCCGAGATGGCCGGAGCGCTGGTCGATAGCGCCCGCGCGGTGATCGCCGCCGCTGGTGAGCCGCTGCGCGCAGCGGGCATCTACGCCGTGCTGTTCAACGCCTCCGCCCCGGCACTGGTCACGCCGACCAGTGCTAATAGGCTGCTGACGGCGCAGAGCCAGGACGCACTACGCCAGACCCTGCGCCGCACCCTCTTCATCGAGCTGGCCAGCACCAGCGCGAGCGCCACCTGGGCGACGCGCGATGATGCACTCGGTCAGCTCGACACACTGGCAGGGTGGGCCGATGCACTGATGGAGCACACCCAGCCCGACGGCACGCCAATCGACGACACGGTCTATCAGGCTCTGTCGGCGCTGCGCGTGGCCATCAGTCAGGACCTGCGCACCCGTGGCGCCCGCCTGCCTGAGCTGCGCGAGCACACCCTATCGGCCACGCTCCCGGCGCTGGTGGTGGCGCACGCGCTTTACGGTGATGCTACCCGCGCCGATGAGCTGATCGCTCGTAACGGCGTGCGCCACCCCGGCGCCGTGCCCGGTGGTATCCCCCTGGAGGTGCTCAGTGAGTGAGTTGCAGCTGCTCATCGGTGGGCGCGTCTACGCGGGGTGGGAAAGTGTCTCCGTCACCCGTGGGATGGAGGCGCTTGCAAGCGCGTTCCGCCTCGGTGTGAGCGACCGCCGCCGCCTCACTCTGGGTGACGCCTGCCAGGTCTATATCGGTGATGACCTGATCATGACTGGGTATCTCGATGAGTACGGGCTGGACTACGATGCCAAACAGCGTGAGCGCACCTGGTCGGGTCGCTCACGAGTGGCAGACCTGGTTGACTGCTCCCTACCCGAGAGCGTGGGCTACTCGCTACAGACGCGCAGTCTGACGTTCTATCAGCTCGCTCAGCAGTTGGCACTACCGTTCGGCATCGATGTGCAATCGACGCTGGAGCATGCGCCCATCGACTTCCTGACCATCGACCCAGGTCAGACCGTGCATACCCTGCTGGAGCTGTACGCCCGCGCTGAGGCGGCCATGTTGCTCGACACTCCCGGTGGTGGCCTGCTCATCACCCGCGCAGGCACACGTCGTGCGCCGACTGCTTTGGTGCGTGGCGAGAACATCCTCTCCTGCCAGGGGTCGCGGTCCATTCGTGGCCGTTTCTCTCATTACTATGTGCTCGGCCAGCAGCCTCAGGGCGATCTGATGGACGTGCGCGACGCTGCCCAGGTCGTCGGGCGTGCGACCGACGCCAACATGCGCTACCGACCTACAACGGTGCTAGCCGATACCGTCTTTGACCCGGCGCAGATCCAGCGCCGCGCCGAGTGGCAGGCCAATATCGACTACGGTCAGTCCGAGTCATGGACCTATACCGTCAGTGGCTGGCACCACACATCCGGGCTGTGGGAGCACAACACCCGCGTGCCGGTCTACGACGACGAGGCCGGGTTTGAGGGTGACGAGCTGATGATCAGTCAGGTCGAGTACCTCCTGGACGGTGATGGCCGTCGAGCAGCGATCACCGTACGCCCGCCCGAGGCGTTCGACCTGGTGCCTATCCCGGTAGGTGCGCGGTGAGCGTGCAGGCCGTTGTACGTCTACTGGCCCCGCTGCGCCGCCGGGTGGCGCTGCTGCTGGGTCGTGCCTATGTGCGGCTCTCTGATCCGTCAGGGTCGGTGCAGCGTCTCCAGCTGGCCACCCTCGGCGCCGAGGCGCTGGATGGGGTCGAGCACATCGAGGCGTATGGGTTCACCAGTCGCGCGCCCGGTGGCGCTGAGGCGATTATTGCCAGCCTCGGTGGCGACCGCGCCCATACCGTGTGCCTGGTGGTCGGTGGCCGCGCCTACCGTCTGCGCGATCTGGCCGAGGGCGAAGTGGCCATCAGCGACGACGAGGGCCGCGTGGTCTGGCTGCGCCGCGACGGCATCCTGGTCGACGCCTCTGACGCTGTGACCGTGCGCGCCCCTGGCATCCTGCTCGATGGTGATGTGCAGATCACCGGTGCGCTGCAGGTCGATGGTGCGACCGCCGTGGCCGGGGCGCTTTCGTCCGCGACATCCATCGCCGACCCGTCCGGCTCCATGCAGTCCCTGCGTGGGATCTACAACGGCCACGGCCACACCTACGACGGCAGCACCACCAGCACGCCGAACCAGGAGATGTGATGGACCTCTCGCTGGATAACCTGTGCGACCTGTCGCTGACAAACGCTGATCTGACGACAGACAGCGGTCTACGTGCCGCTGTGATGGTCAGCCTGTTCACCGACCGCCGTGCCGAGAACGACGATGCAGACCCCTTCCAGGGAGACCGCCGTGGCTGGTGGGCAGATACCTACGCCGACCAGGCAGGTGACCTGATCGGCTCGCGCTTGTGGCTACTGGCCCGCGCCAAGCGCACACCGGACACACTGCGCCGAGTCACCGAGGCGGCAGAGTCGTGCCTGGCGTGGCTCGTGGAGGATGGCGCGGCGACCTCTGTTGCAGTCGATGCGCAGTGGTCGGACTCCGGCGCCTGCGAGTACCGCGTCGAGATCCTGCTCAGCGACGGGCGCCGATGGGCGGATGTGTTCGATTACCCGTTGGAGGGCCTGTAAATGCCGTTTAATCGCCCATCACTCCCCGATCTCATTGCACGTATCCAGGCCGACATCGAGGCGCGCATCGCTGGCGCCGCACCCTCACTGCGCCGCTCAGTCCTGGGCGTGATCGCCCGCGCACTGGCGGGCGTTACTCATGGGCTGCATGGACATCTGGATTGGGTCTCGCGCCAGATTCTCCCTGACACAGCGGAGCACGACTACCTGATCCGCCACGCAGCGTGGCGTGGAATCACACCACTCCCCGCGGCGGCGGCAGTAGGGCAGGCGCAGGCGCTTGGAGTCGATGGCAGCGTGATCCCCGTCGGCACGCTCTACCTGCGTGCCGACGGCCTGCGCTACCTCACCACGTCAGAGGCGACCGTCGCCGGAGGGAGCGCTACGCTCACTCTCCAGGCAGAGACCGCCGGTCAGGCGTCAAACACAGGCCCTGGTCTCAGCCTGACGGCTGTGTCCGCCGTCCCAGGGGTGCAGAGCCGTGTCACTCTCATCGGAGATGGACTGACAGGAGGTGCCGACGCCGAGGAGACCGAGGCGCTTCGTGCCCGCCTGCGTCAACGCGTCCAGTCCCCGGCGCGAGGTGGCCATGATGATGACTATGTGGCGTGGGCCCTTGAGGTCCCAGGTGTCACTCGGGCATGGGCGTACCGGCTGTGGACCGGGGCCGGTACAGTCGGCATTTTTGTGATGCGTGACTTGGACGACTCCCCCATCCCAGATAGTGCCGAGGTGGCTGCTGTGCAGGCACACATCGACACCCTGCGCCCGGCCACTGCTGCGCCGACTGTCTATGCCCCCATCGCGGCGCCAGTGGATATGACCATCCAGCTAGAGCCCAATACCACCGCTGTGCAATCCGCCGTGCTTGCCGAACTGGCGGACCTGCTCGCACGCGACGCTGAACCCGAGGATGGTACTGGGAGTGGGACTATTCCATTGAGCCGCATCCGCGAAGCCATAAGCTCAGCTGATGGCGAGAGTGACCACGCGGTCTCGCTGTCCACCGACGTGACTGTCGCAAAAGGCGAGATTGCCACCCTCGGCACCGTGACCTGGGGCGCCCTCTGATGCAAGCGCCTGACTACCTACAGATGCTCGTGGCGCTGCTCCCGAGCGGGCCTCTGTGGGCACGTTTTACCGCACCTGGAACGCTGGCGTACCGGCTACTGGACTCTCTGTCTGAGGAATTCGCGCGCATCGACGCGCGTGCCCGCGCTCTGGTCGATGAGTGCGACCCGCTGACGACCGTTGAGCTGTTGAGCGATTGGGAGCAGTTTGCGGGACTCCCAGACGCCTGTGTCGCGTCTGAGCAGACCAGTGAGCAGCGGCATTCCGCTCTGGTCTCCAGGTTGAATGGTGAGACCATCCCAACGCCTACGAATATCATCGCCGCCGCTAATGCAGCAGGGTACGACATCGAGCTGACTGAGTACCGGCCCCATCATGTCGACGACGATGTGATGGTCCCGCTCTATACCAACCCATGGGCCCATGCGCTGGGCATACGAGGTCCGCGCACAGCGGTCGAGTACGCGACCGTGGCCGACCACTGTCTAGTGCCTCTCGCGTCGTGGGGGGTGGAGGCGCTGGAGTGTGCTGTCGACCAAGTGCTACACGCGCACATGGCGCCGATCTATCGGTATGGGTGGGATTGGGATGGGGCGTGGTTCGAGGTGTCAGCACCAACTGGCAGATGGTACGACATGGCATGGTCACCTGAGCTGGGTCTCTTCGTGGCCGTCGGATACACCGTGTCCGGTGGCGGTAACCTTGTCGCCACATCACCGGATGGTGAAGTGTGGACGGTACAGTCAGCGCCGGTTGGCGATTGGTCTGGCGTGGCCTGGTCCCCCGAGGTTTGTCTATTTGTCGCCATAGGATACAGTTATCTCGACTACCCGGTCGTCATGACCAGCCCTGACGGGGAGACCTGGACTGCTCACAGTGCGCCTCCCGGCGGCTGGTCTCACCTGATCTGGGTGGCGGATCTTGGACTCTTCCTTGCCACTGGATATGCCGATCCAGAATACACCGCTATGACCAGCCCTGACGGGGAGACCTGGACTGGCGTCTACAGCGAGACCGATCTCGATGGCGGACTCTGCTGGAACCCGGATAGAGGCGAGCTGCTGGCGCTGGATTACATCGGCACACACGTATATATCAGCCGCGACACGAGATCTTGGACGTCAGTCGGGACGATTGGTGCGCCCGGGTATGTGAACGTCCTCTACCACGCCGCAGCACAGCTCTACGTCGCGTTCAGCCTGACGCAGCAACCCCAGCCAGCCAATGGCGCCGTCTGGACCAGCCCGGACGGGCAGGTCTGGTCGCCCTGCTCAACCCCAGACGGCGCGTGGGCGGATGGCATCTACGTCGACGCGTTCGGCGAGGTCGTCCTGGTCGGCTACGGCGGCGCCATTCGCTCGTTCGATACCGTGACGTGGGAGTCCGTGACTGCCGGGTTGCCAGATCTCTCCCCCGACCGCTGGAGCTGCATCGGCTGGTCTCCTGAATTGCGCCGTCTCGCCGCACTCTCCGACGCACTCGGCGGCACTGCCGCTGTCCTCTCTACAACAGCCACATGAGGCCGAAATGAAACGCCAATACTACTCCAGCACCAGCGAAACCCCTCCGTCCCCTCCCTCTGCGCCAGCCACCGGCTATCCCACTTATGGTAGCCCTAGCGGGGGCGTAGCCCCCACTACCCCAGGCCCGCATTGGTTCCACATGATCACCGAGGAGCTCCAAACAGTCATCGAGGTCAGTGGCCAGACGCCTGACGCTGCAAACCTCGACCAGCTCCTTGAAGCGATCAAGCGCTCAGGCGCTGCGCACGTCACGAGCACCACCGCCTCTAGCACCACGCTCAATCTATCGAATACCGGAATGGTTTTGGTGAATGCGAGCAGCGGTAACATCACCGTGCACCTGCCCGCTGCATCCGACCTGGCCCACGCCGAGTACCAGCTCGTTCGCACCGACAGCAGCGCCAATACCGTCACCATCGCGGCCGACGGCTCGGACAGCGTCGAGGGCCTGTCTTCCCGCTCACTCCCTATCGGCGCCCGCTTCACGCTGGTCTCTGATGGCGTATCTGCATGGCGCTGGCCTCACTCCGACCCTACCCCGGCTGGCGTGGTCGCCTATAGCGCTGCACTCAACGTACCCGATGGTTGGCTGGAGTGTAATGGCGGCGACATCCTGCGCAGCGCCTACCCACGTCTGTTTGCAGCCATCGGAACCCACTATGGTGTAGGGGATGGCACGACTACGTTCGGATTGCCAGATTTACGTGGTGAATTCATCCGTGCGCTTGATTCAGGTCGACTAATCGACCCTGAACCCGCTCGCGAGCTAGGCAGTGCGCAGACCGATGCGTTTGGTGCGCATAATCATATGAGCGGTTTTGTCGGGACGTATCGTGGGAACTCAACCGGGGTCTCCGGCGGTCTCATCAAGGTGGGTACGACTGATCTGACGATTACCTCGGTATCACCAGATAGCTTCCCAGATGCTGGCGGCTCCGAGACCCGCCCCCGCAACGTCGCGTTAATGGCGATTATCCGGTTCTAGAACTGGTCGCCGCAGTTTCGCAAACCAATCGCCGCAGTTTCGCAAACCAATCGCCGCGCTACACCTGCTGCAAGGGGGGCCACCGGTGCACCAGGAGGTACCGGAGCTCGCCCACTTCGACATCACCTCACTGGTGAAGGATGACCAGGGACGCCCCATCGGCCTGGTCTTTGCCAGTTTCAGTCTGGAGCTGGTCCGGGCACGGCTGCAGTTGCTGCACCGTGACAACGCCTATCTGCAGGTGACCGGGCCGCGCGGGGAGCTGATCGCCGAGTATGGCCAAACGCCGAGCGCACACACCGAGTGGTTGGTGCAGCTGATGAACATCCCCAACAGCGACTGGACCCTGCGTCTGAGCCGCCCCGAGGTGAGTCTCAGTCCACTGCTGATGGGCACGGTACTCGCTTCCATCGCCCTCTTCGCCCTGCTCGGCCTGCTCCTCACCACCTTCGCCCTGCGCCTCGGGCGCATCATCTCCGATGACGTCGTCGGCCTGCACGAGTCGATCCGTCTCATGCGCGATGACAATGAGGTGCGCACCCGTCTCCAACCGCAGCTAGAGGAGACAGGGGCGATCATGCACAACATCTGCGACCTGCTCGACGAGGTGGACGAGTACCAGCAGCGCCTGGCCATGAGCAGCATCACCGACGAGCTGACCGGTCTGCTCAACCGCCGTGGCTTCATGCAGCGCGCCGCGCAGGCGCAGGAGCTGGGGGCGCGCGGTGTCCCCCACTCGCTGCTGCTGCTCGACCTGGATAACTTCAAGCGCTGTAACGATACCTATGGACACGGTCATGGTGACCAGGTGCTGCAGGCCTTCGCCAAGGCGCTGCTGCGGCGCGCGCGGCGCACCGACGTGATCGCGCGCATCGGTGGGGACGAGTTCGCGGTGATCCTCGCCTCCGATTCCGGTATCGCCCTGCAGAGTTGGTTCAACGACGTGGTGCAGGCGTTTCGCTCACAGCAGTTGGCGATGCCCAACAACACCGGCATGGTCAACCTCTGTGGTTGCAGTGCGGGGGCGGTGGAGTTGGGGATCGGGCAGAGTCTGGATGACCTCTTCCTGCTCGCCGACGCGCGCCTCTATCGCGCCAAGTCGAGCGGCCGAGGTGGCCTCATCGAGGAGTGAGCCTCAGCCCACGACCGGGAGCCTGGCCCCGCTCTGCACCAGGGTGACGAAGGCCTCTTGGGGCATCGGTCGGGCGTAGTAGAAGCCCTGATAGCGGCGACAACCGGCGTTGTAGAGGGCGTCACGCTGCGCGGCCAGCTCCACCCCCTCGGCCACGACCTTCATCCCCAGGCTGTGGGCCATGTCGATGATGGCGCGCCCGAGCGCCAGGTCGCGCTCGCTGATGTGGATGTCACGCACGAAGGCGCGGTCGATCTTCAGTACCTGTAGCCGGAAGCGCTTCAGGTAGCTGAGAGAGGAGTAGCCGGTGCCGAAGTCGTCCAGCGCGAGGCCGACACCGAGGGCGTGCAGTTGGTTGAGCTGGCGCAGGGTGGTGAGGGCGTCGTCGATGAGTAGGCTCTCGGTCAGCTCCACGAGCAGCAGCTCGGGACGGCAGCCCCCCTGCTCGATGGCCTGTTGTACCTTGCTGGCGAAGTCCTCGGCGTGGAACTGGCGCGGCGAGATGTTGAACGAGAGCAGGCGCGGGGTGCCGCCCTCTTGCAGGCGGCGGCTCAGGGCGCACACCTCGCGCATCACCCTGTCGCTCAGCTCGATGATGAGGCCGGTCTCCTCCGCCAGGGGGATGAAGTCGGCGGGCGGTAGCATACCGAGGGTGGGGTGCTCCCAGCGCAGCAGTACCTCGCCGCCATAGAGGGTGCCGTCGGCCTCCACCAGGGGCTGCACGTAGAGTTGGAACTGCCACTCATCGAGCGCGGTGAGCATCGCCACCTCCAGGCTCAGGTGACGCTGGGTGGTGGCGTTCATCTCCGGGTTGTAGAGCTGATAGGCGTTGCGCCCCAGCTCTTTGGCCCGGTACATGGCGGTGTCGGCGTTCTTCATCAGGGCGCCGTAGTCGTCGCCATCGTCGGGATAGAGGCTCACGCCGACGCTGGCGGTGATGGCCATCTCCTGCCCCTCGATGGTGAAGGGACGACGCAGCTGCTCGGTGATGTGGCGTGCCAGGTGCATCGCCTGATCACTCCCCTCCAGATTGCTGATCACCGCGACGAACTCGTCGCCACCGAGGCGTGCCAGGGTGTCGTCCTCCTCCAGGCAGAGCTGGATTTGTCGACTGGCGTGCAGCAGCACCTGGTCGCCCATGGCGTGGCCGAGGCTGTCGTTGATGCGTTTGAAGCGGTCGAGGTCGATGAACACCACCGCCAGCTTGCCCTTGGCGCGATGGGCGTGGGCCAGCGCCATGTTGAGACGGTCGTTGAACAGGCGGCGGTTGGGTAGGCCGGTGAGCGGGTCGTAGTAGGCGAGGTGCTTGATCTGCTCCTCGTTCTGCTTGAGTTCGGTGATGTCGCGAAACAGCGCGGCGTAGTGGGTCAGCTCGCCGTTCTCGTCGGTGATGGTGGTGATGGTGAGCAGCTCGGGGTAGATCTCGCCGTTCTTGCGCCGGTTCCACACCTCACCGTGCCAGTGGCCCTGGTGCAGCAGCGCCTCCCACATCTTGCGATAGAAGTTCTGGTCGTGGCGCCCGGAGCTGAGCACCGTGGGGCTCTTGCCGATCACCTCGTCGGCGTCGTAGCCGGTGAGGATGGTGAAGGCAGGATTGACCGATTCGATGCGCCCGCTGGGGTCGGTGATCATCACCCCTTCGAGGGAGTTGGCGATGACCCGCTCGGCCAGGCGCAGGTTGCGTGCGGAGATCTTCAGCGCCTTCTCACGGTCCTCCAGGGCACTCTTGAGCTCGTCGATGTAGAGCTGCTCGACGCCGGTGAGGATGTCGCTCAGACCGATGAGGCCGATGAGGATGCCGTTCGGGTCGAGTACGCCCACGTGGCGTACGCCGCGCTCCTGAAGGAGGACGCGGGTGCGGTAGAGGCTGGTGTCGGAGTTGACGCAGAGCAGCGGGCGGCTGACGTGGTCGGCGATGCGTGCATGGGTCTGGCGGCGCGCCACCAGGCGGACCACGTCGCGCTCGGTGAGGATGCCGTACTCGCCGCCGAAGTCGCACACCACGGCGCTGCGGCCCAGCTCGCGCATCTCCACCACCGCCTCGCCGATGGAGCCGTTGGGGTCGGTGAAGAGGGGGGGCTGGCCGATCACCGTGTCGATGCTGCGCAGGCGCAGGTAGTACTCCAGCCCCTGGTTCATCACCACGTCGGTCTGAGTGAGGACGCCGAGCGGACGGTGGTGGTCGTCGGCGACCAGATAGTGGCGCACACGGTCGCGACCAAAGCGCTGTGCCACCTCGTCGAGGCGGTCCTCGGGGCGGACGGTCTTCACCGGGGTACTCATCACCCGTGCCACCGGCTGGTTGAAGCCATCGGGGTTGGTGAGGTCGATGCGCAGGGCGTCGCGCTCGGTCCAGATGCCCACCACCTGGCCCAGGTCCATCACCAGGATGGAGCTGCAGACGGAACGGCTCATCATCTCCGCCGCCTCGCTCACCGGGGTCTCGGGTGGGCAGTGGAGGATCTGCGCTTGCATGACATCGGCGACCGTGGCCGGGGCGAGGTGGCGTGACTGTCCCTCGTCCAGCAGGCGCAATCGAAGCAGGCCGCTTTCGATGTCGGTGATACTCAAAACACTACTCCAAGTGGGGTTAAACGCTTAATTTTCGCACGCTTTTGTCCCCTATGACAGTCTGCTTACATCAGGCTCTCTTCGACCACCACCCGGGGACGTGCGGTATCCACCACCGCCACGGCGGCCTCCTGCGCGCCCCAGCCCTCTGCCAGGGCCGCGCCGTCGGCCAGCCCCATCAGCCACCCCCCCTGGTCGGTCGCACACACCACGCCATCCTCCTGCAGTCCCGGCAGTGGTGGGGTGTAGAGACCGACCGAACTGGAGCCTGCACTGGCCTGCCAACGGGCCTGGGCCACGTGGCAGCCGCACTCCGAGGCACGGGCACGGGCGGCGAGGGTGTTGGTGCAGGTCGCCGCTGGCTGCGTCTCGGCGCAGGGGTTGAGCAGCAGCCAGGCCCCGGCCTCGCAGCAGGCGCGCGCCAGCCCGGGCTGGCGGATATCCTCGCCGACTAGGATCGCCAGACGCCCGAGCTCGGTGTCGATGCATTTGAGACTCTCGCCCGCCTCGAATCCGGCGCCGTTCTGAGCGGCGTCGAGCAGGAGTTGGTCCTGTATCGCCAGCGCGCCGTTGGGCGCGAAGAGGTGGATGCGGTGGCGGAAACGCCCGCCCTGTACCTCCACCGGCAGGCCGGGGGCGACGATGTAACGCAGATGTGCCCGGGCCGCCTCGCGCAGGCGGCTGATGAAGGGGTCGAGAAGTGCCGCCACGGTGGCGTGCTGGGTGGCGGTGGCGACGCCGGTCATGCCGCCCCAGGCGGGGAAGAGCAGTAGCTGCGCGTCGTGAGAGACCGCGTCCAGCACCGCCTGGTCCACGGCGTTGAGCCACTCACCCACATCGTGGTGGGGCAGGGGTGGGAGGTGGGCGATGGCCAGCAGGATCGGGTGTGTCGGGTGCATAAAAGGGTCCCTCGGGGTGGACGATGAGCGTCTCAGTATCCGGGCTCGGTCGGCGTGGGGCAATCCCCGTGGTGCGTGGAACGCCGCCGCCAGATCCCTGTCTCAGCTGCAAAATATCCCCCTGGCGGCGCGTGATGCCCCCCGGGCCGGTCGACACAGGGGGTATAATCGAACGCTACGACCAAGAGGGCCCTCTATGCACCGCCTCCTTTCACTTCTGCTGCTGCTCCTCATCGCCCTGCCCGCCAGGGCCGAACCCGGCGTGGGGGAGACGCGGCTCCAGCACTTCCTCGACGGGCTCGATGGGTTGCAAGCCCACTTCATCCAGCACCTCATCGACCACGAACGCAAGGTGATCGAGGAGAGCGAAGGGCTCCTGGAGGTCTCGCGCCCGGGCCGCTTCCGCCTCGAATACACCTCACCCTACCACCAACTCTACATCGCCGATGGTAAAAAGGTGTGGATGTACGAAGAGGAGCTGGCCCAGGCCACGGTGCGTGACCAAGATGCGACCCTGGCCAACACCCCCGCCGAGCTCTTGAGCAACCCCCGCCCCCTGCGCGAGCAGTTCCGCATCGAGGAGAAGGGCGAGCACGAGGGGCTGGTGTGGATCGAGCTGCGCCCGCTCGGCAGCGAGGGGGAGGGCGGCTTCGACTACATCCGCCTGGCCATGGAGGGGGCGACCCTGCGCGCCATGGAGATGGTCGACGGCCTCGGTCAGACCACCCGGCTCTACTTCAAGGAGATGCAGCGCAATCCGCCCCTCATCCCACAGCGCTTTCAGTTCACCCCGCCCGACGGGGTCGACGTGATCGGGCGCGACTGAGCCACATCGAGCCCGCCCATGAGTGACTCCCCCCTGCGTCCCCTGGCCGACCGCATGCGCCCGCGCACCCTGCAGGAGTACGTGGGGCAGCGCCACCTGCTCGCCGAGGGCAAGCCATTGGCGCGTGCCTTCGCCTCTGGCCAGCTCCACTCCATGCTCTTCTGGGGCCCCCCTGGCACGGGCAAGACCACGCTGGCACGCATGCTCGCTGGCCACGCCAACGCCCATTTCCTGGCTATTTCGGCGGTACTCTCGGGGGTCAAGGAGATCCGTGCGGCGGTGGAGGAGGCGCGCCAGGTGCGCGATGCGCAGGGGCGTGCCACCCTGCTCTTCGTCGACGAGGTGCACCGCTTCAACAAGTCGCAGCAGGACGCCTTCCTGCCGCACATCGAGGACGGCACCCTCACCTTTATCGGCGCCACCACGGAAAACCCCTCCTTCGAGCTCAACAACGCGCTGCTCTCGCGCGCGCGCGTCTATCTGCTCAAATCGCTCGGTGAGGAGGAGGTGCGCCAGGTGCTCGACCAGGCGTTGGCCGACGTAGAGCGCGGCCTGGGGCTGCGCCCCCTGGTCATGGAGCCGGCGCTGCGCGACCAACTCGCACGGGCCGCCGATGGTGATGCCCGGCGTGCCCTCAACCTGTTGGAGATCGCCGCCGACCTGGCCGAGCCAGAGGGGGAGAGCGAGCGCATTAGTGAGGCGACCCTGCAGGCGGTGCTGAGCGAGGGGACGCGGCGCTTCGACAAGGGGGGCGATGCCTTCTACGACCAGATCTCCGCACTACACAAATCGGTGCGTGGCTCGGCCCCCGACGCGGCGCTCTACTGGTTCGCACGCATGATCGACGGTGGTGCAGACCCGCTCTACGTGGCGCGTCGCGTGGTGCGCATGGCGAGTGAGGATATCGGCAATGCCGACCCCCGCGCGCTGCAGCTGGCACTCAACGCCTGGGACGTGCAGGAGCGTCTCGGCTCGCCCGAGGGGGAGTTGGCCATCGCCCAGGCGATCGCCTACCTCGCCTGCGCGCCCAAGAGCAACGCCGTCTATATGGCCTGGAAGGCGGCCCTGGCCGAGGCCAAGGGGCAGGGCTCGCTGGAGGTGCCGGTGCACCTGCGCAACGCCCCGACCAAGTTGATGAAGGCGCTGGGCTACGGCCACGACTACCGCTATGCCCACGACGAGCCCGAGGCCTACGCGGCGGGCGAGACCTACTTCCCCGAGGCGCTCGGTGAGCGCCGCTACTACCAGCCGGTACCTCGTGGTCTGGAGCTGAAGATCGGTGAAAAGCTCGCCCATCTGGCCGATCTGGACCGCCGCGCACGGCGTGAACCCAAGGGTTGAGGTCGCGGTAGGCCGAGCGTGCCACGGGCTATTCAGCACCGACTCAGGCACCTTTTGCTGTAATCGCCCCGGCGCGACCCTATCTCCCACCCTGTGGGGCTGGCCTGCACGCCACGCGTAACGCACATATGGGTTTGCTTTCGGTCCGTAATGGCCTCAGTATTGCATACCCCAACTGGCCGGGTCGCCCACCGATCCCCCAATCCAGCACACTGTCGAGCCATGG
Organism: Gammaproteobacteria bacterium; assembly: GCA_003252455.1. GTDB lineage: Bacteria > Pseudomonadota > Gammaproteobacteria > Thiohalomonadales > Thiohalomonadaceae > SZUA-467. The sequence goes on from QKED01000006.1 coordinate 34,016, forward strand.
TAGACGAGCAAAACAGGCCGAGTGTCCTCGTCGTAGACGACTCACCGGAGAACATCGACATCCTCAAGGCGCTGCTCAGCAGCGAGTACAAGGTGCGCGCCGCGAACCGAGGCCTGCGCGCCTTGGAGCTGGCCCAGGGCCCCAACCCCCCGGACCTGATCCTGCTCGATGTGACCATGCCCGATCTCAACGGCTATGAGGTGTGCAGTCGGCTCAAGGCGGACCCCAGGAGCGCCGCCATCCCGGTGATCTTCGTCACCGCGAGGCGCGAGGTGAGCGATGAGGCACGCGGCTTCGAGAGTGGCGCGGTCGATTTTATCTCCAAGCCGATCCGCCCCCCGGTGGTGCTGGCGCGGGTGCGCACCCACCTGCGCCTGCGTCAGATCCAGACCGAGTTGGAGGCGCAGAAGTCGGCGCTTGAGGAGGCGGCGCGCCTGCGTGACGACGTGGAGCGCATCACCCGCCACGACCTCAAGGGACCGCTCAACAACATCATCGCCGTGCCACGCTATCTGGTCACCGCCTACGACTTCACCCCGGTCGACCGCGAACTGCTACTCGGCGTGGAGCGCTCCGGGCATAAGATGCTCAACCTCATCAACCGCTCCCTCGACCTCTACAAGATGGAGACCGGCACCTACACCTTCATCCCCCAGGCCTTCGACCTGGTACCGGTGCTCCTCAGCACCCTGGAGGAGCTGGCCCTCTCGCCCCTGCTCGACAAGCGGCGCTGGCGTCTGCTGCTCGACGGGGCCCCCTGGCGGGCAGGGATGGAGTTCTGGGTGATGGGCGAGGAGATGCTCTGCTACCCGATGTTCTCCAACCTGCTGCTGAACGCCTTCGAGGCGAGCCCGCAGGGGGGGGAGGTGGTGTTGGCGCTGCAGAATCAGGGCACGGAGGTGAGCGTCAGTATCACCAATCCAGGGGCGGTGCCCGAGGCGCTCAAGGCGGTGCTGTTCGATAAATATGTCACCAGCGGCAAGAGCAGTGGCACCGGGCTCGGCGCCTACTCCGCCAAGCTCTGCGCCGAGACCCAGCGAGGCAGTATCGCCGTGACCACCCCGGGCGGCAGTCACACCTGCATCGAGGTGCGCCTGCCCAAGACCGCGACCATCACCCTGGAGGAGCTGCAGGCGCAGTTCGCCCCCAGCCCTCGCGAGGCCTAGGGTGGGCGCAGTGACGGGGCGTCGCTGATGTCCGCTTCATCGCGCTGGGCCTGGCCTGCGCAGTCCCTTCGGCGCCTGTGGCGGCGGCTGCAGGGGGGGCTCCCGCTGGGGCGCCTGGTGCTGCTCTTTCCCCTCATCGCGCTCCCCGTCGCCGCACTGGTCGCCACCCTGGTGATGCAGGGCTACCGCGCGAGCATGGAGGCGAAGGGGCAGCGTCGCCTGGCCGAGACCAGCGAGCGCTTCGGTCTGGAGGTGATCCTCGCCACCACCCACGGGCGTGCCATGGGGGCCGCCGAGCTGCTCGGTCTGGCCGATGTGACGATCAAGCAGAGCGCCCTCGGCCAGCGGGGCGCAGATGACCCCGAGAGTCTCCAGGTACTGCGTACCGTGACGGAGCAGTTCGACGCGAATAGCGCGTTGGTGCTCGATCGCCAGGGGCGGGTGACGGCCTACTACGACCGCGAGGGGCGCCCGGGCTCGGGGCGCATCCTCGCCTACCGCCCCTACTTCCAGCGTGCCCTGCTCGGTAACGCCAACATCTATGCCGCCGTGGGGGTCTACTCCAACCAGCGTGGGCTGTTTCAAGCCGTGCCGATCCATATCGAGAGTCGCCGCGACTCCGAGGTGGTCGGCGTGCTGGTGCTGAAGATGGGCCTGGACCTGGTCGACCGCCTGCTCGCCGCACGGGACGCACCGGCCCTGCTCCTGAGCCCCGAGGGGGTGGTCTTCGCGGCTAATGACCCGCAGTGGCTCTTTGCCACCACGCCCCAGGCCGACCAGATGCTGCAGGAGGCGATCCAGCGTGAGCGCTACGGCAAGCTGGCGCTGCAGGAGGGGTTTCGTCCGCTCCCCTTCGTGCCCCTGGCCGATGGCTTCGAGTGGCAAGGTGAGCGCTATGCGGTGAGCGAGGTGCCCATCGAGTGGCACGACAGCCACGGGCCCTGGCGCCTGTTGCTGAGCGAGCCGCGCAGCCACTGGCTGAGTCGGCCCGACCAGCTCTCCCTCGGTGGTACCACCTTCATCGCCGTGTTCCTCACCCTGAGCAGCCTGTTGGCCCTCTGGTGGGTGGCCAAAGGGCGCTCGCGGGCACGCGAGCTGGCCGAACAGGTGGAGCAGGGCGCGCGCGAGCTGCGCGCCAACACCTTACGCCTGCGTGAGCGCGAGGCCTACTTCTACGCCATCTTCGACCACGCCGCCGTGGGCATACTGGCGGTCGACCCGGCGGGTTGGGTGCTCCAGGCCAACACCTCGTTCTGCGTGCTGCTCGGGCGCCCGCTGGAGGCGATCATCGGTACCCAGGTGAGTCAGCTCTTCGAGTGCCGCGAGGCCGAGACCCAGGCGCTGCTGACGCGCCTGCGCGCCGCCGGGGAGAGGACCCAGCGCCTGGAGATGGTGCTGCGCCGCACCGGGGGGGCGCCGCACATCACGGATTGTCGTTGGGTACCGGTACGCGGAGAGGATGGGGGATTGCAGTCGGTGGTGGTCTCGCTCACCGACATCAGCGAGGAGCGTGCGGTGGCGCAGGCGCTTCGCCAGGCGAAGGAGATGGCCGAGGCGGCGACCCAGGCCAAGTCGGACTTTCTCGCCAATATGTCGCACGAGATCCGCACGCCGATGAACGCCATCATCGGCATGTCGCATCTGGTGCTGCAGACGCAACTGACGCACAAGCAGCGTCACTATCTCGACAAGGTACAGCTCGCTGCCCGCTCCCTGCTCAGCATCATCAACGACATCCTCGATTTCTCCAAGATCGAGGCGGGCCATCTGAGCATGGAGGCGATCGAGTTCAATCTGGAAGATGTACTCAGCCACTTTGCCAGCCTCATCGGTATGCGTGCCGAGGAGCAGGGGGTGGAGCTGCTCATCGACCGCGCCCCGGACCTACCCACGGCGCTCATTGGTGACCCGACGCGCCTTGGTCAGGTGCTGATCAACCTCGGCAACAACGCGGTGAAGTTCACCGCCAAGGGTGAGGTGGTGGTCTCTATCGCCGTCGCCGAGCGTCAGGGGGATAGCCTCTTGCTGCGCTTTGGCGTGCGCGACAGCGGTATCGGCATCAGTGAGGAGCAGCAGCAGCGGCTGTTTCGCTCCTTCTCGCAGGCCGACAGCTCGACCAGCCGCAAATACGGGGGGACCGGCCTCGGCCTCGCCATCAGCAAGCGCCTGGTGGAGCAGATGGGGGGGGCGATCGGCCTGCAGAGTACCCCTGGCGTGGGCAGCCTGTTCCACTTCACCGTACGCCTGAGGGCGCAGGCCGAACAGCCCGACTACCGGAGCGTGCGCCCCGCCGAGCTCGACGGCCTGCGCGTGCTGGTGGTGGACGATAATCGTGAGGCGCGGGAGATCCTCGAAACGCTCTGCCGTACCCTCGGCTTCAACCCCACGGGTGTGGCCACGGGTGACGCGGCACTGGCGGCACTTGCGCAGGCAGAGGTCGAGGGCGATCCCTATCGCGTGGTCTATATGGACTGGATGATGCCGGGGCAGGACGGCATCGAGACGGCACGCGCCCTGGCGCAACAGTCGCTCACCCTTCTGCCGGCGGTGGTGCTGGTCTCTGCCTACGGCAAGGAGGAGGCGCTGGAGTCGGGGCTCGCCGAGGTGGCCGCCGACCACCTGCTCAAGCCGGTCTGCCCCTCCAGCCTGCTCGATACCACCCTCAATGTGCTGGGCTGGCATGTCGCGCAGCACAGACGCAAAGGGGGCTATGAGCAGGAGACGCTGGAGGCGGCAGGGCGCTTGGCCGGGGCGCACCTCCTGCTCGTCGAGGATAACGAGATCAACCGCGAGCTGGCCACCGAGCTGCTCACCCAGCATGGCATCCTGGTGAGTGTGGCGCATAACGGCAAGGAGGCGCTGCAGCGCCTGGCGCAGCAGCGTTTCGATGCTGTGCTGATGGATTGCCAGATGCCGGTGATGGATGGTTACGCAGCGACCCGTGAGATACGCCGCCAACCGGCGCTGCACGACCTGCCGGTGATCGCCATGACCGCCAACGCCATGGTCGGTGACCGTGAACGGGTGCTGGCGGTGGGTATGAACGACCATATCGCCAAGCCCATCGACCTGCACGAACTCTTCACTACCCTGGCGCGCTGGGTCACCCCGAGCGCTGTGGCGCCAGGGGTCGCGGTGCAGGGGCCAGGTGCAACAGTGGCGCAGGAGGAGGTGAGCGGGGATGCACTCCCGCCTATCCCCGGGCTCGACACTGAGGCAGGGCTCGCTACCGCCCAGGGCAATCGGGCCCTCTATCGGCGTCTGCTCGGTAAGTTCCTCGTCCATTACGGCGATTTCGTCGCCCAATTTCAGGCGGCACGTGCGGCCTTAGACGCACCGGCGGCGGAGCGTCTGGTCCACACCCTCAAGGGGGTGGCGGGGAATCTGGGCGCCTTCGGCCTACAGGCGGCGGCACAGGCGCTGGAGCATGCCCTGCGCCACGGCGGTGGGGAGGCGGTGGCGCTCCAGCGGCTCTCGGCGCAGCTCGACCCCCTGATCGATGCCCTGGTCAGACTCGCCCCGGACGCTGGGCCTGACGCAACGAACGCAACGGGGCAGGCCGATGTGGCTGCCGGGTCACTGGCGCAGCTCATCCGTGTCACCGCACGGCAGTTGGCCGAGGGGGACACGGAGGCCGAGGCCGGGGTGGCACGCCTCGCCGCGCAACTGCACGGGGGTGTGGCCGCGACGACCATGGCCCGCGTGGTCGCCCTGGTCGAGGCGTACGACTACGAGGCGGCCGCTGAGGTGCTCGTACAGCTCGACCATACGCCGGATGCGGGGGGGGAGGGTTGAGCGCATGGCGCTTGTCGCCTGTACATTGCGCCACGATCTGGGTTTACTAACTGCCCCGGCGCCGACGCGGCGCCCTCGACGTGAGAGATGGAGTCCCTATGCAGCAGATCATCGCCATCGCCGCCGGTGGTGCCCTCGGCGCACTGATGCGCTTTTGGGTCTCCAGCGCCGTCTATGCCTGGCTCGGGCGCGGTTTCCCTTGGGGCACCCTGAGCGTCAACCTGCTCGGCTCCTATGTCATCGGCTTCAGCTACATCCTCTTCATCGAGCGTCTGGCCGAGAGTCCTACCTGGCGCGCGGCCATCGTGGTTGGTTTCCTCGGCGCCTTTACCACCTTTTCGACCTTCTCTCTGGAGACCTGGACCGCCATCGAGGAGGGGCAGTTGGCCAAGGCCGCTGCCAATGTGGTGACGAGCGTCCTGCTCTGCCTTTTTGCCACCTGGCTCGGTATCGTCACCGCACGTCAGCTCTAAACCCCCGCCACACAGGAGTACACCATGCAAACCACCGAAGTGACCTTCGTGCGCATCTACCTCTCCGAGGGGAGTCAGCAATTGGAGAATCTGGTCAAGCGCCTGCATGACTGGGAGAAACTGCGCGGCCTGACCGTGTTTCGCGGTATCGCCGGCTATGGAGACAGTGGCGAGGTGCATCTGGCCAAGCTGGTCGACCTCTCCCTCGACCTGCCGGTGGTGGTGGAGTTCTTCGACACCCCGGCGCGTGTCGCCACGGTACTGGAGCATCTCGGGGACTCGATCAAGCCCGGTCACCTGGTGAGCTGGAGCGCCCAGGTGAACGACTGAGCCGGGGTCCCGGGTCACTGCCCGTTGGCCGGGGCCTTGAGCTTGTAGAGGATGTAATCGAGGTTACTGCGCGAGAGCTTCTGGCGCACGTTGTCCATCTGTCGGCGCTCGCTGAGCGGTCCTACCTGGACGCGGTACCAGGTTTCCCCCGAGGGCAGCTCCACCGGCACCGCCTGGGCGTTGACCCCGAGCAGGGCCAGCTCGGCGCGGCGTGCATCGGCCTCCTTGGCCTCGCGAAAAGAGCCCACCTGGAGCAGATACTGCCCCAGGGGCAGCGCTGCCCCGCTGGCGTCGGTGGGCGGACGCGGTGCCCCCACGTTGGGTTTAGCCACCTTCATGTGTGGCAGGATCTCGAAGAATTCATACTCCACCGGCGGTGCCTCGGGGCTCTCCGCCTTGGGGGTCGCGGTTGGGGCCGTGGCCGCGGTGGCGGTCGAGGTGGCCTTACCCTTGGGCCCGGTCGCCACCGGCGCTTGGACCGGCACACTCACCGGTGTGGTGGTCGGTGTCCCCTGCTTGAGCCCTTCGAGGGTGTGCAGGCCGAAGGCGAGGAGACCGACGCCGAGGCCGGTGGCCAGGGCCAAGAGGATCAGGCGGCGGTTGGCCACCTTGGCCGCGCGACCACCCCGACCCTTGGTCGTCCCCCCCGGCTTACTGCGCGACCCGCCCGACTTGGGTGGTGCACCCCTCTTTTTGGCGTAGTCGCTGCGCAGGCCGCGACTCACATGCTCTCCGGGGCTGTCACCCCGAGCAGGCCCAGGCCGTTGGCGATGACGATGCGCACGGCACCGATGAGGGCGAGACGCGCGTTGCGCACGGCGGCATCCTCGACCAGGAACTGGTGCGCGTTGTAGTAGGTGTGTAGTTCGCGGGCCAGGTCGCCCAGGTAGTGGGCGACCTGATGCGGTTCGTGCGCCAGTGCACCGCCCTCCACCACCTCGGGGTAGCGTGCCAAGGTGGTGAGCAGGGCCTGCTCGTGCTCCTCGGTGAGACGCTCCAGGCTGGCTAGGCCGTCGTCGAGCTGGTAGCCGATGCCCTTCTCGCCGAGCTGGCGCATCACCGAGCAGATACGCGCGTGGGCGTACTGAATGTAGTAGACCGGGTTGTCGTTGGACTGGGATTTGGCCAGGTCGAGGTCGAAGTCCATGTGCTGTTCGCACTTGCGCATGACGTAGAAGAAGCGCGCGGCGTCGTTGCCCACCTCCTCGCGCAGCTCGCGCAGGGTGACGAACTCACCGGAGCGGGTCGACATCTGCGCCTTCTCGCCGCCCCGGTAGAGGATGGCGAATTGCACCAGCAACACATCGAGCTTGCTGGCGTCGTCGCCTAGGGCGGTGAGGGCCGCCTTGACGCGCGGCACATAGCCGTGGTGGTCGGCGCCCCAGACGTCGATGACGCGGTCGAAACCGCGCTCCAGCTTCTCCATGTGGTAGGCGATATCGGAGGCGAAGTAGGTCTTTACCCCGTTCTCGCGCACCACCACGCGGTCCTTCTCGTCGCCGAAGTCGGTGGAGCGGAACCACCAGGCGCCTTCGTTCTCGTAGAGGTGGCCGGAGGCCTTGAGTCGCTCGATGGTCTGGTCCACCTTGCCGGAGCGCACCAGACCACGCTCGGAGTACCACTCCTGGTAGGTGACGCCGAACTGACCGAGGTCGGCACGGATGTCGTCGAGGATCACGTTGAGGGCCTTGTCGAAGAAGACCAGATAGCCCTCTTCGCCGAGCAGTGACTTGGCCTTGGCGATGAGCGCGTCGATATGCAGCTCCTTGTCGCCGCCCGCAGGGGCGTCGAGCGGGATGGCGTCGAACACCTCGGCCACAGACTTGCGATAGCTCCCGGCATGGGCGCGGTGTAGGTCGGCGGCGATGTCCCAGATGTAGTCGCCCTTGTAGCCGTTGCTCGGGAAGCTCAGCTCCTCACCGCACAGCTCCAGGTAGCGCAGCCACACCGAGGTGCCGAGGATGTCCATCTGCCGCCCCGCGTCATTGACGTAGTACTCGCGGTGCACATTGAAGCCGACCGCGGCGAGCAGGTCGGCCACGGTGGCGCCGTAGGCGGCCCCACGTCCATGGCCCACGTGCAGCGGGCCCGTGGGGTTGGCGGAGACGAACTCCACCTGCACCCGTTTGCCGCCACCGATCATGGAGCGCCCATAGCCCTCACCGGCGGCGTGGACCTGTGCCACCACCTGCTGGGCGGCACCGGCGGCCATAAAGAAGTTGATGAAGCCGGGCCCGGCGATCTCTACCTTCTCGACCAGGGCGGAGGGCCCCAGTGCGGCCACCAGCTCCTCGGCCAGCTCTCGCGGCTTGCGTCCGGCACCCTTGGCGAGCATCAGTGCGACGTTGCAGGCGAAGTCGCCGTGGCGCTTGTCGCGGGTACGCTCGATCTGCACAGAGGTCGGTCGCTCGCAGGTGAGGCGCTCAGCCTGCTGGAGCTGGGAGAGGGCGGAGAGGATCAGTTCCTGGATGTGCTGTTTCATCGCTTGACCGTGTGGAGAGTTGGCTGTGGGCGGGCACGCTGGGGTAGCGCTGTGAACCGCGCATTATCCCATGGGGGAGGGGAGTTGCAAGGGGCGCTACGATGCGGGTGTCGAGCGGATACCTTTGTCGTGTGGCAATGATGTGAGATGAACGCCAATCACGCCAGGGCGAGCGTGGCGTTCTCACGCAGCGCTTAGGTGCCGAGGTGGCATAGGGCGTGCAAGGATGAGGGTGTGTAAAGAGTGAGGCAAATCGACTGTTACGGGCGTTGCCAGGGCACTGTGCAGGAGACACCCCATGTCCGATGGCATGCCCGCGCGAGTAAAGGCCCCTAACGCCCGGGTGACGGCTTGAAGCGACTCTGCCAGCGCGTGAGGTCGGCGAGACCCTGGTCGAGCCAGATGCCGAGGCGATAGCGCCCCGGGGCGATGGGCCTGCACCAGCGTACGACGCCACGCAGGAGTAAGGCATCATGATGGTGCGCCTCGTTGACCAACATCTCGACCTGGCAAGAGGCGGGTATCGCGGTGGTCATTTCGATCTGCAGCCCTTCTCGGGAGATGTCGCTGGCGCGTGCGCTATAAGGGTGGAGGCAGAGTTCGGAGGGACCCTCCTCGACCGCCAGTTGGATATAGAGGTGGGCCTGAAGGCGCTGCTCGCTACGCCGTTCGGTCTGTTCGGTGGAGGGGGGATTAATATCCAAGCGATCGCTCGTAGTAAGGGGTTTGATTACAGCTTAGCAACACCATAGGGTCTAGGATTGTTGAAATCCTCTAAGGAGTGCCCAAATACCACGATTATTGATAATTAATGCGCATCAATATTAGAAAAAGAATGCGTATTTGCTTATGAAAGGAGTTGTCATGTCACCCTTGATCACTTTCATCTGTATGGTCCTCGGTGGTCTCATTGCCACAGCGGGGGTCGTGCTCCTCTCCGTGCGCAGTGCGGGGACCATCGACGAGCTGGAGGCCCCGCCGGCCGCCCCCCATTGGCGCGCCTTTGCGCTGGTACTGGCCGGCTGTGGGCTCTTCTTTTTCGCCGTACTGCTGGGTAAATAGGCCTACCCCTCGTCGCGCATCGCCTCGTTCTGCTCCAAGTGGTCCTCGGTCATGGGTTGGCCGAGGGGGTCGACCGGGGTCCAACGCATGTCGTTCTCCAACCGATAGCTACCGATAAAGCGGTGCGGCGGGGTGCCGCCCCACTCGTCGACTCCGACCATGAAGAACTGCAGGTCGCCGTTATGGCGCCGATAGAGGTGGTAGATGCGCCCGGGTAGGCGATGAAAGGTGCAGCGGGCGCGGTGCAGGCGCTGGTTGCGCCGGGTCTCGGTGAGGATCTGTTGCGCTTGGTTCTGCAGGGTCTGGATCTGTGCGGCAATAAGGCGCAGGCGTGCATTGCTGGAGAGGTCGAGCAGGTTGTCGGCGGCCGCGATCTCGCGGGCCAAGTCGACCAATTCGGTGGCCGGGGCGAGGCGGCTCGCCGGATAGGGTGTGGTGGCGCTGGAGCCGGTGTGGTTCTCGCCCTGGTAGCGTGGCGACTCGATCTCACTCATGGTCTCTCCTGGTCGGGCAGGGCGCACGCTGGCGCCGCTCGGGAGGGGATAACAACCCCAGATGGGGCGATTGTGGGCTGATTTTTAGTGATTTTCACCTATTTCAGCCCCTGTGTCCTTGCAGTAAGATGGCCGTAACGAGCATAGAGGTATCGCATGGGGCAGACAATCAGCTATCGCATCCAGATGGAGGGGGGGCGCGAGCACCGCTTTGAGGTCAGCGGCCCCGACCAGGATCTCGAAGTGCCCGATGACCCACCGACCTGGGCCAAGCTGGATGTGGAGCGTTGTGACCGCTGCCCCCTGCGCGTCGAAGAGCACCCTTACTGCCCCGCGGCGATCGCCTGCCAGCGCATCGCCAACGCCTTCGCCGAGGACCTCTCCATTGCCCGCGTCGACGTGACGGTGGAGACCGAAGAGCGTCAGTACTTCAAGAATGTCGACCTGCAGACCTGCCTGCGCTCGCTCTATGGGCTGTTGATGGCCAACTGCGGCTGCCCTGTCCTCGCACGCATGCGCCCCATGGCCCGTTTTCACCTCCCCTTTGCCACCCTGGAGGAGACGATGGTGCGCGTGGTCGGCACCTACCTGACCAAACAGTATCTGCGTATGCGCGCGGGTGAACCCTCGCCGGACTGGGAGTTGACCGAGCTGGCGCAGCTGTACCAGGAGCTGGAGTCGGTCAACCGCCAGCTCATGCGCCGGATGCGCCATGCCTCGCATGAGGATGCCAACATCAACGCCTTACAGACCTTCGTCTCGTTCAGCTTCTTGGCCAATCTCGGTTTTGAAGAGATGCTCAGGCCCGTGGCGCCGATCATCGTCGAGGGTTTCTAGCCCGTCCCCTTCTTCTCGTTGTTACTCTCGCCAGCTCGCCAGTGCCTCTCGGTAGAGTACCGGGTCGGCGCGGGTGGCCCCGCGCTGGGTACAGATGCGCCGGGCGAAGGTGTCGGCCCGGCTCAGGATGCGCTCCCCGTCCCAACCGTGCAGGATGCCGTAGATGGCCACGGCACTGAAGGCGTCGCCAGCGCCCACGGTGTCGACCACCCGCGCCAGTGGTTCTCTATTCAGGCGCAGGGTGTGACCGCCTTCGACGAACAGCGCGCCATGCGCGCCTCGCGTTACCAGTAAGTGCTCGACCCCGGTCTGCTCAACCAATCGCTCGATCCCCGCCTGCAGCGAACGATCCTCATCGAGACCACTCAGGGCACGTAGCTCTTCCTCGTTAACCTTGAGCCAATCGGCGCCACGGCAGAGGGTGAGTGCACTGTCGACATCCCACCAAGGGGGGCGCAGGTTGATGTCGACGAAGCGTGGTCGTGGCAGGTGTTCGGTGAGTCGCTCGATGAGGGCGCGCCCGCTCTGGCTGCGGGCGATGAGGCTACCGTGGTAGAAGAGGGAGGGTGGTGACGTGGCGATGAGCTGTAGTACCGGTTGCAGTTCGATGGCGTCGTAGGCCTGATCGGCGACGATGGTGTAGCTGGGCTCGCCCTCGACGAGGGTGATATCGACGCGTCCCGTGGGCCGAACCGGGTCGCGCTGTAGTCCACAGGTCGATATCCGCCATGCCTCACAGGCCTGGATGACCTGCTCACCCAGGGGGTCCGCACCGATGCGGCTGAGCATCAGGGGACGCAGGCCCAGGCCCGCGAGGTGCCAAGCGACATTGAAGGGTGCCCCGCCAAGCACCGGCGTCTCACCCGGGAAGCGATCGAAGAGGACCTCACCGAGGATGAGTGGTGCTGGGTTGACCGACATGCGTTGGCACCTGCTTTGTTGGGTGTGCGATACAAATGGCCGAGATAAGTCACATTTCAAGCGGGATTGGTCCGTGCGTCCGCCCGCGCCACTGGGTATAATCGACGCGCATAAGCTACGGATTGCAGAACCAAAATCATTGATTTCACCCAAAAATGCAATAAAGCATGGGTAACCTCGGCGAACATGCCCGGATCTTGCTTCATCTGAAGCGCCCACAGAGGGCGCTGGGCCTGTCACCGGTTGTGTGCACGGCACCTGTCATGCCTACCACCGCACGTCAACATCTTACTGAACACCACCTTTAGCACCACCATGAGTATCATCACTAAAGCTGTTTTTCCTGTTGCCGGCCTGGGCACGCGCTTTCTTCCCGCGACTAAAGCCAACCCCAAAGAGATGCTCCCCGTCGTCGATAAGCCGCTGATTCAGTATGCGGTCGACGAGGCCGTTCGTGCCGGGATCAAGGAGCTGATCTTCGTCACCAGCTCTAGCAAGCGTGCCATCGAGGACCATTTCGACAAGAACTACGAGCTGGAGCGAGAACTGGAGCGCAAGGGGAAGGATGACCTCCTCAAGCTGCTACGTGACGTGGTCCCGCCCGACGTCACCTGCATCTATATCCGTCAGGCCGAGGCCCTCGGCCTCGGTCATGCCATCCTCTGCGCACGCAGCGTGGTGGGCAACGACCCCTTCGCCGTGCTGCTCGCCGATGACTTGATCGATGGCGAGCGCGGCGGCTGTCTGGCGCAGATGGTCGAGCAGTTTCAGCGTCTGCAGGCGAGTATCCTCGGCGTGGAGCAGGTACCAATCGAGGACACCTCCTCGTATGGCATCGTCGAACTGGCCGGGTACGATGGTCGCCTGGCCCGAGTGCAGGGGATTGTCGAGAAGCCCAAGGCCGAGGATGCCCCCTCCGACATGGCCGTGGTCGGGCGCTACATCCTCTCCCCCGAGATCTTCTCCATCCTCGCCGAGGTGCAGCCCGGTAAGGGCGGAGAGATCCAGCTCACCGACGGCATCGCCAAACTCATGGAGAAGCGCGCGGTCTACAGCTATGAGTTCGATGGTCGGCGTTACGACTGTGGGAGCAAGATCGGTTATCTCCAGGCTACCGTCGATTACGCCCTGAAGCACAGTGAACTCGGCGAGGAGTTCGAGGCCTTCCTCAAAGGCAAGCTTTGTCGTCTCCAGGGCGACGACCAAGACACCTAGATAGTCACACGGCAGCTCATTCGATGAAGCACTTCTCTCACGTGGTCAGACCCTATCGAGACTCCCTTGGCTCATTTTTCCGTATTGCGGACATCTCGCTCCTTGCTTTGAGCCTCTACTTTGGCGTCTTGGTATTTCAGGTGGAGTGGGGGGCGAACTTCATCCTGGTGACGGTGGTCGCTGTGGCCCTCTACGCCACCTATGCCGAGATTGCAGGCCTCTATCAGACTTGGCGCATCTACCGAATCTCTCAGGAGGCAGGGCGCATTCTATTGGTGTGGATCTTCGTCGTCTCGACACTCCTGCTGCTCGGTTACGCGACTAAGAGCTCTGCGCACTTCTCACGGCGTGTCATCCTGAGTTGGATGGTGGCCACCCCGGGTGTGTTGGTGCTCTTCCACCTCTTTATGCGCTCGCTCTTAGTCGAACTCCGCCGACGTGGGCGCAACGTACGTCGTGCGGTGATCATTGGCGACGAGTTGATGTGTAATAAGCTCGCACACGCCTTTGAGACCGATACCTCCTACGGTATCCAGGTCAGGGGGTTTTATCTTGCCGAGGGTGAGGAGCGCGCCAAGCAGCCGATAGATGACCCGATCCCGTATCTGGGTGGAGAGAGTGAGTTGCTGCGCGCCTTACGTGAGGGCGAGATAGCTGCGGACGTGGTCTTCATCACCTTCCGTATGCGTGATGAGGAGGAGGTGAAGCGGCTGATAGCCGAGTTTGCCGACTCGACCATCTCTGTCTATGTAGTCCCCGACATCTTCGTCTTCGACCTGCTCCATTCGCGCTGGTCCGTGGTCAATAACCTACCGATTATCTCGGTCTACGAGACCCCCTTCTTCGGTGTCGACGGTTGGATGAAGCGCTTGGAGGATATCTTGCTCTCTTCGCTGATCCTCATGCTCATCGCGGTGCCCATGTTGGCCATAGCCATTGGGGTGAAGCTCACCTCACGTGGACCGGTCATCTTCAAGCAGCGGCGCTACGGCCTGAATGGTGAGGAGATCATCGTCTGGAAGTTCCGCAGCATGACCACTTGCGACGATGGCGACAAGGTTCAACAGGCGCGCAAGGGTGATGCCCGCATCACCCCCTTGGGCGCCTTTTTGCGCAAGACCTCACTCGATGAACTTCCACAGTTCATTAATGTCCTTCAGGGGCGGATGTCCATTGTGGGCCCTAGACCACATGCCGTGGCCCACAATGAGGAGTATCGTAAAAAGATTTACGGCTACATGCTGCGTCACAAAGTACGTCCCGGCATCACGGGTTGGGCCCAGGTCAATGGTTGGCGTGGTGAGACCGATACGCTGCAAAAGATGGAAAAGCGTATCGAATTCGATCTCGAGTACATTCGTAAGTGGACCCTGTGGCTCGATATCCGCATCATTCTGCTCACAGTAGTCAAGGGCTTCGTGGGTGAGAACGCCTACTAAGTAGTAATAACCGTCGTTGCTCTATGCCCGTGGTTGACAGGAACATACATCTCAAATGACCGCCCCTGCTCTGCTCAGTCTCTATGTGATATCGGTCTTCATTCCGGCCGAGTTCCGGGTGATGCTTGGGACGGTCGCCCTCGATCCCTACAAAATCGTCCTGATCATCTCCATGGGCGTCGTCTTCGCCACACGACTGGTCCAGCACAAACGGCTATTCGATAAATACGACTATCTGATCTTTTGTGTCATCGTGGTTGTGATTGCGTCCATGACGAAGAACCATGGGCTGGATAACTCAATTCAATATTCCGGTGTATTTGCGCTGGAGAGTTTTGGCGTTTTCTACCTGACGAGAACGGTCATTGATCGCTACGACCGAATGGTGCGTTATTACCGCCTCTATGCGATCTGTCTACTCGTTATATTTTTGCCGGCACTGTACGAATTTATCACTGAGACGCGTCTGATCCACATCATCGCGCAGGCCATTACCGGTGTGCCTATCCTCGGTGAAGATGCCTACGACGGCTCCTATGTACGCCATGGTATGGCTCGTGTATACGCCGTGTTCAGTCACCCCATCTTGTATGGCACGGTCGGTGCCGTTGCAGTGCCACTGTTGGTCTATTTTCGTGACCGGGCCTCGGCGATCGATCGCCCGTTCTACACGATTCTTGTCCTCTGCTTGATGGGTACGGTGGTTATTTCCATCTCATCCGCCCCCTACCTTGCGCTGATTATCCAATACGCGTTGTTCCTTCTCTACCTGGTGGGCAAGCAGAACAAACGCATCGTCACCATCCTGCTCGGGGTGGTGTTGTCGATGTATGTATTCGTCCAGCTCGGCTCCAATCGAGGCTTTCTCTCCATCTTCCTGAGTTTCGCTACTTTCAATTCCGGTACGGCCTATACCCGAGTCATCATCTGGACGTACGGTATTATGAATATCGAGCAGAACCCTATCTTTGGTATCGGGCTGAGGAACTGGATACGCCCCCCTTGGTTATCGGGTGGCTCGGTGGATGCCTACTGGTTGATGATGACCATGCGGCATGGCGTTTTGTACATCGTCTTCATCGCCTCCTGGCTCCTTCTTATCGTTCGCGATCTGCTGCGCTCGGTTAAAGTCCTGCCCCAGTACAAGACTCTCGCGTTAGTCTGGCTGCTTTCGATCTACTCGTTCCTCGTGATCGGCATTACGGTGCACCTCTTCGATAAGGTTCAGAGCGTTTTCTTTTTCTTCTGCGGCTCGATAATCTGGATCATCAAACTCGCAGATGCTGAGCGCCAGCGTCAGGCGGCGTCACATGCGCTTGACAATAAAGCACGAGGGTGAGGTACTGAAGCGACCCTCGAACGGGCTAAGGTCCGCTTACGAGGTCGCCAATTGATGTCGCGCCGTAGGCGCACAGCGGCACCAGATGCCACACCGGTCCCGGTAAAGCTCAGTAAGCCCTGCAAGCGTGCGGGCAGGCACTGACTCGGCGGCACCTCCTCCTTAGTGGCGCGACGCGTCCATGCCGTACGAGCAGTCCCACGCCCATGCCACTGATGGGCGCTGGGCTACTCGTCGCGGGTCGGGTGGTTCGGCGCCGTCGAGCAATCTCCACCTCCTGCCCGATACCCCCTTCGCGACGCCGACGCCATCGGCACATTGCCCTTCACTCCAGGGCCGCGAGCTTTAGGGCTCTATAGCGAGTTCGTCAAAGTAGAAGCCCTGTGCCTCCAGCGAATTGTTGGCCCGAAAGGCCAGTCGTAGCTGTAGGCGTGTCACGCCGATGTAGGCGTCCAGGGGGAGGGCGGTCTGTTGGTACCCCGTATTGACGAAGGCCCAGGCGGGGTTGCCGAGAGCATCGGTGCCGTCATAGGGGGTTTGGACCGGGGTGACGCCGAGCCATGTGCCGCTGACGGGGTCGAGGACCTCCAGTCGCGTGCCATCGCCCGAACCCCAGCTGTTGGCCCAGATCTGGAGCGTCACCACCGGCGCGGTGGCACTCCTTAGGTCGATAGGGGGGAGATAGAGATACTCCCGCGCGTTGGCGAAGTAGTTCCCACTCAGTTGGGTCGCCCAGGCCTGGGTGCCGCTGTAGGCGATGGCGGGGCCGTTGGTCGGCGTGCCGTGGGCCCAGAGTGTGCCCGCAGGCCAGAGGCCGGCACCGACTGGGCCGAGGCTGCGCAGGCCGCCATCATCGGCCTCGAAGTCGAACAGGGTGGCGAGGGTGACCGCGGTGGTATCACTACGGTAGGCCGGGTTGAGGGGCGCGGGGTCGCTACTGTCCGGGTCGCCATCGCCATCGGTGTCGGCCACGAAGGGGTCGGTGCCGAGGGCCGTATACTCCTGGATCACACCGGTTGCCCCGTCAACATCCGCATCGTCGCCCTCGTCGTCGAGGCGCAGCAGGTCGATGTAGGCACCGGCAGCCTCCAGTGAACTGTTGGAGCGGAACATCAGGCGCGTCTGTACCCCGCTCTGCCCGGCGTACGCCTTCAGGGTGACGGCGCCTAGGGCGTAGTGGCCACGATAGCCCTGGAAGGCCCAGGCGCTGTTACCCGCCGCGTCGCTACCATCGTACGTGGCGATACTCGCGGGTAATCCGAGCCAGTTACCGCTGAGCGTGTCGTACACCTCGAACCGTGTGCCATCACCACCGCCCCAGGCATTGGCCCAGATCCGTAGACTGAGGGTCGGGTCGCCCAGATTGCTCAGGTCGAGTGGCGGCAGATAGAGCGCCTCGATGGCACTGGCGAAGTAGTTGCCGCCGAGATTGGTGGCCCACACCCGTTCACCCTGATAGGCGGCCACGGCACTCGGGACCCCGTACTGCCAGAGGGCCCCGAGGCTCCAGATGCCGTCCCAACTGCGACCGAGGCTGCGTAGGCCGCCGTCGTCGTTCTCGAAGTCGAGTTGGCTGCCGGCGACGAGCGCCGTGGCGGTGGGGTAGACCGCCGGGTTGAGCGGGGCATTGTCGCTACCGTCGGGGCTGCCGTCCGCATCCGTGTCGTTGTTGAAGGGGTCGCTACCCAGGGTGAGGTATTCAGTGATGACGCCGCTGCTGCCGTCACCGTCCGGGTCGTTGTTCTCCTCGTCGATGTGTAGCTCGTCCAGGTAGACCCCAGCCCCCTCCAGGGAGCTGTTGCTGTAGTAGGTGAGGCGTAACTGCAGGTCGGATTGGCCCGTGAGGCCGACCAGCGAGAGGGCCCCGAGCACGTAGTTGGTCTGATACCCCTGGAAGGCCCAACCGCTGTTGCCGACCCCATCGGTGCCGTCGTAGGCGGCGATCTCCGCATCGAGTCCGATCCATGCCTGCTGGGCATCGTCGTAATACTCGAAACGGGCCGCGTCGCCACCACCCCAGGCATTGGCCCAGAGGCGCACAGAGAGGGTCGGGGCCAGACTGGTGCCGAGGTCGAGCAGTGGCAGATAGAGCGCCTCGCGGGCGTCACTGAAGTAGTTACCGGTAAGGTTAGTGGCCCAGACCTGAGTGCCGTCATAGGCCGATACTGGGCCACTGGTAGGGGTACCGTGCTGCCACAGGGTGGGGGCGGCCCAGATACCGCCCCAAGCACGCCCCAGGCTGCGCAGCCCCCCGTCATCGGCCTCGAAGTCGAGCCGACTGCCGGATGTGAGATGGGCGGCACCGGGATAGGCCGCCGGGTTGAGCGGCCAGGGGTCGACCCGATCCTGGCTGCCGTCGCCGTCGCTGTCGGCGACGAAGGGGTCGGTGGCGAGGGTGTCGAATTCGGTGATGACACCGGGTTGGCCATCGCCATCGGGGTCGCCCCCCTCGTCGTCGAGGCGCAGTTCGTCGAGGTAGAACCCCGCCCCCTCCAGGCTGCTGTTGCTGGTGAAGTTGAGGCGTACCTGGAGTGCGCCCGCGCCGACGTAATCGGCCAGGGAGAGGGCCGCCAATACATAACCACCGTGGTAGCCCTGGAAGGCCCATCCGGCTTGGCCCAAGGCGTTACTGCCATCATAGGCGGCGATGGTCGCGGGGAGCGCCAGCCAGGTCGATGTGTCGGTGTCGAACACCTCCACCGAGGTGGCATCGCCACCCCCCCAGGCGTTGGCCCAGAGGCGCAGGGAGAGGGTCGGGTTGCTTGCCGTGGTCAGATCGAGGGGCGGCAGGTAGAGCGCCTCGCGTGCGTTGGCGAAGTAGTTACCGGTAAGGTTCGTGGCCCAGACCTGGCTCCCCGAGAAGGCCTTCGCCGGGCCACTGGTCGGGGTACCGTGGGCCCATAGGCTGGGGCGGGCCCAAATCCCACCCCAGTCGCGTCCGAGGCTGCGTAGCCCGCCATCGCCAGTCTCGAAGTCGAACACCCCGTGCGTTACGCTGTGCGCGGCGGCACCTGGGTAGTGTGCGGGGTTGAGAGGTAGGGGATCGTTGCCGTCCAGACTGCCGTCGCCATCGCTATCCGCCAAGATCGGCGACGTACCGGCTTGGTGGAACTCACTGAGTACACCGGGCAGCCCGTCGCTGTCGATGTCTTGCGTCTCGTCGTTGAGGCGCAGATCATCGAAGTAGAAACCGGCGGCGTTGAGACTGCTGTTGCTACGAAACACCAGGCGCACTAATACCGCTCGGCCTGCGAACGGGGCGAGGGAGGCGGCGGCGTAAACGTAGCTGCCGTGGTAGCTCTGTGCGGCCCAGGCGGCACTGCCCACCGCGTCGCTACCATCGTAGGGGGCGATCTCGGCAGGTAGGCTCTGCCACTGGCCAGTGGTGCTATCGAAGGCCTCCAGGTGGGTGGCGTCGCCGCCGCCCCAGGCCGTGGCCCAGAGGTTGAGGCTCAGGGTCGGGGCCGCGGCGGTAGTGAGGTCGAGTGGCGGTAGGTAGAGGTATTCGGTCTGGCTCGCCCCGTAGTCGCCACTCAGATTGGTCGCCCAGACCTGGGTGCCGCTGTGTGCTGCGCCCGGGCCACTGCTGGGGACACCGTGTTGCCACAGCGTGCCTGGGCTCCAGAGTCCGCCGTCGTCGGCCTCGAAGTCGAGCAGCAGGCCGGGTGTCACACTGGCGCCGAGGGGGGAGCTGCTGGGGTCGAGCGGATCGCTGCCGTAGGTGACCTCCAGGCCGTCATCGAGCAGGTCACCGTCGGTGTCGAGCTGTACTGGATTGGTGAGGTAGCGCGTCAGCTCATCGGCATCACTCAGGCCATCTCCGTCGCTCTCCTCCGTGCCACTGCCCCAGTTGAGGGTGAATCCGTCCGCTACCAGGGTCAGGGGCAGGCCGTAGCCGGGCATGGCCCCGACCATGGTCACCTCGCTGGCGCCTATACCCTGTAGGTAGAGGCCGCCGTCGCGCGGCAGGGTCTCGAAGCGCAGGTTGGCGAGGGTGGCTGTGACGCCTTCGAGGTGCAGCGTGAGCTGGGTGCTACTCGGGTCTTGGCGGGTAAAGGTGATGTTGTCGAGCTGGGTGATACCGTGGGTTTCGAGCGACACGCTGGCGAAGGTCGCGCTGCTGAGCACAACCCCCTGGCTGATGAGGTGGCGCGGCGTCGCGCTATCGAGTGTGAGACTCTGTAGTGGGCTTTGCAGCGTGCCGTTCAAGGTCAGATCGCTGGCGAGGGTGAGGAGACCATCGTTCTCCACGCCTAGCGTGCCGAGGGTGCTGGGGCTGGCGAGCGCCAGGTCGAGGGTCTGGGCCGTACGCCCGATGAGTCGGGTGGTGTGCGCCGCACGGCCGCTGATGTCCGCTGCACCGAGGGCGGTGAGGTCGCCAGTGAGCCGCAGCTCACCCGCATTCAAGGTGTGGCTACCCCCGAGGAGGGTCAGACTCCCTTCGACCAAGAGCAGGGTCTCGGCCTCAAGCATCTGTAGGCCGCAAGCGCCGCTGGGGTCACCGAGTTGCAGGTTCCCCGCGACGGTGAGGCTGCTGCCGCCGCGCACGCGTAGCTCACCTCCGAGGCAGCTGAGGTCGCCTGTAACCCCCCCTTGTGCCGTGGCACCGCTGTCGAAGATGAGCGCAGGGAGCTGGCCACTCAGACTGACATCCCCATCGAGGTGTACACCCGGTGTGGTGTCGCCCAGGGTGAGGCTGCCATCGACCATCAGGCTACCCGTGATAGTGAGGTCGGCGTTGAGTTGCAGGGTGGCGTCGGCGGCGACGAACAGCCCCTGTAGCGTAGCGGCCTGACCGAGGGTCGGGGGATAGGGTGTGCCTGGCGGGATGGTAACGGTCTCGTGCGTGCCGGGCACGCTGCCACCACTCCAGTTGAGCGCACTCGCCCAGTCGCTGGATTGCGTACCGAGCCAGGTGGCGGGTGGCGCTTCTACGACCTGCAGATTGAGGGTGAAGGTGACGCCGCTTTGCGCGTCGCTACGATCGGCCACTGTCACCGTGAAGCTGTCGCTGCCGAGCACGCCACTCGGTGCCGTGTAGGTGAGTTGCTTGCCGTCTTGGGCGAGGTCGGCGCCAAGGGGGGTGGTGGTCGGTACACCGATGAGGTAGAGGGTGTCGCCCTGGTCCGGGTCGCTCACCCACGCGGTGAGGTCTGGTAAGACCAGAGGGCGGCCGGCGTAGGCGCTCAGGTCGAGGTCGGCGCTGGCGCCAGTCGCAAGCTGTGGGGCATCGTTTACGCCGGTCAGGGTGATGGTGACGGTGGCACTGTCGCTGATGGCATTGACCGGGTCATAGACCGTGTAGGTAAAGCGATCGGTCGCTGTCTGCCCCTCGCCGAGGTAGTCGAAGGCACCGTTAGGCAGGTAGTCGAAGCGCAGATAGGCGGGGCCATCGCTCAGGTCACGCAGCAGGCCGAGGGTCGCTTGGGTGTCCACGGCGCTCAGCTCCAAACTCCCGCTCGGGCTCTCGTCGTTGGCGAGGAAGTCGAGGCGGGTGAGGGGGGTGAGGGCGTCGGTGGTGTAGCTGTCGTTAGCGGCGATGCCGGCGACCACCTGGATGGTGACCGAACCCGTGGTCGTGGCACTGCCATCAGTGACGATGTAGTAGAAACCGTCGGTCCCCTCGAAGCCGTGCGGTGGCTGATAGGTAAAGCCGTCATCGCCTACGCGCGTCACCACGCCCCCCTGGGCCGAGCGGCTCTGCATGGCGCTGATGCTGAGGGCGTCGCCATCGGCGTCACTGTCGTTGTTCAGCAACCCGCTGGCGTTCAGCAGGCTGTCGCTACGTGTGGTGAAACTCTCGGAGATGACCACCGGGGCATCGTTGCGTGCGGCCAGGGTGAGGGTCACTTGGGCGCTGGGGTAACCCTCACGCGCGACACCGTCGGTGACGCTGTAACTGAAACTGTCTTCGCCCTGGTACTCCGCTGGGGGGGTGTAGTCCACCGTGCCGTCGCTATTGAGGCTGAGTTGGCCGCCAGCAGTGGTCGTGGTGGGGAGGTACTGGAAGCTGAGTGGCAGGCCGATAGGCGAGTAGTCGTTGGCGAGGAGGGCCATGGCCAGGATGGGGGTGTCTTCGCTGCCGCTGTAGCGGTCGTCGCGGGTGATCGGCGCGGGGACCTCGGCGACACCGACACTCACCTCGGCGACGGCCTCGGCACCCCAGCGATCGCGTGCGGAGAAGCTGAATGCGTCACTCCCGAGGTAGCCCTGGGCGCCTTGGTAGTAGAGGCTCTGGCCATCGAACCAGGCGGTACCGTGGCTCGGGGCCTGGGTGAGGGCGTAACTCAGGGTGGCGGTGTCGCCCAGATCGGGGTCGCTGGCGGCGTTGAAGGATAGGTGCGTGGGTTGCTCGCGATAGGCGCTCAGGGTCAGGCCTGTGTCGAGCTGTGGTGGGCGGTTCCTGTGCACGAAGAGTGGAAAGCCTGCGTTACTCGGCTCCGCCCCCTCGGCGGCGTCGCCGATGCCGTCACCGTCACTGTCGCTATCCGCGCTATTGGGGATGCCGTCGAGGTCGATGTCGGCGAGTTGGGTGCCGTCTCCGGCGGGATAGAAGAGCTGCTCGTAGTCGTTGCACAGACCATCGCCGTCGTCGTCACCGCTGCACTGAGTGTCGCTGGCGAGCAACGGGATCCGTGGGTCTATGTCTACCTGTAGGTCGAGGGCGAGGCGCGGCGAGTTGGCACCGAGTTCATCGCGGCTGAGGCTGGCGCGCTGGCGAAACAGGCGGTACCCCTCTCGGGTGTAGGCGCTTACGGTGAAGGTGACGGTGACGCTGTTGGGGACGGTGAGGTGCGTGGTTTCACCTTCGAGCAGGAGCTGACTCTGCCCTTCGAAGCGCATGCGGGTGAAACGCCCCTCGTTATAGTCTTGGTTGATCTGCTCGGTGCCAAAGCCGCCCGCCTCGACCAGCAACGCCAGATAGGCGAGGTTGGGGTGGTTGGCGAAGGCCTCGGCCTGGGCCTCGCGGATCAGCGCGGCGAGGAGTCGCTGACGCTCCGAAGGCGGTGCGGCGCGTGTGACGAGGCCTTGCGTGCCCGGGCTGGCGACATTCAGGGTCACTGTGGTGCGGTCGTTTGGGGCGTTCAGGCCGCAGGCGCCGAGGCCCAGGGCGAGCAAGAGGGCGCCGAGGTGGCGCAGAGGGGCGGTGTGTCGCAGCGGCATAGTCTCGACCTCGGGTTCAGGGGGTCGGCAGGTGGATGTCGATAGGGAGTTCGACGCTCCCCTCGGGGGCCTGGGGCAGTTCGGGCATGGGCAGGCCGCTACTCGGCTGGAGGGTCAGCGTGGTCGGCATGCTCGGGGTGACCAGCGGCACTGGTGGCGGTAGCAGTTGTGCTGGTGACGGCGGCGGCGGGGTCTCGCCGCCCGCACGGTCGAATGGGCCCCCGGGCGTGGTCGGGACGGGGAGGGCACCGCTGCCGGGTACCGATTGTGGTGTGGGGCGCTCGATGCCGAGGGCGGCGAGCTGGGCGGCCAGGTCTGTGCCCGGGTCGATGGGGCGCGCTGGTTGTGGCGCGGCGCCAGGACGTACGAGGCTGAAGAAGTTGGGGCGTAACGCCACGGGCGGGTGGCCCTGACCATCGCCAAAGGTCACCAGCCCCTCGAAGGTACGCGCTGCCGAGGTGGCGGGCTGTGTACCGTGGGCGGGTATGTGCAGCACCTCGTGGTCTGTACCGCGTACCTCGGTGAGCGCCACGCTGGTTCGGATGCGATAGCCCTCGCTGCCCTGCAGGCGTCGCCCGACCACGGAGCGCAGACGGCCTGTGTCGAGGCTGATCTCGGTATCTGCACCGTCGACCCCTTTGAGGTGCTCGACGCGCATGCGCGAGTCGGGGCCGAGCTTGGCCAGCGAGTCGTCACGCAGCAGTAGCTTGAGATGGCTGCCGGGGCCGGTGAGGAGGCTCTCACCCATGGCCACTGGCATGCGTGCCTGCAGTGCGACGCGGCTGCCGTCGCTGCGTTCCAGTTCGGCGCTACCGACCAGGGCGGCGATGCGCCCTACCGTCTCCACGGCGTGGGCCAAACCCGGCAGTAGAAGCGCGAGGAGGAGGAGTGGACGTAGGCTCATGGCTGCCACCTCAGGGAGAGTTTGACTAGGTCGCGGTCGTATTCGTAGGCGGCCAGATTGGAGGGGTGGGCCACGTGGCTCAGGTCGGCCTGCAGGGTCAGGTCGTGGCGCAGTGCCCGACGCAGGCGCAGACTGGTGATGATCTGTTCGTCCTGGCGCCCCTGCACACCGTCGGCGTAATCCCTGAACTGGTAGTCGAGGGCCAGCCCCACCTCGGCGAGGCGAAACTGCTGCTGCAGTTGCGCCGCGAGGCCGTGTCCCTGATTGCTGTATTCGGCGTCGTCGGCCTGTTCACGGACGAGGCGTGTGCCGAGGGTCCAGTGGCCTCGATGGCTGAGCTGGCCGAGTAGGCTGTATTCGAGGGCGATGCGCCGTTGGTCGAGCGGCGCATAGGCGTCGTCCGCATACCGGCTGCCACCCAGGTCGAGGCGTAGGAGTGAGCGGGTGGTGGTGTTGTGAGCGGCGAAGAGAAAGGGGGTGAGTGACTGCTCCTGTGAGAAGGCCGACCCACCGAGCGAGGTGTGGGTCAGATGTAGGCCGAGCCCCCAACCACCACTGAGCCTACCGACGCGCAGCGGCTGCATCAGCTCCGCGCCGAGGGTGTGGCGCACCAGATCGTAGTCGTTGAGCGTCTGTTGGGCACTGGCATAGAGGCGGTAGTCGAGGGTGAGACGTCGCTCGGGGGTGTCGAGCGCGGTGTGGACGATCTCGCCCTCCAACACCACACGCCTGTCGGCCTGGTCGCTGATGCCGTTGGGCAATGGGGCATCGTTGGCCAGCAGGGCCACGTTGCTGTCTTGGGCCAGCCCCAGGCTCAAGGCATAGTGGGGCGCGCGCGGACGCTCACCGCCGCCGAGGCGCACCTGCAGGTCGCGCATCGCCCCCTGGTAGACGCTCTCGGGGTAGTCGCGCAGTCCCTGTTCGAGCAGGGCGAGTGCCGCGTCCCGCTCGCCCAGCTCGGCGTACAGCTCCGCCCCCTGATAGAGGGCGGGGGGGGCGTACTCGTCACTCTGGCTACGCGCGTCGGCCAGTGCGGCCAAGGCGGCTCGGCGTTGCCCGGCGTGGCGCAGTGCGAGGGCCAATTGGTAGTGGTTGGCCGCGTCGGCGGGGTCGCGCTGTACCGCGCTGCGCAGCTGTGTGATCGCCGCCTCGGTGTGCCCCTGTTTTAGCAACACCAACCCCAGTTCACGTGGTTGGGCGGGATTGTCACTCCCGGCGCCCTCCAGGGCCCGTTGCGCCTCGGGGTAACGACCCAGACGTGAGAGGGTGACACCGCGGTAAAAGCGGCTTACCCGATCCTCGCCGTCGTCGGCCAGGGCGGCGTCGAGCAGGTCGAGTGCCTCGGCGTACTCACCCACCTCCAGGGCCATCAATGCCGCGCTGCGACGCACCTCGGAGAGGGGCGAGGCGAGGAGGGTCATGGGTGCCAAGAGCAGCAGAAGTGTGTAGCGGCGGAGTGAGGAGCCGGTTGACCCTGTCGGTCTGCACCGTGGACGTGGCACGGTTGTGGTGGGCTCGGTGTGCGTAGGGGCTGAAGACATAGGCGATCCCGTAGGCGGTGGGGCGGTCGCCAACCCGCCCTGATTTGGGCGGGTGTCGACCTCTCAACCCCTACTATAGCCGAATCGCCACTTACGAAACGCTACCACTTCAGTAGTATCGGGTAGTCGGCGTGGGAGTAGCCGTCGATCACCACGTAGAGGCTCGCCTCCGCCGGGCTGATGGCCGAGGTGGTGAAGGTGGCCACGTAGGTGCCGTTGCCGTTGTCCTGCACCGCACCAAGCAGGCCGAGGGCGGGGGTGCGGATTAGTTTGACGTCGTGGCCGGGGCCGACCGGGTTGCCGTCGGCGTCTCGCGGGATGAAGACGATCTCGGTGCTGCTGCTCATGCTCAGATCAGCATCCCGGGCGAAGAGGGCACTATGCCTCGGGTCGGTCAGCACATAGGCGCCATCGTGGTGGTAGCCGCGGTCGAGGGCGTCGCTCTGGGCGGTATCCGGTTTGCCATCGAGGTCGGTGGTGGCGACCGATAGCTCGGTCAGGTAGCTCGGGAGTTGCGTGGTCGAACCGCTGTCGATGGCTGGGTTGGCCACCGAGTTGTCCAGATACCAGAAGGTGGTGAACAGGTTGCCGCCCTCGGCCACCAGGTCATTGCTACCGGAGAGGCTGCCATCCGCGGTGATGTTGTAGTCGCTGGTGAGGCTGGCCTCGACGAGGTAGACGTCGTCGCCCGCGTTGCTGCTGCCATCGCCATCGTCGTTGCCGAAGATGATGTTGTCACTGAAGACGCTACCGTTGTCCATCATTATGGTGACGCCACCACCCAAGCCGACCATGCCGCCGAGGTTGTCGGCGATGGTGTTGCCAAGGAATTTGGCGTTGGAGAGGGTGGAGTAGATGCCACCGGCACTACTCGCCTTGTTTTCGATCACCAAGTTGTTGCTGAACAGCGGCGTGGTATCGATGTTGTAGAGCGCGATACCGCCCGCTGCACCCTCGGGGTTGGTGTTGCCGCGGATCAGGTTGTGGTCGAAGCGACCGCCGTCGGCCAGGGCATCGATGATCAGGCCCGTGCCGTTGTGATTGACCGCGTTGAAGAGCACGCTGACCGATTTGCTCGGACTACCGGTGAAGTAGGCGCCGGCATTGAGGTTGTGGTGCAGGGTGCTGTCGCGCAGGGTCACGGCGCCGCTGTCGACCTTCATGCCGTAGGTGTAACCACTCACGTCGAAACCGCTCAGGGTCGGTTGTGCCGAGGCGCCAAGGATGTGGATGCCTTGGCTGGCTGCCGTCTGTGTGCCACCGGCGATGAGATTCTGGCCGCTGAACACCGGTGCCACGCTGGCGGCGGTCAGCCCCTCGATGTAGAGGCCGGTCTCGGCGTCGGACAGGTTGAGCGTCAGGTTACTCACCAGCGGGTTTGCCGCATTGGTGGAACCAGCGACCATCATCCCCGACCAGCAGTTGTCGACCGCCAGGTCGTTAATGGTCGGTGAGCTGCCGAGGATGTAGAGCCCCCCGACGCAGTGGCGGATGCGGCTATAGCTCATCTGGCCGCTGGAGCCGTCGGCGAACTGCACCACGCTCCAATCCTCGACGGCGGGGAGGGTGGCTCCACCGTCATCGTTACTGTCGCCAGCGATGGTGTCGTCCTTGATTGAAGTGAAGAGCACCTCGCCTGCGGCGTAACTGGCCCCATTGACATTGAGCGTCCCGCCACTCTCGACGCTGAGACCGACGCTGGCGTCGAACTTGGCGACGACACCGGCCTCGATGGTCAGGGTCTTATAGACCGTCACGTCGCTATAGATGCGGTAGGGGGAGCCGCTCAGGCTCCACACGGTCGTGGCATCGATCTGCGCATTGCCGTAGGCGCTGCCCACATCCGTACCCGGGGGGTAGTCGCTCCCCTTGAGCGGGTCGGTGGAGGCGCTGATCTCATGGTTGTCGGGGTAGGTGTCGCCGTCCGAGTCGACATCGAAGGGATCGGTACCGTAGGTCTGGTACTCGGCCAGGATGCCGACGATACCGTCACCGTCGAGGTCGTAGCCCTCCTCATCCAGACGTAAATTGTCGATGAAGGCGCCACTCTCCTCGCCACTGCCATCGCTGTGGAAGGTGAGACGCAGGGCCACAGGGCTGTCGGGGATGAGGGCGTCGAGGTAGGCGACCATCAACGTATAGCTGCCACTGTCACTGAACACACTGGACCAGACCGGCTCGCCATCGGCTAAACCGTTATAGCCGGGTAGCGCAGGGTTGAGTGCGATCCAGAGGCCGAGCCCCTGGTCGAAGTACTCCAGGTTGGTGCCGTCGTTGCTGTCGGCGGTCCTGCTCCAGAGCCTCAGGGATAGGGTCGGGTGGCTGCTGCCGGAGAGATCGAGTGGCGGTAGATAGAGCGACGCAGTGGTCTGTGGGCTGTAGTTAGAGTAGGGGTCAGTGGCCCAGATGTAACTGCCACTCCAGGCCGTACCAGGCCCGGTCTCGGCATAGCCGTACTGCCACAACAGGTTGCCACGGCCCCAGAGGGCGAGCCCGGGTTGGCTGACGAAGGAGGCCAGCCCACCGCTGCCAGACTCCAGATCCTCGAACCAGCCCATGCCCTGGGCACTACCGGGGAAGTCCGCCGGGTTGAGCGGTGAACTCCCGCTGCCGAGTTCACTGCCGTCCGAGTAGCCGTCGCCGTCGGTGTCGTAATAAAACGGGTCGGTGCCGTAGGTCTGGTACTCGTTGAGCAGACCGGGGAGGCCATCTTCGTCCGGGTCCGTATCCTCCTCGTTGAGGCGGACCTCGTCGATATAGGCCCCGCTCGCGCCGCCGCTGGCATCGCTGCGCAGGGTGTAGCGTAGCTTGAGCGGGCCACCGCGGAAGTCGCTCAGGTCGATCATCACCAGGCCGTAGGTCGAGCCCGAACCCACATTGCCCCAGGCGTGGTCGCCGTTGAGCAGGGTTTGACTGTACTCGGTAACGGTCGGGGTGAGCCCCAGCCAGCGCTCACTCATCGGCTCGTAGTACTCCATCAGCAGGCCGTCGTTGGCGTCGGCCACCGCGTTCCACAATCGGAACGAGAGGATCGGCTGGGTGGTGCCGGTGAGGTCGAGCGGCGGCAGGTAGAGCGACTCGTCGGTGTTCTCGGCATAGGTGCTGTAGCCCGGCAGGGCCCAGGCCAGCCCCTCACCACTGTAGTCGCGTCCCGGTATCCCGTCGTAGGGCCAGGTGAGGTACCACTGGGTCTGGTAGGCGCTCCAGATTGCGCCGTCGGTGAGGTGGTAGAAGGGGGCCAGCACGCCGATGTAGTCGTCGAAGGTGAGTCGGGTGCCGATGGTGAGCGTGGTGGTGCCCGTCTCGGCCGGGTTGATCGGTGAGGTACCGGCGTTCAACTCATCGCCGTCATTGACCCCGTCCTCGTCCGTATCGGTCTTGAACGGGTCGGTGTGGTAGGTGGTGAACTCGGCCAGGGTGCCGCTCAGGCCGTCATCGTCTGCGTCGTAGGCCTCCTGCCAGAGGGCGAGGTTGTCCAGGTAGAAGCCGTTGCTGGTCGATTCGGCGTCGGTGCGCAGCATCAGGCGCAGTTGCACCTGTTGGTCGACGAAGCCGCTGAGGTCGAGCAGCATCAGGCTGTAGAGGCTGTTGTAGCCCTGCCTGACCCAAGCCGCGCCCTCGGCGCTGTTGCCGTCGTAGGGGGTCCCGATGGGGGTGACGGTGACCCAACCCTGGGTCGCGGGATCGAAGCGTTGCAGGGTTACGCCATCGCCCAGTTGCATGTTGCTCCAGATGCGCATGGAGAGCACCGCGTCGCTGACAGCGGTAAGGTCGATCAGCGGTAGATAGAGCCCCTCTTCACGGTTGTTGCCGTAGTTGCCATAGATGCCGGTACCCCAGGCGTAGCCGCTCTGGTGCCCACCCCAGGGGGCAATGTCGCTGATGCTGCCCCAGGCCCAGTCGTCGCCTTGGGTACGCCAGATGGCGCGGCCGTTCGGGTGGGTGAAGGGGATCAGTGTGCCAGGGCCATCCTCGAAGTACTCGACGGTGTTGATGCTCATGGCGAGTTGCACGTTGTCGGCGGGGTTGAGTGGATTGCCTCCACTCAGAACCTCCATGCCGTCGGAGGTCTCGTCGCCGTCACTGTCGTAGGCGTAGGGGTCGGTGCCGTAGGTGGTGTACTCGGCGATGATCCCGCTGAGGCCGTCGTCGTCGGCATCGCTCGCCTCCTCGTCGAGACGCAGCTCGTCGATGTAGGCACCGGGGCCGTTGATGTCGGCATTGCTGCGGTAGACCAGGCGCAGTTGCACAGTGCTCTTGGGCAGGGCGCT
This sequence comes from Gammaproteobacteria bacterium, assembly GCA_003252455.1. GTDB lineage: Bacteria > Pseudomonadota > Gammaproteobacteria > Thiohalomonadales > Thiohalomonadaceae > SZUA-467. Next base: position 63,449 of record QKED01000006.1, read on the forward strand.
GAGGTCCACCAGCACGAGGCTGTAGGCGTCGGCATAGCCGACCTGGCCCCAGCCACCCCCACTCCCGACCGGGAGACTGTCGTAGCCGGTCACACTCGGGGTGAGTGTCTCCCACTGCTGCGTGTCGGGGTTGTGATACTCCAGGGTCAGGCCGTCGTTGCTGTCGCCTAGATTGTCGGCCCAGAGGCGGAAACTGAAGACCGGGGCGATGCTGCCGGTCAGGTCGAGCAGCGGCAGATAGAGTTCGGCGGTGGCGTTGTTACTGTAGTTGGCGTCGATGGAGGTGGCCCAGACGTTACTGCCGAGGTGGGCGCGCATCGGGCCATTGTAGACGTTGCCGTATTCCCAGGTGTTGCCGTTGGTATAGAGGCCCCCGGCGGTGGTATCCAAGTCGAGGTACATACCAATGCCCTGCACCGGACCGGTCGGGGTATCCGTGGCGTCGAGCGGGTCGCTCGATACCACCACCTCGTCTCGGTCGCCGAAGCCGTCGTTGTCGGTGTCGGGGTTGAGCGGGTCGGTGCCGTATATGGCCAACTCGTCGTTGTCGGAGAGGCCGTCGCCGTCGCTATCGTCGGTGCTGCTACCCCAGTTGAGGGTAAAGTCGCCGGTCACCATACTCTTCGCCGTGCCGTTCATGGGCATGGCGTTGTAGAGGCTGATGATGTTCGGCCCGGTGCCGTAGATGTAGAGGCCGTCACTGGGCACTGTGAGGAACGAGACGTTGTCGAACGAGGCGGATATCCCATCGAAGGCGAGGGTCAGTTGGTTCGCCGTCGGGTCCATATCCTGGAACACGATGTTGTTGAAGGCGGCCACATCGCCGCTCAACTTCAAGGGCAGATTGCTGAACGTGGCGGCGTCGAGCGTGACCGTCGCGACGCTCATAGGCAGGCCGACACCGACAAATTGCGGTGGGGCGCTCGGGTCGCCGGTCAGCTCACCTTCGACCACCACGCTGCTGAGTAGGTCGAACGGACCGGCTGTGAGGAGGCTCAGGTGGGCGAAGTGGCTGCCCGTACCGGATACATCCGGGTTCGCGAAGCTCACCCGCTGTCCCGAGGGATTGGTCAGTTCAACCGTGAGGCCACTCCCGCTCGGCGGGGCGAAGGCAAGGGCCTGGCTGGTTTGGGTGAAGTTGCCGCCCACGCTGAGCACACCGGCCAGGAGCTTATCGGCCTGCGGATTACTGGCAAAGGTGGCGTTGCCGCTCACCGTCAGGAGGGGAACGGGCAGGCCGAACATGGCCAGCGTGCCGCTGCCGAGGGTGTCGAGATTCCCGTTTACCGTCAGGGTGTCGCCGTTGGCCAGTTCCAAGTGGCCACTGATGGTCAGGTCACCCGTGATCTGGTTGGGCACGGTACCGTTCTGCACATAGGCAGTCCCGCTGATCAGGGTGGTGGGCAGATTGCCACTGACAACGCTACTTGCGCCGCTGAGCACCAGGCTACCGTTGCTCATGCAATTGCTGGAGCAGGCGATGTCGACACTCCCTAGCAGGGTCAGCGTGGTGCCGCCCAGGTCCATGCTGGCGCCATCGGCCATGCCCAGTGAGGTGAGGGTGGTCGCCGTGCTGTGCAGCGGGTAGTTGGTGCGGCCTGCGCCCACATAGATGGAGTCCGCACTGCCAGGGACGCCACTCGGGTACCAGTTCAGGTCGCTCTCCCAGGTGTTGGAGGTCGCGCCGGTCCAGCTCTTGGTGAAACCGGCAGGGAGGCTCGGGTTGACCGTAAGTTGCACCACCAGGTCGTAGTAGCCACTGTTGCCGTCATCGAAGCGCAGGGTGAATCTGTCCTCGCCAATGAAGTGGCTAGGGGGCTGGTAGGTGAAGCTGCCGTCGCCCTCGTCGGTGAGGCTACCACCGTACTGGGAGCTGGTCCCGACCAGGTAGAGGGTGAGGGGATCACCCTCTGGGTCGCTGACCGCGCTGGTGAGGATGCCGGTGTAGTAAGGGCTATCCTCGTCGAGGCTGGCGAGGATCGGGTTGTTCACCCCCACGGCGAGGACGGGGGCGTCGTTCACCGCATTCACCACCTGGGTCAGGGTCACCGCGGCACTGGAGTAGGCACTCTCACCACCACGGGTAGAGATGAGGAGACTGCTGCCGCTACTCTGGCTGGTGAGGTCCCAACCGCTCACAGACAGGGTAGCGCTCTCACCCTGCAGGCCGTCTGGTACATAGCGCAGCCGTGCCGTGCCATTCAGGAGCAGCGAGACACCGCTCGCCGCGCTGCCGACGAGCACCTCGTTCCAGGTGCTGCCGTCACTGCTCCACTCCCAGCGACCGAGGCCACTGGTCTGATCGATGGCCAGACCCTGGGCATCTCCGACATCGGCATCGCTGTAGATGAGACCGGCACCACCGATGATGTCGGCGACTGTAAGGGCGCTCCCGAGCGTGTCCTCGTCGGTCGGTGGGAAGCTGTACGCACCTGCGATGACCGGTGCGTCATTGACCGGGGTAACGGTGACGGTGATGTTCGCACTGACCACCAACTGTCCGTCGCTCACCTCGTAGCTGAAGGTGTCCACACCGGAGTAGTCGCTCGCGCTGATGTAGCTCATCAGACCCGCGCTGTCGATGGTGACACTCGCACCGGCTGGTGAGGTAAAGCTGCTCGCCACCGTGGTGAGCGTGTCGTCGTCTGGGTCGGTGTCGTTGAGTAGCAGCTCCTGATTACTCAGTGTGCCGTCCTCGACCAGGGTGAAGCTATCGGCCACCGGGGTCGGTGCATCGTTGACGCTGGCCAACAGCAGGCTGACGGTACCACTACCGGTCGCATTGCCGTCGGTGACGCGATAGGTGAAGCTGTCCGCTCCGTAGAAGTTGCTCGGCGGGGTGTAGCTGAATCCGCCGTTGGCATCGATCACCACACTCGCGCCGCTGACACTGACGACGCTCTCGGCCACGGTGCTGAGTGGGTCGCCCTCAGGGTCCATGTCGTTGGCGAGGAGGTCGCTCTTGGCCAACACCTGATCTTCGCTGCCGGTGTAACTGTCGTCACCCACCTGCGGGGCATCGTTGACCCCGTTGATGGTGAGGTTGACTGTGGCGCTACTGGTCGCCGCACCATCACTCACCTGGTAGGTGAAGCTGTCGCTGCCGAAGAAATCGACCGCCGGGGTGTAGCTGAAGCCACCGATGGCGTCGATGCTGTAGCTGCCACCCTTCGACGTCGTGCCGCTCTGCACCAGCGTGCTCAGTGGGTCACCCTCCGCGTCCGAGTCGTTATCCAGCAGGGTGGTTTGGATGAGGTTGGCGTCCTCATCGAGGCTGTAGCTATCGTCGTTGGCGATGGGGGCGTCGTTGACCGCGACCACCGTGAGGGTGACGCTGCCGGTGGCGCTCAGGAGGCCGTCACTCACCGTGTAGGTGAAACTATCGGCGCCGTTGAAGTTCGCCGCTGGGGTGTAGCTGAAGCTGCCGTCGCCGTTGATCACCACTTGGGCGCCGTTGCTGGTGGTGCTGCTGCCGGGGGTGACGCTGAGGGTGTCGTCGTCTGCATCGGTATCGTTCGTCAGCAGATTCTCTGTGAGGGTGCCGTCCTCATCGAGGCTGTAGCTGTCGGCATTGGCCACCGGGGCGTCGTTGACGTTGAGGACGGTGAAGGTGACGGTGCCGAGCGTGGTGAGGGCACCATCCGTGACCTGATAGCTCGCGCTGTCGTTGCCGAAGAAGTCACTGGGGGGGGTATAGCTGAAGCTGCCATCTCCGTTGATGGTCAGTGCGACTCCGGCAGCGGTGGTGACGGTCTCGGCCACGGCACTGAGGGGCGTACCTTCGATGTCGCTATCGTTGTCGAGGAGGTTGCCGTTGAGGGTGCCCTCTTCATTGAGCGTGTAGCTGTCGCTGACGGCAGATGGGGCGTCGTTGACCGGATTGACCGTGATGGTGACGTTACCCGTGACCGTACTGATGGCATCGGTGAGCTGGTATTGGAAGGTGTCACTGCCGGAGAAGTTGGCTGGAGGCGTGTAGCTGAAGGTGCCATCCATGCTCATCGACAGGGTGACGCCCGTAGTGGTTGTGATGTTGCCAGCGACAACGGTGAGGCTGTCGTCGTCAGGGTCCAGATCGTTGCCGAGTACGGCGCCGTCGAGGGTGTTGTCCTCGTCGACGTTGTAGCTGTCGGCCGTGGCCACAGGCGGGTGATCGACACCGTAGAGGTTGATGGTCACCTGACCGGTTGTACTGACTCCGCCATCGTCGGAGATTGTGTATTCGAACACCTGGTCTTGAGTGAGCCCCGCGCGCAGGTAGACGGTGTCGGCACTGCCGAGGGTCAGCTCCAGGCCGAGGCCGTCAGTGGCGATGGCGAGCGTGCCCAGTGTGCCACTCAGGCGGGTGAGACCGGTGATGGTGAAGGTGCCGTCAGTGTCGTAATCGTTATCGAGCACACTCAGGGAGGTGGTGGGGATGTCCTCGTCGAAGCTGTAGCTGTCGTTGAGTGCCACCGGGGCGTTATTGACGCCGTGCACCGTGATGGTGGCCACCGCATTGGCCTGATTCCCTGCACTGTCTTGTACCGTGTAGGTGTACTCCATCGGTATGGTTTCGTTCACCTTCAATGTATCGAAGCGGGAACTGGCGTTGAAAACCAGTGCGGTTTGGTCAGCGGAGAGGGTGATGGTGGCCCAGTCGTAGAGACCAGAGTGGACAACCGAGACCAGGGTCAGATTGTCACCGACGTCTGGATCGGTGTCGTTGTTCAGCACTTCCAGGCGGGTGGTGGATGAACCCTCGTTCAAGTCGAAGGTGTCACTGTTCGCGATCGGTGGTTGGTTGACGTAGGCGAGGTTGATAGCGACGCTACCCACGCTGGTGGTGGTGCCATCACTGAGGGTATAGGTAAAGTTGTCGAGGCCCGAATAGCCGCTCGCTGGTGTGTAGCTGAAGTCACCGTTCGCGGCGATGCTCACGGTAGCACCGTTGGTCGTGGTGAAGTCGACCGCGACGGCGTTCAGTGGGTCTAGGTCCACATCGCTGTCGTTAATCAGCAGGTTACCGGTAATGGCGAGATCCTGGTCTCCGCTGAAGTTATCGGCCACGGCGATCGGGGCATCGTTGACCGGTGTGAGGGTCAGGGTGACCCGTCCCAAAACTAGGCTGCTGCCGTCACTCAGGCGGTAGTCGAAACTGTCCTCGCCGTGGTAATCGGCCATCGGGGTGTAGGTGAACTGGCCGAGGCTATCGATGTTCACTCTGGCACCCTGAGTGGTGGTAATCACCTCGGACACAACGCTAAGGTTGTCACCATCCACATCGCTATCGTTTGAGAGAACTTCGCCGTTTATCACGGCGTCTTCCTCTCCGTTGAAGCTGTCTGGCACGGCCACGGGGGCGTCGTCTACAGGGGCGATGTTAAGGGTAACGTTACCGAGGCTGACCACGGTGCCGTCAGTGAGCTGGTATTGGAAGGTATCGGTGCCGTTGAAGTTACTCAGCGGTGTGTAGAGGAAGGTGCCCTCGGTTGCGATGACTACGGAGCCACCGGCAGTGGTCGTGATGCTTTCGGCGATCAGCGTGATGGGGTCGCCGTCGGCATCAGAGTCGTTAGAGATGAGGTTTTGGTTGAGGGGGGTGTCCTCGACACCGTTGAAGCTATCGGCCACTGCCGATGGCGCGTCGTTCAGCCCCTGCACGGTGAGTGTCAGCACCGCCGTACTCTCTGCCCCGAGGGCGTCGGCGAGTACATACTCATAGGCTAGGGTGACGGACATCGCCTTGCTCATCGTGGCGAAGAATGCGTCTGGGAGGTACTGCAGGCTCTGGCCGTCGCTACTGACGCCCATCGTGCCATAGGGTGTGGCACTGGTCAGGTTCACCGAGACGATGTGCAGCGCGTCGCCCTGGTCGGGGTCACTGTCGTTCGCCAACACGTCGAGGGTGACGGCGGTCATATCCTCGTCGAAGCTGTAGCTATCGTCGACGGCGACCGGGGGGCGGTTGTTGAGGCTGACCTCCAGGGTAACGGTGCCGCTGCTGGTGGTGAGGCCATCGCTGACCCTGTAGTTGAAGCTGTCGCTGCCGGTGAAACCGGACGGGGCGGTGTAGGTGAAACTCCCGTTGTCCACCACGACCGTGCCCCCTTGGGCGCTGTTGCTGTCGAGGTCGAACAGGGTGAGGGTGTCACCGTCCACGTCGATGTCGTTGGCGATGGGCGAGAGCCCGGCGGTGAAGGGGGTGTCGCCGAGGAGGCTGTAGCTGTCGGGGATGGCCACCGGGGCGTCGTTGACCGGACGTAGGGTGAATGTCACCTGCCCCTGGCTCTCCAGTGCGCCATCGCTCAGGGTGTAACTGACCTGGTCGTTGCCGTTGTAGTCCTGCACCGGGGTATAGGTGAACTGACCGTTGGTGCTCAGGTCGAGACGACCGCCTTGGCTGGTGGTGTAGATGCCGGCGACGGCGCTCAGGGGGTCGCCCTCGGGGTCGCTGTCGTTGCTCAGCAGATTACCCTCGATGGGGGTGTCTTCGTCGCCGAGCAGGTTATCGGGCTGTGCGTTGGGGGCGTCGTTGCTACCGGTGACGGTGATCTGAATACGTGCGCTGGCCGTGGCGCCGCTGGCGTCCTGCAGCGTGTAGCCGAGCTGCTCGATGAGGGTCTCGCCAGCGCCCAGTCCGTTGGCGCTCGGTGGTGGGGTGTAGCTGAGCAGGCCCGCGCCATCAATGAGTGCCGTCCCCTGCAGCGTGCTGGTGTCCAGTGCCGCCAGGCTGAGGGTGTCGCCCAGGTCCACATCCGAGTCATTCTCCCGGGGGTCGAACAGGCTCGCCACGCTCTCCTCGCCGACACTGTAGCTGTCGTCCTGCGCCACAGGGGCGGTGTTGGTGTAGGCGACGCTGAGGGTGACCGTGGCCACGGCACTGAGCTGGCCGTCGCTCACGCTGTAGGTGAAGCTGTCGAGACCGCTGTAGCCGGTAGGCGAGGTGTAGGTGAAGGTCCCGTCACCGTGATTCACCACGCTGCCACCCTGTACCGAACTGCCCTGCATGTCCGTCAGGGTCAAGGGGTCGCCGTCGGGGTCGCTGTCGTTGCTGAGCACGCTGCTGCTGGTGAAGGGTGAGCCGGCCGCTATCCCGCTGAAGCTGTCGTTCTGTGGGCGTGGGGCGTCGTTGACCCCGCTGAGGGTGAAGGTGACGAGCGCGCTGCTACTGAGCATGCCATCACTCACCCCGTAGGTGTACTGGTCGGTGCCGACGAAATCCGCTGGGGGGGTGTAGGTGAAGGCCCCGTCGTTGCCGAGCTCGATCTGTCCCCCCTGGGTGGTGGTGAAGAGCCCAACGATGGTGCCGAGCGTGTCGCCATCCACATCCTCATCGTTGGCCAACAGGTTACCCATGAGGGGGGTGTCTTCAATGCCGCTGTAGCTGTCGGCAACGGCGACGGGGGCGTCGTTGACCGGCTCCACTTGGAACTCGATGGTGCCGGTGGCGCTGCCACTGGTGCCGTCACTGATTACATAGGTGGTGCTATCGGTACCGAAGAAGTTGGCCGGCGGCGCGTAGATGTACTCGCCGTTGTCGACCTCGTTGGCCAGATAGAGGTAGCCACCCGCGCTGGTGGTACGCTGGATCGATTCGAGCACCAGGGTGCCGCCGGTCCCCGGTAGGTCGTTGGCCATCGGCATGAAGGGGCCGATGGGCTGGTCCTCGTAGCCGAGCAGGGTGTCCTTTACCGCGAGCAGGGTATCGCCGTTGCTGATGGTGAAGAGGACTTCGGTCTGCAGTGAGAGGCCGCCGTCGTCGGTCACGCGCAGGGTCAGGCTGTCGTTGCCTTGATAACCCACCACGCTCTGGTAGTAGAGCCCCTCGCCCGCGATGAACTCGGCGCTACCGTGGCTCGGTCCGCCGGTGACGGCGAAGGTGTGGCTGTCGCCCACATCCAGCTCCACCACCTGGGGTAGGTAGGGGCCACCCTGTAGTCCGGTGGTGAGACTGATGGGGCCAAGACGCAACTGCGTCGGCGCGCGGTTGGTGTGGATGAAGCGTGGGTAGCCATCGTTGCTCGGGCTCACCCCCTCTTGCTGGTCGGGTACGCCATCACCATCGGCGTCGCTGTCCTGGGAGTTGATGAGGCCGCCCTGGTCGATGTCCGGCAGTGCCTGACCCAGATTGGTGAAGAGATCTTCGTACGTGTCACACAGGCCATCACCATCACTGTCGACCTGGTTGTCGGCGTCGAGCGGGCAGTTGGGGTCGCTGGCGGCGCTCGGTAGTGCGGGGTCCACGTCCACCTGCAACAGCATGGGCAGGTTCAGGCTGGCACTGCTCAACTGGGAGGGGGTGAGGGCGCTACTGGCGCTGTAGAGGCGATAGCCGCTGCTGCTGTAGGCAGTGACGGTAAAGGTGAGCGTTACGTCGTTGGGTACGCCGAGGGTGACACGGGTGTCGTCGAGTAGCAGGCTTTTGTCGCCCACCTCTCCGTCGAGGGTGAAGCGCCCCTCGTTGTACTCACTGTTGATGCGCGCGGAGTCGTAGCCGCCCCCCTCCACGCGCAGGGTGATGCGGCTGAGGTTGGGGTAGGCATCGCTGATGGCGGCGGCCCGCGCCGCGCGGACCATGCCCGCTAGCAGTTCACCGAAGGCCGACGGCACGGTCGCCTGTGCCAGGGTCTGACTCGACGCCCCTGGTGGGGTGATGTCGATGGTCACCTCGCTCTGCGACGAATACTGCGGCTCGACGCCACAGCCGGCGAGGCCGACCATGAGCGCCGCGAGGAGCGTGAGACGGTGGGGCGGGATCAGACTAGACATAGGTGTGTTCCATCATCGCTGCAAACGAACGTCCCCCGCAGGGCGGGGGAGGGCGGCCTCAGGGTGCCGGGATCTGTATCTCTATGGGCAATACGACGCGGTTCTCCACGCCGATCGGCGGGGCCGGTGGTGGCGGTGGCGAAGGCGGCGCTGGGCTGCCGAGCAGGGGAGGGAGGTTTCCCGGGCTCGGCGGTGGCGGTGGCGGTGGGGTCTCGGGAGGGGGCGGCGGGGGTCCCGCGCCGAGGGCGGGCGGTATGCCCGTGCCACCGTTTCCGGGGCCGCCAGGCCCGTTGCCTGGGTCTGGGCCCTCGCCGTTATCACCCCCATTGCCCTGACCTCCACCGGTCGGGCCGCCGCCACCCTCGACCAGGTGGCGCAGGTCGGTAGACGGGTCGATAGGGGCGGGCGGGGTGGGGCGGGCCCCAGGCAGTACGAGCGTGTAGGTGTTGGGCTGTACCAGTACGTAACCACGGACCCCGGGGAGGGTACTGCGTACCTGGACCAGACCGCTGTAGGTACGTACCCCGCTAGGACCGGGCTGTCCACCGCGCGGGGTTGCCTGGACCACCTCCAGATCGGTACCGCGCACCTCGGCCAGCGCCTGAGCGGTGCGGATGGCGTAGCGTCCGCCCCCCACGCGCTCGCTGACCACGGAACGCACGCGTCCCTGTGCGAGTTGGATCTGTGTGCGCCCCTGACGTTGGTCGAGGGAGAGCTGGTCGATGGTCAGCTCGGTCTCTTCGCCCAGTTTGAGGATGCTGTCGTCGGCGAGCAGTAGTTTGAGGGCGCTGCCGCTCCCCGTGTAGAGGGTGTCGTTGACGTAGATCGGGTCGCGCAGCTTGAGCGACTGGCGCTGTCCGTCGGCTACACGCATCACGTCGGCGTGGCCGACCAGCGCGGCGACACGCGCTATGGTCTGCGCCGCGCTCGCCGGGATGGCCAGCAATAGACAGAGGGCGAGGCTCAGCGCACCCAGTGCACGGCCAAGGTGGCGGTGTTGCGGGAGTAGTCGTAGTCGGTCCATGTGGACGGGTGCTCCGTGGTGTTCAAGCTGAAGGAGAGGCTCCAGTGGCGATCGAACGGGTGGCGATAGGCCAGGTCGAGCGCCGCCGACTCCTCCTCGCGTGTGGGGGTGCTGTCGGGGTAACGATCGGATTGATAGCCGAGGGTGGCGTTCAGTTGGCCCTTGCCGAGCGGGCGGTCGAGGCCGACCGAGGCGCTCAGGCGCTGGAGTTTGAAGTCGGGGTCAGGGGTCGACTCACTGGCGATGCCCGCCTGCAGGTACCACGACTGCTCATTCGCTTGCGACCAGACATGGCGAAAGGTGACGCTGATCCCCTGCGGGTCACGACCGCTCAGGCTCGCCGCGTCGTAACTCAGGTCGCTGAACTGAAGGCTGAGGATGCCAAAGCGTTGTGCCCCGAGGCCCATGCCCCAGGCCCCCCCGAGTAGGTGGCCCGACTGGTAGGCGTCGCCCCCGAGGGTCGCGCTGCGGTAGCGGTAGTAGGCGGCCAGATAGCCGTCGCTCCGATTCTGCTGCCAATCGATGCCAAGACTGTGGTTGGTGAGGTCGTAGGCGTCGAGTTCACTGTAGCTGTGGTGGTTCAGTTCGTAGGCGAGCAGCAACTTGCGTCGATACTCGTCGCTGCTAATCAGGTAGCCGCCGCGCAACTCGAACTCTGCCCGGTGGTCACGCTTGCCGCTGGCGTCGATGGTGCTGCTGTCGGCGAAGAGGCCGGCGTTGCTGTCTTGGGTCACGCCCAGGGTGAGGGCGAGATAGTGGTCGGGGCGGGTGGCCTCGCGCGTATCCAGGTTGATCAGAAGGTCGGCGATAGCGCCAGCGTAGACGCTCTCCGGGTGGTCGGCCGCCGCTTGGGTGAGGATTGTACGTGCCTTGCCCAGCTCGCCCTGCTGGTAGTGGCAGAAGCCGATAAGGTAGCTGGCCGAGGCGGCGTACTTGGGGTCCAGCTCGGCGGCGCGGGTGAAGGGGCCGATGGCGCTGGCGTAGGCCTGACGCTTATAGCGTGAGAGGCCCAGGTAGTAGTGGCTGTCAGCGGCGCTGGGGGCGCGCGCGGTCGCCTCACTAAAGGCGGCCTCGGCTTGGGTGAAATCGCCGAGGCGGTAGTGGAGATAGCCGAGTTCGTGAGGGTAGTTGGCCAGGGCGTTGCTCTCGGCCGCGAGGGGTTCGAGGGCCTGTAGGGCACGGGCAAATTCGCCCATACGCGAGAGGGTGACGGCGCGGTAGTAGCGGCTCTGGAGGTCACTCGGGTCACTGATGACGGCGGTTTCGAGGCGTGCCAGGGCGTCCGCATAGCGCCCCTCATCGAGGTCGAAGAGGGCCTGGGTGAGCAGTACCTCGGAGCGTTCGGTGGCCGACACCGGAGGGCAGATGAGGCCGGCGAGCAGGAGCAGAGGGAGGGTGCGCGAGGGTGGGATCATGGCAAGAGTCCTGCTTGCTCCAAAGGTACATGCTTGTGGAGTGCCCATTGTATGGGGATTTACCCGCGCCGCAATCGCTACAACGCTGGACGCGCTGTAAAAGAGTGTAGAAGATCACTTTTTTGCCGGGTGTGTCATGGCCCTGATAGTGAGATATCCCCTTGAAATGGCAAGTATTGGACGATGAGGTTGCGCTGCAGCGCTGGTTGACGCGCGCGCCCTTGGCACTGCTCATGGCGGGTGCCCCTGAGTGTGGTATTTGCCAGGTGCTCAAGCCCAAGTTGCCGGTGAGCCTGGCCACTGCCTACCCGCGACTGGCGATGGGTTATCTGGACGTCGGTCGACGACCGCAAGAGGCCGCGCAGTGGATGCTCTACCGTCTACCGACCCTGATCCTCTTCGTCGAGGGGCGCGAATCGTTTCGCTGGGCGGGGAGTTTTTCGGTCTCTGCCGTGGCGGAGGCGATCGCCAGGCCCTATGGTTTTCTCTATGCCGAACAAGTGGGGGAGGGTGAGTGAGTCACTACAGGCCGGTGAGCTGCGCGCTTCACTCGACGTTGGAGTTAGCGATCATGCAGCGTCGTAGGCTGCGGGTGAGCGATGCGCAGGGGCGGAGTCTGGAAGGGATGGGCGTGGACCTGATGACCCGCGCAGAGGGGGAGTTTCTCGCTCTGGCGCTGGCGTCGGGCGAGCGGGTCGAGCTGCGTCTCGATGAGCTGCGTGAGGTGCTCGACGCGGTGAGCGGCGAGCACCTCGGCGAGTGAATTACTCGCGGTTCTCGGAGACGAACTGGGCGAACTGACGAGCGGAGAGCTGGAACACCTTGAAGCTGATGGCGATGTGCTCGGCGGAGATACCGGCGTTGGCCATCAGATCGGCCTCGATGACCGGATCGTTCTCGTTGTCGATATAGGCACGGGAGAGGCGCTTGGTGCGGTTCCACTCGTTGATGGTCTGGTAGCTCACCGGGCTGTCAGAGATACCGTAGTAGAACTGGATGTCACCATCCTTCTGGTTGATTACGACGTAGTTGCTGCCATCGATCTTCACCAGGATGAAACGCTCCTTGACCAGGGATACGTTGTTGTAGCCCTCCTTCTGCAGGATGTCGAGCAGCTGCTGGTCAGAGTAGCTGGTCTTCAGATCTGCAGCGAAGAGCGGGCCAGAGAGGATGAGCAGCATGATGGGCAGGATAAAACGACGCAGGGACATGTGAGATCTCCGTTGTTATGAAAAATAGTCGGCAAGAGGGCGGGCGGACCTGTAACTGCATTGGGTGTCACCCTCGACCTACTCTCGCAGGTACATAGGGTACTGTCTAGTTTAATCTAGACAAATGACCTACATGCAAAACAGTGTGACATATATAACTGTCATGCGGCTCGCTCCGTGGCTGTGTGAGTGGTGTATATGGGCGTGAGCGATTTATGGTGGTCGAAGGCACACCCGCCTATGTCATACTAGTCCACTCAATTATCGATCGTGTTGGAATTGTGAGTATTGCAAGCCGCCGACACGGGCCCCATGCATCCCGACTGCGCAGCGGATTTCACCGCGATAGCGACCGACACACCAACCCTGAACGAGTCCGCGAAGATAATTCATGTTCGACCTGAGCCCTGAAGATAGCCTGCGCCTGCACGTGATGGTGGCCAATGCCGAGGCGATCCGCATCGACGAGAATCAGATGCTGGTCTACGGCCTGAGTGGCGAACAGGAGATGAAGCTGCAACTCAACCCCACCTGTCGTTCAGACAAATACCTCACCTTGGTGCGCGAGATGCTCTCTGGGGCGGTCCTCGATTCGCCCGGCGGCTACCCAGTCTTCCTGCGCCGCTGGACTCGGATGGGTCAGATCGACAACGAGCAGATGGGGCGTCTGCTCAAGCTCGGCGAGCCCGAGGCGGTGATGGCGGTGGTCTGCTCACCGGGGCTCGACAATGCATTGGCGCGTCTTGCTTGGTGGTCCGCCCCCTACGCCGAGCACGCCCGGCGCATGCTCGAAAACCCCCGCGTGGTCACCGCCCCTATGGGCAAGGTCCTGGCGGACTATCTGATCGAATACCTCCCCTTCGAGAGCGAGCATCGCGACATGCTCAACACCGTCCGTCTCGTGCTGCAGCCCGGTCTGCTCGACGAGGAGGGGCGGCGGCGCCTGTGGCAGACCGGCGCCAAGCGCCCCACTTATTGGGTCGGCTTCCTGCGTACCAGCCCGGACGCCCTGCTCGACCCGAGCCCGGCGCGTGCCGAATTCAACACGTATCGTGAACGACTCGCGGCACTGGTGGTGGGGGGAAATGCCGTGGCCGCGCGACTGCTGCAGATGCTCGACGCCCCGGGTCAGCGCTTCGCCCGGGTTGCGGCCATCTGTCTGGCACGCCCGGCGGATCAAGATGTCGCCGCCGCGCTGCTCGACGCCATCGGCGCCTACTGCCGCTTCGGCAACCCTGACTACCGTGTGTTGCGTACCTGGGCGGATGTGCAGGCCTATACCTCGACCCTCGACCAAGGCCCCGAGGTGCAGGTGCTGCGCCAGCTCGCCCCGGAGCTGTCCGAAGAGCTGGATGCGTTGCTGCTGCTGGCGTGCGTGAGCGAATACCTGGTGACCCCTATCTTCGCCGTGACCGACGCCGTAGGCACCGTGATGCAGGAGCGCATCGAGCCTATCACCCAGCCGATCCTAGAGCGCCTCTCGACCCTCGCCGGTGAGCGCTTTGCCCAAGGGCGGCGGCGTGGCGGGCGGAGGCATTGAGCGGTGGTCGCGGTCATCACCCACGCCGTGACGTTAGAGGCCCAGGTCAACGAGGACCTGGTGGAGACCAACATCGGCTACTTCCCCTGGGTGGTGGCGCGCAATCTGGCGCAGGAGGTCGACGCGGTTCGGCGCAGTGAACGCCTCGGTTACTTCCCCCCGCTGGAGTACCTGGTGCGCAAGGGGGTGATCGACCCCGACCTCTACGAACTCAACCTGATGCTCACCGAGTTCTGTGTCGACCAAGTGCGCCGCGACGTGCGTCGCCTCCTCTCGCGCGCCTTCGCCACCACCCGTATCGAGCGGGTCGAGCCCATCAATCCCCTCCTGTCGCACGTACGTCCGCGCCAGGAGGAGGCGCTCTACCACCTCGCCCGTCACCTCGCCCCCAACCGGGTTCGGCTCGAACTGCGCGTCACCAGCGTGCGTGCCGAGCTGCCGGAGGGGATGGTGGATGAGGTGGCCGAACGCCTGCACTTCTGGCTCGGTGACGTGTTCGACGACCTGCGCGTCACCTCGGTGGCCGCGGCCTGAGGGACAACGGTATATCCCCACCCGTTCAAACGCGGCCCGTGAAAGGCGTTGCCCCCTTCCAACCCGACCAGAGCGACAAGGTCGAGCCCGGTTACGCCCTGGACAGCAGATAAAAAAAACCTTATCCCCTATACAGAGTGTTGTATTGCCCCCCCGGGGGGGTATTTGCATAATCGCCCTATGCTGATTTTTGTTAATGAATAAGCATTCGATTATTTACCAATGGCGAGGAGAGCGATATGCGCGTCATTCTGTTGGGTGCCCCGGGCGCCGGCAAGGGGACTCAGGCCCAGTACATTTGCGAGAAATTTGGTATCCCGCAGATCTCCACCGGCGACATGCTGCGCGCCGCGGTCAAGGCCGGTACCGAACTCGGTATCGCGGCGAAGAAGATCATGGATGAGGGGGGGCTGGTCTCCGACGAGATCATCCTCGGCCTGGTTCAGGAGCGTATCAAGGAGGCCGACTGCGCCAACGGCTTCCTCTTCGATGGTTTCCCGCGCACCATTCCCCAGGCCCACGCCCTGCGCGACTCGGTGGCCATTGATGCGGTGGTCGAGGTGGATGTGGCCGACGAGGAGATCATCAAGCGTATGAGCGGCCGCCGTGTCCATCCTGGCTCCGGACGTACCTACCACGTCATCTTCAATCCGCCCAAGGTCGAGGGCGTGGACGATGTCACCGGCGAGGCGCTGATCCAGCGTGACGACGACCAAGAGGAGACGGTGCGCAAGCGTCTGGAGGTCTACCACGCCCAGACCGAGCCACTCATTACCTTCTACTCCGACTGGTCCAAGGAGGGGGGGGAGGGGTCGCCGATGTATGTCTATGTGGAGGGTGTCGGCAGCGTCGATGCCATTCGCGACAAGATCTTCGCCGCACTTGGCTAAATCGCCGCGTGGTCGGAGGGGCACCACCCCCTCGGCCAGTCGGCGCATGTGACGCAAAAAAATAGCGGGAGACGCACGGCGTACTCCCGCTCAAGGTTGAGGTATTCGGTGTGACTGCCGGGGGCCCGGCAGGTCGGGGTCAGCGGCTCGCCACCATGGCCATCAGGTCACTGTCCATGCTCTGGCTGTGGTCACGGAACCAGCCGGGCAAGCGTGCCTTCACATAGGTCCGTCCCAGGGTGATGAGGCCGTTCTCGACCCGCTCCTTGAGGTAGCGCACCTCGCTCATCAGTGCCTCGTGTTCGTGCAGGTGCGCCTCGCGTTCGGGGAGTGCGCAGGCACGCATCAGCGCCTCTTCGGTCTCGAAGATGCGCTCCACCACCCCTTCGAGGCGGTGAAAGAGGGTGGGGAGTTGTGCGTCGTCACTCTCTTCCATATGGTTGACCAGCTCGACGAATTGACGGCGCTGCCAGTCCAACTCCGCGACCGGGGTGGCATACTGGCTGTCGGACCAGGTGATTAGGGCCATGATCGGGTCTCCTCTTCACGTTCGGGTCAAAGGTCGAGGGGCGCTGGGGCCATCTCAACCCTGGGGAATAGCTGCGCAAGCAATTATGTTGCTTTACATGGGGTTATAGTTCAAACGTAATGTAAATTCTAGATCTTGGGTGGATCTTTTACAATGCGCGCCCATGACCGGCATCTACCCCCTTTGGGGTAATGGCCGCATTTATTCAGTTTATTCCCACTTGTTTTGGTAGTATTCTCTCCCGCGCTTGTCCGCGATAGCGGACGGTAACGCACAGAAATCCTAAGCATTTTTGGAGAGGGTATGGCGGATAGACGGCTCCAGGTGTTCCACACCGTGGCCCGGTTGCTCAGTTTCACCAAGGCGGCCGAGGCGCTGCATATGACTCAGCCTGCGGTCACCTTTCAGGTGCGCCAGCTGGAGGAGTACTTCAACACCCGCCTGTTCGACCGTACCCACAACCGCATCAGCCTCACCGAGGCGGGTGAGCGGGTGTTCGAGTACGCCGACAAGATCTTCGCCCTCTATGCCGAGATGGAGAATTCGGTGCGCGACCTCACCGGTGAGGTGAGTGGTGTGCTACTGCTCGGCGCCAGTACCACCATCGCCGAATACCTCCTCCCCTCGCTGCTCGGCAACTTCAAGGCGCGCTACCCCGACGTGCGTATCCGCCTCTCGGTCTCCAACTCCGACGCCATTGTCTCCATGGTGGAGAACAACACCATCGACCTGGGGGTGGTGGAGTCCCCGGTGGCGAACAAAAATCTGGTGGTAGAGCACTGCCGCGACGACCAGTTGGTGCTGGTGGTGCCCCCCCGCCACGAGCTGGCCCAGGAGAAGGCGGTAGCCATCGAGCGTATCGCCGAGTACCCCTACATCTGCCGCGAAGAGGGCTCGGGCACCCGCGAGGTGATGCTCAACGAGATGAACCGGAACGGCATCAACCCCTCGGTGCTCAATATCGTCATGGAGCTGGGCAGCCCTGAGGCGGTGAAGGGAGCGGTCGAGGCGGGCATGGGTATCTCCATCGTCTCCCGTGCCACCATCGCCAAGGAGTTGGAGCTCGGCTCGCTCGTAGCCGTCTCCCTCTCCCCGGTGTTGGAGCGCCCCTTCTCCTTCGTGCATCAGAAACAGAAGTTCCGCCTACGCGCCATCGAGAAGTTGCTCGACTTCGCCAAGGAGTACTGCGCCGAGGCGCATTAACCCCCCGTCACGGCAAAGGGATGCCATGCTTACCCCCCAGATGATCCCCTCCAAGGCGCGCCTCTCCGACACGGAGCGGGCGCTGCTCGATGTGGTGCGCCGCTTACCGGAGGCGCAACGCCAGACCTTACAGGATTACGCCGAATTCCTCCTCGCGCGTCATGGCGAGGAGGCGCAACCGCCGGTACCGCGCCATCCCGAGCGGCCCGAGGTACGTCCAAGGCCTGAAAAGGAGAGCGTGGTGGGTGCGATTAAGCGCCTCTCCGCCAGCTATCCGATGCTCGACAAGACCCGCATGCTCAATGATACTTCGGCGCTGATGACCGCCCATCTGATCCAGGGGCGCGCGGCCCCGGCGGTGATCGACGAGCTTGAGCAGCTCTTCCTACGCGAGTATCAACACTACCTCGACAGCTTCGACGAGCCCTCCGCATGAATCTCATCAGCAATTGGGTGCAGCGCTACTTCTCGGACCCCCAGGCCATTGTCCTGGTGATCCTCATGACGGTGGTGTTCGGCGTGGTGCTGTTCCTTGGGGACATGCTCGCCCCGGTGCTCGCCAGCGTGGTGTTGGCCTATCTACTGGAGGGGGTGGTGCGCTGGATCCACGCCCGTGGCGTGCCGCGCCCACGCACCGTGGTACTGGTGTTTCTGGTCTTCATGGCCTTCCTCTTCTTTATCATCTTCGGCCTGATGCCGATGGTCTGGACTCAGACCTTAGAGCTGACGCGTGAGCTGCCCGGCTATATCGCCAGTGGCCAGGAGAAGCTGATGCGTATCCCCGAGCACTACAGCTTCATCTCCCAGGCTCAGGTCAACGACATCATCCTCACCATCCGTCGCGAGCTGACCAACGCCGCGCAGCAGATCCTCTCGGTCTCGCTCGCCTCCATCGTCAGTATCATCACTGTGCTGGTCTATCTGGTACTGATGCCGCTGTTGGTCTTCTTCTTCCTCAAGGACCGCGACCTCATCATCGGCTGGTTCAAGGGCTTTCTCCCCCCCCAGCTCGGGTTGGCCGAGCAGATCTGGCGCGATGTGGATGTGCAGATCGGCAACTATGTGCGCGGCAAATTTTGGGAGATCCTCATCGTCGGCGCGGTCACCTTCATGGCCTTCGCCCTGATGGGCATCAAGTACGCGACCCTGCTCAGCGTGATTGTCGGCCTTTCGGTGCTGGTGCCCTATATCGGTGCCACGGTCGTTACCGTGCCGGTGGCCGTGGTCGCCTACTTCCAGTGGGGCTGGACCGCCGAATTCGGCTACCTGATGGCCGCCTACGCGGTGATCCAGGCCCTCGACGGCAACGTGTTGGTACCGCTGCTCTTCTCCGAGGTGGTCAACCTCCATCCGGTGGCGATCATCGTTGCCGTACTGGTGTTCGGGGGTCTGTGGGGCTTCTGGGGGGTCTTCTTCGCCATCCCCCTGGCCACCCTGGTCAACGCCATCCTCAATGCCTGGCCAAGACCGACCCGCTCCATGTTCGAGGAGCCGGACGAGGTCACCGCGTGAGCCTCGCACCCGACGAGGATTACGCTGCCCGCTTCGGTGGCATCCGACGTCTCTACGGTGACTTGGGGGCGGAGACGTTGCGCCGTGCGCACATCGCCATCGTCGGTATCGGCGGTGTCGGCTCCTGGGTGGTCGAGGCGCTGGCGCGCAGCGGGGTGGGGCGCATCACCCTCATCGACCACGATGACATCGCCCTCTCCAATATCAATCGCCAACTGCATACCCTGGAGGGGACCCTGGAGCGGGAGAAGGTCACGGTGATGGCCGAGCGCATCGCCGCCATCAACCCCCACTGCCAGGTCACCGCCGTCGAC
Source organism: Gammaproteobacteria bacterium (assembly GCA_003252455.1). Classification (GTDB taxonomy): domain Bacteria; phylum Pseudomonadota; class Gammaproteobacteria; order Thiohalomonadales; family Thiohalomonadaceae; genus SZUA-467. The sequence continues at coordinate 82,372 of QKED01000006.1, forward strand.
GACCTGCTCACCGAGCACAACCTCGAACGCCACCTGGCCGCCGACCTCGACTATGTGGTCGACTGCATCGACTCCATCCGCCACAAGGCGGCGCTGCTCAACTACTGTGTGCGGCGTAAGCCGCCGGTGATCACCACCGGCGGCGCCGGAGGCATCTCCGACCCGACGCGTATCCAGCTCACCCACCTGAGCCGCACGCACAACGACCCTCTCGCCGCCAAGGTGCGCCACCCCCTGCGCCCGCAGTACGGTTTCAGCCGCAACCCGAAGCGGCGTTTTGGCATCGACTGCGTCTTCTCCGATGAGCAGTCGGTCTACCCTAAGGCCGATGGCAGCGTCTGTCAGCGCAAACCCGGCGTTGCCGGCGCCAAGCTCGACTGTAACCTCGGCTACGGGGCCGCCACCTTTCTCACCGGCAGCTTCGGCTTCATCGCCTCGGCCCGTGTAGTGCAGAAGCTGATCGAGCGTGCCGAGCGGCTCGCCCAGGGTTGATTCCCGACTTATCTGCTACGATTATGGGGCCTAACAGTGTCATCCATCACTGTTGAACCCACAACACAGGAGAGTTCGAGATGACCTCACGCCGCGCCTTCATCACCGGTACCGTCGCCCTGGCCGCCGCCGCGACACTCCCTAGTCGCGCCAGTGCCGCTGCGCCAGCCCTCCCCGCAGGCCTTATCTACACCCGAGAGAATCCCGGCAAATGGGCCGGTAAGGCCGATAGTCACGCCCCCATGGTCACCGTCGAAGGGCGCACCGTACGTGTCGAGACCAACCATAAGATGAGTGAACAACACTACATCGTGCGCCACACCCTGGTCAGCGAGGCTGGCGAAGAGCTGGCGGAGAAGACCTTCTATCCCAGCGATGAGCCCATCTCCGAGTTCACCCTGCCCGAGGGTGCCAGTGGGCGTATCTACGCCACCAGCTTCTGCAACAAGCACGATATGTGGGTGAGCGAGTTCAACGTCTGACGCTCTAGTCGTAGAGCAAAAAAGGCCCGCTGGGCTCTCTCAGCGGGCCTTTTTTCGTTGTGAGTCGCCAGGATTAGGCGACGTATTCGCGTTGCAGTCGGCGTAGTGTAGGAACCTCGATCCCACCTTGCTCCGCATGTTCGATAGCGCGCGCCAGACGCCCAGGGGCGGAGCGCCCGGTGCAGCGGTGTGCCGGGTCACCGTGCATCCCCGCCAGCATCTCGGCGATGAGGCGATCGCGCGGGTGTTGGTGGCCGGTGAGCCAGGCCTGGATCGGCAGGATCTCCTCGATCACCTCCTCGGCGAGCAGGCGGTGGTCGTCCCACAGTGTCTGAACCGTGGTCCCCTCAGGCAGGGCCAGCCCGGCGATGTTGGTCACCAGGATGTAGAGGTTCTTACGCACCAGCTCGAACTCCATCTCCTGCGCGTCCGCCACCCCCCAACTGGGGATGCCTAGGGCCTCCAGCGCACCGTGCAGTAAGCCAGCTTGTGGGCCGAACAGCGGGGAGGGCACCAGTACCTTGAACTCCTGGCCCGGCTTCTTCTCGAACCAGACCGAGACGACGGTGGGGTTCTGAATGTCGTGTGAATGCCAGTCACGTGGCAACAGCTCGTTCTGCAGCAGGCCCACGCGCGTCTTCCAGCGGGTGGGGAGGGCGGAGAGCGCTGGATGCAGGTCAGCCTCACCCACCGCGACCAGTGCCAACGTCGGTTCGGGGACCTCAGCCGCCACGGCCTCCATCGAGACGCTACGCGTCACCGGGATCACCGGATAGCCGAGCTTGAGTAGACCGCGCGCGAACACGCCGCCCATCTCGCCGGTACCGATGAGAACGACAGGGGGATGGGTCATGAGGGGCTCCATAGGTCGGAAGGGGTCGTGTCCGCATAGGGGGCGGCCAGATCAACCCCTACGATGATAGGCACCGGACGATGGGTTAGGGGTTGGTCCCTGCACGTCGGGTAAAGATGAACTCCGGTACACCGTAGAACGCGGCCATCTCCTGGTAAGTCACCGTCTGGGGCTCTTCGAGCACCTTGCCGAGACGCTCGCGTATCTGGTCACAGGCCAGTGGGTCTGGGTTCGACAGCCCCTCGTGGAACTGGCGGATCATTTTGTCACTGCTCATCACGTGGCCAACCTCCAGGCCCGCGACAAAGCCCCGATCGAGGCCGAAGATATATCCGGCGCCCGCCGCGACGCTGCAGAACAGCAGTACGACTGCAAAGCGGGTCATCCAGCCCTGGGGGGAGATCGGGTCTTGGTCACTCATCGGGGCTACTCCGGTGTGGTGGCAATGCCCGCTAGTTTAGTGTGCAAGCCGGTCGGCAGACCAGATGCCTAAATCAATAGTATTAATGAAGAGTATTTTAGTTTTCAGGGGTCGCCGGGGTCTCTGTATGGAGGATGATGCCTTCGGCTGGACCTGGATCCAGGGTGATCGTTATATCGGTGCCCACGTCGTAGTAACCCGGGCAACCACCCTCATAGACCGCGTAGTTGGCCTGCACGCTGATCTCGCTCTCGGCATAACCGTTCGACGATGCGGTGAACGCATACTCCCCCGGAGCGAAGAAGAGCGCGCAGGGCAGGGTGCAGACCAACAGCTCGGCATCTGGGTCCAGGGTGATGTTCTGCACCAGGGGGTCGATGCTCGCCTGCTCTAGTCCCGCGAGATCGAGGGTGGTGGTGACGCCTCCCGGAGAGGTAAAGCTGATATTGCTCAGATGGAGGGAGGGGATATCGTTCCCCCACCGGGTGTCGCTGGCCGAGAGCAGGGTCAGCACCGGTTCGCGAGGCACGATGACACAGGGGCCCGCAAGCTCATCCTGTGGGTCGCCGCTCCCCTGGCTACAGCCGCAGAGCGAGGTTAGGGTGATGGCTGAGAGGGTGAAGAGGGCCTTGGTCGCATAGCGCATGATGCATCCTTGAAATGTAGATAATCCTTCCCGGCGCGCCGTACGCGATACAGTCAGCGCCGCTCTTGCGAGGCAGATTAGTACGCTTGCCCGGAAGAGGCAATCCATGCCCACACAAACCCTATAATCCCACCCGAATAGTTGCAGCGACACTCTCTGGTCTACGCGATTGCGATCAGGGCCGATGCACGCGTGCCTCGCGCCTACCCCCCCCTCGCGGGGGGGCTGGACAGCGGACGCGCGTGGAGTGGATCGTCCGGTACCCGCGTCACAGCGGTTGAAATCTACTATCAGTAACCCTACATTACCCCGCAATATTGCTAACCCATTGATTGTGTAGAACAACTAGGAGATAAGAATCAAATGAGCGTCGATCCGCACAAGGAGACCCTGGGTTTCGAGACCGAGACCAAGCAGCTGTTGCACCTGATGATCCACTCGCTCTACTCCAACAAGGAGATCTTCCTGCGCGAGCTGATCTCAAATGCGTCGGACGCCTGCGACAAGCTGCGCTTCGAGGCCTACTCCGACGACGCCCTCTACGAGGGCGATAACGACCTGAAGATCCGCGTCGACTTCGACGCCGCCGAGCGCACCGTGACCATCAGCGACAACGGTATCGGCATGAACCGCGAGGAGGTGATCGCCAACCTCGGCACCATCGCCCGCTCCGGCACCCGCGCCTTTCTCGACGCCCTCTCCGGCGACAGGGCCAAGGATGCCAACCTCATCGGTCAGTTCGGTGTCGGCTTCTACTCCTCCTTCATCGTCGCCGACAAGGTGAGTGTGGTCACCCGCCGCGCCGGTCTCGGCGCCGAGCACGGCGTGCGCTGGGAGTCCGCCGGTGAGGGCGACTACACCCTGGAGACGGTCGAAAAGGCCGAGCGTGGCACCACCATCACCCTGCACCTGCGTGAGGATGAGAGCGAATTCGCCGCCGCCTGGCGTCTGCGCTCCATCATCACCAAGTACTCCGACCACATCACCTTCCCGGTGCAGATGCTCGAACAGCTCCCGCCCAAGGACGAAGAGAGCGACGAGGCCGAGGTGGTCCCCGAGTGGGAGACGGTCAACCAGGCCTCCGCCCTCTGGGCCCGCTCCAAGAGCGAGATCTCAGATGAGGAGTACACCGAGTTCTACAAGCACGTCGCCCACGACTTCGAGGAGCCGCTGGCCCACAGCCACAACCGCGTCGAGGGCAACCTGGAGTACACCAGCCTGCTCTACATCCCCAAGCGCGCCCCCTTCGACCTGTGGGACCGCGAGCGCCGCAGCGGCCTCAAGCTCTACGTGCGCCGCGTCTTCATCATGGACGACGCCGAGCACCTGATGCCCACCTACCTGCGCTTCGTGCGCGGCGTCATCGACTCCGCCGACCTGCCGCTCAACGTCTCCCGCGAGATCCTGCAGCACAACAAGGTGATCGACGCCATGCGTGCGGGCTCGGTGAAGAAGGTGCTCGGCGTGCTGGAGGGGATGGCCAAGGATGAGCCGGAGAAGTACGCCGGGTTCTGGAAAGAGTTCGGCAAGGTGATGAAGGAGGGCCCCGGCGAGGACTTCGCCAACCGTGAGCAGATCGCCAAGCTGCTGCGCTTCTCCACCACCCTCGACGACAGCCAGGAGCAGAGCGTTTCTCTGGCCGACTACGTAGGCCGTATGAAGGAGGGCCAGGAGGCGATCTACTACATCACCGCCGACTCCTTCGCCGCCGCCAAGCACAGCCCGCACCTGGAGATCTTCCGTAAGAAGGGCATCGAGGTGCTGCTGCTCGCCGAGCGCGTCGACGAGTGGCTGGTCTCCGCCCTCACCGAGTTCGACGACAAGCCGCTCAAGTCCGTGACCAAGGGTAACCTCGACCTCGGCAAGCTCGAAGACGAAGAGGAGAAGAAGGCCCAGGAGGAGCAGGCCGAGGCGCTCAAGCCGCTCATCGAGCGGGTGCAGAAGAGCCTGGGCGACAAGGTCAAGTCGGTGCGTATCACCCACCGTCTGACCAACTCCCCCGCCTGCCTGGTGAGCGACGAGCACGGCATGAGCGCCAATCTGGAGCGCATCCTCAAGTCCGTGGGCCAGAACGCCCCCGACTCCAAGCCGATCTTCGAACTCAACCCCGAGCACCCCCTGGTGAAGAAGCTAGAGGGCGAGGCAGAGGGCAAGCGCTTCGACGATTGGGCCTCGATCCTCTTCGATCAGGCCCTGCTGGCCGAGGGCGGTCAGTTGGAGGACCCGGCCTCCTTCACCGGACGCCTCAACGAACTGCTGCTAGAGCTGGTGGGCTAAACGGACCCACACTACGGCCACGACGGCGACCCTCGGGTCGCCGTTTTTCGTAGTGACGGGCGATACCGTGTTCGGTATGGAGAGTGCATGCAAGCAACCCCACTACATGGGTGTGTCGGTTTTGCCACCACCCCCTGCCCAAGCCTGATCAATCAACGAGGGAGACCCGCATGGACCTGATCGATTTTGATGGAAAAGAGGAGGCCGACCTCTACTTCAACGAGCCGCTACCCGATGGCGTGGAGGCACTCCTCGCCGAGGCCGCCGAGGAGTACGGCGAGCCGGAGTGCGAGCCGTTGCTGCTCAAGGCGTTCTTCTACGCCCCCGAGAGCCTCGCCGTGCTGGTCTCGCTCTATCGCTTCTACTACTACCAGAAGCGCTACCCAGAGACCCTGGTCACCGCCTCCCACGCCCTGCGCCTGAGCGGTCAGCGCCTTGGTTTCCCCGACGACTGGCGCGAGCTGAGGCCCGAACACCACACGCCGGAGCTGCCGCTCGGCCTGGTGCGCTTCTACCTGCTCGCCCTCAAGGGGGCCGCCTACGTCAAGATGCGCCTCGGTGAGCTGGAGGAGGGCGAGGCGATGATCGACACCGTGATGTCGCTCGACCCGGAAGACCGCCTTGGCGGCTCCGTGCTCAAGGAGGTGATGCTCGACACCCGGCGCGGCCTACGTCTGGTCAAGGGGTGAGCCGGGGCCGTCCTGTTTGCCACGCAGGCACAGAGGTCACAGAGCAGAGTGAATTGAGAGGATTGCACACTCTGGTTAGCCCTTTCCCAACTCGATAACCCTCCGTCTCCTCGGTGACTCCGTGGCTAATACGGCTGGGTTTGGCCCTCAACCGCGCAGCTGTACAGAGCCGACTCCAGCGGGCACAATCCGCGCCCATGGAGTTCTGGTTCATCATCGCGGTCTTCTTCCTCTTCACCATCGTCAAGAGCGCCTTCGGCTTTGGCGGGGCGATCTTCTCCTTTCTGGTGCTCGGCTTCTTCGTCGACATCAAGTCGCTCATCCTCATCGGCCTGCTGGTCACCCTCTACACCGACCTGATCATCCTCGCCCGAGACCACCAGGGGCTCTCCTGGCGGCTGCTCGGTCTGCTGGTGTTCCTCACCATCCCGACGCAGATCCTCGGCGTGATGGCCATCGACCACTACGACTCCGCGTGGCTGCTCAAGGCCTTCGCCATCCTCACCCTCATCGGCGCGCTGATGCCCTTCGTGCGCATCACACCGGGCAAGCTGCTCGGTGCTCTGTTGCTGGCGATCGCCGGGTTGGCGCAGGGCGCCTTCGGTACCGGGGGCCCGCTGGCGGTGGCCGCCACCAAGCACCAGTTCAGCGACAAGAGCCAGTTCCGCACCACCTTCTCGACCTACTTCATCGTGGTCAACACCCTGCGCTTCATCCAACTCATGCTGATCCAAGAGAGCTACGCCTGGGGCGAGGTGTGGGCGCTCTGGTGGCTGCCGCTGCCGATCTTCGTCGCGGTCTGGATCGGGCGACACCTGCACATGCGCATGAGTAACGGCGTGCACCAGCAGGGGGTTTCGTTGATGCTGCTCATCGCCGCCGTGGCACTGCTGTTTAAGTAGCGCTGCTGTTCAGTATTGTTCACTCGGCGCGTAGCGCCTCGACCGGGTCGAGGCGTGCGGCGTGGCGTGCGGGCAGCACCCCGGCCACCAGGCCGATGATGGCGCTGATGCCGAGCGCGGCGAAGATAAAGGGCCAACTGAGGGCGACCGGCAGCGCGGGTACCAGCCAGCTCACCAGCCCGGTGAGGGCGAGCCCGGCGCAAAGGCCGGTGAGGCCGCCGAGTAGCGAGAGTAGGGTCGCCTCGGCGAGGAACAGCGCCAGCACCTGTTTTTGGCTGGCACCGAGGGCGCGCAGCAGGCCGATCTCGGCGGTGCGCTCGCTCACCGCAATGGTCATGATGGTGAGGATGCCCACCGCGCCCACCAGCAACGAGATACCGCCGAGCGCCGCCACGGCGAAGGTGACCACGTCGAGGATCGAGCCGAGCACATCCATCATCTGCTGCTGGGTGGTGATGGTGAAGTCGTCGCGCCCGTGGCGCTCGCTCAGGCGGCGCTTGATGCCGTCCACCAGCGCCGCCTCGTCGGCGCCCGCTCGATAGAGCAGGTCGACCTCCATCAGCCCCTCGCGGTTGAACAGCTCCAGCGCCTTCTGCACCGGGATGTAGACGGTATCGTCCAGGTCCATCCCCAGCACCTGGCCCTTAGACTCCATCACGCCGATCACCCGGTAGCGCTGGCCACCGACGCGGATGCGCGCGCCGAGCGCACTCTCCTCGCCGAACAGCTCGTGGTGCAGTTTGGAGCCGAGCACCGCATAGGCGCGCGCGGCGCGCGGGTCGTCGTCGGGTAGAAAGCGCCCCTGTGCCAGGGTAAAGCTGAACACCTCGGGGAAGTGGCCGCCGACACCGTAGATGAGCGTGCGCCGCGCGCGGTCGTTGCCCTCCACCTCGGCGTTGCCCGCCACCACCGGCTCCACCGCGACCACCTCCGGCAGGCTGGCCAGCGCCTCGGCGTCATCCAGCGTGAGCGGGCGGGTGGAGCCAAAGACCCCCACCGAGCCGCCCATGGTGGTGGTCTTGCCCGGATTGACGCCGATGAGGTGGGTACCGAACTGGGTGAACTCGGCGAGGATGAACTGCTGCACCCCCGCACCGATAGCGGTGAGCAGGATCACCGCAAACACGCCGATGGCGATGCCGAGCGCGGTGAGCGCGCTGCGCAGCCGCTGGGTGACCAGCGCGCCGAAGGTGAGGTGGGTCAGTTCGTGCAGGCGCATTAGGGTAGTTTCGCCACGCAGGCACGGAGGAGACGGAGAGTCTCTACGTGAGTCGGGTATGACGAGGTTGCCCACTGCATAGGGTGACTCACGGCTGATTGTGCATTTGTCACGCAAAAACCCTCTGTGTACTCCGTGCCTCTGTGGCGCATTTTCTTAGTGCCTCGCCAACGCCATGACCGGGTCGAGGCGTGCCGCGCGCCGTGCCGGGGCGACGCCGAAGACCACGCCGGAACCTACCGCCACAAACAGCGCCGCGAGCACCGCCCACCAGGGGGCGGTGAAGTCGAGCTTGGGGTAGAGGTGGCCGAGGAGGGCACCACCGCCGAGGCCGAGCCCCAGGCCGAGGGCGGCACCGATGATCGAGAGCAGGATCGCCTCGCTCAGAAACAGCCTGACGATCTGCCCACGCGAGGCGCCGATCGCCTTCAGTAGCCCAATCTCGCTGGTGCGCTGACTCACGGTCACCAGCATTACGTTCATGATCAGCACCCCGGCCACCAGCAGGCTGACGGCGGCGATGCCGCCCACGGTGAGGGTGAGGGCGGTGAAGATCTTGTCGAAGGTGGCGAGCAGGGCGTCCTGGGTGATGAGGGTGACATCCTCCTCGCCGTTGTGGCGCTCGCGGATGGTGCTAAGGGCGTACTCTTTGACCTTGGGGATCGCCTCCAGCCCGCGCGCCTCGATGAGCACGCGCAACAGCGACTCGGTGTTGAACAGCGCCTGGGCGCTGGCCACCGGAATGATCACCATGTTGCCGCTGTCGAGCCCCATGCTCATGCCGATGTCGTCCACCACGCCGATGACGCGAAAGCGCCGGTCGCCGATGCGCAGCCAGTTGCCCACCGCCTTCTCACCGGGGAAGAGCTCCTGGCGGATGGTCTCGCCGATGACGCAGACCGGCTGGCGGTCGCGCGCGTCGCCGGGGGGGAGGAACTGCCCGGCGGCCATCGCGAAGTGGCGCAGTTCGAGGAAGTCGTGGGTGGTGCCGAGGATGGTCCCCTCGCGCTCCAGTGCGCCGTGGGAGACGTCGGAGGTGCCGATGTTGAGCGGCGCCACACGCACCACCCAGGGCGAGCGGGTGAGGGTCATGGCGTCGTCGATGGTCAGGTCGTTGGCGGCGGCACCGAACATCGGCGGGGCGCCGCCGGTGGTCTCGTTGCGTCCGGGGAGCATGATCACCAGGTGCGAGCCGAGGGAGCTGAACTCGTTGCTCACATAGCGCCGCGCCGCCTCGCCGAGGGTGGTGAGCAGCACCACGGCGGCCACGCCGATGGCCATCGCCAGC